>CAMATZ010000001.1 GCA_945861275.1 Bordetella parapertussis
AGCGGAAGCACTGGTCGAGGCGGCTGAAGAACCCGTCGTAATAGCGCAAGCGCCGCCAGAGCCCAAGCCGGTGCTTGATGCCGGGCAGATCGCTTTACGCGAAGCGGAGGCCAGGCAGCACGCGGCACTCTCGCAGCGCCAAGCCGAAGAAGCTCAAAAAAAGCAGGCGCTGGAGCAAGAGCGCCGCAAAAAGGCCGAGCCGGTCGCCGAAGCGCAGCCCGATGTTGCCGCATCTGCCGCCAAGCCTGTGAATGCCAAGGCAGCCAAGGAAGCGGCGGAAAAAGGCGCAAAAGCCACGCCTGCCACCGCTAAAAAAGAAGCCGAAGGTGCTGTCGCCGGCACGCTGCATAAACCCGCCGCACTTGCTGGCGCGGACAAAAAACCGCCCAAGAAGGCCGCCGCGCCCAAGCCAGGCGTGTGGCGCGACGAAACCGCTGCCAAGCGCCGCACCATCAAAACGCGCGGCGATGCCAGCGGCGGTTTGGGCTGGCGCGAGCGCAAAGGCCGCCACGCTTCACATAAAGACGACACTGAGACGCAGAGTACATTCGCAGCACCAACCGAACCGTTGATCCGCGATGTGGTGGTGCCTGAAACCATCTCCGTAGCCGATCTTGCGCACAAAATGTCGGTGAAGGCAGCCGAGGTGATCAAGGCGCTGATGAAACTCGGCAGCATGGTGACCATCAATCAGGTGCTCGATCAGGAAACCGCGATGATCGTGATCGAAGAAATGGGCCACAAAGCGGTGCGCGCCAAACTCGACGATCCCGATGCGTTTCTCACCGAAGCACAACCGGCGCATGCCGAAGCTGTGGTGGAGCATCGCGCGCCGGTGGTGACCGTGATGGGCCACGTCGATCATGGCAAAACTTCGTTGCTCGACGCCATCCGCCGCACCAAAGTGGCGGTGGGTGAGGCCGGCGGTATTACCCAGCATATCGGCGCTTATCACGTCGAAACTGCCAAGGGCATGGTAACGTTTCTCGACACACCGGGCCATGAGGCGTTTACGGCCATGCGCGCGCGCGGCTCGAAGGTGACCGATCTGGTGATTTTGGTGGTGGCCGCCGATGACGGCGTGATGCCGCAGACGCAGGAAGCCATCGCGCATGCCAAGGCCGCCAAGGTGCCGATGGTTGTCGCGTTGAACAAGATTGACAAGCCCGAAGCCAACCTCGAGCGTGTGAAGCAGGATTTGTCTTCGCACGAAGTCGTGCCCGAAGAATGGGGTGGCGATACGCAGTTTATTCCGGTGTCGGCGCGCACGGGTGAGGGCCTTGATGCACTGCTCGACGCCGTGTTGTTACAGGCCGAAGTGCTGGATTTGAAAGCGCCGAAAGACGCGCCGGCCAAAGGCGTGGTGATTGAATCGCGTCTGGACAAGGGCCGCGGCCCGGTCGCCACCGTGCTGGTGCAGTCGGGCACGCTGAAACGTGGCGATATCCTGCTGGCGGGCGCGGTATTTGGAAGAGTGCGTGCGTTGGTGGATGAAGCGGGCAAGAATGTCGAGTCGGCTGGCCCTTCGATTCCGGTTGAAGTGCTGGGGTTGTCTGATGTGCCGGCGGCGGGCGCCGATGTGCTGGTGCTCGGCGACGAGCGCAAGGCACGCGAAATCGCGCTGTTCCGTCAGGGCAAATTCCGCGACGTCAAACTTGCCAAGCAGCAATCGGCCAAGCTCGAAAACATGTTCGAGCAAATGGGCGAAGGCGAGAAGAAAATGCTGCAGCTTATCGTCAAGGCCGATGTGCAAGGTTCGTACGAAGGCTTGTCGCATGCGCTGGGTAAACTTTCGACCGATGAAGTCAAGGTCAATATCGTGCATGCCGCCATCGGCGGCATTACCGAGTCGGACATTAACCTCGCGCTGGCGTCCAAGGCCGTGGTCATCGGCTTTAACGTGCGTGCCGATGCGGCCGCGCGCAAGCTCGCCGAGGGCAGCGGCATTGATATCCGCTACTACAACATCATTTACGAAGCCGTAGATGAGATCAAAGCGGCGATGACCGGCATGCTCTCTCCGGAGCGCAAGGAAAGCACGCTGGGCACCATCGAAGTGCGCGAAATATTCAAGATCTCGAAAGTTGGCACGGTGGCGGGCTGCTTTGTGAATGACGGCCTTGCGCGGCGCAATGCCAAAGTGCGTCTGCTGCGCGACAGCGTGGTAATCCACGAAGGCGAGTTCGATTCGTTGAAGCGCTTCAAGGACGACGTGCGTGAAGTCAAAGCCGGCTTCGAATGCGGCTTGTCGCTGAAGGGCTATAACGATCTGAAGATCGGCGACTTGATTGAGGTGTTTGAAGTCGTTGAAGTGGCGAGGACGCTTTAGGGCGAAGGTTTGAGGACTGAGGATTGAGTAACCCCTGCGCGGTTCTGCACACTCAGTCCTTAATCCTCGGTCCTTAGTCCTGCTCTTATGCCCAAAGACTACCCCCGCAGCCGGCGCGTCGCCGAGCAGGTTCAACGCGAGTTGTCGGAGATTATCCGGCTGGAGTTAAAAGACCCGCGCGTGGGCATGATCACGATTACTGATGTCGAGGTCACGCCCGACTACGAGCACGCCAAGGTGTTTTTTACGCGCCTGGACAATCCCGGTGATCTCGCCGATCACACCTTGGTGACCCGCGCGCTGGAACACGCATCCGGTTTTCTGCGCAGCGAACTCGCGCAGCGCATCCGCTTGCGCATCGTGCCGCAATTGCATTTTGAATACGACGAATCGGTCGAGCGCGGCGTGCGCCTGTCCAATCTGATCGACGAGGCGGTCGGCGGTGGCGGCGGTAAGCGCAACATCGCCGACGACGGGAAGTGAATTCCTCAAAACACGTGCGTCGCCATCTGGACGGCGTAATCCTGCTGAATAAACCGTTGGGTATCAGTTCTCAGCAAGCTGTGAGCCGCGTGCGCCATGCGTTTAACGCCGCCAAGGCGGGACACACCGGAACGCTGGACCCGGCGGCCGATGGCTTGCTGCCGGTGTGTCTGGGCGAAGCCACCAAATTCAGTCATCTGCTGCTCGGCGCGGACAAGACCTACGTCGCCACCATAAGGCTGGGCGTCACCACCACCACCGGAGACGCCGAGGGCGAGGTCGTTGAAAGCAAGGCGCCGGTAGCCGATCACAGCCTGATTTTGCGCGCGCTGGAAAAATTTCGCGGTGAAATTACACAAATGCCACCGATGCACAGCGCCCTCAAGCACCATGGCGTGCCGCTTTACGAATACGCACGCAAAGGTGTGGAAATTGAACGCGCACCACGCCGCGTTCACATTCATGATTTGCAAGTTATTGATATTAAATATGATTTATTAAAGATAAAAGTGCACTGCAGCAAAGGCACCTACCTGCGTGTTATGGCCATCGACATCGGCGCCGAGCTCGGCTGTGGTGCGAGCCTGTGTGCTTTGACGCGCACCCACGCTGGCGCGCTCGCCCTCGCTGCTGCCTGCACACTGGAGGCGCTGCAAGCCATGACTGACGCCGAGCGCGCACGCCAGCTGTTGCCAATGGACACGCTGCTCGCGGGTCTGCCTCCCTTGCACGTGGGGCCGGCCGAGGCTGCCAGACTACTATTGGGCCAGAAATTGGGCCTAAGAGACGCAAAAGTCACCGGGTTCGCACGAATTTATGGTCCAAATCAGCGTTTTCTGGGGCTGGTTGAAGTGGGCGAAGGTGGCCGCACAGTGCCTTATCGCATGCTCGCGCAAAACGCTGCGGTGAGTGATGAAATGCTTGAGAAAACACCCGGTTAGCGGGTAAAATACGCGGTTTTCGAGCGGAGAAAGAATATGGCGGTAACAGCCCCCCAAAAGGCCCAAGTCGTGGCAGATTATCAACGCAAGGTCGGCGACACCGGATCTCCCGAAGTGCAGATTGCGCTGTTGACCGCGCGCATCGTGGGCCTGACGGATCACTTCAAGGCGAACGTGAAAGATCATCACTCGCGCCGCGGCCTACTGCGCATGGTGAGCCAGCGCCGCAAGCTGCTGGATTATTTGAAGCGCAGCAATGCCGATCAGTACAAGAACGTGATCGAGCGGCTGGGGTTACGCAAGTAAGCGCAAGATCATTGAGAAAGCAGGGGATAGCGAATTGAGCCACTTTAAAAAAACGATCATGTGGGGGCGTCATCAGCTGACGCTGGAGACCGGAGAAATCGCGCGTCAGGCCGGTGGCGCGGTGCTGGTGACGATGGAAGAAACCGTGGTGCTGGTTACCGTGGTGGCACGGCGCAAAGCCAAAGCGGGGCAGGATTTCTTTCCGCTGACAGTGGATTATCAGGAAAAAACCTACGCCGCGGGCAAAATTCCCGGCGGATTTTTCCGCCGCGAAGGCCGGCCCTCGGAAAAAGAAATTCTCACCTGCCGCTTGATCGACCGCCCGTTGCGTCCGCTGTTTCCGGATGGTTTTTACAACGAAGTGCAGGTCATCGCCACGGTGATTTCGTCCAATAGCGAAATCGATTCCGATATTCCCGCGATGATAGGCGCTTCAGCCGCGATGGCGATTTCGGGCGTGCCGTTTCAGGGGCCGATCGGCGCGGCGCGTGTGGGTTTCATCAACGGTGGTTATGTGTTGAACCCCACTGCGACCGAACTCAAGACCTCGCAACTCGATCTGGTTGTCGCCGGCACGCAGCAAGCGGTGCTGATGGTCGAGTCCGAAGCGCAGGTGCTGTCCGAAGACATCATGCTGGGTGCGGTGGTTTACGGCCACGAGCAAATGCAGATCGTGATCGATGCCATCCACGAAATGGTCGAAGAAGCCGGCAAACCGCTGTGGGACTGGGCGCCCGCGCCGAAGGACGACGCGCTGAACGCACGTATTGCTGCGATTGCCGAAAAAGATTTGAATGCCGCATTTCAGCTGAAAGAAAAGCAGGCGCGTTCCGCTGCCATCGACGATATCTGGAAGCGTGTGCATGGCGAAGTGGGCGTGGGCGCCGAGGGTGGCCCTGACGCCAATGTGGTGGGTGAAATCTGTTTCGCGCTGGAATCCAAAATTGTGCGCGGGCAGATCCTCAACGGCGAACCGCGTATCGATGGCCGTGACACGCGCACCGTGCGCCCGATCACCATTCGCAACAGCGTGTTGCCGCGCACGCATGGCTCGGCGCTGTTCACGCGCGGGGAGACGCAGGCGCTGGTGGTGGCCACACTCGGCACTGCGCGCGACGAACAGCGCGTAGACGCGCTGCAGGGCGAGTATCACGACCGCTTCATGCTTCATTACAACATGCCGCCCTATGCCACCGGTGAAACCGGCCGCGTGGGCACGCCCAAGCGCCGGGAGATCGGACACGGCCGTCTGGCCAAGCGCGCGTTGCTGGCGGTGTTGCCCAAGGCGGAGGAGTTTGCCTATTCCATCCGTCTGGTTTCGGAAATCACCGAATCGAATGGCTCCAGCTCGATGGCGTCGGTGTGCGGCGGCTGTCTCGCGTTGATGGACGCGGGCGTGCCGTTGAAGGACCACGTTGCCGGCATCGCGATGGGTCTGATCAAGGAGGGCAACCGTTTCGCCGTGCTGTCGGATATTCTGGGTGACGAAGATCACCTCGGCGATATGGATTTCAAAGTGGCCGGCACCGCGTCGGGTATTACCGCGTTGCAGATGGACATCAAGATCACCGGCATTACCAAAGAGATCATGCATGCCGCACTGGTGCAGGCGCGCGAAGGCCGTTTGCATATTCTGGACAAAATGCGCGGCGCACTGGATACCCCGCGCAGCGGGCTGTCGGCGTGGGCGCCGCGCATGATCACCTTCAAAATCAAACCGGACAAAATCCGCGACGTCATCGGCAAGGGTGGCGCGGTGATTCGCGCGCTGACCGAGGAAACCGGCACCACCATCGACATCAAGGATGACGGCTCGGTGACTATCGCCTGCGTTTCGGCTGAAGGCGGCGAAGCGGCGCGCAAGCGCATCGAAGAAATTACCGCGGACGTGGAAGTCGGCAAGATTTACGACGGCACCGTGCTCAAGCTGCTGGATTTCGGCGCGATAGTCAGCGTATTGCCGGGTCGCGATGGGCTGCTGCACATTTCACAAATCGCCAATGAGCGCGTGAACGCGGTGGCCGACCATCTTAAGGAAGGTCAGGCGGTGCGCGTTAAAGTGCTGGAAGCCGATGAAAAAGGCCGTTTGCGCTTGTCGATGAAAGCGGCCGCTGCAGAAGCGCAGGCCGCACAGAGCGCGTAGCGCCTGATACGTGGCGCGCGCAAGCGTTGCATCAAACAAAAAGGGCGGCCCCGGTTAGGCCGCCCTTTTTTTCGCGTGTTTGTTTGTGCGGCCCTGGTATTAAATGTTATTTGGCGATTTGCCGTTCGCGCAGTTCATCCAGCGTTTTGCAGTCGATGCACAAGGTGGCCGTAGGCCTGGCTTCCAGCCGCTTTAAGCCTATTTCGACGCCGCATTTCTCGCAGTAGCCGTATTCCTTCGCATCGATGTGCGCGATGGTCTCATCTATTTTTTTGATCAGCTTGCGTTCGCGATCACGGTTGCGCAGTTCCAGCGACATATCGGATTCCTGCGTCGCGCGGTCGTTGGGGTCGGCGAAAATGGTGGCCTCGTCCTGCATCGTGTGTACGGTGCGGTCGATATCCTGGCCCAGACCGCGCTTCTGTTCGTCCAGAATTTGCCGGAAATGCGCCAGCTGCCGGGAATTCATGTACTCCTCTTTTCCCTTGGGCTTGTATGTGGGTATTGCCTTGTTCAGTTCGGTCGCCATGGCAGATTTATTCACCTTCTATGCACTCTTAAAAACAGCGGTTTAAAATCAGAATACTTAATCATTGCAAGCTGGAATTCAAACCGCTCCAGACTTGCGCCGGCCCGCATTTTACATTGACCGGGGGTATCGCGGAGCGTATATTACGCCCCTTTCCGTGCCCGGCGTCGCTGGTTAACAGTGCCCGTAGCTCAATCGGATAGAGCACCGGCCTTCTAAGCCGGGGGTTGTGGGTTCGAGTCCCGCCGGGCGCGCCATTTTTGTGCGTGCTGTAACGTCCGCAGTTCAGTGGTGGCTGTAGCTCAGTTGGTAGAGTCCTGGATTGTGATTCCAGTTGTCGCGGGTTCGAGTCCCGTCAGCCACCCCACCTATGCGCAGCCCTAGCTGCTTTTGAGCAGCTCATTTTCGATTAAATAAATATATTAAATCAATAGCTTACTGCCATTAACTGATAACGCCATGCGTATAGGTCAAGGCTTCGACATTCACACGCTGGCGGCAGGGCGCAAACTCGTCATCGGTGGCGTGACGATTCCGTATGAACGCGGTTTGGTTGGCCATTCCGATGCCGACGTTTTGCTGCATGCAATTTGCGACGCACTCATCGGCGCGGCGGCGCTGGGCGATATCGGCAGGCATTTTCCAGATACCGAACCGCGCTACGCGGGCATCGACAGCCGCAAACTGCTGCGCGAGGTGGCGCAATTGCTGCATGCGCACCGCTTTCAAGTGGTGAATATAGATGCGACAGTGATTGCGCAGGCGCCCAAACTTGCGCCCTATATTTTCGCCATGCGCGAGAACATAGCGGCAGATTTGGGCGTTGCTGTCGGGGATGTAAATATTAAGGCTAAAACCGCAGAACGTCTGGGAGCTGTTGGGCGTGGCGAAGGGATCGTGGCAGAGGCGGTGGTATTGATTACGGCTGTCGCAGCATAACGGCGCGATAAACTAAAATACACCTGTCGCGCGCGCGGCGTCAGGGATGCGCTATGGGGTTAGCTGGCAGGCCTGATCGGCAACTCCACCCGCGCCCGCAGCCCGCCGCCGTCACGCGGCAGCAATTTCACGTTTCCGCCATGCATGCGCGCGATGCGATCGACGATAGCCAATCCCAGGCCGGTGCCGCTGGTGCTGCGCGCGGCATCCATGCGCGTGAACGGTTGCAGCATGCGTTCGGCTTGTTCGGGTGGTATGCCGGGGCCGCGGTCCAGCACTTCGACGAACGCGATTGCGTCCACGCAGCCGGTGACGACGATGACTTCACTGCCGCTATTGTCAGCATGGGCACTATGGCGCAGTGCGTTGTCGATCAGATTGCTGATCAGCCGTTGCATCGCCAGTTTGCGCAGTGACAAGGGCGGGACTGGCGCCGTCTGCACCACGAATGGATTGCCGGCGCGCGCATAACGTGAACTGAGCGCGGCAACCAGATCATTCAGGCTGGCGTTCGGCGTTTCACTCTCCGACGAAGCCGCGCGCGCGAAATCGAGAAACTGATTGATCGCGGCGTCTATATCTTCGATGTCCTGCACGATGCCGTCGCGAATCGATGCGTCGCCTTTGTCGTCGAGCATTTCGATGCCAAGGCGTATGCGCGCGAGCGGTGTGCGCAGGTCGTGCGATACCCCCGCCAGCAGCAGTGCGCGTTCATCGTCGAGCTTTTTGCGGTCGGCGGCCATCTGATTAAACGCGCGCGACAGCGTGCGGATTTCCGAGGGGCCGCTTTCGTCGACCGGCGCGGGTGTCGCACCGCGTCCCATGTGCGCGGCGGCCTGTGTCAGCGCGCGCAGCGGACGGTTGATGCGAGCCACAATCAAAAATGCGCCGCCCACCGCCAGCAGCAGCACCAGCGCACCCCAGCCGATCCAGCGCCACGATTCATCGGCGGCGAGCCGTGATTCCGGCATCAGCACCCAATAGCCGTCACCGCTGCCGTCAATATTGAAGCTGACCCAGATGCCCTCCACGCCGTTGCGCGATAGCGTGATTTTCGTGGCAGCGCCCAACTGCGCGCGCAAATCGGCTTCGACGAATTCATAAAAACCGGTTCTGGGCAGCGGCGACAGTGTTTCATTGGGCTGCGCTCTATGCACTTGCACGCCTTCCCGTTCGGCGATTTCACCCAGCAGGCTGAAGCGCTTGGAAGCTTCCACGGTGACCAGCGCCGCGCGCGTCAGGTTAACGGTGCTGATAATTTGCTGCGACACCTGCCGCGCGCGCGGCTCACGCGTGGATACGCGAAAAATCTGCAACCAGGCCAGATGCGCCAGTAACAGCAGCATCGCGATCAGCAGCACGCTGCGCGCGAGCAGCGTTTGGGGCCAGAGGGTCACGAAGGGTGAAGGGTGAAGGGTGAAGAGTGAAGAGTGAAGAGTGAAGGGTGACGAGTGAAGGGGTTAGTGTGCGGGGTACCTCTTCACGCTTCACCCTTCACTTTTCACTGTCCTTTCCATCCGGAATAAACACATAGCCGAATCCCCAAACCGTCTGAATAAACGCAGGTTTGGCGGGATCGATTTCAATCAGCTTGCGCACGCGCGAGACCTGCACGTCGATGCTGCGGTCGAAGGCGCCGGCTTCGCGTCCACGCGCCATTTCCATCAACTTATCGCGCGACAGCGGCGTGCGCGAGTGCTGCACCAGTACTTTGAGCAAGGCGAATTCACCGCTGGTCAGGGTGATTGCATTGCCGTTTTTGGTGAGCGAACGCGTACCGAGATTGAGTATGAATTCGCCGAATTCAGCGATCTCGGTAGCGGTGGTGGGCGCGCCGGGCGGGCCAGCCACGGGCCGCCGCCGCAACACGGCTTGGATGCGAGCCACCAGTTCGCGCGGGTTAAACGGCTTGGGCAGATAGTCATCGGCGCCAACTTCAAGGCCAACGATGCGGTCCACCTCATCACCTTTGGCGGTGAGCATGATGATGGGGATGTTTTCACTTGCGCCGCGCAGCCGCCGGCAAATGGACAGGCCGTCTTCGCCGGGCATCATCAGATCGAGTATCAGCAAATCGTAACGCTCACGCGCGAGATAGCGATCCATATCCGTGGCGTTGGCCACTGTGCGCACCGCAAAGCCCTGCTCGGCGAGGTATTTGTTGAGCAGATCGCGCAGCCGTGCGTCGTCATCTACAACCATAATACGGGTTTTGGCTTCAGTCATAGCGTGATCCTAGCGATTTGAGTCTGCCGGCGCCAGTTTTTTGCCGCGTACTGGCATGCGCAAAGCTATCGTAACAAATTGTTACAAATCAGGCGCGGGCCGCTGTTGCCCGCTGGCGCTCAGGTTTGCCCAAAAGCGTTACGATAGGCGAGCGTAGAGGGCCATGGTGCGGGTTACAGTTGCTTACAACAATGGCGCCTCCAGTAACATTCTACTTACAACTTGGTGTGAGCATCGGTCAACGTTGCTGGTGCGACAACGTTTTTTGTCGCAAGGGAACGCGATTAGTGTGCAACGCGAAACCGACGCCGAATGTCATGAACGAAAGTATGGCCAGGATTAAGGCACCGATGAAAACCTTGATGGCAGTGTTGATGCTGGGTGGTGTGCTGTCGATAGAGCCAACCGCTGTGGTATGGGCAGGCCCGTTCGAGGGTGCGTTGTACAGCGCTCAGTACAGCACACAGTATCAGGGCAATGGTGCAGCTAAAGGTCATGACAGACGGCAGGTTCGTGATGCGCGCAATGCGCAACCGCTGCCGCAACCTCCGCGGGAACGGCCGCGCGGGCAACTGACGGAAGAAGAACGCCGTCAATTGCATCGCGATCTCGATAAGGCAAACCGCGAGCTGTATGGCGGTAACCGTCGTCGAACCGTACCAGCCGACTGAAAGGTCATTTCATGAAAAACTTATTTAAAAACAAATTATTAGCTATCGCAATCGTCTTGGTATTACCGCTCGCGGTGTTGGCCGCTGAGGGCTTGCCGGGCGCCACCGTTAAACCTGATGGCAAAGCTCCCACCGCCGAACAACGCAAAGCGCGCATGGAGCAATGCAAAGCCGATCCGGCAAAATGCGAGGCCGAGCGCAAGGCGCGTTATGAACAGATGTGCAAAGAGAATCCGGCGCGGTGCAAGGAAATGAAAGAGCGCCATGAAAAGCGCATGGCCGAATGCAAAGCCAATCCGGAGAAATGCCACGCCGATAAAAAAGCGAGCATGGAGCAGAAGTGTAAGGAAGACCCTGTGCGCTGCAAGGCAATGAAAGAAAAAATGGAGAAGCGCCGCGCAGAATGCAAGGCCAATCCGGAGAAATGCCAGGCTGATAAAAAAGCGCAGGCCGAACAGCGCTTCAAACGCGCGGATGCGGATGGCAACGGCACCATCAGCCGTGCCGAAGCGCAACAAAGCTCGCCGCGCCTGGCGCGCAACTTCGACCGTTTCGACGCCAACAAAGACGGCCATCTGACACTCGAAGAAATGGCCGCGGCACGCAAGGTGTTCTTCGAGCGGCGCAAATCCCGTACCGAAGCCACCAAAATCTAACGGAGCATCGTCATGCGTGGGTGGCTGCTGCAGCTGATGGTTGCCGGACTGGCTGGAGTGGGCGGGGCAGCGTGGGCTGCTGCGCTCGGTTTTGACGACGCGCGGCATCTGCTCACACGCACCAGCTATGCCGCAGCGCCCGCCGATATCGAAAGTTTTTCCAGACTGACGCGCGAACAGGCGGCGGAGCGCCTGTTGTCGTGGACAGCCAAACCGCGCGTCACGCCGCCGCCGGCGTGGGTGCGCGAGCCGGTAGTGCCGGGCTCGCGTGTGCGCGAGATGAGTGTCGAAGAACGTCGCGATTATCAGCGCAACAATGTTGCGCGCGGCCTCGAACTGCGCGGCTGGTGGTTGCAGGAAATGGTCACCACGCCGAGTCCGTTCACCGAAAAAATGGTGCTGTTCTGGCACAACCATTTCGTTTCAAGTCAGCAAAAAGTGCGTCAGCCGCAGTATTTGTACCAGCAGAATGTGCTGCTGCGCGAGCACGCCTTTGGAAATTTCGGCGCGTTTCTGCACGCGATTGCGCGCGATCCGGCGATGGTGATTTATCTCGACAATGCGTCGAATCGCAAAGGCCAGCCGAACGAGAATTTTGCACGCGAAGTGATGGAGCTGTTCACGCTGGGCGAGGGCCATTACACCGAGCGCGACATCAAGGAAGCCGCGCGCGCTTTCACCGGCTGGAGCATCGATGGCGAAAAAGGCGAGTATCTGTTTCGTGCCGGCGCGCACGATGATGGCGAGAAATCCGTACTCGGGCGCAGCGGTAATTTCGGTGGTGACGCGGTAATCGATATATTGTTGGCGCAGCCGCAGACGGCGGAATTTATCGTGCGTAAGTTGTGGCGCGAATTTGTCTCACCCGTTGTTGATGCTGCGGATGCCGCCGAAGTGAGGCGCATTGCGGGTGTGTTTCGCGACAGCCGTTACGATATCCGCGCTGCGCTGCGCGTCATGCTGACCTCCGATGCGTTTTACGCGGCCAGGCATCGCGCGACCCTGGTGAAATCGCCGGTGGATCTGGTGGTGGGCACGCTGCGACAGTTCCAGTTTACGACGGGCGATGTGCAGCCGTTCGCGCTGGCGGTGGCGCAACTCGGACAAAATTTGTTTGCGCCGCCCAATGTCAAAGGCTGGCCCGGCGGCGAAGCGTGGATTAACTCGTCTACCTTGCTCGCGCGCAAACAGTTTCTTGACCGCCTGTTCCGTGCCGAGGAGTTGCGTCCGTCGATGATGATGGCAGCCAATGTGACGCAGGCGCCACCGCCGCAGGGCGCCCAGGGCGGCCCCGCGAACGCGATGCGCCAGCGCCTGCTGCGCGCGATGGCCGAAGTGCAATTCGACAGCCAGCGCTGGCTGCAACAGGCCGGCGGCGAAGCGGCGCAGGTGCAGCGGCTGGTGCTGGCAACGACACCGCAACACCCGTTGCCTCCCGGTGCCACGGGGTTGGAGGTGATCCGGCGTTTGACGCAGGATCCGGTATATCAGTTGAAGTAGTGCAAGGAGAGTGCGCACATGGATCGCCGAAACTTTTTGAAAGCTGCCGCCGCTGGCAGCGTGTTGGCCTGGCAGCCCCAATCAAGCTGGGCCGCGGCCAATTATCAGAAGCTGCTGATTGTGGTCGAGCTCAAGGGCGGTAACGACGGCCTGAACACCGTGATCCCGTACGCTGATGCACAATACGCCGCGTTGCGACCGCGCCTTGCGGTTGCGCGTGATCAGGTGTTGCAACTGGACGACCAGGCGGGGCTGCACCCCGCCCTGGAGCCGCTGATGCCATTGTGGAAAGCGGGCGAAGTCGCCGTGGTGCAGGGCGTGGGTTATCCGTCGGCCAACCTGTCGCATTTTCGCTCGATCGAAATCTGGGACACCGCCTCGAAAAGCAGCGAATACCTGCAAGACGGCTGGCTTACCCGTGCGTTCGCACAAGCGCCGGTGCCACGCGCGTATGCGGCGGACGCGGTGGTGGTGGGAAGCGCGGAAATGGGACCGTTTTCCGGTAGCGGCACGCGCACGATCGCGCTCACCAACACCGAACAATTTTTGCAGCAGGCGAAACTTGCGGTAACGGCAGGGCAGGCGCACAACGCCACGCTCAGTCACATACTGCGGGTGGAGCAGGACATTGTACAGGCCGCCGCCAACTTGAATACCAACCACGCCTTTCGCACGGTGTTCCCGCAAACCGGCTTCGGCAATGCCTTACGCACAGCGTCCCAGGTGGCGGCGAGCCGCGCGGGGGTGGCGGCGCTCAAGGTGTCGCTAAACGGCTTTGATACCCACAGCGGCCAAGCGGGAACCCACACGCGGCTGCTCAAGGATTTAGCCGACGGACTGGTGGCGTTAAAAGGCGCATTAAGTGAAATTGGCCGCTGGGACGACACGCTGATTGCAAGCTACGCCGAATTCGGCCGCCGCCCGCGTGAGAACGCCAGCGCCGGCACCGATCACGGGACCGCCAGCGCCCATTTTGTGCTGGGTGGCCGGGTGAAGGGAGGTCTCTATGGACAGCGGCCTGCGCTGAACAGGTTGGATGGCAACGGCAACCTGCCGTTCGCAGTAGACTTTCGCGACATTTATGCGACAGTGCTTGAGCGCTGGTGGGGTGGAAATTCCGCTGTGGCGCTGCGCGGACAGTTTAAGCCGTTGGATTTTGTTAAAATATAACATTCAATAAAAACAAATAGTTACGTTTAACACCTACTATAGCCTGTAGGTGTTTCCCACGGCTTATGGGCGTGCAACGCCGAAGCTGGGCCACCGGTTCATAAACTGGTCGCTATCAACAACTTGCTCGCATTACCTCTCGTGGAACGTTAGAATACGAGTTCTACTTATTGCACGCGTTTAGTGCATGCCGCATGCGATATTTCTTATAAAAATCAGGGACGAGAGACGGTACCATGCTAGCTACCCGGATACGCCAAAAGGACGGACTGTTCTATTTTGCCAGTTACCCGGCGAAAGCTGTGCTGGAAAAAGCGCGTTTTATTAGCCGCTTTTATGGTGAAGGGGAGGAAATCGCTGCGCAGTCCGTGCCGCAAAACGACGAAATCGCGCAATTCATTGCGCGTGTCGAGCGTAACGACGAAGCATTTCAGCGCTCGTTATCGCGTGCCAAGGTGAAATCGCTGCGCAATTTTTACGAAATGGCGCAAACCCAGCCACCCATTCCCGGCACGGTGTTGCTGTTTACCTCGGAAACCCTCAAATTCGTAGCACTCCCCGGCCAGGAGAGCGTCGGCCACATGCAAGAGCCTGATACCAAATATTTGATCATCGACGGCCAGCATCGGCTTGCTGCATTGCGCTTTTATCTGAAAGAGCATCCGTCCGAAGCCGCCGCGATTAACGTGCCGTGCATTATTTTTGACGGGCGCAGCGAAGACTTTGCCGCCGAAATGTTTGTGATTATCAATTCAACCACCACACGCATCAGCAAGAGCCACCTGATTGATCTGTATGAGCGTGTGTCGTGGGCCGATCCCGACAAGCGTTTTGCCGCGCGCGTGGTTGAAGATTTGTATCGTGAGGGTGATAGCCCGTTGCGCTATCGCATTAACCGTCTGGGTGGCCGCAGCCAGCAAGATAAGTGGATATTGCAAGCTGAGCTGTTCAACGAACTGCATCGCTGGATATCCCTCGACTGGAAAAAAATTCGTTTAGTAACAAATAGTTACCGTGAGGGTGAACGTTATTACGAGATCATCCGGGATTTCTTCAAAGCCGCCGAAAAAGTGTGGGGCGACTCGTGGGATCACGACGGTTACATGGTGACCAAACCGGTCACCATCAAAGCCATGATCCGGGTGTGCGCCGACTTGGCGCGGGTGGACGCCGAGCCGGTGGATGGCCGTGCCAAGCGCTGGGAAGCGCGCCTGCAACCGTGGCGCGAGCAGATGCGCTCGTTCCGTTGCGAAGGTTTTTATGAACGATTCCCCGCGAAAGGGCAGATCGAGCGTGTTGCGCGCATCCATCGCGATCTCGCACGCATGGCCGACATTGAAGTGCGCGTGAGCAAGGCGGTGGTTTAATCAGCCGCCGTCAGATTTGCGACAACAGCGCGCGCGATTTTCGCGCGCTTTTTTTTGGGCGGATGGTTGAATTGCGCGCTTCAATCAAGCGAGCTTCGCCGCCGTCAGCATGATTTCCACCAGCACGTTCGCGCCCAGGCGCGCCTCAACCGTGGCGCGTGCCGGCGGGCGTGTCTGATCGACCCACGCCATCCACGCCTCATCCATCTGCGGCTTTAATGCCATGTCGGTGACGTAGACCGTGGCGGAAAGTATGCGCGATTTGCTGCTGCCGCATTGCGCGAGCAGCGTGTCGATCTGGCGCAACACGTCGGCGGTTTGTGCTTTCATGCCCGCATTGAGGTCTTGCGCCACCTGCCCGGCGAGGTAAATCACCCCGTTGAATTCGGTGGCGTCCGACAGTTTTTTCATCGGCGTGTAATAAACGATGTCGCGCATTACAAACTCCGCGCTACTTGGCGGCTGTCACCATGATCTCCACGCGTGTTTCCGCTGAACCGAGCTTGGCTTCGACGCAGGCACGCACGGGCTTGTTGTGCGGATCCACCCACGCCAGCCACGCGGCATCCATCAACGGTTTTTCACTCATGTCCGCGACCCATACATTCGCCGCCAGAATCCGCGATTTGTCAGTGCCGCACTCGGCCAGAAGCCCGTCTATTTTCTTGAGCACTTCCTCGGTCTGCACCTTGCAGTTGCCGGCTTTGTTGTCGGCGGTGGTGCCAGCGATGAATACCAGGTTGCCGTATTCAACGGCGCGGCAAAGCGTCGGGCCGGGGTGGTGACGTTTGATGGGTGTGCTCATGATGAGAGTCCTTGTGGGGTAGTAAGGGATGGGTAGCCTACGCCAAGCTAGAGGCTGCCGCAACCGCTGTTAACGGTGTTTGATTGACCGAAAAGTGCAACGCCCGTATTCTGTTTTACAGCGCATCGCACACGGCCTCAGTCACGATGGCGGTGGTCGCCTCGCCGCCCAGATCGGGGGTGAGCAGCTTGCGCGCGGTGACGCTTTCAACCGCCTTCATCAGACGTGCCGAGGCTTCTTTTTCGCCCAGATGCTCCAGCATCAGGGATGCCGTCCAGAAAGTCGCCACCGGATTGGCGATGCCCTTGCCGGTGATGTCGAAAGCCGAACCGTGGATCGGCTCGAACATTGAAGGAAAGCGCCGTTCGGGATTCAAATTGGCGGTGGGTGCAATGCCAAGGCTCCCGGTCAGTGCCGCAGCAAGGTCGGACAAAATATCCGCGTGCAGATTGGTCGCCACCACGGTATCCAGCGTCCACGGTTTCAACACCATATTGGTGGTCACTGCATCGACCAGAATGCGCTGGGTTTCAATGTCGGGATAATCGTTCGCCACTTCGTAAAAAATCTCATCCCACATCACCATGCCGTGGCGCTGCGCGTTGGATTTGGTCACCAGTGTCAGGTGCTTGCGCTTGCGGGTGCGCGCGAGTTCAAACGCAAATTTGTGAATGCGCGTGACCCCGTTGCGGGTGAAGATCGAGGTTTCAGTGGCCACTTCTTCCGGCAGGCCGCGATGGGCGCGGCCGCCGTTGCCCGAGTATTCGCCTTCGGTGTTTTCGCGGATCACCACCCAGTCGATATCCTGGCCTTCGCGCAACGGGCTGGTAACGCCCGGCAGCACGCGCGCCGGACGCACATTGGCATATTGATCAAAGCCCTGGCAAATCGGCAGCCGCAGACCCCACAGCGACACGTGATCGGGGACATCAGGCGCGCCCACCGCGCCGAAAAATATCGCATCGCATTGTTTCAGTTTGTCGAGTCCGCCGTCGGGAATGTAGTAGCCGTGCCGCTTGTAGTAATCGCTGCTCCACGGAAAATGTTCAATCCTGAGCTTGAAGCCCTGGTCGCGGTGTGCCAGCACCTCCAGCACTTTGAGGCCGGCGGCGATGACTTCCGTGCCGATGCCATCGCCAGGGATGGCGGCTATCGTATATTCACGCATGGTCAGTTTTTCCTCTGCGCACAAATTTTGCAGGCGTACGCTTCCAGGGCCCCGGCATCCACACCGACAGCCTTGTGCTGACGGCGGTTATATTCTTCCGATTCGAGTTCGGTGCGAAAGGAATCATTCAGGCGGTTGATCATGTTAAAGAGGCCGCACATCATCGAGACCTCGACGATTTCAGCATCGTCGCAATGTTTGCGCAACTCGTTCCACACGCCATCGTCGTATTTGGCGGTATTGAGCGTCATCGCTTCCGACCATGCCATTACGGCTTTTTCCTTGTCGGTAAACAGCGGGCTGGCGAGATAGTCCGGCGCCTGCAGCGCTTCGAATTCCGCGTCGGTAAGTCCCAGTGCTTGACCAAGCACCCGATTGTGCTGAGTTCAGTAATGACAGTTGTTGATGGTCGAGGTTTTCAGGCACGCAAGGTTGCGCAGGCGCACGTCCGATACCGCACCCGCCGTGGGTTGGCGCACGGCGGCCACCAGCGGCAGAAACCAGCGCGCAACCAGCGGGCTGTGCGACAGAATGCGTTGCAGGTTGGCGATGCGGCCCAGCATCACATTGGAGGCGTCGAACAGGTCTTGGGTGGGGCCAGTGGCCTCAGAGTCGGTAATGCCGCGCAGGCGTTGGGTCATGGTGTTCCAGGTTGGGTCAATAATAGGATTATAGCTTTTCACCCTTTTCACCTCATAGTGGGTGCGCTAAGATGGCTTTGGATCAACCTGCGGGCGGGCGCTGAGCGATGATTATCCGCGACATACTCAATCTCAAAGGCAGCACTATTTTCAGCATCGCGCCGGACGGGCGCGTGGCCGACGCCGTGGCGACGATGGTGCAAAACGATATCGGCTCGCTGGTGGTAATAGCAAGCGGGGGCGGCGAGATGAAAGGCATGCTGACCTTTCGCGAGGTATTGAAAGGGCTCGACGCGCAACGCGGCAATCTCGGCGACTTACCGGTGCGCGAAGTCATGGTGAACGATCCGCTGGTGTGCTGCCTGGACGACACGTCCGAACACGTGCGGGATCTCATGACGCAGCATCATGTGCGCTACGTGCCGGTAATGGACGGCGGGCACCTGCTGGGTGTGATCTCGTTTCATGACATTGCCAAGGCGGCGATCAAGGAGGCGAGCTTCGAAAACCGTTTGCTCAAGCGCTACATCAAGAATTGGCCGGAGCAGGGCAGTTAATTTGCATTTTCGCGACACCCCTGTGATAAATGTGCAATAAATACCATTATAACAATGGTTTACTGGTATATTTGAATCTAATTCATTAATAACTGGAGCTGCATGTCGTTGCGGCTTTTGCGGCGCGCAGGCGCGTATGCTAAGTGGGCTTAAATTCATGAATCCCGTTTACCGCTATTGTGGTGCGCCATGTTGAAGTGGCTGGCTGGCGACGATAGCGCGGGTCATTCGCTGGCGAACATCGCGGACGCCAAAGCGCTGATTGCCACGCTGCCGCCCGATGATTCCGTGCGCGCGGCGCACGATGCCGTGCAATGGCTGGAGTCGATCAACAGTGACGGCAAATTTTCGATTACGCACCGCTATGAACTCATTGATCTCATAGATATTGCGTTAAAGCGGCATGGGCAGCGCCTGCTGGATCAGTATCTGGTGCTAAAGCCGCAGGCGAAATTTCAGGAAGGCCTGTATTGGCGCGCTGCGACCGGGTACTGGAAAGCCCTGGGAGATGCCTATCTGGGCTGTATTGACCCTTTGGCCAGGGGTGACAGTGCCGCCGCTGCGTTGCGCGCAAAGTTTCCGCAAGCCGTAGCGCGGGCGATGCGCATGCAGGCACTGCAGATCAAGTGGATATTGATGCGCTACGGTTACGTCGACGAACCCTACTGGGCTACGGTAGCGAACCTGTATGCCCAGGCCGAGAGCGGCGCTTTTCTCGACCAAACGATCGACATTTACGAGGGCGCGCGAGGCCGCGGGACCGTGCGTCAGGAATTTTTGCGCGTACTGATGTTGGCGGTGTCCTCAGCCGGTGGTTTGTCCCCCGCAAAACAGAATATCGCCGAGCGCGCGATCGCGCATTTTTCGAAGGATTTCGTATCTTCAAACAGTGCGGACGCAGATTGTAATTTCATCTTTGATTTGAGTGGCGCAACTTCACCCACGCGCGTGTTGGCCGAAGCGCCGCGTGGGGCGCGCCTGATTTATTTTGGGGCGGGACAGGCGATGGATGCGGCCCAGCGCGTTGTTGATGTCATCAGTGAAACCGGTGCGCTGCCGTCCGAGCTGAATTTTCAGTCCACCGACTGCGACGCAGTCTCAGATACCTTGCTGCATCTGGCATTCAACTGGGAAAGAGAATTGCCGGAGCGTGATTCCGAGCGGCGTAAAGTTGCCACCACCTTGCAGATCACGCAAGGCTTTGATGGCGTGCTGTCGATGGGCAGCAAAGTCATACAGGAAACCTGGGTGGTCGAAAACGCCAGTGCGGAAGGCTACGGCGTCATCGTGCCCGCGCGCCGCGGCGAATGGCTGCAGGTAGGTGTATTGATCGGTTTCAGGCCTGAAGGCAATAGCGCCATATGGGGGGCTGCGGCTGTACGGCGCGTTGAAACCGATGCACGCGGCCAACGCTTCGTGGGCATACAGGCGCTCAGTCGAGCGGTAACGCCTGCCACCATGTGCACGCGTCGCGGTAACGGCGAGCCCGGCACGCCGCACAATGTGGTGCTGCTCGACGCGGAACCGTCGCGCAGCGGTTATCTGCAGGCGCTGGTGCGTCCGGAATCGTTTACCTTGCGCGAGGCACTTGAAGCAACACGCACGGCTGACGGACTATCGTTTATGCTAATGCCGTCGGGCGTGATCGAATCAGGGCCGGATTTCGACCGCGTGCGGTTCAAGGCTGACTGAGGGGCAATCGGCGCAAGCCGGCGCGGCGGCGTGTGCGCGCAACGCGCAGGCTTGATTGGGATGGCCGCTACGTTTGCAATCACCTGCGCAACACGCGCGTAAGCCATACGCCGATGTCGCGCACTTCTTCCAGGCACACCGAATGCGTCATCGGGTATTCGTGCCATTCCACTGCGTAACCTGATTTCAGCAACAGGTCGCGCGAATTTTTTCCCATGGCATACGGCACCACCGGGTCTTGCGTGCCATGCGCAACCAGCAGCGGTGTTTTTAAATTGGCGGGCGTGGCTTCGGCAGCAAAGCTGTCGGCACACGGCAGATAACACGACAGCGCCATCACCCCGGCGAGCTTCTCGGGGTAACGCAAGCCGCTGTGCAGCGCGATCGCGCCACCTTGGGAAAACCCCGCTAACACTATGTTTTTACAGGGTATATTTCTCGTAATTTCGCGGGCGATCAAATCCCCGATTTGCGCCTGCGACTGGCGCACACCCGTTTCATCGGCGCGCTTGGTGTGACCCTCAAGGTCGCCGAAGGACACGTCATACCACGCGCGCATGACGTAACCGTTATTGATAGTCACTGCAATCTGCGGCGCATGCGGAAAAATGAAGCGTATCGCCGGCGCGCCGGACAATTCGAGTTCATTGACGATGGGCACGAAATCATTGCCATCCGCGCCGAGACCGTGCATCCAGATCACGGCGGCGGTGGGGTTGGCGGCAGTTTCGAGTTCGATGGTTTCTAGCATTTGCTTATGGACCGTGAAGAGTGAAGGGTGAAGAGTGAAGAGTGAAGGGTGGCGAAAGGCGGCGAAGGGGTGAAAGGGGTACCGCTTCACTCCTCACCCTTCACGCTTCACGTTTTTCGAATTGCCGACTTCGGCCGAAATGCCTTTACCACCGCTTCGTTGGTTTCAATATACGGCCCGCCTATCAAATCGATGCAGTATGGCACCGCCGCGAAAATACCGTTGACCAGCGGCTTGCCGGTTTCATCTTTCAGCCCTTCGAGGGTTTCCCTGATGGCTTTGGGTTGGCCTGGCAAATTGATAATCAACGCTTGTTTTCTGATGACCGCTACCTGCCGCGACAGAATTGCGGTAGGCACGAATTTCAGGCTGACCTGACGCATTTGTTCGCCGAAACCCGGCATTTCCCGGTCAGCCACCGCCAGGGTTGCTTCGGGCGTGACATCGCGCAGCGCGGGGCCGGTGCCGCCGGTGGTAAGCACGAGATGGCATTTTTCGTCGTCTACCAATGCTTTGAGCGTGGCTTCGATCAACGGCCGTTCGTCCGGAATCAAGCGCGTCACCATGCGCCACTTTGAGGCGAGCGCCTGCGTGAACCAGTCCTTCAGCGCGGGTATGCCCTGATCCTCGTACACGCCTTGCGAAGCGCGGTCACTGATCGAAACCAGGCCGATTAAGAGTTCTTCGTTCATGACGCGATTATATCGCGCAGTAACTGAAACAACGCCCGATAATTTTTCGGCGGCTTATGTTGCTCGCGTTCACGCTGTGTGTTGCGTATCAGCGTGCGCAACTGTTGCACATCGGCGTGCGGATATTCGGCGGTAAACGGCTGCAAGGCCAACGGGTCTTCAAGCAGCCGGTCGCGCCAGCGTTCGATCAAATGCAGCCGCGCGGTTTCTTCTACGGATGTGGTTTTCCAGCCGTCGATTTTGGCGCGGATCGGCGCCGGGTCGATGTTGCGCATGAGTTTGCCAATGAATTGCAACTGACGCCGCCGCCCTTCATGCGCGCTGATGCGTTGCGCGGCCTGCACTGCGTCGCGCAGCGATTCGGGCATTTCTACCTGCGCGAGTTGGTTGCGATTTAGCGCGACCAGTTCCACGCCCAGCGCCTGCACGGCGTGCGCATCGGCTTTGCGGCGGGATTTACTGGGGCCCTCATACGTGGGTGCTGCATCGTCTGGCGGTTCATTGTCGATGGGCATCATGCGGTTTCTGCGCTGGGAATCAACCTGTTATGATAGCGCTCTTTCCCTGAATGCACAGGCGCAGCCATCGGCGCGCTCAATTAGACACCCATCATGCCCAACCCTGGATTTACCCGCGATAGCGGCGCCCTGCAGTCGCTCACGCGCGATGCGCTGGCCTATGCGCGCGAACGCGGCGCCACCGCGTCTGAAGTCGAGGTCAGCGAAGGTTACGGCCAGACCGTCACCGTGCGCCGTGGCGAAGTGGAAACCATCGAGTACAACCGCGACAAAGGCATGGGTGTTACGGCGTATCTCGGCCAGCAGCGCGGCCACGCCAGCACTTCTGATTTTTCGCCCAAAGCGCTGCGCGATGCGGTGGACGCGGCGTTGTCGATCGCACGCTTTACCGCCGCCGATGATTGCGCGGGGCTGGCCGATCCGGAGTTGCTGGCGCGTGAATTTCCGGAATTGCAGTTGTGGCATTCGTGGGCGCTGCCGGTGGAGCGCGCCATCGCGCTCGCCACCGCCTGCGAAGACGCGGGCTTCGCGGTGGATAAGCGCATCAGTAACTCCGAAGGCGCTTCGGTGTCGACGCAGGAATCAAATTTTGTCTATGGTAATTCGCATGGTTTTCTCGCGGGCTATCCGAGTTCACGTCACAGCATCGGCTGTTCTCTGATCGCTGGTGAGGATGACGCCATGCAGCGCGACGATTGGTACGAGGTGGCGCGTGCCGAACAGGATTTGGCGACGCCGGAGTCGGTGGGGCGGCGTGCCGCCGAGCGCGCGGTGCGCCGGCTCGATGCGCGCAAAATAGAAACCACGCAGGCGCCGGTGCTGTTTGAAGCGCCCGTTGCATCGAGTTTGCTGGGGCATTTTGTGTCGGCGGTGAGCGGCGGCAGTCTGTATCGTAAATCGTCGTTTCTGCTGGACAGTCTGGGCACGCAGGTGCTTGCGCCGATGGTTCACATCAGCGATTTGCCGCATATACCGAAGGGCCTGGGCAGCGGCGCGTTTGATGCCGAGGGGGTCGCCACGCAAGCGCGCGAAGTGGTGAAGGACGGCGTGGTGCAGGGCTACTTTCTGGGCAGTTACTCCGCGCGTAAACTGGGCATGCGTTCCACCGGCAATGCCGGCGGCAATCACAATTTGATGCTGCGCGATAGCGGCGACGATTTTGCCGCGCTGCTCAAAAAAATGCATCGCGGCCTGCTGGTAACGGAGTTGATGGGCCAGGGTGTGAATCAGGTTACCGGCGATTACTCACGCGGCGCCGCGGGTTACTGGGTGGAGAACGGCGAAATTGCTTACCCGGTGCAGGAGATCACCATTGCCGGCCAGCTCAAGGACATGTTTCGCGGCATCTCGGCCATCGGAAACGACGTGCTGCGGCGCGGCTCACGCCAATGCGGCTCGGTGTTGCTGGAGCGGATGACGATAGCCGGTAATTAATTCATGTCTGCGGCAGTATCTGCGTGAATGCGTGTGGCCCGGTTACCCGCGCGGTGCGCTGGAACGGGAGGCGCGTGTTGCAGAAGCGCAGGTTTCTAGGCGGGGGCAGATGTGATACCGTACACCTTCTTAAAGCAGCCAGCGTGATAAGCGCTGTGATATTTGGCCCTACACAGCGGCACAGTGTAATTTCGCGGCTGGCGACAACATCAGGTTAACCAATGCAATTGAGGTGTTTCTGGATAGCGGTAATTTCCGTGCTGTGCTTACAGACGGCGGCGGCGCAATCGGTGCAGATTGGTTATATCGATGGCCGGCGCATCGAGAACGATACGCGGCGCGCTTTCGACATCACTGAAATGCTGCGCCGCGAATTCAGTGCGCGTGAACAGGAAGTGCGCGGCCTGGAAGCGAAGGTCAAAGGTTTGCAGGCACAGTTGCCCAGCGCGCCGGCGGGACGCGAGCGCGAACTGAAAGAGCGCGAATTTCAGACGCAGGCGCAGCGCCTTGAGCAGCTGGGCCGCGCGTTCGTGGACGATGTGGAACGCCGCAAGTCGGAAGAGCGGCGCAAGTATTTTGTCGAGGTGACCGCTATCGTCACCAAAATCGCCGAAAGCCAGAAGTTCGATCTGGTGTTGCAGGAAGCTGTATTCGCCGGCAAGGCGATTGATATCACCGAGCAGGTTATCAAAGCGCTGGGCGGCCCGGCGCCCAAAGCGGCAGGTAAGTAACGCGCGTCGCAAATTATCGGCTGGTTGTTGGCTGCCGCATTGCTGCTGGACTGACTGTATTCACACCACACATTTAATTGCGCGAATTCACCCATGTTCTCCACCTCAAAAGATACTATCGCCAGCTTTGATCCGGAACTGTGGCAAGCGCTTGAGCGCGAACGCCAGCGTCAGCATGACCACATCGAACTCATCGCCTCGGAGAACTACGCCAGTCCACGCGTGCTGGCGGCGCAAGGCTCGGTGCTCACCAACAAATATGCCGAAGGTTATCCCGGCAAGCGTTATTACGGCGGCTGCGAGCATGTCGATGTGGCGGAGCAATTGGCGATCGATCGTGCCAAAAAATTGTTTCATGCCGGTTATGCCAATGTGCAGCCGCATTCGGGAGCGCAGGCGAATTTTGCGGTGTTCAAGGCAGTGTTGCATCCGGGCGATGTGATCCTCGGCATGGCGCTGGACAGCGGCGGTCACTTGACGCATGGCTCGCCGGTCAACGTCAGCGGGCGCTATTTTGACGCCACAACCTACGGCTTGGACAAAGACGAGGAAGTCGATTACGCTGAAGTCGAAGAACTCGCGCTGGTGCGCAAGCCGAAATTGATTGTCGCCGGCGCCTCGGCGTATTCGCTGCGTTTCGACTGGAAACGCTTTCGCGCCATTGCCGACAAATGCGGCGCGCTGCTGATGGCCGATGTGGCGCACTATGCGGGTTTGATCGCGGCGGGTTTGTATCCCAGCCCGGTGGGGATTGCCGATTTTGTTACCAGCACCACGCACAAGACGCTGCGGGGGCCGCGCGGCGGTTTGATACTGGCGGACGCCAAGCACGAAAAGATTCTCAACAGCGCAGTGTTTCCAGGCACGCAAGGCGGCCCGCTGATGCATGTTATTGCCGCCAAGGCGGTGGCGTTTCAGGAGGCGTTGACACCCGAATTTCGCGATTATCAGCAACAGGTGCTGGACAACGCGCGGGTGATGGCCAAAGTGCTGCAGGAGCGCGGCTTGCGCATCGTGTCGGGCCGCACCGAGTGCCATATGTTTCTGGTGGATGTGCGCAGCAAGCATGTCACCGGCGCCGAAGCCGAGGTGGCGCTGGGCAAGGCCAACCTGACGATTAACAAGAACGCCATTCCCAAAGACCCGCAGCGTCCCACTGTGACCAGCGGCATTCGTCTCGGGTCGCCCGCAATGACCACGCGCGGATTTTGTGAACTTGAAGCCGAAAAAGTCGCGCACCTGATTGCCGATGTGCTCGATGCGCCCAACGACGATGAGGTACTGCGGCGCGTCGCCGGTGAAGTCAAGACACTGTGCGATGCCTTTCCGGTGTATGGCCAGTGAGCGGCGCGTGATACAACGATGAAATGCCCGTTCTGCAAGCATGCTTCCACGCAGGTGATCGATTCGCGCGTGGGCGACGCCGGCGACAGCATTCGCCGGCGGCGGCGGTGCGAAGCTTGCAGCAAACGCTTCACCACCTACGAAACCGTGGAATTGCGCATGCCGCAGGTGGCCAAACAGGACGGCAGCCGCACCGAGTTTGACGTTGAAAAGTTGCGCACCGGGTTCATGCGCGCGCTGCACAAGCGCCCGGTGCCAACGCCGCTGGTGGATGAGGCGATTGCGACGATTACGCAAAACATACTCGCGCTCGGCGACCGCGAAGTGCCGGCGCGGCGCATCGGCGAAATGGTGATGCGTGAGTTGCACCGCCTGGATCAGGTGGCGTATATCCGCTTTGCTTCGGTGTATCGCAGTTTCCAGGGTGTTGATGACTTTCAGGATGCCATCAAGGAAGCCCAGAAGCCGGGTTTAGGCAGGAAGTAACGCGCAGGCTTTGATCTTGCGCGTGGCCAGTGCCGCAATGATGCCATGATTTTTTCTCCGCACGATCACAAACACATGGCGCGTGCCCTTGAATTGGCGCGCCGCGGCCTCTATACGACCACGCCGAATCCGCGCGTTGGCTGTGTGCTGGTGCGTGACACGGAGAGCGCAAACGAGGTGGTGGGCGAGGGCTGGCACGAGCGTGTCGGCGAGCCGCATGCCGAGGTGCATGCGCTGCGCCAGGCGGGAGCGCGCGCACGCGGCACCACCGCCTACGTGAGTTTGGAACCGTGTGCGCATCAAGGCCACACGCCGCCGTGTTGTGCGGCGCTGGTTGAGGCGGGCGTATCGCGGGTGGTGGCAGCGATGGAGGACCCGAACCCCCAGGTCGCGGGCAAGGGTTTTGCCCGGCTGCGCGCGGCGAATATTTTGGTTGAAGCCGGCTTGATGGCGGACGAAGCCAGGTCGCTGAACATCGGCTTCGTAGCGCGCATGACGCGTGGGCGGCCGTGGGTAAGGGTAAAGATTGCGGCGAGCCTCGATGGCAAAACGGCATTGTTGAACGGCCAAAGCCAGTGGATCACCGGGCCGCAAGCGCGGCGTGATGGCCACGCCTGGCGCGCGCAAGCGTGCGCGATCCTGACCGGTATCGGTACCGTGAAAGACGACAATCCGCAATTGACGGTGCGCGAGGTGGCGACCACGCGCCAACCCGTGCGGGTGGTGGTGGATAGCCGCCTGGAAACGCCGCTCGACGCCAGGGTGCTGGGTACGGGTACGCTGATCGCCGCGGCAGCCCATCTGGCGCAGTCGATGCGCGCCTTGCAGGCACAAGGTGCGGAAATTATGGTGCTGCCGAATGCGGCGGGCAAGGTCGAGTTGCGCGACCTGATGCTGGAACTGGGCCGCCGCGGATTTAACGAAGTGCATGTCGAGGCAGGTTACAAATTGAATGGGTCCCTGTTAAACGAAGGGCTGGTGGATGAATTGCTGATTTATCTGGCGCCCACTGTGCTGGGTGACGCGGCACACGCCATGTTTCAGCTGCCGCAGTTGGAAACACTATCCGGACAGCGCAAGCTCAACATCGTGGATGTGCGTCAAATCGGGCCGGATATACGCATTGTTGCGCGGGTAGCGCCGGTATAATGTTCACTGGAATCGTAACCGCGGTCGGCACCATTGCCACAGTCAAGGCCACCGCGGGCGGCGTGCGTATAGCGGTGGCCGCGCCGGACTTGGGTTTGGCCGATGGGCAGGTAGGTGAGAGTATCGCGGTCAACGGCGTGTGTCTGACGGCGATTGTGATTTCAGCCGCGGGCTTCGATGCGGACGTATCGCGGGAGACGCTGCGTTGCACGTCAGGGTTCGAGGTGGGTGCGCGGGTGAATCTGGAGCGCGCGTTGCGGCTGGCGGATCGTCTGGGCGGGCATCTGGTGAGCGGGCATGTGGATGGCGTGGGCGCGGTGGTGCGGGTTGAGGCAGCCGGTGACAACAAGGTTTTTGTGTTCGAAGCGCCGCACGAAGTGGCGCGCTACATCGCGGTCAAGGGTTCTATCGCGATCAATGGAGTGAGTCTTACCGTGAACGAAGTGAATAACATGCAATTTTCAGTCAACCTTATCCCGCACACGCTGGCGGCGACCAATCTCGGTGCGCTGTCAACGGGAGCGCGTGTAAATTTTGAAGCTGATACCGTGGCGCGATATGTCGAGCGCCTGAACGCATTTGGGGCGCCATCGTGAATTCACCGTTAGCAGCAGTCGCCATCAGTTCACCGGCGGAAATCATCGCTGAAATTCGCGCCGGGCGCATGGTGGTGCTGGTGGATGAGGAAGACCGCGAGAACGAAGGTGATTTGTTGATCGCGGCAGAACATGCCAATGCCGAGGCCATCAATTTCATGGCGCGCTACGGGCGCGGATTGATTTGCCTCACGCTTACCGCGGAGCGTTGCCGCCAACTCCATCTGCCCCTGATGGTGTCGAACAATCGTTCGCCGCTGGGCACTAATTTCACCGTTTCGATTGAGGCCGCCGAAGGCGTGACCACCGGCATTTCCGCCGCCGATCGAGCGACCACCGTGCGTGCGGCGACCCGGCCCGACGCCAGTCCGCGCGATCTGGTGCAGCCCGGGCATATATTTCCGCTGATGGCGCAGGAAGGCGGCGTATTGGTGCGCGCCGGACATACCGAAGCGGGTTGCGATCTGGCGCGGCTCGCAGGGCTGGCGCCGGCGTCGGTGATTTGCGAAATACTCAAAGACGATGGCGAGATGGCGCGCCTGCCGGATTTGATCCCGTTCGCGGCGCATCATGGGCTCAAGATTGGCACCATCACCGATTTGATTCAGCATCGCGGCCGCACCGAATCACTGATCGTGCGCGCCGCCGAGCGTGACATTGAAACTGTGCATGGCAAGTTCCGGCTTCATGCCTACAGTGACCGCATCGGCTGCGAGACGCATCTTGCGCTGGTCAAAGGCACCATCAGCGCGGCGAAAGAGGCGCTGGTGCGCGTGCACGAGCCGGTTTCCGTGATCGATTTGCTGGATGCGGGCAGCACCACGCATTCATGGAATTTCAATGATGCGCTGGCGACCCTCGCCAAGGCAGAATGCGGCGTCATTGTGCTGCTGCACCGGCAGGAAACCGCCGAAGCATTGCTCGACCGCGCGCGTCCGGCTGGCGCCAATAGCGAACTACCCAAGATGGCGCTGCGCAACTATGGCATAGGCGCGCAGATATTGCGCGACCTCGGGGTTAAAAAGATGCGCCTGATGGCGGTGCCGCGTCGCATGCCCAGCATGGCGGGATTTGATCTCGAGGTGGTGGGGTATTTGCAGCCTGAACATTAAGCGGTGAACGTGTGAACGAGTTAACGAGTGAACGAGTAATCCTGCGGTGTGCCGCTGGCTTCTCGCGCTGCCGGCTCCGCAGTGGGGGAGAGGAATTTCACTCGTTCACCCGTTCACTCGTTCACCCGTTCACGAATTTCAAATGAGCAACTACCAGGAAATTCCTCCCGACCACAACGGCGCGGGGCTGCGCATCGGCATTGTGGTTGGCCGTTTCAGCAGCGATATTGGCGACGGGCTGCTTTCCAGTTGCACGGGCGAGCTCATCAAGTTAGGCGTTGATGCGAAGGACATTTGCGTCGCCACCGTGCCCGGTGCGCTGGAAATTCCGCTGCTGCTGCAGAGCATGGCGCGTAGCGGCGCGTACGACGCTCTGATCGCATTGGGCGCCGTCATTCGCGGCGAAACCTATCACTTTGAAATCGTATCGAATGAATCGAGTGCCGGCATCACCCGCGTCCAACTCGATACCGGCGTGCCCATAGCCAACGGCATTTTGACCACTGAGGACGACGATCAGGCGCTCTCGCGCATGGCGCAAAAAGGCGCTGACTGCGCACTGGTGGCGGTGGAGATGTTTAACTTGCTTCGTAAAATTAAGTGAATAAAAACAATAACTTACATTATTTTCGCAGCGTGAGGCGCAGGACGTGAAATCCGCGCGTCACCGATCGCGCGAATTTGCGCTGCAAGGCTTGTATCAATGGCTGCTCGCCAAATCAGCGGTGGCGCAGATCGCACAGGACATTGCGCTGTTCCGGGGCTATGACAAGTGCGACCCGCTGTATTTTCGTGATCTGCTGGATGGCGCCATACACGAAGTTGACAGCATCGAAGACCATCTCACGCGGTGTCTGGACCGGCCCGTGGCGCAGGTGTCGCCGATTGAGCGCGCAATTTTAATGATCGCCGGCTGCGAATTCCTGCGCCATCCCGAAGTGCCGTACCGGGTGGTGATCAACGAGGCGGTGGAGTTGGCCAAAGCCTTCGGCGGCACCGACGGACATAAATACGTGAACGGAGTGCTCGACAAACTCGCTGCGATCTTGCGTTCATCAGAAGTGCATGCGGTGCGTGCAGCGCGCGCGGCGGGTTAAGTGACGCAAAAGCGGCCGCCCGGCACGCATGCTGTTTAACTCCTACGCATTCCTCTTTGGTTTCCTGCCGTTAACACTGGCAGGATTTTTTTTGCTGGCGCGCTGGAGCGCGGCACTCGCTGCGGGCTGGCTTGCGCTGGCTTCTCTCGCGTTTTACGGCTACTGGAATGCAGCGTACGTGCCGCTGCTGGTGCTTTCGATCGTGTTCAATTTTTTCACGGGCATGGCTATTGCCGCAGCCGACTCGCGCCGCCGGCTGCTGGTGATCACGGGTGTGGGCGCGAATCTGCTGTTGCTCGGGTATTTCAAATACGCCGATTTTTTTGTGGCGAACCTGAATACCCTGGGCGCAGGCTACACCTTGCCCGGCGTACTTTTGCCGCTGGGCATTTCGTTTTTTACGTTTACGCAAATCGCCTTTCTGATGGACGTGTATCAGCGCAAGGCAGCGGAGTTCCGCTTTATTCACTATTGCCTGTTTGTCACCTATTTTCCGCATTTGATCGCTGGTCCTGTGTTGCATCACCAGGAAATGATGCCGCAGTTTTCACAGAGGGAACCCTATCGTTTCAACTGGGAAAATTTCGCGGTAGGCTTCACTCTGTTTTTTATTGGACTGGCGAAAAAAGTGTTGATCGCCGATAGTATCGGCGAATATGCGCGCCCGGTGTTCGAGGCGCCGGGCAAGGGTGTGGCGTTGAGCGCGGTGGATGCCTGGGGTGGCGCACTCGCGTACACGTTTCAGCTTTATTTTGATTTTTCGGGTTATTCCGACATGGCGATTGGTCTTTCGCGCATGGTGGGCGTGAAGCTGCCGCTGAATTTTGCGTCGCCGTACAAAGCGGCATCCATCATCGAATTCTGGCGTTGCTGGCACATGACCCTGTCGCGATTCCTGCGCGACTATTTGTATGTGCCGCTCGGCGGCAACCGCAAAGGCGTGTCGCGCCGCTATGTGAATCTGATGGTGACGATGGTGCTCGGGGGCTTGTGGCACGGGGCGAGCTGGACCTTCGTGATTTGGGGCGCGCTGCATGGCGGCTATTTGTTGATTAACCATGCCTGGCGTGCAATGCGCCGGCATCTGGGTATGACGCGCGCTGGCGGGCGCGTGGCGCATTTTTTTGCAGTGGCGCTGACGTTTTTGTGTGTGGTGCTGGCGTGGGTGTATTTCAGAGCCGACAGCGTCGCGCACGCCAATACCATCATCGCCGCGATGGCGGGTGCTAACGGCGTCACGCTGCCGTATCGCTGGCTGGAGAAAATGGGTTCCTTTGGCGTCTGGCTCGCCGCCCACGGCGTGCTGTTTCAAAACACGCCGGTATTCGGCGGCGGCACACAAATCAACTGGCTGATGGTGTGCGCGTTGATCGTGTGGCTGGCGCCGAACACGCAGCATTTGATGCGCGCTTATCAGCCCGCGCTGGGGGTTGCCGACAGCGCAGCGGAGCGCGGCTTGCGCTGGCGTCCCGCATGGCACTGGTTGCTGGGAACGGCGGTGCTGGCTGCATTCGGCATACTCTCGCTCAGTGCGTTGAGCGAGTTCATATACTTTCAATTCTAAACGCCATGACAGCGCGGCGCTACACGCTCGGTCTTTTACTGCTGCTGGCACTGGGGCTGACGGCGGTAGCGGCATTTAACCGGGTGATCGATCCGTTCTGGTATTACCGCGATATTGAAATCTCCGGTCTGAACGCGGTCAAGCCGCGCTTCGCGCGTCACGTCAAGCCGGCGTTGCTGGCACGCGAGCAGCCTGAAGCCGTGATACTGGGCAATTCGTTCGCAGAAATTGGTTTCGATCCGCTGGACGCGGCATTTACCGGCAATGGCCGGCTGCGCGGATATAATTTTGCGCTGGCGGGTGCAGGTTGGGACATCGAACAGTGTGCGTTTGAGTATGCGTTAAAGCATGCCCCCCTCAAGCGCGTGGTGCTGGGCATAGGCGCGGGTGCGCTGCCCAAAGCCGATTGCGCCAAGGTGTGGCAGGGCATGAGCGTGAGCGCAGTGGAATTGCTGCTTTCCACCCATGCGCTGGACAACGCGATCCGCACCGTGGCTGAACAACACCGCGCGCGCCCCAGCCACACGCGCGAAGGACGCTATTTGTATACGCGTGATGCGCCCGGCGTTGCGTCACGTTTTCGCGAGTATTTTCAGCGACCGGATCAGCTGCGGTGTCCGGCGCAAGGTCTGATTGCACCCGTGACGGCGCCCGGCGCAACGCAGCACATCGAGCCTGCGCCGAATCTCGATCTCGCCGGTCTGCGCAGGGTCATTCAACTGGCGCGCACACAGGGCGTCGAACTTGCATTCGTGGTATATCCGCGGCATGCGTTGTCGCTGGAAGTGGAGTTCGCTTGCGGCGACCCCCTTGCGCGCTGGCGTCATATCGGCGCCATCGCGCAAGCCGTGGCCGAGGAAGCGCCCGAGGAATCAAAAAAGGGCACTGTGGCGCTGTGGGTATTCGACGGTTACGATGCGCTACGTGGCGAACGCGTGGTGGGACGCGATCCTGCGTATTGGCAGGACCCCTGGCATTTTAATTATGAGATTGGCACGCGCATATTCGCAGCGATTTATGGCAGTGAACAAGGCTTTGGCACGCACGTGCTTCCGGGCAATGTCGATGCGATATACGCGCAACTGCTGGCGCAACGCGAACGTTACCTGAAGTCCAACGATTGGTTTTATAACGATTTACGAACGCTAGCCGCACCTGCGCCCGCGGTTCGCTAAAATACCCGCTGGCTGCAACGAATGTAACGGAGTAATTCATGGACGAGAAGTTAAAAAAGCGGGTTTTCATGTTCTATGCCGCCGGCGTGGTGAATCTGCTGATCGCGGTCTACATACTGTTTTTTGGCCGCGACTTTTTGCCGGAAGACAAAATTACCATGTTGCTGCTGTTTTTTCTGGGATTCGCCATGCTGGATTTCTGGATGCCGGTGATGATTAAAAAGAAGGCCGCGCGCGATCTGGCCCAGCTCGAAGCACAGCGTAAGGCCATGGCTGCAGCGAACACGCAGTCACGGCGAATCCAGTGATCAGGCGCTCTGCTTCGCGCGCAGTTTTGTGCTCAATTTTGTGCATAACGAATTCGGCCTGATCGGCAGGTATTTCACCCATCGCACGCGGCACACGCTGCTTGGCGTGGGTGACGATGCGGCGCTGATCCGGCCGCGGCGCGGCTGCGTAGTGGCGATTTCAGCGGACATGCTGGTCGAGGGCCGGCATTTTTTTAAAGGCGCCGATCCCGCAGCGCTGGGCCACAAAACGCTGGCGGTAAATTTGTCGGACATGGCGGCGATGGGCGCGACACCGCGCTGGGCGACGCTGGCACTGGCGCTGCCCCGCGCCGATGCGCGCTGGCTGGCGGCGTTTACGCGCGGCTTTATGCGACTGGCGCGCGCGCACAACGTTGATCTCATCGGTGGTGACACCACGCGCGGGCCGCTCAATCTGTGCGTGCAGATCATGGGCGAAGTGCCTGCCGCGACAGCGCTGCGGCGCGACGGCGCGCGCGTGGGTGATGAGGTGTGGGTTTCGGGCAATCTCGGTGATGCCGCGCTGGCGGTGGCCGCGCGCAATAAAAAAATAGCGCTGACCAAACGACAACTGGCGTTAGCGGCATTGCGACTCGATAAACCCACGCCCCGCGTCGCGCTGGGCGCTGCGCTGCGCGGCATTGCGCACAGCGCGATTGATATATCCGACGGATTGCTGGGGGACCTGGGCCACATCTGCGAGCGCTCGCGCGTGGCAGCGGTGGTTGAAATCGACGCGCTGCCGCGATCAACGTTGATGCGCGCGGTGGCGGGCTCTGCGGTTGCGCAGGGCGCGCTGCTGGCGGGCGGCGACGATTATGAATTGTGTTTTACTGCACCGGCCTCGAAGCATGCCGCGGTATTGCGCGCCGGTGTGCGCGCGCGAACACCGGTTACCCGCGTCGGGCGCATACTGCAGGCACCCGCAGGTGCTATCGGTGTTGCGGTGATGGATGCTGATGGACTGCCGGTGCGTATTGCACAGCGCGGGTTCGATCACTTTGGCTGAGTCCGCGCAGCCGGCGCGCATGCCGATGCGCCCCTCGCTGCGCTTTGTGTGCGCGCACCCTGCACATGGCATCGCGTTCGCTGGCGGCGTGGGGTTGGCGCCGTTTGCGCCGGGGACGTTCGGTACGCTGCTCGCATTCCCGCTGTTTGCGTTGCTCGCGGCGTATAGCGATGTCGTAACGCAACTGATTGTATTTATTATACTTTTTGGAGTGGGCGTGTGGGCCTGTCAGGTTACCGGCCGCGCCCTCGGTGTTGCCGACCACGGCGGCATGGTGTGGGATGAAACGGTGGCATTTTTGCTGGTGCTGATGTTCACGCCTGCGGGGTGGGCGTGGCAGATCGCGGCGTTTGCGCTGTTCCGGTTTTTTGATATCGTCAAGCCGCCGCCGATACGCCACTATGATCGAACGCTGAAAAATGGTTTCGGTGTAATGTTTGATGATTTGCTCGCTGCCGGTTACACGCTGTTTGTACTGGCGCTGGCGAAAACCGTGATCGAGTGAAACCATGACCGACGAAAAACTATACGAACTGGCCGAACGCGTCGGCAAAGCGCTTAAGGCCAAGGGCATGATGATGGCAGCCGCCGAATCCTGCACCGGCGGCTGGATCGCGCAGGCCGTCACCGCAGTGCCCGGCAGCTCGGAATGGTTCGAGCGCGGTTTTGTGACTTACACCTATATTTCCAAACGCGAAATGCTGGGCGTCAAAGCCGAAACGCTGGAGGCGCACGGCGCAGTATCTGAACAGACAGTGCGTGAAATGACCGCCGGCGCGCTCGAACGCAGCCACGCGCAAGTGGCGGTGTCGGTCAGTGGTACCGCTGGTCCGTCGGGTGGCACGCCGCAAAAACCCGTCGGCACGGTGTGCTTTGGCTGGGGGGTGAAGGCTGGGGCGGTGCAGACCGTGATCAAGTGCTTCGATGGGGATCGCGAGGCCGTGCGGCGGCAAGCGGTGATGTTCGCGCTGGAGCGGGTGCTGGCGGCGTTGGCGTGATCGCTGCGTTGGGCAACCGGCAGGACGCCTTCGCCCGGCTGGTGAAATGTTATTAAAAACAAAACGTTATGTTTTAATTCGTATCTGATCCTATTTTTTGAGAAGAGGATGTTATGAAGCACTGTATGGTGGCGGGCTTGGTGGGATTGGCGGGATTTGGTGTAGGGCAAACGGCTGCCCAGGATTACCCGGCGAGGCCGATACGCATCATCACTTCTCCTGCCGGCGGCGGCAACGATTTTCCGGCGCGCCTGATCGCGCGCGCGATTAGCGGCCCGCTCGGCCAGCAGGTGATCGTGGACAATCGTCCGACCATCCTGATCGCGGATCTGGTGGCCAAGGCGCCCGCCGATGGTTATACGCTGCTGGTCACCGGCAGCGCCCACTGGATCGGTCCGCTGCTCGAAAAGGCAAACTATGACGCGATAAAAGATTTCGCCGCCATAACGCTGGTGGACCGGGCGCCCAATATTCTGGTGGTTCATCCTTCGCTGCCGGTGAAGTCGGTCAGGGATTTGATCGCGCTGGCCAAAGCAAAGCCGGGTGAGCTTAACGTCGCGGTCGGCGGACTGGGCAGTTCGAATTTCATGGGCGCGGTGTTGTTCGACTACATGGCGGGGGTGAAGATCGTGCGCGTGCCGTATAAGGGCAGCGGGCCGGCAACGACCGCCGTGATCAGCGGGGAAATCCACACCATGTTCGGCTCGGCGGGGGGTGCGGCAACACACGTAAAGTCGGGAAGACTGCGCGCCCTCGCGGTGGGCAGCGCGCAGCCGTCACCGTTGGCGCCTGGTGTGCCGACCATCGCCGCCTCGGGCGTGCCGGGATATCTCTCAGAAACCCTGCATGCGCTTTTGGCCCCGGCGAAAACGCCGCCGGCAATCGTCTCCCGGCTGCATCAGGAAGTATCACGCTATCTGCTGTCGGCAGAGGCGAGGGAGTTGTTCCTGAGAGTGGGAATAGATCCGGTGCCGACCGCGCCGGAAGAACTGGTAGCGATCATGACTGCGGAGATTGCGCGCATGGGCAAGGTGTTACGTGCCGCGGGCATGGGCATCAAGTAGCTGGCGCGCGCCAGATGCGGCGGTGTCGATGGCGTGCCGCTGCGACAGGTGCTTGATCATTCAGTAAGTATTTGTTTTTAAATAATATTTTAAAGCGACATAGAGAAAATACCCAACAACTATATTTTTATACAGTATTACGGAAATCTGTGCCATAATGAAATTTGTTGAATAAAACGCAGGCAATGCAAATGGCCAAAGATTCGAAAGACACCAGCAAGGAAACGACCATGGACGATAACAAAAGCAAAGCGCTGTCGGCGGCGCTGTCACAGATTGAAAAGCAGTTCGGCAAGGGCTCCATCATGCGCCTGGGCGAATCCGACATTGCAAAAGACATAGAGGTGGTGTCGACCGGTTCTCTGGGGCTGGATATTGCGCTAGGCATCGGCGGCCTGCCGCGCGGGCGCGTGGTTGAAATTTACGGCCCGGAGTCTTCGGGCAAAACCACGCTCACGTTATCCGTGATCGCGCAGATGCAAAAGCTCGGCGGCACCGCGGCGTTTATCGATGCCGAACATGCGCTTGATCCGCAATACGCGGCCAAGCTCGGCGTCAAGGTTGAGGACTTGTTGATCTCCCAGCCCGACAACGGCGAACAGGCGCTGGAAATCGCCGACATGCTGGTGCGCTCAGGCTCGGTGGATGTGGTGGTGATCGACTCCGTCGCCGCGCTGGTGCCGCGCGCCGAGATCGAAGGCGAAATGGGCGAGCCGCAGATGGGCTTGCAGGCGCGCCTGATGTCGCAGGCGCTGCGCAAACTGACCGCCAACATCAAGCGCTCCAACACCACAGTAATATTTATTAACCAGATACGCATGAAAATCGGCGTCATGTTCGGCAATCCGGAAACCACCACCGGCGGCAATGCGCTCAAGTTTTACGCCTCGGTGCGCATCGACATCCGCCGCATCGGCGCGATCAAGAAAGGCGAGGAAGTGATCGGCTCTGAAACCCGCGCCAAGGTGGTCAAGAATAAAGTCGCGCCGCCGTTCCGCCAAGCCGAGTTCGACATACTCTACGGCGAAGGCATTTCGCGCGAGGGTGAGATTATTGAACTTGGCGTGCTGCATAAGTTCATCGAAAAATCCGGCGCTTGGTACAGCTACGGCAAAGATCGCATCGGTCAGGGCAAGGACAACACGCGCGAATATCTGAAAGAACACCCGGCGATGGCGGAGGAAATCGAAGCCAAGGTGCGCGCGGAGTTGGGTGTAAACGCAGCCGGAGCGGGCAGTGGCTCAGCCGCCCCCGTCGAAGAAGACGAAGAAGTATAACCCGCAGTCACAGGCGCCATCGCTGCCGGCAACGACGCAGCCTACGCTGCCGGGAACGACGCAGCCGTCACTGCGTGGGCGCGCGCTGCGCCTGCTGGGGCGGCGCGAGTTTTCGCGGCAGGAGCTCGCTAAACGGCTGCGCAGTTATACCGAGGAACCCGCTGCGCTGGAAGCGCTGCTCGATGATCTGGCCGCGCGCGGCTGGCTATCCGATACGCGCTACGCCGATGCTTTGGTGCGTAAGCGCACCGGGCACTACGCCCAGCGCTCAATCGCGCAGGAACTCAAGCGCGCCGGCGTCAGCGAAGACGTCACTGCCACCGCGCTGCCGTCAGTCGATCCCGACGAGGAATTTGCCGCGGCACTGGCCTTGTGCCAGCGCAAGTTTCGCCGCGCGCCCACCGAGCAAAAGGAAAAAGCGCGGCAGCTGCGATTTTTGCAGTCGCGCGGGTACGGTTTTGGTTTGGCGCTGCGGGTTATCAAGCAATTGGCGTTAGCCGAATTGGAATAGGGCTGGCCACCGCCTAAAAGCATGCCTAAAAGCATAAGGTATAAAAATGATACCGTTATGCTATAATGTATGTAACTTATTGATATTGCTAAATTTATTATGGCCGGATTACTAATTAAGGACTTTCCACCAGCGCTTCATCGCAAGCTGAAAGAGCAAGCGCTGCGGCACCATCGCAGTATGACCAAGGAGGCCATAGTGCTGCTGGAACACTCGCTCGCCGTAATCGCCAATCGCGAGCCGCCGCCACCCTTGAAAGGCGGCTTCGCCTTGACCGATGCCTTTATCGAGCAGGCGCGCCGCGAAGGGCGTGAATGATCGTTGTGGATGTCAACGTTACCGCCTATTTTTTTATTGAGGGCGAAAAGACCGAATTGGCGCGTGCGCTTCGCCGTAGTGATTCCGATTGGGTGCTGCCGCCGCTATGGCGTCACGAATTTTTGAACGTGCTTGCAACCTTCGTGCGCGCGGGTGGTGCGAGTATCGGACAAGCGCAATCGCTTTATGCGCAGAGCATTGAAATGCTGGGCGACGCGGAACGTGACGTGGATATGGCCCAGGCATTGGGCTTGGCATCGCTTCATGACATTAGTGCCTACGACGCGCAGTACGTGGCGCTCGCCCAGCAGCTAAGCGCAGTTTGTGTCTCTGAAGACCGGCGCTTGCAACGAACGTTTCCAGACATCATATGCGGCATGCGGGCCTTTCTTGACCGTGGAACTGAAGGCCGTTAAAAGCATCCGAATCGGTTGCCGCGACTCAATTCTTGATATCGGCATCCTTGATCACCTTGGCCCACTTCGCGGTCTCGCTGCGGATCTCCTGAGCGAATGCCTGCGGTGTATTGCCTACCGGCGTTGCGCCGTCCTGTGCCAGGCGCGCGATGATTTCCGGGTGCTTCAATACCGCGACCACTTCCTTGTGCAAGAACGCGATGATTGCCGCTGGCGTGCGCGCCGGCGCTGCCAGGCCGTACCACGACGACGAATCAAAGCCGGCGAAACCCGATTCATGAAACGTTGGCACGTCCGGCAACACGGTCATGCGCTGCAGGCTCGCGCTGCCGATGGCGCGCAGGCGTCCCGCGTTCAGGTGCGGCATGAACACACCGGGATTTGCAAATAACAGATCGGCTTCGTTGCTGAGCACCGCGATCAGCGCCGGTCCGGCGCCTTTGTAGGGAATCGGCACGATGTCGATGCCGGTGGTGAGTCTGAACAATTCCATCGACAGCGTTCCTGCCGAACCCGTGCCCGACAGTGCCCAGCGCAGCTTGCCCGGATTGGCCCTGGCATAGGGTGCGATCTCCTGAATTTTGTGCACCGGCAGCCCCATACGCGCCGCCAGCAGGTTGGGCACCGACGCGAACTTGGTAATCGGCGCGAAGTCCTTGATCGGATCGAACGGCAGCTTCTGCAAACTGCCGGTGACTGTCATCACCGCCACCGCGGCGACCAACAGCGTATAGCCATCGGGATTGGCGCGGGCGACAATTTCGCCGGCGATAACGCCGCCACCGCCGCCGCGATTGTCATACAGTATGTGCTGGCCGATTCTCTCCGTGAGTTTGTTGGCGATGGGGCGCGCGATGACATCGGTGCCGCCGCCCGGCGCGAAAGGGATTACCCAGCGTATCGGCTTGTTGGGATAGGCCTGTCCCGTACCTGTCGCAGGGCTTTGCGCGTACCCATGCGATACGCTGCTTAACGTGATGAGTGCTGCGAGCGGTATGGCTTTCCACATCGTTCCTCTCCTTAATGTCTATGCACCAGACTATCACAGCGCCGGGAGCCGATTGCAACCCGCACCTGCCTGGCGCTGACGTTACGGACAGAAGGGGCATATCCACGCCGTCAGAATCGGACAATTGCGTTAAAATTCAACCCGGTTCGTGACACAGACGCGGCATCTAGGGATTGCAATGAATAGCAACGAAATACGCAAGAAGTTTCTGGATTATTTTGCTGGCAAAGGCCATGCCATTGTGGCATCGGCGTCGCTGGTGCCGGGCAATGACCCGACGCTGCTGTTCACCAATTCCGGCATGGTGCAGTTTAAGGATGTCTTTCTCGGCCAGGACAAACGCAGCTACCTGCGCGCCACCACCTCGCAGCGTTGCGTTCGCGCCGGCGGCAAGCACAACGATCTGGAAAACGTCGGCTATACCGCGCGCCACCATACGTTTTTCGAGATGTTGGGTAATTTCAGTTTCGGTGATTATTTCAAGCAGGATGCGATTCATTACGCATGGGAGCTGCTCACCGGCATTTACCAGCTGCCGCAAGACAAGCTGTGGATCACGGTCTATCAAACCGACGACGAGGCTTTCGACATCTGGTCGAAGCAGATCGGCGTGCCGGTTGAGCGCATTGTGCGCATTGGTGACAAGCCGGGCGGCGGCTCGGATAACTTTTGGCAGATGGCGGATACCGGGCCGTGCGGGCCGTGCAGCGAAATTTTTTATGACCACGGCGCTGAGGTCGCGGGCGGACCGCCCGGTTCCGCGGACGCTGATGGCGACCGCTACATCGAAATCTGGAACCTGGTGTTCATGCAATTCGATAAACAAAAAAGCGGCGACGATTACGTTTTGCATCCGCTGCCCAAGCCGTCGGTGGATACCGGCATGGGGCTGGAACGCATAGCCGCCGTGCTGCAACATGTGCATTCCAATTACGACATCGATCTGTTTCAGGCTTTGATCAAGGCGGCCGCGCGCGAAACCGGTACCAAAGACCTTGCCAATAACTCGCTTAAAGTAATCGCCGATCACATCCGCGCTACCTCGTTCATGATTGTCGATGGTGTGATTCCCGGCAACGAAGGGCGCGGTTACGTGCTCCGGCGCATCATTCGCCGCGCCATACGTCACGGTTATCAACTGGGGCAGAAAAAGCCGTTCTTTCACAACCTCGTGGCCGATCTGGTCAAGGCGATGGGCGAAGCCTATCCCGAACTGGCGGCGGTCAATGTGCCTGTCGCTGCGGTGCTCAGGCAGGAAGAAGAGCGTTTCGCCGAGACCCTTGAAAACGGCATGAAAGTATTGGAAGGTGCGTTAACCCGTGAAGACAAAATGCTCGACGGCGATACCGTGTTTCAGCTGTACGACACGTTTGGATTTCCAGTCGATCTCACCGCCGACATCGCGCGCGAGCGCAACGTGCGCGTGGACTACGCCGGTTTTGAGGCGGCGATGGGGCGCCAGCGCGAACGCGCGCGTGCGGCATCCAGGTTTCAGATGGGCAGCGCGGTGGAATACTCGGGCGCTAAAACCGTGTTCAAAGGCTACGACACGCTGGCGCTCACTGACGCGCAGGTCATAGCGATTTACCGGGAAGGCACATCGGTGTCATCCATTTCCGGTGGCGAAGCGGGGATAGTAGTACTGGATCGCACGCCGTTTTACGCCGAGTCGGGCGGTCAGGTGGGCGATGCCGGTGAACTCGATGCGGCGAACGGCGCCTTTAGCGTCACCGATACGCTGAAAATCCAGCCCGATGTGTTCGGCCATCACGGCAAACTGGCAGCAGGCGCGCTGACCGTGGGCGATAAAGTCGCGGCTAAAGTCGATAGCGCACGGCGCGCGCGCATCGTGCGCAATCACTCGGCGACGCACCTGATGCACAAGGCGCTGCGTGAGGTGCTGGGCGCGCATGTGCAGCAAAAAGGCTCGCTGGTCGATGCCGGTAAAACGCGCTTCGATTTTTCGCACAATGAACCGATGACCGACGCGCAAATCCGCACCGTCGAGACCATGGTCAACGCCGAAGTGCTGGCGAATGCCGCCACCGCCGCGCGCGTGATGAAATTCGACGATGCGGTAAAAGCCGGTGCGATGGCGCTGTTCGGCGAAAAATACGGCGATGAAGTGCGCATGCTCGATATCGGCTCGTCGCGGGAGTTGTGCGGCGGCACGCATGTGGAGCGTACCGGTGATATCGGTTTTTTCAAAGTGGTGGGTGAGACCGGCATCGCCGCCGGTGTGCGGCGCATCGAAGCGGTGACCGCAGAAGGGGCGCTGACGTGGGTGCAGCAACAGGAAGACACGCTCACCACTGCCGCGTCGGCGTTGAAATCCAGCCCGCACGAAGTGGGGCAAAAAATCACGCAAATGCTCGACAGCGTGCGCAACCTTGAAAAAGAACTGGCACGCCTGAAATCAAAACTGGCGTCATCGCAAGGCGACGAACTGGCTGATCAGGCGGTGGATGTGAAAGGCGTTAAAGTTATTGCCGCTGCCATGGACGGCGCCGACAGCAAAGGCTTGCGCGAGTCACTGGACAAGCTCAAAGATAAACTCAAATCGGCAGTGATAGTGCTGGCAGCAGTCGACGCTGGCAAAGTGTCCTTGATTGCCGGCGTAACCGCCGATCTCACCGGCAAACTCAGGGCCGGAGATTTGGTGAATCATGTTGCGCTACAGGTTGGCGGCAAAGGCGGCGGGCGGCCCGACATGGCGCAGGCGGGCGGCACTGATCCGGCTAAGTTGCCGCAAGCGCTGGCTTCGGTACGCACTTGGGTAGAAGGTAAAATTCAGTAATTAAAACAAATACTTATATGAATCCTACGCCAGACAATCCCGAACCCTTCGACGCCGAAGCCATAATCGCGCAGTCGATCGCCAATCGCGGCGATATGTTCGAAGAGTTCAAGCTGTTTATGCGCGCGCTGCCCAAAGCGGCGTTGCTCAATCAACGTGTCGCGGGCTACGTCCATCAATACCAGAATCAAAGCACGCCCGATCAGGTGCTGTCGCTGCCGATGCGCGAGTTGATCGCGACGGTGCAACTGAGTGCCAAGGGTGAGGATCGATACGCGCCGAATCATGTGCGCAAGTTGTGGCGGCTGGGTGTCACCAATCCAGTGATATTCGAAGCGGCGCTGGCGATGGCGATGGTGGTGGGCTGGACCACCATTGGTCACACCTGCACGGCGGTGCAACTTGCGGGCGATCCGAATTACCGCGATGGCCAGGTGCCGGAAGGCGGCGCACCGAAGACACTCACGCCGTTTGCGGAGTTGTCGCAGGGTCGTGAATGCGTAACCCCCATTGCCGAAGGATTGCTGGCCGAGCCCGAATGGCAGGACATCGCCAGGCTCGATGCGGAACTCGCGCGCCGCGTGGCGGCGCTGGTGGATTACGCCCATGTGGCTGACGGCGCGGTGAACGATGCACTGCTGGGGCCGGGGCCGCGCGAACTGATCGCGATTGCCGGCCTGTGCGGGCGCGGTCAGCTTGAATCGGCGGCACATCACATGAAGCGCGCCAGCGCCTACGGCATGTCGGTGAGGCAAATTCTCGAAGCGGTGTCGTGCGTGATTCCGATGACCGGCACAGCGACCATGCCGGTAGGCGTGCGCGCGTTGCGGCTGGCGGGATTGATTTGAGTTATTCGTGAGCGGCGGATTCCGGCACGTTTGTATCGCTGCCTCGCTAATGATTACTGGCGAATCGCTGGCACAGAACTATCCTGTTCGTCCGGTGCGGTTGATCGTGCCGTTTACGTCCGGTGGCGGTGTGGATATCGTGGCGCGTGCGCTGGCACAAAAAATGAGCGAGGGGTTGGGGCAATCCATCGTGGTCGACAATCGCGCGGGCGCGGGCAGCGTCATCGGGATGGAGCTGGCTGCGCGCGCGGCAGCAGACGGCTACACGCTCCTGATCGCATCGAGCACATTGACCATCAATCCGGCGCTGTACCGGAATCTGCCGTTTGATGCGCAGCGCGATTTTTCCCCGATCAGCCAAACCTCGGTGATTCCGCTGGTGCTGGTCGCCACGCCCGCGTTGCCGGTGTCCAACGTCAAAGAAGTCATCGCGCTGGCGCGCAGCCGCAAAGGGCGCATGACGTACGCGTCATCGGGTGTCGGCGTGAGCGTGCATCTGGCGATGGCGATGCTGAACAGTATGACGCAGGTTGAAATGGTGCATGTGCCTTACAAGAGCACCGCGCAGAAGAATGTCGATTTGATCAGCGGCCAGGTTGAGCTGATGTTCGCGGCGATACCTTCGGTCGCGGCGCATGTGCGTGCGGGCCAGATGAAAGCCATCGCCGTATCGAGCCTCAAACGGTCGGCCGTAATGCCGGAAATTCCCACCGTGGCGGAATCCGGTGTGCCCGGATTCGAACTGATTTCATGGAACGGCATACTGGGGCCGGCGGGCACACCCGCCGCAGTCGTGTCGCGGCTCAACAGCGAAATTCGCAAAGCGCTCAATCACACCGACGTCAAAACGCGCCTGCTGCAGGACGGCGCCGACCCCGCGCCGGGCACGCCGGAGGAATTGGCTGCGTTAATCAAGTCGGAGTTGATCAAGTACGCGAAGGTCGTTGCGGCCGCCAATATTACGATGAACTGATCATGCCCCAACAACCGCTGCCCGTGTTATCGCTGCTCGAAACCCGCGTGCTCGGCGTACTCATCGAAAAGCAGCACACGGTGCCCGACACCTATCCGCTGTCGCTGAACGCGCTGGTCTCCGGCTGCAATCAAAAAAGCAGCCGCGATCCAGTGTTGAACGCCTCCGAAGCCGAAGTGCAGGCCGCCATCGATCAGCTCAAATTCCTGTCGCTGGCAATGGAGGGCAGCAGCAATCGCGTGACGCGTTATGAGCACAACACCGGCCGTGTGCTGCAACTGCCGTCGCAGTCGGTGGCGATACTGGCGATACTCATGCTGCGCGGCCCGCAAACGCCGGGCGAACTGCGAATCAACTGCGAACGGCTGCACAAATTCAGCGATATCTCGTCAGTGGAAGTGTTCCTCAATGAACTGCGGGCGCGCACCGCCGGCACGCTCGCAGTAGAACTGCCGCGCAGGCCAGGCGCGCGTGAAAACCGCTGGGCGCATCTGCTGTCGGGCGCGCCGGTTATCGAAGCCGTCTCCGCAGCGCCGGCTTCGGCATTGCCGGTCGACGACGTCACGGTCAGCGAACTCGCTGCATTAAAGGTCAACGTCGCACGGCTCCAAGACGAAGTCGCGCAACTGAATTTAACGCTGGCGCAGGTGTGCGCAGAGTTGGGTATTGCCAATGACCGGTTGAAAGTTTAGCGCAAGTGCGATAATGCCGGTCGCAGCGCCCCTTTCCACTCATTCTCCGATGACCTCTTCGCTTGACCAGCTAAAACCCGGCCTCCACGCCAGCGTGGAAATCGTGGTTGGCACGCGCGATACCGCGGCGCATGTGGGCAGCGGCAAAATCGGCGTGCTGGCAACACCCATCATGGTGACGTTGATGGAAACCGCGGCGCTGCAGGCGGTGGAGCGTTTTATGCCGCCGGGGCAGCAGACTGTCGGCACGCGGCTGGAAATTTCGCATACGGCGGCAACCCCCGTCGGCATGCGCGTGCGCGCGTATGCGGAACTGGTAAAGGTTGAAGGCCGTAAACTCACCTTCAAACTGCACGCCGAGGACGATGGCGAAACCATCGGCGGCGGGGTGCATGAGCGGTTAATCATCAGCGTCGAGCGCTTTGATCAACGTATGCAAACCAAGCTGGAATCGCGCAAATGAAACGCTTATTCGTATTGAGCATTCTTGCCGCGCTGGTGTCTTGCGCAGGCCCGCTTACCATCACCAGTGGGCCGCCGCAATCGCGCGAGCGAGAACTGATCGATCGCGCGCTGGTTGCGCTGGGCGGCGCGGACGACCTGCGCGCCCTGCGCTCGGCATCGCTCAAGGGCACAGTCAAACATTGGGAGCCGGAGCAATCGCATGCGCCGGGTGGCGAAGCGCGCTTTGCCGCCGAATCCGCTTTCGACATGACACTGGACTTCGTGAACCGCCGCGCGCGCATCGACTGGGAAAAAAAATTCGCCTATCCCGCGCCGCGCACGTTTAAATTCAGCGAAGTGGTAACGCCTGATGCGGGCTACGTGATCGGCATCGATTCCAACGGCCGTAATGCGCAAAACCGCAACGCAAATCCGCCGGCGCATACCATGTCCGGCTTGCGGCTGGCGACAACGCAGCGCGAGCTGCGTCGCAGCTCTCCCGCACTGCTGCTGGAGATGCGCGATAACCTCGCGCGCAGCACGCGCGTGGCAAATGTCGCGATCGGCGGCGTGTCCTATCCCGCCCTTTCCTATAACGCGGGCGGCGTCAATTTCACGGTGATGTTTGATCCGCAAACGGGCTTGCCTGCGCGCGTGCGCACGCTGGATTTCGACAATATGTGGGGGGATGTGAACTACGATCTGGTGTTGTCGGAATGGCAGCCGCTGGCGGGCGTGCGTGTGGCCGCCAGTCAGCGATACGAGTTCAACGGCAGAGTCGTGGTGGACATGCGCCTGACGCAAATGACGCCGAACCCCCAACTCAATCCAGCGGCAATGTCGGTGCCTGAAAGTGTGCGCGTGACAGCTGCCAAACCTGCTACCGGCAACCTGCCGTATCAGTGGGTGATACGCCGCCAGTTTATCGGCACCTATCTCGATTCGGATAACGCGAGCTACGATACGCTGGCCGGGCCGGGCCTGCGCCTGCAGGAACTGGCGCCCGGCGTGCAACACGTGGTGGGCGGATCGCACAACGCGTTGCTGGTGGAGATGCGCGATCATTTAATCGTGTTCGATGCACCGGTTTCCGATGGGCAATCCAACTGGACGATACGCGCCGCACAGGCGAGATATGGCGCCAAGCCGGTACGTTACATCGTGCTAACGCATCACCACATGGATCACGCCGGCGGCCTGCGCGCGTACCTGGCGCAGGGCGCGACGCTGGTGGTGGGGCGTGGCGCAGCGGCACACTATCGCCGCGTCCTCGCGGCGCCCGCGACGCGCAATCCGGATCTGGGCGCCTATGATTTATCCAGGGCCAATATCGTTGAAGTCGCGGATCGTTACGTCATGAGCGACGGCCAGCGCGAAGTCTCCGCGCATCTTACCGAGAACCCGCACGCGGAAAGCATGCTGATCGGCTACGTCGCCGATGCGCGCATTGGTTTTGTCACCGATATCTGGAGTCCGGGCGCAGCCCCCTTGCCCAAGCAGATCAGCACACCGCTGGCGGCCATTGTTACCGCGGTGCGGCGTGCGGGTATTTCGCCGCTGCAATTTGCCGGCGGCCACGGCAGCACGGCAGAGTATGCGCCGCTCGCCGGGCTGGCCGGCACAAGGTAGCGTGCGTGTATGACGACGCTCAAAAAAAACGCCAAACCAGCGTTGCACACGGCGGCGAAAATACGCCGCATGAAAGAACACAAGTTCATTCACTTTCTCAATCCTGGCGCGATTCGTTACACGCGCTCGCTGGGCGATGCCGCGGGCCTCGAAACACTGGGCGTGCATCTGGTGCGGCTGAAAGCGGGCGATGAAAGCACGGAATATCATTTTCATCATCAGGACGAAGAATGGGTGTACATCCTGAGTGGCCGTGGCATCGCTGAAATCGGCGGCAAAAAATATAAAATCGGCACGGGCGATTTCATGGGATTTGGCGCAGAGTCGAAACCGCATGCGATGACCAATCCACACAAAAAAGATCTGCTGTATCTTGTCGGCGGCAACCGCTGGCCGCTGGATGTGTGCGACTATCCGCGCATCGGCAAGCGGCGTTACCGCATGCATGGCAACAATGTGTATCTTGATCTTGCGGCGCTGACACCGGTGAAGCGGAATGTGAAGTAGGGCTCTTGTAGGATGGGCACGCTCTATGTGCCCACACGTTGTGCGGCATCCCACGTTCAGTCGCGTGGGCAAAACAAAGTACGTTTTGCCCACCCTACAAATTTCTTAAAACGGCAGCACGATATCCGGCTTCACCGCTATCAGCGCGCGGCGGAAATCGTTTTGAATGCGTTTTAACGCAGCATCGGTTTCTGCCTCGAAACGCAGCACAATCACCGGCGTGGTGTTGGACGGGCGCGCGAGGCCGAAGCCGTCGGCGTATTCGACGCGCACGCCATCGATGGTAATAATCTCCTGCGCGTCGCCGAACTTCGCGTTTTTCTTTAACGCGTCCATCAGGGTGTAGTTTTCGCCTTCGGCGGTCTGTACGTGCAGTTCCGGTGTGCTGACCGCGTCGGGCAACGTTTCCAGCGCGGCAGTCAGGTCAGGCACACGCGACAGAATTTCCAGCAGCCGCGCACCGGCGTAGAGCGCGTCGTCAAAACCGTACCAGCGCTCCTTGAAGAACATGTGGCCGCTCATCTCGCCTGCCAGCGGCGCGCCGCTTTCTTTCAACTTGGCCTTGATAAACGAATGCCCGGTTTTCCACATCACGGGTTTGCCGCCGCGGCTGCGTATCCAGTTGAAGAGATTGCGCGTGGATTTCACATCGAAAATAATCTCGGCGCCGGGGTTGCGCTTGAGCACGTCTTCGGCGAACAGCATCAGTTGGCGGTCGGGGTAGATGATGCTGCCGTTTTTGGTAACCACGCCAAGACGGTCGCCGTCGCCGTCGAAGGCGAGGCCAATTTCGGCGTCGCCCGCCTTCAGTGCGACAATCAGATCCTGCAGATTTTTCGGTTGCGAAGGGTCGGGATGATGGTTCGGGAAGCGGCTGTCCACGTCGCAAAATAGCTCCTGCACCTCGCAGCCCAGACGGCGATACAGTTGCGGTGCGAAAGCGCCGGCGACGCCGTTGCCGCAATCGACTGCAATCCTGACCGGACGCGCGAGTTTCACGTCACTCACGATGCGGCTCAGATACGCTTCACCTATGTCATGCGTGCGGTAGCCGCCCGCGCCGTGGCTCAAGTCTCCGCGTTCGATGCGCATGCGAAGCTGCTGTATAGCGTCGCCTGCGAGCGTGTCGCCCGCGAGCATCACTTTCAGCCCGTTGTATTGCGGCGGATTGTGCGAGCCGGTCACCATGACGCCGCACTGCGTGTGCAATTGGTAGGTGGCGAAATACACCATCGGCGTTGCCACCATGCCGACATCCACTACCGCCATGCCGCTGGCACGCAGCCCGCGCGCAAGCGCCGCGGAAAGTTCGGGTCCGGAGGCGCGGCCATCGCGGCCGATGGCGATTTCTTTTTGCCGGCGCGCCACCGCTTCGGAGCCAATGGCGTGTCCGATATTCTCGACCGCTTCGGGCGTGAGCGCGGTTTGCACAATGCCGCGTATATCGTAGGCTTTGAAAATTTCAGGTGGTGCAAATTGGGACACAATAACCTTTCAATAAATTATTCCGTCGAGAAAAACTGTAACAGGCGTTGCGCAAGCCACGTGATGTTACCCGGAAAGCTGCCCGTGACGAAGCCGACATGGCCGCCGGTGGCGGGTATTTCCAGAACCACGTGCTTGGAGACGTTTTGCGCCGTTGGCAAAAATCGCGCCGGTAAAAACGGATCGTTGCGCGCGTTGAGCATCAGCGTGGGCGCGGCGATGGATATGAGATAGGGCTTACTGCTGGCGCGCGCGTAATAATCATCGACGCCGTTAAAGCCGTGCAGCGGCGCGGTCACCCGATCATCAAACTCGCGCAGGGTGCGCGCGGCAATCATGCGCGGCCTGTCGCACAGCGCAGGATAGCGCTTCATCTTGGCGATGGTTTTCGCTTTCATCGTCGACAAAAACCGCCGTGTGTAAACATGGTTAAAGCCACGCGCCAGCGCGTCACCTGCCGCTGCGAGATCAACCGGCGCGCAGACGGCAGCCGCGCGCGTGATGACAGCGCGCGCGTTTTCCCCTTGTTCGCCCAGCCACTTGAGCAATGCATTGCCGCCCAGCGACACCCCCGCGACGTAGAGCGGCCCGCTGCGTGTCGAACGCAGGCGGCGCAAAATCCAGTCGATCTCGGCGCTGTCGCCCGAATGATAGGCGCGTGGCAGACGATTTAACTCGCCGCCGCAGCCGCGAAAATGAACCACTACGCCATGCCAGCCACGCGCGTTCACCGCGTGCATCAGGCTACGCGCGTAGTGACTGTTCGAATCGCCTTCCAGACCGTGAAACAGCACCACCAGCGGCGTTTCGTCCGGGTCGCCGAGCTTTAGTTCCGCGCCGGTGTTTTCCAGCCAATCGAGCTCGATAAAATCCAGGTCCGGTGTCTCCCAGCGGTCACGCCAGTACGTTACTGCCGGACGCGACGCAAAGGTGGCGGCGTGTATGGTTTGCGCGTGGCCGCCGGGCAGCCAGCGGGGCGCTTGGTATGGTGCCAGGATTTCGTCGGAATCGGAGTTGGACATGCGGATAGCTACTTCGGTGGAAGCGCGAATTTTACTGTAGCGGCAATGGTTGTGCGCACCATCGCGCGTGCGAAATTGGCGCTACACTGCGCGCAGTCTCGTTGCCGCAAGTTCATGAAATGACGAATGTCCGTTTGTTGCTTGTGCGCTGCGCCACTATCGCCATGATGGCAGCCGCGTCCGTTGCCGCCGCTCAAGTGGCTCACGCGGCTGCTTATCCCACCAAGCCACTGCGGCTGGTAACCGGCTCCGCGCCCGGCGGCGGCTCGGATTTTGTGGCGCGTGCGCTGGCCGAAAAACTCAGCGAGCGCTTCGGCCAGCAGGTGCTGGTGGACAATCGTCCCGGCGCCGGTGGCGCAATAGGCGCGGATGTGGTGGCGAAAGCGAACCCGGACGGCTATACACTGCTGCTCAACACCGGCAGCGCCATCGCGGTGAATCCAGCCTTGCAGTCGCAGCCCTACGATGTAAAGCGCGACTTCGCGCCGGTGATGCAGGTGAGCCGCGCGCCGTTCGTGCTGGCGGTGAATCCGGCGCTGCCGGCGAAATCCGTCACCGAAATGATCCAACTTGCGAAAGCCAATCCGGGCAAGTACAGCTACGCGTCATCCGGCATCGGCGCGATGTCGCACCTGGCGATGGAGTTGTTCAAAAACATGGTGGGCGTGACTGTGGTGCATGTGCCGTATCGCGGCAGCGCGCCGGCGGCAGTCGATCTGATCGCAGGCCAGGTGCAACTGGCGATGAACAATATTGTGCCGACTCTGCCGCATGTGAAATCGGGCCGGCTGCGCGCGCTGGGCGTCAGCGGCCCGCTGCGTTCACCGGTGTTGCCGGAGGTGCCGACGGTGGCGGAAGCCGCGTTGCCAGGTTATGAGGCGATGCAGTGGTATGGCGTGTTGCTGCCGGCGAAAGTGCCCAAGCCCATCGCAGCGTTGTTGCACAAGGAAATCGCCGCGGTGCTGCAAATTCCCATCGTGCGCACGCGCCTGACGGAGGAGGGTGGTGATGTGGTCGGCGGCACGCCGGAGCAGTTTGCGGCCTACATAGCGCTGGAGACGGCGAAGTGGGCGCGAGTGGTGAAGATGGCGGGAGTGAAGGCGGAGTAACTAGTAGTGCGAACTAAAACTGATCGCATCGCGCTTGGCAAGTTCTTCCAGGTCGATGTAAGAGCGCTTGGTGGCCTTATCGACAGTGAATTGCAGTTTCTTGTTTGACTCGGTGGAGGCGCGTATCGCCAGCAGCTGCAGCGATTCTTTCACTTCCCACTCGTGCGCGCCAGCGATGCCGGGCGGGCAATAAAGGAACGAGCCGGCGCTGACTTCGTATTCCTTGCCTTCGATGTCGCGCACGATGGCATGACCCGAAAGGATGTAATAGAACGCTTCGATCGGATGCCAGTGCAGTGCTTCAATCGAGCCCGGCGTGTAGGTGGCGTGGCCGACGCGCAGCCGGTCGGTGGGGATTTCCGGGCAGCCGACAAGGCGGCGCATGCTCTGCTCGGGGATCACGCCCTCGGCGCCCTTGATGGCGGCAATGTTTACTACTTTAAGGGTTGATTTGATTTCCATGGCGTGTCTCCTTGAAGCGTAAGGCGTAAGGCGTGAGGGGTGAGGCGTAGCTCCTGGAACGCCTCACGCCTCACGAATTTCTAACTGGCGTAACTGGGATCTTTACGATCCAGCTTGCGCAGCAGCGACGGCCATTCCAGCAAACCGTGGCGGCGGCGCATGCCGGATTTGAAGCCGGCGTAGGTTTCCTGCACCACTTCGTCGGGCGGTAACTGGATTTCCGTGCCGCAGGAGAGCGTCATCACCTGCAACTGGCATGCGCGCTCCAGACGGTAGTGGTTGTTGAAGCACTCGGGGATGCTGTCACCGACGGTCAACAGGCCGTGGTTGCGCAGGATCATCGCTTCGCGGTCGCCGAGGTCTTGCACCAGCCGTGCGCGCTCGTCGAGATTCAGCGCCGGGCCTTCGTAATCGTGATAGGCGATATCGCCGAAACGCATCGCGGTTTGCGCAATCGGCATCAAGCCCTGCTTGTGCGCGGACACCGACATGCCGGCCAGTGTGTGGGTGTGGATCACGCAATCGACATCGTGGCGCGCGCTGTGCACTGCGCTGTGGATCACGTAGCCGGCCTGATTGACGCCGTAATCGGTGGCATTGAACAGCACGTTGCCTTCGAGATCGATTTTGATCAGGCAGGAGGCAGTGATTTCCTCATACAGCATGCCGAACGGATTAATCAGGAACTCGTTGCTGGTTCCGGGCACGCGCGCGGAAATGTGATTGGCGATCATTTCGACCATGCCGAACTCGGCCATCAAGCGGTAACACGCAGCGAGATTGACGCGCACATCCCATTCTTCTTTGCTGACCTGTTCGCGTACGGGCTTGTGGATTTGGATTGCGGGAGCGTTCATGGTTGTTTCCATTTAAAGAAATCTTTATTTACCACTCCGTCATACCGGCCTTCGCTGGAATGACGAGTAAGTAAGTGTTTCCGTATCTTCGTGTATAAAAAAGTCCTATCCCACTTTAACCGCTTTGCCCGCCGTGGTTCCGGAAAGCCTGCCGAACACCGAACCCGAAGTCAGCCCGGTGCCGCCTGGATAGTTGTGATAAAAAATGCCGCCGACCAGTTCTCCCGCTGCATACAAGCCGTGTATCGGCTGGCCGCCGGTGTCTTCCACCTGGCCTTCGGTGGCGGGATCGGTGCTGATTTTTAAGCCCCCGAAGCTGAAGGTAACGCCACAGGTTACGGCGTAGGCTTCAAACGGCGCGGTGTCGACGGTGTTGGCCCAGTTGGTTTTGTTAATCGCCAGGCCTTCGGTGCGGCGGCCGTCTTTGATCGCCATGTTGTAGGTCTTGTCGTGCTGCACGGCTTTGTTGTACTCGGTAATTTCGCGCAGCGCAGCTTCCGCATTGACGCCGTCCATCATCTTGCACAGTTCTTCGAGCGTGTTGGCGCGCACCTTGGTCACGCGCTTGATGCGGTATTCATCGCGCAGTGAGGGAATGATTTTGGCGTCGAACACCTGCCACGCGAACATGCCGGGCTGGTTCAAAATGACCTTGCCGTATTTGGCATAGGTGTAGTTGCGGAAATCAGCGCCTTCGTCGCAGAAGCGTTTGCCGTCGGCGTTGATCATAATGCCCCAGGGATAGCTGTGCTTCTGGAACTGGTCGCCCACCGCGAGATCACCAAACGGCGGCGAGTTGCGATCCCAGCCCACGGCATGACAGCCGGACCAGTGGCCATAGGGCATGGCGCCGATGTCGAGCGCCATTTTGATGCCGAGGCCGGTGTTGTAACGGGTGCCGCGCACATGCGCGAGATCCCAGCCCGGGCCGAGATAACGCGCGCGCATTTCGGCACTGGATTCGAAGCCACCGCAGGCGAGAATCACCGCCTTGCCTTTGATTTCGACATTTTGGCCTTTGTGCCGCGCGCGTACGCCGAGCACATTGTTGTCGCTGTCGGTGAGCAGTGAAATCGCGGGTGTTTCATAGAATATTTTGATGCCTTCGCGCTCGCAGGCCTTGTGCTCGTTGGCCACCAGGCCTTCGCCGCCGCCCCAGGTTTCAGCAGCCAGCCCGCCCCAGAATTTGTAACGCGTGCCGTTATCGACCTTGTACGACTGGCGGCCGTAGCTCGCCTGAAACTTCACGCCTTTTTTGCGCAGCCACACCACCGTGTCATAGCTGCGGCGGATCAGCATTTCGCACAGATCCGGGTCGGTCTGCTCCTGCGTGATGCGCGCCATGTCGTCGAAATAGGCATCGGCGGTGTACGAACCGTAGTCGTGGGTTTTCTTTTCTTCTTCGGTGAGCTCCGGAATGATCTCGGCCAGTTCATCGACGTTGTTAAACACCACGCGCATCAGCCCGCCGGTGTAGCGGCTGTTGCCGCCGCAATCGTCGATGGGCGCGGCTTCGAGCATGATCACACTGGCGCCTTGTTCGCGCGCGGCAAGCGCGGCGCAGGCAGCGGCGTTGCCGGCGCCGACGACGATAATGTCAGGATTTCCGAAATCCGGGAGACTCATAAAATATCCTTTAATAACAAATAATTATGTAGATTTAGCGAGGGAGATTCAGGTCCGCGCAGCGGTGATGCGCGGTAGCGGAATTATACCTTGCGTTTTCAGTGCAGCGTCTTCGGCGCGCGCTTAACTTCAGCCTCCGGCGCAACAGCCGCAGCCGGCGCTGCTGGCGCGGGCGAGGCGTGATGCGCCACCATGCGCCAGCCGCGGTCAGTGCGTAAATAGATGTTGGTGACCAGCAGCGGATTGTGCGCGGGTCCTTGTCCCGCCACCGTGATCAGTTCGTAGACGCTGTGAACCGCGATCATCACGCCGTGAATTTCGTGGCGCGCGCGCAGCTGAAAGCTCAAAGATTGTCCGTTGGTGAAGAGGCGGCGCCAGGATTCACGCACGTTCTCCATGCCCGAGATCCGTTGCCCGCCGGGGTGTACGCAGTAAATATCGTCGTCATCGGCCCACACCGCCATCATCGCTTCGAGATCGCTCTTGCCAAAAGCGTCGTAGAAAGCCGCTTCAGCTTCTTGAGAATTCGCGTAGAGCGCTTTTTTCACGATGGGTGGCAGGAAAGTTAACAGACCCTACAGTTATTCTATCAAATTCATATAGTTACAGGGGTGTTGCGCGCGCGTGTTGCACGCTGGCGCCGCAGGGCACCCGGTTGCACTCATTTGCGTCCGGCGTAAGGAAAGGTAACAATCGGCACTTACCGAGCGTACGATTGATGCGCGGGTTTACGAGGAGCATTTAAATCATGCATTTCAGAGAGACACTCGGCTGCGCATTGTGCGCAGCCACCGTTGCCGCCAGCGTAAACGCACAGGCGGCTGATGCCGCCGCCGGCTACCCCAGCCGTCCGATACGCATGCTGGTGCCCAACGCGCCGGGCAGCTCGGTCGACACCTTGAGCCGTATCATCGGCAGCAAGATGGGCGAGATCATCGGCCAGCAATTTGTCATTGACAATCGCGCCGGTGCGGGCGGCATCGTCGGCATGGAAATCGCCAAGCACGCAGCGCCCGACGGCTACACCTTGATCAGCGCGACGACCGCGGCTTCGACGGTGGCAGTGTTGCTGCAGAAGAATCCCACCTTCGATCCGGTAAAGGATTACGACCACGTGACGCAGTTTGCGGTGACCGCGAACGTGCTGGTGGTGAATCCGGGCGTGCCGGTGAAATCCACCCGGGAACTGATCGATCTGGCCAAGGTTAAGCAACTCAATATGGCGTCGGCCGGCGCGGGTTCGCAGAGTCATTTGTCGGGCGCATATTTCATGGCGGCGGCGAATTTTCAATCGCTGCATGTGCCTTACAAAGGCGGCGGGCCGTCGGTGGCTGCTGTGCTCGCGGGAGAGTCGCAATGGACATTGACGCCCGCCGCAGCGGTGATGACGCAGGTCAATGCGGGCAAGCTGCGCGCTATCGGCCACAGCCTGCCGGGCAAATCGGCGTTGATGGGCAACATTCCGCCTATTGCGGAAACGATTCCCGGCTTTGACTACAGCGGCTGGCAGGGATTCATGGTTCCGAAAGGCACGCCGCGTCCCATCATTGAAAAATTGCGCGCGGCGGTGAATAGAACTGCGAACCTGCCCGAGGTAAAAACACTGCTGGTTGCGCAGGCCACCGAAGTGGTGACCGGCACCTCCGAAGAATTTCGCAAAGTGATTGCCGATTCACTGGTGAAAAACGCAAAAGTGATAAAGGCCATCGGCCTGAAAGCCGAATAAACGTTGAAAAGGTAACAGAAGCAATGATTTACAATGAAAGAGGACTGTCCGACGAAACGCGCATGATGCGAGACGTCACGCGCAAATTCGTCAACGAACATGTAATCCCGTTCACGCGCCAGAACTGGCAGGCCGAATGGAGCATGAAGCCGGAAGGGCGTCTGCCGCCGAAGATACTGGAGGTCGCGCACCAAATCGGCATCCGCACGCTGGGGGTGCCCGAGGAATACGGCGGCATTGCGCTGGACCCGCAATCGGAAACGCAAACGTTCGCGGTCATCTCCGAGGAAATCTCACGCGGCGACTGTGGCCTTGCCGAGAAAATGGTGCAGCAATGGAAAGTCTCCGTGTTGCTGCGGAACATCCTGCCGGAAACCCTGAAGAAAATCTGGTTTCCTAAAATCATGGCCAACTCGCAGTTTCTGCTGGCGCATTGTTTGACTGAACCGCGCGGCGCTTCCGACCGCTGGCTGCCGTATGACGTGCCCGAAGCCATGATGCATACCCGCGCCGAGAAAAAGGGCGACCAGTGGATCATCAACGGCCGCAAGCAGTTTATCAGCAACGGCTATGACGCGAGCCTGTATGTGGTCTACGCCACGACCACACCCGGCGCCGGGTTGACCAAAGGCACCTCGTGCTTTCTGGTGCCGCGCGAAACCAAAGGCTTCTCGGTGGCGCGTTGCAACGAAACGCTGGGCGGGCGCTTCATGAACAACGGCGAAATGGTGTTCGAGGACATGGCCGTGCCCGAGGAATACCTGCTGGTGAAAGACATCGCGCTGGCAAAAGCGGGCGTGTATTTTCGCCCCGGCAAGATCATTCAGGGATCCAAAAATCTGGGCGTCGGGGTGCGTGCGTACGAGGAAACCGTGAAGTATGTGCACGACTACGTGCAGGGCGGCAAAAAGCTGATCAAGCATCAGGCCGTCGCAATACGCATCGCTGAAATGGCGACCAAAATCTGCGCCGTGCGCTCGCTGCTGCACGAAGCTTCGCGCGCGGTCGACGAAAAAGCGCCCGACGCCGAAGTGCTGTGCAATATGGTGAAGCTGTATGCCTCGGAAGCCGTGCTTGAAGTGTGCAAACACGCAGTGGAATTACATGGCGGCAACGGCACCATGCTCGATTTCGGCATCGAAAAACTCTACCGCGATGCCACCATGTACCTGCACATGGACGGCACCGTGGACGTGACCAAGTTCAAGATCGTAAAAAATTTGTTCCCGGAGACGGCGGGCAAGTATGCGGGAAATGATTGATCGTATGCAAAATCAAACTTGCTTGCGGTGTGTGCTGAAAATTTGCAGCGCGGTGTTAGGCAGTTTCATCGTGACTGCGTCCGCGCAAACCTTCCCATCAAAACCCATACAGTTTTTGGTCAGCTTTCCTCCTGGCAGCGGCACCGATCTCGCGGCGCGCCTGGTGGGCGACAAATTGCGCGAGCGCACCGGGCAATCGGTGGTCATTGTCAATCGCTCCGGCGCGGGCGCGGTGTTGGGCGCGGCGTATGTGGCGAAGGCGAATCCCGACGGTTATACCATCGCGATTGCCGCCAGCACTGAACTTACAGTGGCGCCAAATACGCGCCTGAATCTGGGTTACGACCCGCGCAAGGATTTTTCGCTGCGTACTGTGCTTGCTGAGATTCCGCAGTGCATTGTGGCCGGCGCCGGATTCAGCGGGCGCACGCTGGCGGATGTGGTGGCGCTTGCCAAAAAACAGCCGCCGAAACTGAGTTTTGCCTCGTATGGCGCAGGCACGTTGGCGCATCTGGGCATTGCGCTGCTCACGCACGGCGCGGGCATCGATGTGCTGCATGTGCCATACAAGGGCGGCCCATCGGCGCATCCCGATGTAGTGAATGGCCGCGTGCAGGTGTTGTGGGATTCGGTGGCGGGCACGCGGCCGCTGGTGAATGCGGGCAAGCTCAGAATGCTGGCGGTTACTGGCGCGGCGCGGCTGAGCGACGTGCCGGACGTGCCCACCGTCGCCGAGTCGGGCTTCAAGGGTTTTGATGTAGCGGGTTGGGTGGCAGCGGCGGTGCCTGCGGGCACGCCCAAAATCGTCGCTGACTATTTGACTGCGGAACTCAGTCTAATCGTCAAACTCCCCGAAGTGCGCGGCAGGCTCGCGGCTGGCGGATTGGTTTCAAATGGTTCCAGCGCTGCGGAAGCCAACGCGCGCCTGAATGCCTATCTCGATAAATTCGCACTGGCGGTAAAAATATCCGGCTATCAGCCGGACTGACAGCGCAATCCTCAGCCCGCACCCTCGATCTTCGCCTCCTTGACCACGCGCCGCCAGCGTTCGATGGTGGGCTTGAGCACATTTAAAAATTGTTCGGGCGGCCCGCCGGCGGTTTCCAATCCTTCGGCGCGCATTTGTTTGGTCATTTCCTCGGTCAGCAGCACTTTGGAGACTTCGCGGTTCCACAAAGCGACGATGTCCCTGGGTATGCCTTTGGGACCCCAGATGGCATACCAGTGCGGCACGTCGAAACCAGGAACCGTTTCGCCGATGCTCGGCACCTCGGGCAGCAGCGGCGAACGTTTGGCGGTGGTGATGCCGATGGCACGCAGGCGTCCCCCTTTCAGATGCGGCAGCGTGGGCACAATGCTGATCGACGAGATCTGCGCTTCGTTGCCGATAACCCCGAGTAATGCTGGTGCGCCACCCTTGAATGGAATATGCACGGTATTGATTTTTGCTTCGAGATTCAGCAGTTCATGCGTGAGATGCGTGACACTGCCGACGCCGACCGTTGCGTAGTTGATCTTGCCAGGATTATTTTTCGCGTAATCTATGAGTTCCTTGACGCTTTTCGCGGGCAGGGATGGATGCGTGACCAGCAACAGTCCGGTGGTGCCGAGCAGGATGATCGGCTGGATGCCGACGATCGGATCGTATGACAGTTTGTGATAGGCGGAGGTCGCAGCGTAGCTGCTGGACACGGTGATAAAAGTATAGCCATCGGGTTCGGATTTTGCCGTGATCTCGGCGCCCAGTGCGCCGCCGGCGCCGGGCCGATTATCCACGACTATCGGCTGGCCGATCACCGCGGATACCCGTGGTCCGATCACGCGCGACAGGATGTCGGTGCCGCCACCGGGCGCGAACGGTGAGATCAGCCGTATCGGCTTGGTGGGATATTTCTGCGCAACGCTGGCGGGTGCGGCGGCGCAAAACAAAACACAGGCGCATAGTGCATTCAGGGTCTTCATTGAACTCCTCCTTTTGACTACTCTACTTTTATTTTTGCTTCCCTCACCACTTTCTGCCATTTCGGAATTTCCTGCGCAATCATCGCGCTGAACGCTTCGGGCGTGTTGGTCATCGGTTCCACGCCCGCGTTTGCGAAGCGCTTGCCGACTTCGGCTGACGCCAGCAGTTTGTGAATTTCGCTGCTGGCCTTGGCCACGATCGCGCGCGGCGTGCCACCCGGGTAGACCAGCCCGTACCACACGTCAAACACATAGCCCGGCACGGACTCGGCCACGGCCGGAATATCCGGTGCGAAGTGCGTGCGCTTGGCGCTGGTGACGGCGAGCGCTTTCAGGCGGTTGCCTTTTACGTGAGGCAACAGCGTCGCAAGCCCCGCCAGCGCGATGTGAATTTCACCGGCCATCGCCGCGGTAACTGCCGGATTGCTGCCCTTGTAAGCGACATGCAGCATCGAGAAGCCGGTGTTGATCGCCAGCAGTTCGATGCCCAGGTGCGATGCCGAACCACTGCCGCCGGAGCCGTAGCTGATAGTTCCGGGCTTGGCTTTCGCCAGCGTGATCAGCTCCTGGATAGTATTCGCGGCCAGTGTGCGCGTGGCGGCGATGACAAACGGCTGATTGGCGGCGAGTGAAATCGGCGCCAGATCACGCCGCGGATCGTAAGCCAGATTGCGCTCGATTGCCGGTGCGAATGTCAGATGGCCGACGCTGCCCAGCAGCAGGGTGTAGCCGTCGGGCGCGGCATGTTTGGCGACCAGAGTGACAGCGGGGATACCGCCGCCGCCACCGCGATTGTCCACCACCACGCTGTGGCCCCAGCTTTCGAATAACCCTTGCGCGATCAGGCGCGCGATGATGTCGGTACCGCCGCCGGGAGCGCTGGGCACCAGCAGACGCAAGGATTTGCTGGGGTAGTTCGCGGCAGACTGAGACGGCTGCGCCGCTACCGGCGCGGATGCCGCCATGGCGCACGCCAGCAGCGCGGCGCTAACAATTCTTAAGACGGGATACACGGGGTTCCTCCTATGCCGGCATGCTTGCCAGGCGCAAGTCACCATTGCATCTTTACACAAAACGCGACATCGTACTGCTCATGACCGGATCGCCTGCACTTCAGCCCACACCTGCGCCGGCGTCAGCTGCCGCATGCAGTTGAAATGCCCCAGCGGACACTCGCGCTTGAAGCAGGGGCTGCATGCGATGTCGATCTTGATGATTTTGGCCTTGTCCGAAAGAGGTGGCGTGAACGCCGGGCTGCTGGAACCGTAGAGCGCCAACGTCGGGCGCTCGAGTGCCGCCGCGATGTGCATCAATCCCGAATCGTTGGTGACCACCAGCGCCGCGCCACTGATTAAATCTATCGCGTCTTCGAGCGATGTTTTGCCGCACAAATTGACGCAGGCGCCGTCGCTCGCGCGCACGATGTCATCGCCGATGGCAACGTCCTTGGGCGAGCCGATCAACCCTACCGCGTAACCTGCTTGCGCCGCCTGTTTGGCGAGCGCACCGAAGTAGGCGGCAGGCCAGCGCTTGGCCGAGCCGTATTCTGCACCGGGGCAAAATACCGCCAGCGGTTTATCATGATTAAGGTTTTGTTTTTTAATGAGTTGTTTTGAATTTTCCGCATCGACGGATAATTCTGGCGCGGGCAACGGGCGCGGCAAAGCCGCGCCGCGATCCAGCGCCAGTAGCGCGAAACGCTCCACCATTTTTGGCAATGCGCGCGCATCGAGACGGCGCACGTCATTCAGAAAGCCGTAGCGCATTTCACCGCGAAAGCCGGTGCGCAACGGAATTTTCGCCAGCAGCGGAATCAATGCCGACTTCAATGAGTTCGGCAACACAATCGCCTGATCGTAATGTTCGGCTTGCAGTTCGCGCGCCAGCCGCCGGCGCTCGGCGAATTTCAGTTCGCCGTGAGCGAAGCGCGCCACGATGCCACGGCGCACTTCGGGCATGCGCGCGAGCAGCGGCAGCGTCCACGGCGGGGCGAGCACATCGAGCGTGAGATTCGCGTGGCGCTGGTGCAGCAGCCTGAACATCGGCTGCGCCAGTACCGTGTCGCCGACCCAGGACGGAGCGACGATGAGTATTTTCATCGGGTGATTTAGCTATTAACGGGATATGCAAATCCCGAAAGTTGCAACTAATGTCCAGCCTTCGCCGGCCCGCCCACCAGCGTGTAGGTTGTGCCGCAATAAGGGCACAGCGATACACCGGTTTTTTCAATCGGCATGAATACGCGCGGATGCGCATTCCACAACAGCATCGCCGGTGTCGGGCAGTGCAGCGGCAGATCAGCCGCGGTGACCTCGATGTGCCGTGATTTGTTGTCGGTTTGTTCCGTCATGGCTGTGCTTAAGCCGCGATCGGTGACAGCCAGCCGGCGTGTTTTTGCGACTTGCCGTTCACGCAATCGAAGAACGCCTGCTGCAGTCTGGTGGTGAGCGGCCCGCGCTGTCCGCTGCCGATGGCGCGGCCATCGACTTCGCGTATGGGCGTGACTTCGGCCGCGGTACCGGTAAAAAACGCCTCGTCGGCAATGTACAGGTCGTCGCGCGTAATACGTTTTGCGGTCACCGTGTAACCCATGTCCTGCGCCAGTGTGATGATGGAATCGCGGGTGATACCGATCAGCGCGCTGGTCAATTCCGGCTCGTAAATCCTGCCGTCTTTGACCATGAACAGATTTTCGCCGGAGCCTTCGGCGACAAAACCATCGACATCCAGCAGCAGGCCTTCGTCGTAACCGTGTTCGGTGGCTTCGAGATTGGCGAGTATCGAATTGGCGTAGGTGGCGGATACTTTGGCGCGGGTCATCGACACGTTGACATGATGCCGCGCGTAAGAGGATGTTTTCACGCGGATGCCTTTTTCAATGGCATCGGCGCCGAGATACGCGCCCCACGGCCACGCTGCAATCGCCACATGCACGGTGTTGCCCTTGGGCGACACGCCCATTTTCTCGGAACCGTAAAACGCAATCGGGCGCAGATAACACGACTCCAGGTTGTTGGCGCGCACCACTTCTTTTTGCGCGGCCATCAGAGTGTCGATGCTGTAGGGGATTTTCATCAAATAGATGTGCGCGGAGTTGAGCAGCCGCTGGGTGTGCTCTCGCAACCGGAAAATCGCCGTGCCGCTGGCCGTGTTGTAGGCGCGCACGCCTTCGAATACCGCGAGGCCGTAATGCAGCGAGTGCGTGAGTACGTGAGTGGTGGCATTGCGCCACGGCACGAGTTCGCCGTCATACCAGATATGCCCGTCACGATCCGCCATCGACATGGTGCTGTTCCTGTGAAAACATGTGAAGTTGAACAGCTATTTTAACGTATTCAACGCGGCTTGCCGAATACGCTTTGCCACAAATCACATACTGCGGCGGCGTGCGCGGCGACCGGCCCGACCGCCACCCGCGCGTAACGCTCGCCCTGTAAACGCAGCGTGTGCTGGGTTTGCCGCCACACGCGGTACGCCTGCTGTGCCGCTTGCGCGCTGGCTGCCGGGATTAATCCGATTTGCGCGGCCAGTTTCAACAACGCGAGGTTGCCGATATTGGCGATGAGTTCGGGGTGTTCATGGGCATACCCCAGCACCAGATACTGCACGATAAACTCCACGTCAACGATGCCGCCGCGTTCGTGCTTCACGTCAAAAAGGCCGCTGCTGTTGGGATGCGCGGCATGTATTTTCTCGCGCATCGCGGCTACCTCGGCGCGCAGCGGCGCGCGCTCGCGCGGGCGGCGCAGCAGTGCGCCGCGTATCGTTTCAAACTGCGCGCCAACCGCAGGGTCACCCGCGACAAAGCGCGCGCGGGTCAACGCCTGATGCTCCCACACCCAGGCTTGCCGTTGCTGATAGTCGCGAAACGCCGTGACATTGCACGCCAGCAAACCGCTGGCGCCGTCGGGGCGCAGCCGCAGGTCGGTTTCGTACAGCAGTCCGGCGGCAGTGGTGCTCGCGAGCCAGGTGTTGATGCGCTGCGCCAGACGCGCGTAATTTTCGACGGCCTCGGGTCCATCCGGCGCCTCATCATCATATAAAAAAACCAGATCAAGATCGGACGCATAGCCGAGTTCCTTGCCGCCGAGTTTGCCGTAGCCAATGACGGCGAAGGCGGGCGCCGGGCGCTGGCGCTGCCGCACGCCTAGCCACGCGAGGCGTACCGTTTCGGCCAGCACCACGCAGGCGAGATCGGACAAATGATCGCTCAGCGTTTCCAGCGGCAACGCGCCCGCGAGATCCTGTGCCACCAGGCGCAAGGTTTGCGCATGCTTGAAGTGGCGCAGCACGTCCATCTGCCTCTCGCTGTCGTCCTCGGCGTCGTTGATCGCGGCACGCAACAGCGCCGCCAGCGCCGGCCAGTCGGGCGGCGTGTGCAGCGTGCGCGGGTCGAGCAGTTCGTCCAGCAGTATCGGATATTGCGTCAGGTACTGCGCCACCCACGGGCTGGCGCGCATCAACGCGGTGAGTTGGCTGCGTGCCTGCGGATACTCTTCAAGCAAGGCGAGATATGATTCGCGGCGGCTGATGCCTTCAAGAAATACCAGCAGCCGCTCCAGCGTGACATCGGCGTCTGGGTTGGCGCCGGCTGCCGCGCTTTCAATGGCGAGCGGCAGCAAACGGTCGAAGCGCGATTGGCTGATGGCGGGCATTTGGCGGTAACGCGCGGAATCGTGCAGGCGCGCGATGCGCGACTGCAACTCGGCGGCACGCTTAAAACCGAGTAAGTCTAGACCGGCGGTGCATGCTGCCGCATCGCCGCTATGGGCCCATAACGGCGCCAGCGCATGTTGTGTGGCAGGCGCCTGCGTGAACAGGGCATCGAAATGCCGTGCAACGGTGTCGCGATGCCGGTTCAGGGCGTTGATGAAAGTATCGTAGTCCGCATAACCCATGCTGCTCGCGACACGCTGTTGATTTTCCGTGTGCGCGGGCAGCGTGTGGGTTTGCTGATCATCGAGGTATTGCAATCGGTGTTCCAGATTCCTCAGAAAAACATACGCTGCCGCCAATGCCGTGACCGCGGCTGCCGGCAGCAAACCGCGCTCGGCGACCAGCGCCAGCACCTCGAGCGTGGGCTGGCGGCGCAGTGCTGCATCGTGTCCGCCGCGTATCAATTGAAACACTTGCGCGATAAATTCGATTTCACGTATGCCGCCGCGGCCGAGCTTGATATCGCCGGCACGGTCGCGGCGCTCGACCTCGCGGCGGATCTGCTGGTGCAATTCGCGCATCGACGCAAACGCGCTGTAGTCGAGATGGCGGCGGTAGATAAAAGGACGCACCAGCGCCATCAGCGTTTCCGCCTGTGTGCCGGCGGTTGCGCCATGGAGTGCACGCGCCTTGATCCACGCATAACGTTCCCACTCGCGTCCCTGCGTGATCAAATAATTTTCCAGCATGTCAAAGCTCACCGCGAGTGGTCCGCTGTCACCGTACGGCCGCAGACGCATATCGACGCGGAATACGAAGCCGTCTTCGGTAATTTCCCCCAGGGCTGCGATCAGCGCGCGGCCCACGCGTGAGAAATATTCGTGGTTGCTCACCACCCGTGCGCCATCGGTATCACCGTCTTCAGGGTAGACGAAAACCAGATCGACGTCGGATGACACATTGAGTTCCGCGCCGCCGAGTTTACCCATGCCGACCACGATCATGTGCTGCGCTTCACCCGCGGCGTTGCGTGGCGTGCCGGTGCTGGCTGAAACATCCGCGGTGATCCATTCGAGCGCGGCGTGAATGCTCATTTCAGCAAGCCGTGTCATCGTCTGCGTGACCTCCGCCATGCCGGCCCAGCCGGCGAGATCGCGTACGATGAGTGTGGCCAGGGTACGGCGGCGTAGTTGGCGCAGTGCGCGATAAAACTCGGCTTTATTCCGGGTGGGCGCGCTGTTGACGCGAACTATGCAAGGTGCGCGCAGGTCTATGTCTTCAAGCAGCTGCGGCGATGCGGTGAGCAGCCGCTCCAGATAACGGCTGAAATTTCTCGCGCGCTCGACAGCGGCGTCCACGCAAAGCGTTTGCGGTGCGTTACTGGGTTGTTCGAGTGGCAAAACGCGGTAGAATCGCTAAGTTATTGTTTACTATTCATATTTTAACAGCCTCCTGATTTAAAAGGGTGACGCTCTGCTAACCATCAAGGCAATGGCCAGCGGCTTGGCGCGGGTTCTGATGTGGCTTTGGCACAAGGCCGTATGGATCACCGTGGCGTGTGTGCTGCTGATTGCAGCCAGCGTGCTGGCATTGCGCTACTGGGTGCTGCCCAATGTCGACAGCTATCGCGACACCATCGCGCAGTCGGTGAGCAAGGCTGCCGGGCAGCGCGTCACGATTGGCAGCATGAGCGCCGATTGGGAAGGCCTGCGTCCGCGGCTGCGTCTGGGCGAGGTGGTGGTGCATGACAAAGCGGGCCGAGCCGCGCTGACTTTGCAACGTGTGGACAGCACCTTGTCATGGCTGTCGGTGGCGCTTTGGCGGCTGCATTTTCATGCGCTGGATTTTTACCAGCCGGCGCTGAGTATACGCCGCGACAAAATGGGCCTGATCTCGGTAGGTGGCATCGAGATGGGCGGCGACACCCATGAGGGCGGATTCTCCGACTGGGTGTTGAGCCAGCGTGATATTGAAATTCACAATGCCGCCATCGACTGGACCGATGAAAAGCGCGGCGCCGCCACATTGCCCTTACGCCAGGTGCAGCTGCATCTGGTGAATCGCGGCGAACGCCATCGTTTTGGCTTGACCGCGCTGTCGCCGCAGCATTTGGCGGGGCGGCTCGATTTGCGCGGTGATCTCACGGGCAGGACGCTTAAAAATCCCGCCGACTGGAGCGGCCGCGTTTATGCGCAGGTGGATTACGCGGACATCGCCGCGTGGCGCGCGTGGGTGCCGTTTCCGTTTGAGTTCAATCGCGGCGCGGGCGCAGTGCGCGCGTGGGCCACGATTCGCGATCTGACTTTGCTGGAAATGATCGCGGATGTGCGCCTGGCGGATGTGCGCACGCGGCTCGGCCAGGAATTGCCGGAACTGGACCTGTCGCTATTGAGCGGTCGCGTCACCTGGAAAAAAACACCCACCAGCGTGGCGCTCGCGGCCCGGCAACTGGGTTTGACCACTGCCGGCAGTCTTACCTTGCAGCCCATGGATTTCAGCATCAAACTGACGTCCGATAGCAAGGGCGAGCCGCTCGCGGGCGAGATCACCGCCAGCGCCATTGACATCGCGCCGCTGGCTTCGCTGGCGGATCATTTGCCACTGCATGCCGACATGCGCAAGCGCCTGCTGGAACTATCGCCGCGCGGCCGGCTGTCTGAGGTGGCCGCACAGTGGAACGGCACGTTGCCGGCGCCGGCGAAATACAGCGCACGCGGCCGTTTCGAGGGGCTCGCGGTAAAACGTGTGGGCGCACAGCCCGGCCTGCAAGGCGTCAGCGGCAGCATCGAGGCCAGCGAAAAGGGTGGCGCGCTTCAGCTGGCATCGCGTGCGATGACGCTGGATATGCCGAATCTGTTCAAGGAAATTCTCGAGTTCGACAGTGTTACCGCGCAAGCCAGCTGGACGCGGGACGCCAACGGTTTTCTGTTAAAGCTGGGCAACATCGCGTACGCCAATGCCGACATCGCGGGTAGCTTGCAGGGCTCATACCAAAGCGTGCCGGACCAGCCGGGCGTCGCGGACATTAGCGGCAATCTCACACGCGCGGATGTGCGCCGCGTGGTGCGCTACCTGCCCTTGCCTTGGGGAGGCAGTGCGCGCGACTGGCTGGAGAAAGCGTTTCTCGCCGGCAGCTCGAACGATTTGAAATTCCGTGTCAAAGGCAATTTGCGTGACTTTCCTTTCGAGGACGACAAAGCGGGAGCGTTTTTGGTGAGCGGCACGGTCACCGGCGGCACGCTACATTACGGCGCCAACTGGCCCGACATTGAACGCATCGACTGCGCCGTGGCGTTTCGCGGCAAGCGTATGGAGGTACTCGCGCGGCAGGGTGCGGTGCAGGGCGTACGGCTGTCCGCGGTGCGCGCGGAGATACCCGATCTCCATGGCACGCGCGTGCTCGCCATTAGCGGCGACGCCGACGGATCGACGCCGGAGTTTTTGAAATTTATCGCAGCCAGCCCGGTGTCCGGCTATATCGGCCATTTCACCCAGGGCATGGAGGCGGATGGCAGCGGTAAACTCAACTTGCGTCTGGAGTTACCCCTGCGCAATCTGGAGCGCACGCGGGTGGCGGGTACTTATCAAATGGCGGCCAATCGTTTGCTGCTGGATGCCGTCTTGCCGCCGCTGGAGCAGGTCGCCGGAAAACTGGAATTTACCGAAGCGGGTGTCACTGTGCCGTCCGCCAACGCCACTTTTTTTGGCGGGCCGCTGACGATTTCGGGCAGCACCCAGCGCGATGGATCGATCCACATGAATCTGCACGGCCGCGTCAATAGCGACACCGTGCGACGGGCCGGTGGGCCGGCGTGGCTGGCGCATGTGCGCGGCGCCACGGATTGGCAAGGCACAGTCACCGTGCGCAATAAAACCGTGGATCTGATGGTGGAATCCAGTTTGCAGGGACTGGCGTCCAATTTGCCTGCGCCGTTTGTCAAAACAGCGGCTGAAGCGGTGCCGTTGCGGCTGGAGCGTCGTTTTCTGGGCAACGCCCGGGATCAGTTCGCACTCAGTTATGGCGATCTGATCAGTGCGCGCTTCATCCGGCATGTCGAAGGCAAGCGCAATGTGATTGACCGCGGCATGGTGCGGTTGGGCGGCGGTGCGGCGGCCGAGCCCGAGCGCAACGGCATCCACGTGAGCGGCAGTCTCAAGTCGCTTAATCTCGATGGCTGGCTCAAGCTGGCCGGTGCGGGGCCGGGCGAAGTAGGCTACACGCTGGCCAGCATCGACGTGAAGCTGGGTGAAATCGAAGTACAAGACCGCAAGTTCGGCGAAATTGCGATCGCTTCGCAAAACATCTCCGCGGAAACGACGCGTTACCGCCTGACGGGTCGCGATATCGAAGGCACCGCCGACTGGACGCCGCTGGGCCGCGGCAAGCTGATGGCACGCCTGCAGCGGCTGACTATTCCCGCAGCGGCGCCAGCAGCGACGACCGTCACGCGCGAACCGGTGAAGGAAGCGCCGCAGTTGCCGACACTGGATATTGTTGCGGAAAATTTCCAGTTGGGCGGGAAGTCGCTGGGCAAGCTCGAGTTAAAAGCGACCCAGCAGGACCGCGATTGGCGCATTGAGCAACTGCAATTGTCCACCCCCGAGGGCGCGCTCATCGTGGACGGTGTATGGCAGTCGTGGTTGAGCAGTCCGCGCACGCAAGTGAATGTGTCATGGCGCGTGATCGACGTGGGCAAGACCCTGACGCGCCTGGGCTACCCGGACGGCGTGCGCCGCGGGATTGCGGAGATCGGCGGCACACTGGCGTGGAACGGCAGCCCGCAGCAGATTGATTACGCCACGCTCACGGGCAAATTCGCGATTCGCGTGGTGAACGGGCAATTCGTGAAAATGGAACCCGGCATCGGAAAACTGCTCGGCATTATCAGCCTGCAATCGATTCCACGCCGGCTGACGCTGGATTTTCGCGATGTGTTCAGCGATGGTTTCGCGTTCGATGAAGTGCTGGGTGAAGTCAAAGTCGATCAGGGCATCGCCTCTTCGGATAAATTTCTTATCAGCGGGCCGTCGGCACAGGTGTTGATGGGCGGCACCGTGGATCTGAGCCGCGAAACGCAGAATCTCCAGGTTAAAGTCAGTCCGCGCGTTTCGGATGGGGTATCGATTGCTACCGCCTTAATCGGCGGACCGATTGCCGCGCTGGCGGCGTTTGTTGCGCAAAAACTTTTTAAGGATCCGCTCGACAATCTGATATCGTTCCGCTATGCCATCACCGGCAGCTGGGCCGATCCGGTGGTGACGAAAATCGTGCCGCCAAGGATGGTTACACGTGATTCAGAATGAAAATTTTCCCCGGGGAAACACAGGATGAACGCACCGACCACAGGCACCACAGGCACCTCCCGTATCGCCGCCATACAAATGGTTTCCGGCCCCACCGTCGCGGGCAATCTCGAAGAAGCGGGACGATTGATCGCGATGGCAGCGGCACAAGGCGCGCAACTGGTGGCACTACCGGAATACTTTTGCATTATGGGCATGAAGGATACCGACAAGGTGGCTGTGCGCGAAACGCTGGGCGCGGGACCGATACAGTCGTTCCTGTCGGCAACCGCAAAACAGCACGGGGTGTGGGTGGTCGGCGGTTCGGCGCCGCTGGTGTCGTCCGATCCGGGCAAGGTGCGCAACAGCAGTCTGGTTTACGACGCCACGGGCGCGCAGGTGGCGCGCTACGACAAAATTCATTTGTTCGGTTTTCAACTGGGCGAGGAGCGTTATCACGAAGCCGGCACCATCGAAGCGGGCGACACACCGGTGACGCTGGATACGCCGTTCGGGCGTCTCGGTTTGTCCATTTGCTATGACATGCGTTTCCCGGAGTTGTATCGCTCGATGCAGGATGTGGATATCATCCTCGTCCCCTCGGCTTTTACCGAAACGACGGGGCGTGCGCATTGGGAAACGCTGCTGCGCGCGCGTGCCATCGAAAATCTGGCTTACGTGCTCGCACCGGCGCAGGGCGGGCGCCACGTCAATGGACGCGAGACACATGGCGACTCGATGATTATCGATCCGTGGGGCGTGGTGCTCAACCGCCTGGCGCGCGGCGCGGGCGTGGTGATAGCCGATGTAGACCTGGAGCGCATGCACGGATTACGCCGCAACCTGCCTGCGCTCAGTCACCGGACCATGTGATGAATTATTGCTTGAGAAGTAATATAACTGTTTGTTTTTAAAGGAAATTTTGTGTCGTCACCTGTAGAAGTGCGCAGCATCGATCCGGCCCTGAATTTCACCACCGCGTACGACACCCTGTTAGCGCCCTATGCGCTCAACGATAGCAAGCTCAGCAGCGTGTTTGGTCAGATCATGCAGCACCAGGTCGATTACGCCGACCTGTATTTTCAGTACAGCCGCAGCGAGTCGTGGGCGCTGGAGGAAGGCATCGTCAAGTCGGGCAGCTTCAGCATAGATCAAGGGTTGGGCGTGCGCGCGGTGAGCGGCGAGAAAACCGCGTTCGCGTATTCGGACGATATCAGCTTTGATGCGCTGGCGGCGGCGGCGCACGCCACGCGCGCCATCGGGCGGCAGGGCGGATCCCATGGTGCCCAGGCCACGCAAATCGCGCATCGCAACAACGGACGCAGTTTGTATCTGCCGCACGATCCGCTGGCGAGCCTGGATGATCCGAAAAAAGTTGCGTTGCTCGAACGCCTGGAACGCTACGCGCGCAGCCTCGATCCGCGCGTGACGCAGGTGATGGCCTCGCTCGCCGGCGAGTACGAGGTGGTGATGGTGGCGCGCAGCGATGGTGCGCAGGCGGCGGATGTGCGTCCGCTGGTGCGGGTGTCGCTGCAAGTGATCGTCGAGAAAGACGGCCGCCGCGAGCAGGGCAGCGCGGGCGGTGGCGGTCGTTTTGATTACGCTTATTTCACCGACGAAATTCTGCACGACTATGCCCGCAAAGCCGTCGATCAGGCACTGGTGAATCTCGATGCGCAAGCCGCGCCCGCGGGCACCATGACGGTGGTGCTGGGTTCAGGTTGGCCGGGCATTCTGCTGCATGAAGCGATAGGCCACGGCCTGGAAGGCGATTTCAATCGCAAGGGCACCTCGGCGTTCAGCGGGCGCATCGGCGAAAGAGTCGCCTCCCCCGGCGTCACCGTGGTGGACGACGGCACGCTGGAGCGCCGCCGCGGCTCGCTCAACATCGACGACGAAGGCAATGTCACGCAGCGCAACGTGCTGATCGAAGACGGGGTGTTGAAAGGTTATCTGCAGGACAGTCTGAATGCGCGGCTGATGAAAGTCGCGCCCACCGGCAATGGCCGGCGCGAATCTTTTGCGCATATACCGATGCCGCGCATGACCAACACCTACATGCTCAACGGCGACAAGGATCCGCAGGAAATTATCGCCTCGGTGAAAAACGGTTTATACGCGGCGAATTTCGGCGGCGGACAAGTCGATATCACCAGCGGCAAATTCGTGTTTTCGGCCTCCGAAGCGTATCTGATCGAAAACGGCAAGGTGACGGCGCCGGTGAAAGGCGCCACCCTGATCGGCAACGGTCCCGACGCACTGACGCGGGTGGTGTTGATCGGCAATGACATGGCGCTGGATCCGGGCGTGGGCACCTGCGGCAAAGAAGGTCAAAGCGTGCCAGTGGGGGTAGGGCAGCCGACGTTGCGTATCGATGGGCTGACGGTGGGCGGCACCGCGCAGTAATGTAGAAATCGTGGCGCACATTTGCTGGAGCCGATGGCCATGAGCAGCGTCGCAAAAACCCTCTCGCGGCGTGTGGCGGATTTTGTCGCCGCGCGCACTTGGGATGACATTCCGGTGGCGGTTCGCGAGCGTGCGGCGCTGATCATGCTCGATGCCATCGGCGCCGCGTTTGCCGCCTCACGCTACCCATTTGCACCGGTGGCGTTGTCCGCCCTTGGCAGCCTTGGCAGTGGCGACGGCGTAGTGATCGGCATGGAAGCAAAGCTCGCGCTACGCGACGCCGTGGTGATGAACGGCATCCTGGTGCACGGCCTCGATTACGACGACACCTATCTGCCCGGATCGGTGCATCTGTCGGCGAGTTGCGTGCCAGTGGTATTGGGCATGGGCGCACACGCCAAGGCCAACGGTAAAGAGATGCTGATGGCGTGCCTGCTGGGGCTGGAGATTTCCGCGCGTATCGCGGCAGCGGCGAAGGGCGGCTTTGTCAACGCCGGTTTTCACGCAACGGGTATCGCGGGCGTGTTCGGCAGTACCGTGGCGGCAGGGCGATTGATGAAACTTGACGCCGCGCAGCACACGCTGGCGCAGGGCGTGGCGCTGTCGGTGACTTCGGGTACGCTACAGCCGCTGCAGGAGGGTTCGTGGACCAAACGCCTGCATCCGGGGTGGGCGGGCGCCTCGGGCATTACCGCGGCGGCGTTCGCGCGCAGCGGTTATGTAGGGCCGGCGCAGGCGTACGAAGGCCACTTTGGTTTGTATACGTGCTTTCTGGGCGAACACAAGGCAGACGCACGCCCTGACATGGTGGTCGAGGGCCTGGGTGATATCTGGGAATTCACTCGTACTTCGATCAAGCTGTTTCCGGCGTGCCACCAACTGCACGCGTTCATGAACGCGGCGATCAAGCTTGCGCATGAGCAGACGTTCAGCGCGGACAATGTTGAGTCGGTGCGCACCTTGATCTGCGACGCAGCGGTACCGCTGGTATGCGAACCGCTGCAATCCAAACTCAAACCGGCGAGCAGTTATTCCGCGCAATTCAGCCTGCCGTATACGGTGGCGTGTGCGCTGGTGCGTGGAAAATTTGGCCTGAATGAAATTGAAGCGCCGTCCTATACCGATGCAGAATTGCTGAAACTTGCGCACAAAGTCAGCTATGAAATCGATCCCAATCCGGGCTTTCCGAAATCGCGCTCCGGTGAAGTGATCGTCAAAATGAAAGATGGACGTGAATTGCGCTGCCGCGACAATATACTGCCGGATGAACCGGCGAGCGCGGATGCTATCGTTGAAAAATTCATGCACAACACAGACGGAATTTTGCCGCGCGCGCGGGCAGAACGGGTGCGTGATGCGGTGTTGGGGATTGAGCGGGTGCTGGATGGCGATGCGTTTGTGCGCACGCTGGGCAAATAAATTTTCGAAATGCCGCAACAAGGAGCAGCAACCATGGAAGTGAAATCAACGCTTAGAGTCATCAACGAAAAACAATTCAAAGGCATGCGCGGCGTGACCGACGGGCAGACCTACACACGTCTTGTAGGCTGGCCGGAAGTGTTCATGACGGATCGTGTGCGTCTGGGGCGCGCGAGTTATCTGCCGGGGACCTATGAACAACTGCACTGGCATCCGATAGAGGCGTGTTACTACGTGATTTCCGGCCACGCCACGGTGCGCGATTTCAATGGCAAGGAATATGAAGTCGAAGCCGGCTCGATCATCTACGCGCCGCCGGGCATCGCGGGCGCGCATGAGTGGGAGGTGAAAGAAGCGCTGGAACTGATCGACATTCGCGCCTGCAACGAAACCAATCGCAAAATGCAGTTCACGGTGGACAAGGCGACCAAGCGCTCGTACATCGATATTGATGAGCTGGAGAAGCGCGAGGCGATCAGCTTTAAGTCGCACTACTGAAAGTCATCGGATGTTCGTGGCGTGTCGAAACACCAGACTCGTCATTCCGGCGAAAGCCGGAATCCAGTTCGTAACTTCATCCGAAGGATCTTGAATTCAGATGCTACGCATGGGAATGTCCCCCCAACCTACCTTCCCTCAAGGGAAGGAGATACCAGCGTGCGCTGGAATGACGGAGGTTAAATTTTGAGCGTCTTGCCAATAGAAAGTGGTGTTCACATGCTGGCGAACCCTCCTTTCCAGACGCGCTCGTTCCCGCTATAGTCTCGCCTTCGTCCGCCGCGCTTTCCTCGCACTAGCCTCTCACTGAATTTATGATAGGAATCAAACACTTATGTTCGACCTGACCCTCACTCCTGAACAACTGGAAATGCGCGACACGCTGCACGATTTTGCCGAGCACGAAATGAAAGCGGCTGCGATTCATCCGGATCGGCTGCAACCGTTTGAAAAACCGGTGATGATGGACTTGCTCAACAAAGCTGCGCAACTCGGCATGCGCACGCTGGCATTGTCGGAAGACGCCGGCGGCGCGGGCGCCGACAATCTCACCACCTGCATCGTGCTCGAAGAACTGGCGTCAGGTGAAGTGGATGTGGCGACCATCCTCGGCACTACTGCGGCGCTAGGCCGCTCGTTGTTCGACACGCTGATGAGCGCTGAGCAGAAAGCCAAATACGTGAAGTCGTTTGTGGAAGACGATAACTACCACCTCGCGTTTGCCGGCACCACGATCGAGGCCGGCATCGGCTGGACCTATTACGGTGACGCTTATGACGAAGGTGTGGTTACACCCGCCGCCGTCAGGCAAGGTAACGATTGGATCATCAATGGCCGTGTCGAAGCGGTATCAAATGCGCCGCTGGCAAAACTGTTTGCAGTGCAGGTGCGTACCGACAGCAAAAAGACCGGCATGAATGGCCTGTCCACATTTTTGATTGCACGCGATACCGCCGGATTCAAAGTGGAGAGCACCATCAGCGCATTCGGCGGCGCCGGCAACACGCTGACGCGCTGGCACCACGGCACGGCAGCAGCGATTGAATTGAAGGACTGCAAAGTGCCGGCGACCAATCTGCTGGGCAAAGAAGGCGGCTGTCCGTTTGCCGACGGCAGGCTGCTTGCGCGCAACGCTGTAGCGTCGGCGGCGATTGCGCTGGGTGTGGGTCGCGCCAGTTACGATGCGGCGGTGGATTACGCCAAGATGCGCCGTCAGGGCGGCCGTAACATCATGGAGCATCAGGCCATCGGCACCAAGATTGCTGATTGCACCATCAAGCTCGAACTGTCGCGCAATATGGTGTGGAAAGCGGCCTGGGCGCTCGATCATCCTGAAGCGGTTGCCGGACGCAGCGTGTCCGGGTTGCCGTTGCATGTGATCGCGCGCGTGGCGTCGGCAGAAGCGGCGCATGAAGTGACCTTGCTCGCGGCAGAGTGCTTCGGCGCGATGGGCGTGATGCGCGACATGCCGCTGCAAAAATATGTGAACGACGGATTTATCATCGCGCATTCGGAAGACACCGATGGCGCGGCCAAGCTGCAGATCGCCGAATCAGTGGCTGGTTTTCAACGCAAGGCGGCGTGATAACTCATTTACACTGAGCATTTAAACTGAGCATCTAAACTGAGTCCCCTCTCCCGCCTTGGGGCGGGAGAGGGTTAGGGTGAGGGTAGGGGAGACGCCAGATGCTTCCATACGACCCCTCACCCTAACCCTCTCCCCGCGAGCGGGGCGAGGGGACACAAAAGCACTGGGGAACTTAAATGGATTTTTCATTGAATGAAGAGCAGCGCCACTGGCAATCCGAGGCGCGCAAGTTTGCCGCGGAAGAGTTGCGTCCGGCATCGCTGGAGCGCGACCAGACCGAGGGCGCGTTCGAGCCGTGGGACTGGAACATTATCGAGAAGGGTTCCAAGCTGGGTTTTCGCACGCTGGCGGTGCCCAAGGAGTGGGGCGGGCCGGGTGCGGATTTTGTGTCGCAGGCGATCGTGATGGCGGAGCTGGCGAAGGGCGATAGCGCGATGTCCAAAGCCTTCAGCCAGAACTGGAAATGGAGTCACCTGATCTCGGTGGCGTGCACCGACGACCAGAAATCACGCTTTTTGAAACCCTTTCTCGCCGATCATCGTTACGTCATGGGTCGCGGTATTACCGAGCCGAATTCGGGGTCGGATAATCGCCTGCCGCCGGAAGATGACCCGAAGGCGGGCTATCGCCTCAAGGCGGTGAAAGACGGCGATGAATGGGTGCTCAACGGTGAAAAATGCTTCATCGCCAATGGCAGCGTTGGTTCATTATTCTTTGTCGATGCGCGCAGCAATCCGGATGTAAACATCAAGCAGGGCGGCACCTTGTTCATGGTGCCCAAGGGGACGCCGGGTTTTCGCATCGGCAAAGTGTTCAATAAGCGCGGCTGGCGTTTCTACCAGAACGCGGAATTGATTTTCGAAAACGCGCGGCTGCCGCAGGAGAACGTGGTGGGTGCGGTGGGCACCGGCTCGGTCAAAGCCGGTAAAGGCGACACCACCGGCGGCGATATTTTCGGTGACTTGGAACTGGCCGCCAACGCGCTGGGCGTGTGTGACGACGCGGTTGAAATGGCGATGGGCTTTGCGCGCAGTCACAAACGCGCGGGCAAGTATCTGATGGAGCATCAACTGGTGCAACTGCGCATTCACGAGATGCACATGCTGACCGAAGCGCTGCGCTCCTTTGTGCTGCGCACGGCGTGGCAGCACGACGCCGGCGAGCATTCCGCCAATGCCGGGTTTGTGATGAACTACTCGACCGATATCATTCAGCGCGTCACGCGTCTCAACATGCAGGTGCATGGCGCGGAAGGGTGCCTGATGAATTCGCGCGCCGATAAGCTGGTGCGCGACGCGATGGTGTGGACGCATCTGGCAGGCGACACGGTGCAGCGTATCAAGATACTCAAGCGGTTGAAGTAATTCAAATTCAAAATCCTCCCTCACCCCAACCCTTCTGCTCCGCTTCAAGTGTTCCCTTGTCCCGGAGGGCATCGGTATCTACACATCTACACTTCACAGTTCCCTCGCCCCGCTTGCGGGGAGAGGGCTAGGGTGAGGGGCACTACCGCAGCATGAGATGGCCGCCCCTCACCCCCGCCCGGCCCCTCGCCCGCTTGCGCAGGCTCTCCCCGTTTCCGGGGCGAGGGGGTCTCATTGAGATGTGTAGATACCGATGCCCTCCGGGACAAGGGAACACTTGAAGCAGAGCAGAAGGGCTGGGGTGAGGGAAGTTTTTTTGGTACCAAACAGCGCCGGGCCAGTCCCGGCGCTGTCGTTAAAGGCGGGTGCATCGATGAAACCGGAGATTCTGGTACTGCTGCCGATATTCGCGCCGACGCTGGCCGTGCTGGAACAGCGGTATGTGGTTCACAAACTATGGGCGGCAGCGGATCGTGAAGCGCTGCTGAAGGAAGTCGCCCCGCGCGTGCGGGGCATCGTGACTACCGGCCTTGGCGGTTGCGACGCCGCCACCATGCAAGCCTTGCCCAAGCTCGAAATCATCGCGTGTTTTGGGTCATCGCGACACACACTCGATGTGGCTGCTGCCAAGGCGCGCGGCGTCGTGTGCACGCGCACGCCCGATGCCATCACCGAATCGGTGGCCGATCTGGCACTGGGCCTGATGCTCGATGTGATGCGCCGCATCGCGGTAGGTGACCGTTTCATACGCGCCGGACGCTGGGAAATAGAGCTGGCACGCCCCGGCAACGAAGTGCGTAACAAGCGCTGCGGCATCGTCGGCTTCGGAGCGATAGGGCAGGGCGTCGCCCGGCGCGCGCTGGCGTTTGAGATGCCGGTTTGTTATCACGGGCCGAATAAAAAAGAGTCGCCGCATCCTTACTACAGCGACCTCGCGGCAATGGCGCAGGCGGTGGACGTGCTGGTGGTGTGTTGCCCATTGACGCCGCAAACGCGCGATCTCGTTGATGCACAAGTACTGGATGCGCTGGGGCCGGAAGGGTATTTGATCAATGTCGCGCGCGGCCCGGTGGTGAACGAGCAGGCGTTGATTACCGCGTTGCAGGAAAAACGCATCGCTGGCGCAGGGCTGGATGTGTTTTGGGACGAGCCGCGCGTGCCGGCTGCGTTACTGGCGATGGAAAACGTGGTACTGGTGCCGCATATCGGCACCAGCACGCAGGAAGTGCGCATCGAGCGCGGACGCAAAGTGCTGGCGAATCTGGAAGCGCACTTTGCGGGGCAGGCTGTGCCTTATGCGCTACCCGCTACAGCGGGGAAACCGGTTGCCGCCTCCACACGGGATTAGGTATTTGCACTACTTCTTCGGGTTACTCCTAACCTTTCGCGGGAAGGCGCCTTCGAGCAGCGCAGATGCTCTGTAGTGGTGGAACGACAGCACCTACCGCCACTACATCTTGGGAATCTTCGCGTCCTTGATCACCTGCGCCCAGCGGGCGATCTCTGCGCGAATGAATTTGTCGAACTCATCGCGGGTGGTCGGTGCAGGTGGCATCCCCAGCTCGGTCAGGCGCTGGTCGACCTCTGACATGCGCAACACCGCGGTGATATCGGCGTTCAGCTTATCGAGCAACGCTACGGGAACGCCAGCCGGCGCGCATACGCCGTACCAGGAATTGACCTCGAAGTCGGGCACGCCCGATTCGTTCATGGTGGGCACGTCCGGCAGCAACGTCTGACGCTTTGCGCTCGCAACCGCGAGCGCGCGCAAGCGTTCGCTCTGAACAAATCCTATAACCTGCGGAAAGTTCGTAATATTGATCGGCAGCTGGCCGGCAATAACATCTGTCGTTCCCTGCCCCGCGTTCTTATAAGGAATGTGCACGATGTTGAACTTCATCCGCAACTTGAGCCACTCCATCGTCAGGTGCGGCGAGGTGCCGACCGTCCCGGCGGCGTAACTCAGCTTGCCCGGGTTGGACTTCGCATAAGCAATCAACTCCTTGATCGATTTGAACGGCGTCGAAGGATGTACGACAATAATGTTAGGCGGCATGCCGATGCGCGTGATCGGCGCGAAATCTTTGTGCGCGTAGGGCATGTCCGCAATCATCGACGGGGAAATTGCATTCGGGGCGATATTGCAATGGAGCAGCGTGTACCCGTCAGGCGGCGCCTTCGCGACGAACGCCGCACCAATAGTACCGGACGCGCCCGCCCGGTTGTCGACGATGACCTGCTGGCCCCACATCCGCGTCAAACGATCCGTGAGCAAACGACCGACGATGTCGTTCGAGGTGCCCGCAGGAAACGGAATGACGTAACGGACAGATTTGATTGGATAATTTTGCGCCCAGGAAGAGGCGGCGCACATCAATGCCGCAGCCGCAATCGAGTACATCAACCGATGACTTGCTCCGCTCACATCGCGCATCACTCACCTCTCCAGGTATCGCTAGGACATGGGAATTCTAAACACCTTTTTTCGCCAACCCGCAATCTATCCCCCGCCCGGCGATCCGTCAATCGCATGAATTTTCGCCTTGCCCCACGGCATGCCCTTCGAAGGTGGCCGCCATCACCGTGCGCGGCGCGGCGTAGCCCCCTTCTGAACACGGCGGGCGCGACCTGTTTGAATACCATGAAACCGCCAAGCACAAAGAAGCTTCGCCGATGGCGGTACGCCCTGCCGCCTGGCCGGTTACCGGAAGAACTCGATCTTCGCCTCGCGGAACCAGAGAAAATTCGCCGGCGCCACCGAAATCGGCCCGTTGATGGCAAACACCGCGATTTCGAACTTGTCGCCGGGAGACACGATATTGTCGCCGAGCACGAGCCGGTTGGGCATGTTGAAGCCCTGGATCGCGGCCGGGCTGGGCCGGCCGGAGGCGCGCGGCATCGCGCCGTTGACCCAGATTTCCGCGTAGTCGTCGACAGTAATGTGTAATACCGTTTTCGCGCCGGCAGTGTCAAAGCCTGCTGCGTTCGCCGGGATCGTCAAAGTCGTGCGGAACCAGAAAAACGACACCATGCCGCCGCCCCGCCTGCCGCTAAGATCGGTGGGCGGAACCAGTTCCCAGCCCGAGTCGTCGAAGCCGATCAGCTCGGCATGGGGTTCGACGTCGTAGGTGGTCTTGAATTGCGGGCGCGAGTCGCTGAGCGCAGGGCACTCGACGAGCTTCGCTTCCTTCGCCCGCCACACCGCGCCGAACATCGCCGAACCGACGTCGGTCATCAAATCGACGATATGCACCGGCGGCAATAATGGCGCGAGCGGTGGCTGCGGCTGCAGCAGTGGCGGGATAGCTGGCGGCAGCGAACGTGTGGGCCGGATGTACGTGTTCGGAGGCATATTTGTGTCCTTTCGGTTGGATCGGCAACTATAAGCTCACAGCGATAAGAAAATCAATCCCGCTATTCGACGGGTGGCCGGCGTATTAAACTCGCCACTTGTACGTCCCGCATAGAGCATCTCAGGCAGCGCGCGCCGGAGGAATAACGCATGCGTTCGACTCTGAAGGATCCCCCTCACATCATCGCACATCGCATCGCGGCGAGTGGCTCTATTCCCAATCACCCGCGCTGGCCGCTGCTGGTGTACTCGGGTGTGGTGGCGGCCGCGCCAGCAGAACTGGCTGCGGCGTTCGAAGAACTGTTCGACCACAATGGCTGGCCGGCAGCGTGGCGCAACGGCATTTACCCGTTTCATCACTTTCACTGCGATGCGCACGAAGTACTCGGTGTCTACAGCGGCGAAGTGACAGCGCAGTTCGGCGGGGACGATGGGATAGTGGTTACCGCGCGGCCCGGTGACGTCATCGTGCTGCCCGCGGGCACGGGGCATAAGAAGCTCTCATCGCGTGGTGCGCTGGGGATCGTGGGCGCCTATCCGGCGGGCCAGCGTCCCGACATGTGCACGCCGTTGCTGTCGAGCCCGAAGCGAAGTGCGGCCGCCATAGCGCGCGTTGCGCTACCGCAACGCGATCCGGTTTACGGTGAAGGCGGACCACTGCTCGCCCACTGGAAATGAGGATCGGTGGTTTGTAGGCTGCGACGCTAACTCACCCGCGCTAGTTCAAATCCTGTACTGAACGTGGAGCCCAGCGGCGCAGGGTTAGATTTTTCGCACATAGAGGCGCCTATAAATCGGAATTCCCGCCGCGTTTGGTCGAAGTTTTACGGCGCGTTCCAAGAAACTCGCAACGTCTATGCCGCGCTCCAAAAGACTACGACGCTCAGCCTCTCCGAGACGTTCCAGCTTCGCGCCGTATAGGGTCCAATCTGGCACCTCTGCCGTGCGCCCAGTATCAATGTCGGCGACAAGCAATGTAGCTACTTTCTGCGCCCCCGCGTATTCCTTCATAGGGAGCGTACGAAAATACTCCGGTACGTGATCAGGCATCCGAAAGTACGAGATGTCTTTTCTGCTTTTGAACTTGGTCAAAAGTGCCACAATCTGCTTACGTTCCGGGTATTCGCTTGTATCAATGTTCCCATCCGTGGCCTGAGCTAAATATAGGCTCCATCTGTTTGGCGTTTGAAATCTTGCGTGCAGCATAGCGTGGCAACGATGGCATAGCGCGACGCAGGACTGCCAATAGTCTTCGAGCGTTGGTCCGTATTCTTCTGCGTGGTAGGGGACACAGCTCTGTTCAAGACGCGCTCGGCAACCGAGGCACTCGATCGCAGGCTTGAGCAGTCCTTTTGAGCGCGCGTGGTAGTAGTGCTTGTCGCGACCATGACGAACGAACGCCGGCCAACCGTTGTAAGGCAATCCATCGGCCACAGAAACCTCCGAAAAAATCTAACGTTTTGGTGAACGGCGGGCCGCGACGCCGATTGATGCAGCCGCTGCACTGGCGGCCCGTCCGCTCGACCTAAAGTTAGAGGGCTGCGCCTTCATTGCTCGGCGGCTCATATGTGTACGTAATCCTAGAAGTCAATTCGGTCATTGCGTAGTGAACAAACTGTTGACCAAGCTCTGTCAATTCGTATTGATCTTCGTCATCAAAAGCAGAGGTAAGCACCCGTGAACCGCCGCCGGTACTACGTTTTGCGGCTGGCTTTGAAACAAAGTTGCCATGGTAGTCCGTGTCGCGGTGCTGCCGAATAACCCCGCCGGTGCTGAGATCGCGAATTAGCAATTTGTACAAATCGGCATCTGCTGAGTCTTCGCGGACCTGACCTTTGCCAATTTTTCGCCAGATTGCGCCGCGAGTGATGCCATTAGTGTTGTAGATAGCCCCAATTACTTTAAAGTGAAGTACTGAGTATTGGCCGATCCAATCGATGAACATGCGGACGACGTCATCGCTTGAAAGATCCGAAGTGGCAGCATTGCAAAGAACATTGCGAATTAATACTCGTTTGTCCTCACTTTCTGCCCCTGCCCAGTCACGAAAGGTTTTTTTGACAAGGGACTGAAACTCTTTGCTTTCAACACGTTTTGCAATTTTTTCATCTTGTAGGTTAACGCGAGCCATGATCTCGATAACTGTGGCTTCCTTTTCACGGATTTCTTCTTCGAGCATACGAACCCACTGCTCAAAGAACCTGTTTACCTTCGCTTGTTCTTTCTCTGACCATGCACCTGCGATGGCAGAAAGGATTCCACCGACTACCGGAACGACCCCGCTCGCCACTTGAAGCGCGCCCCGATAAACCTTACCAGACTTGCCTTCGTCAGGCATTTCATCGTCGGATTTGGGTGCATCGGCGACCATCGAAGCCCTCTAACGTCTTGGTGAACGGCGGGCCGCGAGGACGTTTAATATTGCGACCACGCTGGCGGCCCGTCCGTTCGACGTAAAGTTAGATTTCGTCAACACGTGCGCCTTTGCCAAGATTGCACTCACGGCAGAGAATTCGCAAATTGTCGAGAACGGTTTCGCCCCCTAAGGCCCACGGCATTTTGTGGTCTACGTGAATTTCCGCAGGCGGTTCCGAGCGCGGCCCGCGACCGCACAGAAGACAGCGATTGCCATCACGTAGCAAGACTTTGTAACGAAGACCCAGTGGAATGTCTCTAGGGCCGCGATCCTGAAGTGCAGGGGTGACATCCGGTTGCTGAACTGGCTCAGCCGGTGGCGTCTCGCCAGAGACTGGATCACTGTTTACGCGTTGGACAAAAGCCGCGAGTGCCTTTCGCCAAGTACCCCAGCGCAGAATATATGCCTTTGAGCCAACAACCGATGGGGCGCGGTTCATTTCATCATGCTGCGGAGGACGACCGTAGTGGGTCCATAGGCTAAGCATGTTTTCAAAGCAATCTTCGTCTGTATATCGTTTTCCAAGTGAAGACTGGCCGAGTTCAGCAGCAACAAGCGCAGCATTCCAGGATCCAAACAGGCGCCTTACGGGGCCGTCCGTCATTCCGGTATGTGCTTGAAACTCTTGGCGCGTGAGGACGTTCTTCTGAAGCTTCTCTGCAGTAGCCTTGATCGCTCGCAGTATGTCGCCGCGGTCCTTGCTAACACTGGCGTCGTCAAACCGATCTCCTAAGCCTGCGGCTTCCAGAGCTCCTTTCCAGCCGCCAAAGCGTTTCCGCAAGGTTGATCCGTGAACCTTCGCGAGTGCTGAGAACTGGGTAATAGTCAGTTTCGGAGTGTGGATAAGACCGGCAACTCGGCGCAATTCGTTAAGAAGCGAAGAGTCGTCATAGGAGTCCAGATGCTCAAGCTCGAAGCGCATGTAATTCGCCGAGAAATCTAACGTTGAAATATAGACCCGAAAAGGCAAATAGAAAACTACCTGCATTGTCGGAGCGCTATTGTTTCACACATGAAATCATATAGTTAGAAACGAATCCTGAGATGCTTTCATTTTGCTCAAGACACGGAAAAAGAATTGTAACGGTAAATCAATATGTTATTTTGATGCAATGTGCCGATGTATATCTGAACGCGGTTTGCCTCGGCTGCCCCATGCCCCGCTGCGTGCCCTTCGGCTGTGGCCGTCATCACGTTGCGCGGCGCCAGACAATCGCCGATCAGCGTGATTGGTGCCACGTCGTTCACCGCGGTGTCGGGCAGCTTGTAAAGCACCGCGTTCGTGGCGTAGCTGGCCGACAACATGATTATGGTATAGATTTCTCGCTAATTTCACCAACCAGGAGAGCAACATGGCCCAGCCCGTTGATCCGAACGAAGTTCTCATGACCGGCGAGAATTCTTTTATCCGTCTAAGCGCGGACGGCGGCAAGACGCATTCGTCCCGCGTAAGCCATTGGCGCGTGCTGTGGTGCGCGGCGGGTTCAGGGCACGCAATGTTCCTGCAGTCGCCGCTCATCGAGAACCGCGTGCAGATCTACAGCGACAACGTTGCCGTGGCACGCTGGCTCCAGCGCACGATCGAGACGCTGCTCTATCCCGCATTCGCGGACACCTCGCTACCGGTGTGCGCCGCGCAGTTCTCCCGCGCCGGTGACCCGCGCTCGACGGCGGTCGAGACGGTCATCGCTGGAACCGAGCGCATCGTGCTGACTTGGTACGACTGCATCGAGCCTTACGTGCTCACCATGGCGCCCGGCATGAACAATCGTCCCATCGGCGTATTCAGCACGTTCTTTCCCGCCAAGTCGGCACAGATCGAACTCAATGGTCGCTTCGCACCCGACGCGCCATGGATGGAGATGCGTGGAGATCGCCAGTCGACGAGCGCATGCCTGGCATGGTCAGAAACGTGGGTCAAACCACGCGGGTAGCGGTCACCGGGAGCAGGAACGCATTTCTGCGAACCTCGCGATCGGTTTCAACCCTGGGCCGCCGCGCGTCGCTAATTTATGCCAAGCACACCGCTATCCGCCGAACGCCTCGCTGCTGCCGTCGAAGCCTCCATGCCGCTCGCGCAGGCGCTTTTCGACGAGGCTCGCGCGACGACTGCCGATGAGGTCGGTGTCAATCGCGAGCCCTACGGCAAGGGTGAACAGCTCGCGCTCGACCTGCTGGGGCGCGCCGCGGACGAGCTCGGCCTCGAGAAATGCAGCGACCCTTTCGGCAATCTTTACCTGACGCTGCCTGGAGTCGACCGCGCGGCGCCCGCGTGGCTTGCAGGATCTCATGTCGACTCCGTACCGAGCGGCGGCAACTACGACGGTTTTGCCGGTGTCGTCGCGGGAATCACGGCATTGGCCGCGTTTCGGCGCAGCCGTTTCGTGCCGCCGTGCGACGTCACGGTGATGGCCATACGCGCGGAAGAACTGTCCGCGTGGTACGGGGGCCAGCATGATGGCCATATCGGCAGCCGCGCCGCGCTGGGGCTGCTGCCGGCGACGGAACTCGATACCGCCATCAACAGCCGCACCGGCAAGACACTGCGTACTCATATGCAGGAAGCGGGGGCCGATCCCGCGCGCGTCGGGCGTGGCGCACCGCATCTGTCACCGGCGAAGTTCAGAGGCTATCTCGAACTTCACATCGAACAGGGACCGGTGCTCGAAGCGCGTGGCATCCCTGTCGGCGTCGTTACCGCGATCCGGGGCGCGATGCGCGGGCGCTCTTGTCGCTGCCTGGGCGCGTATACCCATTCGGGCGCAGTACCACACGACTACCGCAGCGATGCGGTGATGGCGACCGTAGAGCTGGTGCACGAACTCGACAGCGAGTGGTCTTGCGTGCGCGCCGACGGCGGCGATCTCGTCTTCACGGTGGGCAAGTTTTTTACAGACGACAAGCAACATGCGCTCACCAAGGTGCCGGGCGAGGTCGGGTTCACCCTCGAGTTTCGCAGCCAGGACGAGAAGACGCTTAGCGCGATGCAGTCGCTGGTGGTGCGGTTTTCATCGCAGATCGCGCAGCGCCGCCGGGTGCGCTTTGATTTTGCGCCGTTCTCGCTGCTACGGCCCGCCGCGATGGACGCGCAGTTGCGCGAACGGATGCTCGCCGGCTGCCGCAACCTCGGCATTGCGGCGATGGAGATTCCAAGCGGCGCTGGCCACGACGCTCAGGATTTCGCCAACGCGGGCTACCGCGCCGGTATGATCTTCGTTCGCAACAGCCACGGCAGCCATAATCCGCTCGAAGCGATGGACATGGCGGACTTTGCGCTCGGCACACGGCTGCTCACCGGAATGCTCGCCACTCTGTGATGCGCCTGATTTCTGGAAGGTTGTGCCGCTGATGGATTCAAAACGTGTTCTTTTGCCGCGTCCCACCCGCGCCGTCGTGCTGACGTTGGGCCTCGCCGCCGCATCCGTGCACTCGCAGGATTACCCAGGCAAGCCTATCCGCATGATTGTCCCGTTCGCCGCCGCAGGCATACTCGACATCGTGGCGCGTGCGGTGGGCGAGCGACTTGGCGGCTCGCTCGGACAACAGGTCGTCATTGATAACCGCGGTGGCGCCGGCGGCGTTATTGGCGTCGAAATCGCGGCGCGCGCCGCACCCGACGGCTACACGCTGCTTACCGGCCACATCGGTACGCACGCGATAAACGCGAGCCTCTATCCGAAGCTCGGCTATGATCCCATCAACGATTTCGCGCCGATCACCCTCGCCGCGATGTTTCCGCTAGGCCTGTTCGTGCATCCCGCGGTTCAGGCGCAATCCGTTCCTGAACTGATCGCGCTCGCAAAGTCGAAGCCGGGCCGCGTAGACTTCGCTTCCGTTGGCAGCGGCAGTCCCACGCACATGGCAGGCGAGATGCTGAAGGCGATGGCGCGCGTGGACATCGTTCACGTGCCATACAAGGGCAACGCCGCAGCGCTTAACGATCTCATCGGCGGGCGCGTACACATGTTCTTCAGCAATCTCGTAACGGCGATGCCGCACGCGCGTTCGGGAAGATTGCGCGCAATCGCTGTGTCGACGGCGCGGCGTTCACAGCAGGCGCCGGAGCTGCCGACCATCGCGGAATCGGGGGTGCCGGGTTACGATGTGACGAACTGGATCGGCATGTTTGCGCCGGCCGCAACGCCGCGTCCGATTGTGCTGCGGCTCAACCACGACATCGCCGCCATCCTCAATGCGCCCGAGATGAAGGAGCGCTTCCGCGCGCAGGGCGTGGATCTGGTCGGCAGCACGCCGGAAGCATTCGCGGCGTTTATCCGCTCAGAGCTGGCGAAATGGCGTAAGGTAGTGAAAGAGTCCGGCGCTACAATCGGCTGATATCCATAACCCTGGAAAAAGCATTTGCCACAGAGGACACAGAGACACACAGAGGAAAATCAAGAGCATAAATCGGTTTGCGACTCCCACCCGTTGGGTGAGTGTGCAGCGTTAGCGTAACTCTTTGAATTTCTCTGTGTTCTCTGTGGCTGAACTGCTGTTTTTTGGGTTACAGGATTCGTCTTACAGACCTTCCGCCGGGGTGATCTCGGCGCCAATACGATCAACGATCAGCCGGTAGTGCTCGGGTCGGCGGTGTGCTGCAAAGTTGAACATCGTACGCTTGAGATCGGCGGCGAGGTCGAGGTCCGCGTTGAAACAGATCACCTCATCTTCTTCGCTGACTGATTTTGCCGCGATCTCGCCCGTTGGCGCGACAATCAGCGAATGCCCGAACATCCGATTGCCATCCTCAAAACCGCACTTTGCTGTCTCCACCAGCCAGGTCGCGTTCTGGAAAGCCATAGCCTGCGCCATGATGAGGTGATGATGCACACGCAGCGCCGGCGGTTCCGCATAGCTCAGGTTTTCGCTGGGCGTGTTAAAACCCAGTGCAACGAGCTCGGCCCCCTGCAGCGCGAGCACGCGGAAAGCCTCCGGCCAGCGCCGGTCGTTGCAGATCAACATTCCGGTGATCGTGTTCATGAAACGCCACACGCGAAACCCCAGGTCGCCGACTTCGAAATATTTTTTTTCCAGGTGCTGAAATGCAGCGTCCGGCTTATGCTCCGCGTGCCCGGGAAGGTGAATTTTGCGGTATTTTCCAGCGATCGAACCATCCGGCCCGACCAGGATCGCTGTGTTAAAGCGGCGCGTGCGGCCCGCCTCCTGAACCAATTCCGCATACCCAATGTAGAAGCCCATGCCGAGTTTCTTTGCTTCGTCGAAGAGCGGCTGTGTTTCAGCGGAAGGCATGGTGGCTTCGAAGAACCGGCGATCGACTTTGGCGAGGTCTGCGTACCAATGGCGCGGGAAAAATGTCGTGAACGCGAGTTCGGGAAACACCACAAACTTAGCACCCATGCCGTGCGCCTCGCGCAGCAGGTTCACCAGCCGCTTGGTAGCTGAGGTTCGTGTGTCTGAGAGGTGTAGCGGCCCAAGCTGTGCCGCTGCCATTCGCAAGTGTCGGGCCATACGCGCCTCAGCGTTGAAGGAATTTCAGATTAACGGGCGTACACCAACGGATGCTCACGGCCGTTCGAGCGTCGGCAATTGACGCAGAAATAGTCGCCGCCCGCGCTTGAACCCGGCAAGCGGCAATGCACACTTTGCGATCACATCGGAGGCCAATGCTTCGCCCCACACCACCAGGTCCGCCGCCTTGCCCACTGCGATGCCGTAATCGGCCAGCCGCATCAATTTTGCCGCGCGATGCGTGATCATTTCAAAACAAACACCCAAATCCGTTGGCCCATAGCGCTGAACGATGTTGGCATAAAGATTTGCAGTCCGGGTAAGAGAACAGTCCCCATAGGGCGTAAAGGCGTTCAGAACGTTGTTGGTGGATAGTGTGCAATTGGCGCCGTTTTCGATCAGCGTGTTGGCGTCGGTTACGCCGCGGATCACACTGTGCTCCATATGCCGTCCTGCATTGAATAGGTCGGTCGCGGGCAGCACCGCCAGCGACACGCCAGACTGCCCGAGCCGCTTACCCACGGCTGCCTGGTCTTTGACGGGCATGCAGGAAATTTTGGAGCCATGGCCAAAGGCAACGCGCCCCTGCCAGCGGATGCGATCCGTGATCTCGCACACTTGCGGGTAATCGAGCTCAGTCACGTCGTATCCGCCATCGAGATGGAAATCCACGTCAACGTCATAGTGCTGCGCCAACTCGAAAACCCGGCGGATTTGGCCGGGCCCATCCTTGTCATAGCGGATGCCACCGCCAACCACCGGCGCGCCACGATCCAGGCAGTGGACCAGATTCTCGTCGGCACCCTCCACGTCCGTCCAACCTTCCTGCAGAAAGACGCAGGGCTGGATATCGATCGCCCAGGCATAGTCTTTGCGAAGCTGTTCAACCGCTTCGAACCCGAGCAACCCCACGTTCGGGTCGACCTCGACCTGCGTCCGCATATGTGTAACGCCGTGTAGCAGACACTGCTCGATGGTAGCTTGGGCCCGCGCGTAAATATCTTCCGCTGTAAACGTGTGCTTGATCGACGCGGTACGCTCCATGTGATCGCGAGCCATGCGATTGGGTTGGTAGGGCGTACGATCGATCGTCAATGCCTTGTCGAGGTGAAAGTGGCTCTCGATAAGTCCAGGTGAAACAAGCCTGCCGCCGGCATCGTGCACCGGGCCATCGGCGGAGAGATTGGGCTCCACCGCAACAATAATGCCGTCCCGCACGCCGATATCTACTGCTGGATTTCCCGTTGCTGTACTCGAACGCCTGGCGTTTCGAATGATGAGATCCAGTGCCATCTGCTCCCTTTCGTTCTCTAATTATTCGTTATGCGCGACCGTGGCCCCGTAACACTTTCAGCAGTGTATCGACGCCAGGCCACTTCACGCAATCATCGACGGCGATTTCAACCGCTTTCACGCCTTCCGGCGTGAGCACCAATCCAGCAAGCCCGCGGAATTTTTCGCGAACGTCGGACTCGTTGCAGGGCTCGCCGATGTGCCTGTCGTTCTCATGGGCATACGTCGCCTGGCGGCCATCTTTCAGCGTAAGCGTCACGCGGGCGGGCTTGAGGCGCGGCAACGCCGCGGACATATCGGCATCTTCGGTGATGTGCACGCGATGGCGCAGCGCTGCAATGAGCGGATTGTGCAAAGCCGCTTCGGTAAACGATTCATAGCGCAGATGGCCGTTAACCACCAACGCCGCCGCCGCGTGCGGCAGCGAGTACTTGCCACCGAAATACGTCGGCGGATCCGCGTTGCACATTCCCGCAGCAAACTTATACGTGGCCACGTCGATCCGCTCTACCTCTTCAGGCTTCGGATGCAACTCTGCGAGGGCATCCTCGAGCGCGTCGAGCGCGGGATAGATCGGATAGCAGCAGGCGCGCAGGCGGAAGTGATTGTGGGTAATCTCCCACCGCGTGCCGAGCTCGTCCAGCAGATGCGAGGCATCGAAGCCATCACTTACGAGACTGGTCATCGCCTGCTCGATGGCGTTGTCCTGTGCTATGAAACCGGCAAGCGCCAATTCCGGCGCCAGCGCGGCTGCGAAACCGCTCATCCCGCCCGCCACGTTGAGCGTTGTCGCACCAGCGACTACGTTGCTATAAGCGGCGCTTACCACCAGGTTGGCGCCGATACGCACTGCAGTGCTGGTTTGAGCAGCGTTGAGCCCTCGCGCGCGGGCAGCCGCAGCGATGGCGCCCAGCAAGGACGCCTGGCCGTTCGGGTGTGCGAGCGGTCGCCGCGTTGTAGCTGCGCCCACGCGGATGGCAAAATCATACGCGACGACGAGCGCGGTCAGGATTTCGCGACCGCTGCAGCGCGCCGATTCAGCGACGGCCAGTAGACCGGGCACGATCTGCACCGCTGCCTGCGCCGAAACCTCATCGTGCAGCTCGCAGAGCTCGATCGAACGACCGGCAATGCCATTGAGGAGCGCAGCACGACCGGCATCGGTGATGGGCCAGCCGCGCGTGAACACGGTTGCTCCCGTGCCTGCGCTCGCATTCAAGCCTTCGTGCAACCGCCGCACCTCCGGTTGTATGGAGCCGGCCAGAATTACCCCGATCGTGTCAAGCAGCACGAGATGAGCGTGCTGCTGAACCGGCCGGGGAATATCTTCCCACTGTGTGTCGGCGACGAACTGCGCGAGCTTTTCGATTTGTTCAGCCATGCTGATCCTTTATCTCCAGGTATTTGGAATGTACGGCTTTAGTATAAATTTCTGATCTAGACCAGCACTCGTCGCCGCGTCGCGGCCCCCAGCGCGAAGCCCGTGATCACCACGCCCGCCGCGACACCAAGGATGACGCCGCCGTAACTGCCGTAACGGTCGAACATCCAGCCCGCCCACCAAGGGCCCAGCGCCGAGCCCAGGCCGAAGCCCAGGTCGAGCAGCCCGAGGATCGTGCCCAGGTTCTTGCCCGCGAACTTGTCAGAGACGGCGGAGGCGTAGACCGGGGCCATGGCGTTGTAGCCGATGCCGAACGTCAGCAGGTAGCCCGAGAGCAGGGCGATGCGCAGGGTTGAGGATTCGGCCGGAAGGAGGGATGTCAGCCACAGCAGCGCCAGCCCGACGATGCTGATGCTGCAGATGAAGACGACGCAGATCGTGCGACCGATGCGGTCGGAAAGCGGCCCCCAGATCAGGCCGCCGAAGGCACGCATCACGCCGAGCATGCCGAAGATTAGCGCCGCCAACGACAGACTGTATCCCATGTCCACCAGCAACCGCGTCTGGTGCACAACCATGATCATGTTGCACAGGCCGGTCATGGTGACGGAGAGGGACAGTAGCCAGAAGACCGGGCTGCGAAGCGCATCGCCGATGGTCGCGCCGGCCTTGACCGGCGCGGTCGCTGTGGCAGGTGGCGCGGGCAGGCCATCGGGCACCAGGCCAACGCGCTCAGCGGAATGGGGATGGAATACGAGGTTGATGGGGATCAACACCACCATCGCCGCAATGCCGAACCACCACATCGTTTCGCGCCACCCGATGTGCACGATCAATTCCGCGCTCAGGGCTGCCACGCCGAGGGAGCCCAGGCCCACGCCGGCCAGGGATACTGCGGAGGCCAGCCCCCGCCGCCGATCGAACCAGCGGGGGACAATGGCCATGTGCGGAATGAACCCCAGCGCCGCGTAGCTGATCCCGAGCATGATGCCGTAGGAGATGGTCAAGCCGGCCAGGGAATCGCTCTTTGAGCAGAGCATCAGCCCCGCCCCCATGCACAGCGCGCCGATGGGAAACAGCACGCGCGCGCCCAGGCGGTCAAACAGGTAGCCGCTCAGGGCCGCCGTGCAGGCGTAGACGATCATGGCGGCGGAAACCACGCCCGCCGTCTCCGCGCGCCCCCAACCGGTCTCGTCAAGGATGGCGGAATAGAAGACGCCGAAAGCGAAGCGGAAGCCGAGGGAAATGAAGAGCGTGACAAACATCACGGCGACGATGACCCAGCCGTAATAGATGCCGCGCCTGCCGAACCATGCAATCAGCCACGATGTATTCATGTGCTACGCGAACACGGGCTCCCAAGCGAGATCACGCAGCATGTTATGCAGGAATTGCAGCCGTTGAGGAAGCGTCGATACCACAATGTACTCATTTAAGGTATGCGCGCCATCTCCTTCAGCACCCAACCCGTCCAACGTCGGCACGCCGAAAGCGGCGGTGAAATTTCCGTCGCTGCCGCCGCCGGTGCGCGGCACCTCCCCCAGCTCAAAACCGGTAGCGCGCGCAACACGTTGCGCTCGTTCAAACAGTGCCTGCACATGCGGCGAGCGTTCAAACGGCGGCCGGTTAAGATTGGCTTCGATTTCCAGCCTGACGCCGTCGACCACTGGCGTCAGCGCTCTGACGACAGCCAATAAGCGATCCGCCTGCGCTTGGGTCACGACCCGAAAATCGGCAATCAAGCTCGCGCGTTCGGGCACGACGTTGCGATTGGTGCCGCCGTCGATACGCCCGACGCTCAGCGTGACGCCCTCGCCGTAGTCGGTCATGGCTTCCAGCGCAAGCGCCTGGTTCGCGATTTCGCGGATGGCACTGCGGCCCTTGGCGTGATCCGTTCCGGCATGCGATGGAACTCCGATCGCTGTAATATTGACATACCCGGTGCCTTTGCGGCTGGTCACGCAATGACCGCCGGGTCGCGCAGGCTCGGCGACCAATGTGAACGCCGCATTTCGTGCGAATTCCTCTATGGTGGTACGCGACAGCCGACTGCCACTCTCTTCGTCGGGGACCAGCAGAAGCTCAACCGGGCGCGCCGGCTGCCGCTCCCTGTAAAGCGCGGACATCGCTTGCAGCGCAAGGTAGGCTCCTGCTTTCATGTCATAGGTTCCGGGCCCGAACATCTTGTCGTCCTCGACTCGCACGCGGTTGCGCCCGACGGTGCCGATCGGGTGAACGGTGTCATAGTGTGCCAGTACGAGAACGGCTTTTTCGTTGCTTTCGCTGTTTGCGCGGATGCGTACCAGCGACTGCTTTGTGTTGCTCACCGGGATCAGTTCTGCGATGAGACCTGCTTGTCGCGCCTGATAACAAGCGAGTTCCGCGAATTCCTGCAACCGCGGCACGTCGTGCGGTGGTGTCTCGAGCGACACCCATTCCCGAATGCCCGCCACCAACTGCTCGGGCTTGATGTCTGACAGCGGTGTCGCGTTTTTCATCGGCATGCTCCTGATGGCGAAAAGTCATGAATCCTGGTGTAGTGCCCCTCAAATAACTTTACAGAGCGTAGGGCGCAATCCTTATTGCGCCGCATGGCTACGTTGCAAACCGCATTCGGCGCAATGGGATTGCGCCCTACGGGGGCTGCCGGAAAGTCTGTCAAGTTATTTAAGGGACAGTACACTAGCGATGAATTTCGTCAATTGAATGAATTCCATTGGATTGTTCCGTCAACTGCTTTCAGAGCGCTAACGATACCACGGCAAGCGATACCGCGAAAATTCGCTCGGTCCAGTATGGGTCTGGCGGTCTGCAAAGATGCGCCAAACACGCAGCACCCGGCGCTACGCGTACACCCCTAAACCGCATGCCCCGCCGCGTGCCCTTCGGCTGTGGCTGCCATCACGTTGCGCGGCGCCAGACAATCGCCGATCAAACGCACCTCGATGCCGGCCGCGCGCAGCGGCGCAACCAGTGCGATGTCCGGTGCGCGCGGCGTTGAATAGGCGAAGAACGCGACGTTGCGGAGCACGGTTTTTGCGCCCGTATACACCTGCGCGATTTCCAGATTGCCGTTTTCAAAATCGTCGTCCCAGCGCGGTTGCGACAGCGTCATCACCTCAATGCCCTTGGCGCTGAGACGGCGATTGATGCCCTGGTGCGTGACCATCGCGGTTTCTTCGGCGATGGTGTCGCGGGTGGTCACGATCACCACACGCTCGAATATTTTTTGCAACAGTTCCGCACTGGCGTAGGTGCCTTCGGATTGATCGGTATCATAGATGACGGCTGCGCCCGCTTGCCTGCCCTTGATGTGCAGCACATCCTGCATCGCTGAACGCAGATCGCCGACGACTTCGCGCGCCTGCGGCGGCAGCCAGCGTGGTGCGACCATGCTCGCACCCGTGGCGAGGATGACGGAATCGGGTTGCCGCGCCAGCACGCCGTCAACGGTGGCAGCTACGCCCATCTCAAACCGTACTCCGGCACGCTGCGCGGCAGTGTGCTGATAATCGTAGACGCTACTGACGGCCTCGCCGCCCGGCAGCAGCGCGCGCAGCCGCGCTTTACCGCCGATATCGCGCGAGCGGCTGAACACCGTAACTTCATGGCCGCGTGCCGCTGCGGTCCATGCCGCTTCCATGCCCGCAACGCCGGCGCCGATAACGACCACGCGCTTTTTTGCCGGCGCCGGAACAGGCCAGTAATCTGCTTCATTGGCCTGCGCCACGCGCGGATTGTTGTCGCACGCCAAGGGCTGGTGGAATGCCGCGCCCACGTACCAGCAGTTATTACACGACACGCAGTAACGAATGTCGTGCGCGCGCTCGTGCGCGGCCTTCAGCGGCCATGCGGGATCGGCCACCAGCGCGCGGCCCAGGGCCACCAGTTCGGCATCGCCGCTGGCGATGATGGCGTCGGCCTCGGCAGGATCGGTGATGCGCCCCAGGGCGATCAATGGCAGGCCATTCACCGCATCGCGCATGGCGCGAAACAGCGGCATATAGACTGCGCGCGGTCCGTGGTCATCGGGCACGTGCATTTCGAGTGAGCGCGCGTGGCTGCCTTGCGCAAGGGTCACGTAATCGACGGTTTTGTCAGCAGTCAGGTGGGCCGCGATGGCGGCTGCTTCGACGGGATTGACGCCGCCGGGCACGCCGTCATCACCGGGGAGTTTCAAGCCGAGTATGAAATCGTGTCCGCAGGCGTTGCGTATGCCCGCGATCATTTCGCTGATTAGGCGCGTACGCCCTATGAGATCGCCGCCGTATTCATCCTCACGCGCGTTCGACCATGGCGATAGAAACTGATGAAACAAATGGCCGTGCCCGGCGGAAATCTCCACCCCGCTGAAGCCGCAGCGTTTGAGGCGCGCTGCCGACTGCGCGAAGTCGTCGTTCATGCGGCGGATTTCATCGACGGTGAGCGGGCGCGGTACTGTCCCGCTCAAATCGTCGGGCAGTGCCGACGCGCCCACGGCTTCGAGAGTACGCCCAACCTCATGGCGGCCGCGGCCGGGGTCCTGGATTTGGCCGAGCAGGCGGCAGTCATGAGATTCAACGGCAGCGGCCCAGCGCTTGAGACCGTCGAGTTCGTCATCGTTGTAAGCGACGATTTTGAATGGAATGTGCTGATGCTGCGCCATCGACAGCGGTTCGGTGACGATCATCGCCGCTCCGCCGATGGCGCGATTGGCGTAGTAGTGCAACTGGCGTTCAGTGACGCGCCCGTTGTCGCCCATGCGCGTAGTCATCGACGCATGCACGATGCGATTTTTTAGGCGCTTGCCGGCGAGGGTAAAGGGAGAAAATAACGCGGGGTAGCTGGTGGACATTTTGTTTAAAAACAAATACTTACGGTTTATCTCTCAATCCTGTAGCTGCTACCAGCCTGGCCCACTTCGCATGATCGGCGCGGATGAAGGTTGCGAACTCAGGCGGTGTATTCGCCACCACGTCGCCGCCGAGCGTGCCGAGCCGTTCGCGTGATTCCGGGGTGGTAATGCCTTTGACCATTTCCGCATTAAGCCGCTCGATCACTGCGCGCGGCGTGCCGGCGGGTGCCACTACGCCAAACCAGCCGCTGGCGTCATAGCCCGCCACGCCGGATTCGGCAATGGTGGGAATCTCCGGCGCCATCGTCGAACGTTTGGCCGAGGTGACTGCTATCGCGCGCAGCCTGCCGCTTTTCACTTGCGGCATCAGCGTCGTCAGATCGCCCGACAGGATCTGGATTTGGCCGGCGATCACATCCGCCATCGCGGCAGACACACCCTTGTACGGCACATGCACCAGGTCGATCTTCGCCATCATCTTGAGCATTTCACCGGAAAGATGATTGGTGCTGCCGTGGCCGGGCGAGCCGAAATTCAGTTGCCCCGGCCGCGCGCGTGCGAGCGCGATCAGTTCCTTGATGTTTTTCACCGGTAGTGAAGGGTGCACAGTGGTAACGAAAGGCATGATCACCACCAGTGTGACCGGATCAAAATCCTTGAGTGCGTCATACGGTGTTCTTGACGACAACGCGGGAAGAATGCTGAACGGCCCGGCACTGCCGAGCAACAGTGCGTAGCCGTCGGCGGGCGCTTTGGCAATCAACTCGGTGGCGATGGCTCCGCTTGCGCCGGGACGGTTTTCGACAATCACCGGCCGTCCGAAAACGTCGGTAAGTTTTGCCGACACCAGGCGCGCGATGAAATCGCTGCCGCCGCCGGGCACGAAGCCGACGACGATGCGGATTTGTTTTGCAGGGTAGGATTGGGCGGGCGCGTGCGTGTAAATCAGCGCTCCTGAAACCAGTGCCAGCACGCGAAATAATATGGACTGCATCGGAACCTCCGGTGAAAAGGGATTCTACCCGCACAAGGCCGCGCGGCCCATTAGAATGCCGGTGAATACGTATAACGAGAATATTAAAGACTGCCTCAATATGAATGATGCCATCCAGACCATAGACTGCTTCGTCACCCATGTATCCACCGTGCCCGCCAACCTGGGCCAGACCGTGGGGCTGCACTTACGCGAGAAAGTCGCGCCAGCGGTGGCGGCAAGCGACAAGCCCCACGTGGTGCTGTTCGTCCACGGCGGCTTTTCGCCATCCAACGTGGCCTATGACCTCGACTACAAAGACGACTACAGCTTCATGCGCGTGCTGGCGCGCGCGGGTTATGACGTATTCGCAATGACGCACACCGCCTATGGCTCGTCGCCCAAGCCGATGATGGATGATCCCTGCAATGTTGATGCCGCGTCACAGCACCATCTGATTCCGCATGTGCTGAAAGAAAAATGTGCGCCGCGTTACCCATTTAAGCTGGTGTCCAGCCGCACCGAGCACGATGAAGTTGAAACCGTGGTCAGGTTCATCATGGCATTGCGGCACGTTGAACGCATCAGCATGATCGGCTGGTCCACCGGCACGCCGCGCGCGGGCGGTTTCGCGGCGATGCATCCCGATAAGGTGGACAAGCTGGTGCTCTACGGCCCCGCCCCGTATTTCCCCAGCGACACGCCGCCGAATCCGTTTCCTGAACCCGGCGCGCCGATGATTCTGCAAAGTTGGGACATGCTGATGGAAAAGCGCTGGCACAACGACTGCCGCAGCGAAGGCCAGATCGAGCATCCCGAAATCCGCGAAATCATGTGGCAGGCACTGATGAAAGAAGACGGCCTCGGCGCGCACTGGACCGCGGACGGCCGCGGCATCATGCGCGCACCCAACCGCATGAACTACGGCTGGCGCGCCAACATCGGCAGCATCCAGGCGCCGACGCTGTGTCTGCTGGGAGAGTTCGATAATTACAACGCACGCTTTAAAACCTGGGGCGGTCTCAAGATGGACAACCGCGTTTACATCAAAGTCGGCTGCGCTTCACACTTCATGCAATACGAGCGCGTGCGATTTGTGTTGCATAAGGCGACCCTGGAGTGGCTGGCGCAAGGCACGGTGGATGGGCAGAGCTACGCGCAATTGCAGTCCGACAAAGATGGCAAGTTACTGCCTTTGGCAGGATAAATAGTTAGCACCCTCCCTCGTCGCTTATCCGAAAAGCTCACATCGCGATTGAAAATTCACGCGTTTGACTGTTCGCCTGTGGGGGAATAGATTACCTATTCGTAAAAAAGGGATTTTTGATTTCTTACACGCTTGATAGTCTGCTGGAATCCCGCATGCTTCGTTGGTCAATCTCGATTATTGCAGCGCTCGCGTTTGTCGCGACAAACGCGAGCGGGCAGGCGTTTCCGAGCCGTCCCGTACGCATTGTCGTGCCGTTTCCGGCCGGCGGCACGTCGGATGTCATCGCACGTTCGGTGACCCATGAACTGGAACGTCAACTCGGACAGTCCTTCATCATCGACAACCGCGGCGGCGCGAACAGCATCATCGGCTCCGAGATCGTCGCGAAGGCCGCCCCCGACGGATACACGCTGCTGCACGTGACCGCTGCGTTCGCGATCAATCCGAGCGTTTATCGCAAACTGCCTTACCAGGTGGAAGACTTTTTGCCGGTCACCAATCTCGCGCTGGGAGAGGGCTACCTGCTGCTGGTCCACCCCTCTGTGCCGGTGCAATCGGTAGCGGAATTGATCGCACTGGTGAAGAACAAGCCCAAGCAACTCGCCTATGGCTCGCCCGGGGTCGGCAACACCTTGCATCTCGCAGTCGAATATTTCGATATGAAGGCAGGCATAGCGCTGACGCATGTGCCTTACAAAGGCGTTGCGCCGGCGTTCACCGCGCTGCTTGCCGGCGAGGTGCAGGTGATGCTCATTCCGCCGATAATTTCCTTGCAGCAAATCAAGGCCGGCAAGGTGCGCGCGCTGGGATTTTCCGGCAAGACGCGGTGGAAGGTGCTGCCGGAGGTGCCGACCATTGCCGAGGCGGCAATCCCCGGGTTCTACATCATTGGCGGCTGGCACGGTTGGTTTGCACCCGCGAAAACGCCCCCAAGGATCGCCGATAAAATCCAATCCGAAGTTCACAAAGCGCTGCAAGTGCCGAAAGTGCGCGAGTACATGGCCGAAGGCGGCTACGAGACCGACGGGCGCAGCCCGGCCGAATTCCGCAAACTGGTGCAGGAAGAAGTCAAGCGTTACGGCGAGATCGTGCGCGCAACGAAAATCGAACCGCAATAAGCGCGTAGCCCGGAAGAAGCGCAGCGTATTCCGGGGGGGCGTTGCGTCACGCAGAGCATTCTTTGCAGTCTGGTGAAAAAGGTGACTTAAATTTCCTCAACACTGTTTTGCAGTGGCACGGCAAGCCCGCTCCTGCAGGACAGCAGGAGAACGCGATTGCCGGTGCTGCGAGCTGCGTTCGTGGTATTGATGTTTCTGCAGTTACCGGCAATTGCGCATGCCGCCGAACCCTGGCCGGCAAAGCCGCTGCGCATGGTGGTGGCCTACTCAGCGGGCGGTCCGGTCGATCTCATCGCGCGCCCGCTGGCCCAGCGCCTGAGCGAAGCCTTCGGGCAGCCGGTGGTGATCGACAATCGCGCCGGCGCCAACGGCAACATCGGGGCTGAGCAAGTGGCGAAGTCAGCGCCCGACGGCTATACACTGTTGATGGGATCGAAGAGCCAGCTCACCATCAATCCATTGCTCTACGGACGCACGGGCTTCGACCCCGCGCGGGACCTTTCGCCAGTCTCGCTGATCGCCTCCAGTCCCTCCGGCCTGATGGTGCATCCGTTGCTGCCGGTGAAATCGCTGAAGGAATTTACGGCGCTGGTGCGTGCGCGCCCAGCGAAGTTGTCCTACGCCTCTGCCGGCAATGGCAGTGCCAACCATCTTGCCGCGGAGCTCTATAAGATGCTTGCGAAGGTGGATCTGCTGCACGTGCCGTTCAAGGGCGGCGGGCCTGCACTCAATGCCGTGGTCGGCGGCCAGATCGAAGTGATTTTCATCAGCGTGCCGCTCACCTTGCCGTTCGTGAAGGCGGGGCGCCTGCGCATGCTCGCGGTGTGCGCGAACAAGCGCATGGCCGTAATGCCGGATGTGCCGACCATGGCCGAGGCGGGCCTGTCGGGACACGAGTCGAGTGCCGGGGCGGGCCTGCTGGTCCCCGCCGGCACGCCGCGCGAGATCATCGCGCGCCTGCACGCCGAGGCGGTTAAGGCGCTGGCTCACCCTGACATGCGTGACAAGCTGGTGGCGCAGGGCCTGGACGTGATCGGCGGCACGCCGGAGCAGTTCACGGCTGTGCTGCGCGAGGAGACCGAGCGCTGGGCAAAGGTGGTGACGGCGGCAAAGATGAAGCTCGACTGATCGTGCGCTGTGTGAGAGCGAGCGTAACGTTGCGCTTGCGCTCGAATACAAATAATCCGCTTGCTGTGCCGGACTATTGAGGATTACGTATCTGCGTGACATTTTTTCCCGCCTGCGGCCCCCTCGCTACGCTCTCCCCACCCTTCTGCTCCGCTGCAAGTGTTCCCTTGTCCCGGGGGGAGAAGGGCTTTTCATCCCTCTCCCCCCGGGGAGAGCGAAGCGAGGGGGGGCGGAGCCGACCGAGGGTGAGGGAAAGAAGCACCATGCGCGAATTTGTCACGGGGTAATGCAATCCTCAAATAGGCGCGGAAAAAATCACGCGCCTGCGCCGCTTCACGGTCGGCATTCTATAATCAGCCCATGCAATGCCTGTGGAACGAAGTGGATGCCGCCTGCTGCGACGGCGAACTTGCGCTACGCGCCTATAGCTCGCGGCTGCTGGGCGGCGACGACTCGCTGGTGCTGCACGGCGGCGGCAACACCTCGGTGAAGCGCAATGAAGGCGGCGCGCGCGTGCTCTATGTCAAGGGCACCGGCAGCGATCTTGCCGGTGTCGATGAACATGCGTTCACGCCGCTGCGGCTCGATGGCGTGCTGCAAGTGCTGCAACGGGACTCTCTCGGCAACGCCGATATGATGCATGCGCTCGACGCCTGCCTCGCACGCCGGCCCGCGCCGCGGCCCTCGATCGAAACGCTGTTGCACGCAGGACTGCCGTTTCGCTTTGTTGAACACACCCACGCCGATAGCGTTCTGGCTGCTATGAATGTGCAGAACATCGAAGCCGTGCATGCAGAGGTCTACGGCGACAGCGCACCGCTGGTGCCTTATCACCATTCCGGTCACGCGCTGGCACGTGCGTGCATGGCGGTGTTTGACGCGCGCCGCACGCCGAACCCCATCGGTCTGGTGCTGGCCTTTCACGGCATCGTCGCGTTCGGCGACGATGCGCGGGAATCTTATGCACATATGATCGAACTGGTGACGCGCGCCGAGAATTACCTGCGCGCGCGCAATGCGTGGGCCATTATGCCGGGCGCCGTGGCGGCGGCAACACCTGACGCCACCGCCTTGGACAAACTACACCGTGAGATTAATGCAGAGGCCGGCGTACCGCTGGTGATGCATGTCGTGAACGACGCACAGTGCATGGCTTTCGCGCGACGCGCCGATCTTGCTGAAATCTCGCAGCAAGGCCCGGCAACGCCGCAGCATGCGGTGTACACCAAACGCGTGCCGATGCTGGGACGCGACGTGCGCGCGTATGCGACGCACTATCGCGCCTATCTCGACCAGCATCTGGGCACAGCGGCAAGCGCACTGATCGACGCCGCGCCGCGCATAGCTCTCGATGCAGAATTCGGCCTGTGCGCGTTTGGCACGAGCGCTCGCAGTGCGCAGATCGCGGCAGAAATGTACCAACACGACATCGCCGTCATCACCCGCGCCAGCGCGCATGGGCGCTATCGCTCCGCGCCGCCGGCGGCAATTGCGCAGGCGGAATTCGAATACGGCGGCTACGCCGCGCGGTCGCCAGCGTAGGGCGCAATCCCTATTGCGCCGCATGGCTACTTTGCAAACCGCATTCGGCGCAATGGGATTGCGCCCTACGCGCTGTAAAGTTATTTGAAGGACATTAGCGCCATTGTGATGAATCAAGAATTAACCAATAAATACAGTACGTTACGTTGGAACGACGATGCGCTGGAATTGCTCGACCAGCGTGCATTGCCGGCACGCATCGCGTACCTGCGCTATGACTCAGCCGCCGCTGTTGCCGATGGCATAAAGCGCATGGTGGTGCGCGGCGCGCCGGCGATCGGTTGCGCGGCAGCTTACGGCGTGGCGTTGGAAGCGCTGCGTCTGCGCACGCAACCGCGCGCGGTGTTTCTTGCAGGTGTGGAACAAGGCATTGCCGTGCTTGCCGCCAGCCGGCCCACGGCGGTCAACCTGTTCTGGGCGCTGAATCGCATGCGCGCCAAACTCGATGCGATGGACAGCGCGGCGGGGCCTGCGATGGCCGACGCAATGCTGGCCGAAGCCCACGCCATCACAGATGAAGACGTACGCCTGAACCGCGCCATGGGGCAGCACGGCGCGGCGTTGCTCAACGACGCCATGCGCGTGCTCACGCACTGCAACGCCGGCGCGCTGGCCACTGCCGGCCATGGTACGGCGTTGGGCGTAATCCGCTCCGCGGTCGAAGCCGGCAAGCGCATCCACGTCTATGCCGATGAAACCCGGCCCTTCCTGCAGGGCGCGCGGCTCACAGTGTGGGAACTGATGCAGGACGGGATACCAGTAACGTTAATTGCCGACAATGCCGCCGGGCTGCTGATGCGCCGCGGCGAAATCGATGCGGTGATTGTCGGCGCGGATCGTGTGGCCGCCAACGGCGACGTAGCAAACAAGATCGGCACTTACAGCGTGGCCGTGCTGGCACGACGCCACGGCATCCCGTTTTATGTCGCTGCTCCGCTTTCGACTATCGATGCTGCTATGGTGTCAGGCGATGATATTCCCATCGAGGAGCGCGCCGCCAGCGAAGTTACCGGCTACGGCGACACACAATGGGCGCCGGCAGGCGTGGCGGTACGCAACCTGGTATTCGATGTGACGCCCGCAGAATTGGTTACCGCGTTAATCACGGAACGCGGCGTGCTGCATGCGCCAGACAGTGCGAAGATGCGCGCGCTGCTAGAACCTAGAAACGGCAGTTGACCGCTCGCGATGCTACCAACCTCTTGATGGCCTTACAGTTTTTCATGCTATCAGCGATCACCCGTTTGGTGACAGCGCTACGGGGCGGATCGCACGGTTCTGGCGGCCTCATTTATCAACTGAGGCTGCGTTGCAACTCCTTGGAATGGAACAACCATTCCGCGTCGTCGCGCCTTGCCCTGCACCCCCATAACCGCACGCTCCACCCCGTCCAACTACCGTTTCTAGGTTGAAAGTCAGGCGATTCTTCCAGTGGGTGAATCGCGGGTCTGAGGCGATAAACCACACCTCACCGTCCGCGCGTGAATCTGGTGGGTGCTGCTGTCTATGCCAGCACGCCGCGTATATCGGTCAGCACCGCCTTCGCCAGATTTTCCAGCATGATGTCCGCGCCCTGCATCAGGCAGATGCGGATGCCGTGATCGTGCATGCGCTTGACGCGGTCGCGCATTTGCTCGGGCGTGGTGAAGGCATAACCCATGTTGGCGGCGACCACGACCTTGCGCGCCTGCGCACGGGCGACGATGCGATCCACTTCGCGCCACAGATCGGGGTGATCATAGGCAAACGGCAGGTTGAGTGCTTTGGAGAGATCGGTCATCGCGAGCATGATCACGCGCAGGCCTTCGATGTCGAGAATTTCGTCGATCTCCTTGATCGAGTTTCCCGCTTCGATGTGCGGCACGAACACCGCCGCGTCGGCTTCCTTCTTATGCATGGCGGCGAACGATTCATTCGAGTTCGGATACTCTCCCGCGCCGGAACGATGCCAGTCGCGCGACACTTCCATGCACGCGCGCGCCTGCGCAGCGGACGCAATCGACGCGCCGACAAACGGAATGCCCAGACTGAATGCGCGCTGCACCTCGACGGTGACTTGCAATGAGTCGTTGCCCGCGAGCCACGGGTTCGCGGGCACACGCACCCAGGTGGTGATGCCGACGGCCTGTGCCGTGCGATTGATGTGATCGAGCTCGCGCCAATCGATGGCGGAAAACATCATGTCGGGCCGCACGAAATCGAATCCGGCGCGCGCAATGGTGGCAACCCAACTGGGTCCGCCTTTGATCCACACCCCCAGCCCCATTTCACCGGTCGCCAGTTTTTCGAATAATTTGCTCATAAAAATCCTTTATTTAGCATCACTGAATTTGCAATTTGAGTCCCGCCGTGACCCTGGCCCACTTTTGAAGGTCGCGCCGCAGGATGGCAGCGAATTCTTCCGGCGTGCTGCCTGCGACATCCGCGCCCTGTGAGGCGAGCTTTTCCCTGACCTCAGGCGTGCGCAGTATGGCATTGATCTCGCGATTGAGCCGGGCGACGATCTCCGCCGGCACGCGCGCCGGTGCGAGCACGCCGTACCAGGCACTGGCGTCATAGCCCGGCAGGCCGGATGCGGCCACCGTTGGAAATTGCGGATAGGAGGGCGATGGCCTGGCAGAGGAAACGCCCAAGGCGACGAGCCGCTTGTTTCTCACATAGGGCATGCAGTTGATGATATTGCTGATCATCATTTGCACATGGCCGCCCGCCAGATCCACCAATGCCGGTGTGCCGCTCTTGTAGGGCACATGCACCGCGTCTATTTTTGCCAGCGAGACGAACAATTCAAACGCGAGATGCGTGCCGGAGCCGGTGCCCGCCGACGCGAAATAGAGTTTGCCTGGATGCTGCCGTGCCAGCGCGATAAGTTCGCGGACGGAGCGCGCCGGCACGCTGGGATGCACCACCAGCATATAGGGCAGGGTGGTGACGAAACTGATTTCCGCAAAATCGTTGAGCGGGTCGTAGCGTAGATTCTTGTGTATGCCGGCGTTGATGACGTGGCTGTTGGTGACCATCAGCAGCGTGTAGCCATCGGGCAGCGCTTTGGCGGTGAGTTCCGAGGCGAGCAGGGTGCCCGCGCCGGGGCGGTTTTCCATCACCACCGGCTGGCCCAGTGCTGCGGCGAGCGGCGCACCGACGATGCGTGCAACGGTATCCACACCGCCGCCGCTGCCCGCGGGAATGAGCATGCGCAATGCGCGGGTTGGATACGTTTGTGCCGGGCCCTTCGACAAGCTCAGGACAGGCTCTGTCGCAGGGGTCTGGGCTTGGCATGCGTTCGCACTACAAAGCGCTGCGCCCAGCGAGAAAGCGACGGTGCGGCAGCCGATCAGCAGCTTTTTAAATTCATGACGCAACGCAGGTTTTGGCATAGCGCTTCAATCCGCCCTGGCGCCCGACATCTTTACTACTTTTGCCCACTTCGCGATTTCGCTTTTGATATGCGCCGCAAACGCCTCCGGCGTAATGCCGCCCGGCATAGAGCCTTCGGCGGCAAGCCACTCTATCACTTCCGTCGTGCGCAGCGCCTTGGTGATTTCCCCATACAACTGGTTAATGATTGCGCGCGGTGTTCCAGTGGGCGCCACCACACCTTGCCACGATGTTGCCTCGTAGCCCGGCAAGCCGGTTTCCGCGATAGTAGGCACCTCGCCCAGTATCGCCATGCGCTGCGCGCTGGTGATCGCCAGCGCTCTGACCCGGCCCGCTCGCACCTGCGGCATTGCGGTAGGCACCAGATTGAAGCTCGCCTGCACTTCCCCTGAAATCAGCGCGGTGAGTTGATCGCCGCCGCCCTTGTAGGGCACATGCACGATGTCGATTCCGGCCATGAACCTGAACATCTCCTGCGCGAGATGGTTGCCACCGCCGCTGCCGGCCGATGCACAATTGAGCTTACCCGGCGCGGCTTTGGCCAGCGCGACAAATTCCTTGAGTGTCGCGACCGGCAGCGACGGATTCACCAGCAGCAGATAGGGGCTCATCATGGTCAGTGTAATCGGCGCGAAATCACGCACCGGATCGTACGGCAGCTTTGAGTACATGCTGACATGGGTCGCGAGGGCGCTGATGGAGCCCACCAACAGGGTATAGCCATCCGGCGGCGCTTTCGCTGTCATGGCCGCGGCGACCAGGCCGGCGCCACCGGCGCGGTTATCCACAATCACCTGCTGGCCCATGCTGTCTGTCAGTTTGCGGCTCAGCACGCGCGATATTCTGTCGGTCCCACCGCCGGCAATGAAACCTACGATAAGTCGGATCGGCTTGACCGGATAGGCCTGTCGTGAGCCCTTCGACAAGCTCAGGACAGGCTCTGTCGCAGCGGTCTGCGCCCGCGCAGGAACTGCAAGCAAGGCGCATGACAGCAATGCAAGTACTACAACACAGCGGGATTGCAGCGTACTTATTGGATTCATCACGGTTTTCTGTGGGTAAAGGGTTCGCTGCGGACTTCATGCCCGGCCGGGATCATGAATTCGTCATTCCAGCGAGGGCTGGAATCCAGCAAGTGTAGCCCGGAAGGAGCGCAGCGTATTCCGGGAAATTGTCGTCAGGATCAATGGATGATGTCTCGACCACGTGCACGGCACAGAACGTTCGCGTCGCGATAGAGATATGGGCTCACGATGCAATGAAACCCGGAATACGCTGCGCTTCTTCCGGGCTACGATTCTGGCGATACCGCGCCTCCAAATGCGCCCGGAAGTGCGCAGGGTTGAGCGCTTCACCACTGGCCCGGCGTACCAGCTCGGGCGTCTCCCAACGGCTGGCTTGTGACCAGATATTCGCCTTGAGCCACTCAAACACCGGCGCAAAATCGCCTGCGGCGATGCGCGCATCGTGATCAGGGGTAACGCGACGCATTGCGGCAAACCATTGCGCCGCGTACATCGCCCCCAGCGTGTAGCTCGGAAAATAGCCGAACGAGCCATCGCTCCAATGCACGTCCTGCAGGCAGCCGTCTTTGTAATTGCCGCGCGTGTCCATACCCAGCAGGGTTTGCATTTTTTCGTCCCACAGCGCGGGGATGTCGTCCGGCTCGATCTCGCCTTCTATCAGCGCGCGCTCAATCTCATAACGCAGGATGATGTGCGCCGGATAAGTCACCTCGTCGGCATTTACGCGTATCAACCCCGGCTTCACGCGCGTCAGCAGGCGCTGCAGATTGTCCGGGTCGAACGCCGGCTGGTTGCCGAAGTGCTCACTCAACAGCGGTGCCAACAGGCCTGTGAATTCGCGGCTGCGCGCAAGTTGCATTTCGAACGACAGGCTCTGGCTTTCATGGATGCCGTACGAGCGTGCGACACCGAGCGGCTGCCCCAACCACTCGCGCGGCAGATTTTGCTCGAAACGCGCGTGACCGGTCTCATGGATAGTGCCCATCAGGCTTTGCACGAAATCGTCTTCACGGTAACGCGTGGTGAGACGCACGTCTTCCGGCACGCCGCCGGTAAACGGATGCGTGCTTTGGTCGAGCCGTCCACCCTCAAAATCGAAGCCCAGTTGCTTCATCACCGCAAGATTCATCGCCCGTTGCGCGGCCACGGGAAACGGGCCCAGCGGAACTATCACCTGCTCATCGCGCTGCTTTGCCTGCACGCGCGTGATCAGTTGCGGCAGCCATTGCTTAACCTCGCCGAAGATGCGGTCGATATCAGCCGCACGCAAGCCGGGTTCATAGCGCTCCATCAGAGCGTCGTAGCGCGAGAGGCCGCTGTCGTCGGCGAGCAGCCTGGCTTCCTCGCGCGCAAGGCGCACCACCTCGCGAAAGTTTTCCAGAAACCCGCGCCAGTCGTTGGCGGCGCGCTGGCTGCGCCAGGCGTGTTCGCACCTGGCGCCCGCCAGTGATTTGGCTTGCACCAGTGCTTCGGGCAGCGCATTCGCATCGCGCCAGTCGCGGCGCATCTCGCGCAGGTTGGCGCGCTCGGCGTCACTCAAAGGCTCGGCTTCCGCCATGCGCAACTGTTCGGCCAGACGCGGATCGGTACGCACGCGATGCATCAGCGCCTGCAGTTCTGCCTCCGCCGCAGCGCGCGCTTCGTTGCCCTTGGCGGGCATCATGGCATTGCGGTCCCAGCCAAGGATGGAAGCGGCATGGCTATAGTGGTACAGCCGCATCCAGCTGCGGCACAGTTCGGTATAGTACGAGGACGACGGGGGAGTGGACATGGTCACCGATACTAGCAATATCGCGGTTCCGGAATGGTATAAACTCGTATTCGAAGTCTGCTTCAATTTTGAGGTATTAACCAACAGGAGGAAATCATGAAACAATTTTTAGTTGTGCTATTTGCCGTTACGCTGCTGTCCGCCTGTGGCGACAGCCTTGATGGCAAGAAACTGGCCCAGGAAGTTTGCGATTGCAGTAAAGCAGCTAACGCAATGCCCACGACTGACCCCAAGAGAACTGAAGCCCAAAACACTTGTGCTAAGAAAAACAGCGAAGCCTACGGCAAGGTGAAGGCTGACATGAAGCAGGCAGACGAGTTCAACAAACTCATCAGCGCTTGCGCCAGCGAACAAATTAACAAGAGTTTCGGGAAATAAACGGACGTAGGGTGGGCGCGCTTTTTGTGCCCACGCGGATCGTCAATTACGGTTACCCAATACTCCCCGATCCCATGCGGTGGGCCGCCGCCGTAGCGGCGTACTCGCGGCGTGGGCACAAAAAGCGTGCCCACCCTAGCCGGTTTTTGTTGATTACATTATTCCCTTTATTTGTCTGGCTATTCGCCGTTCAAGCCGCATTTGTCTTGGGCGCCGCGCTACGCTTCGCCCAATAGTTGGGTGAGGCTCTGAGTGCCGCCAGCGCTTCGGCGGTTTCGGTGCCGGGCGCCATGGATGCTGCAGTGCCCGCCATCACCTGATGATGATCGATGTTGAGCAAGCGGATAAAACTTTGCTGGCCGTGGGTTAAGCCCACCGTGCAGCCGAGTTCAACGATTTGCGCTTCGGTGAAATGCCGGTACAGGCGTTCCCAGAATTTGTCGTCGGTGTCCAGCCGCCATACTATGGCCTCGGCCAGCGACAGCGCGGCTTTCTGGCGCTCGTTGTATTGCGCGGATTTTTCAAACTCCACCAGATCGTCGTAGTGGGTTTCTTTCAGGCCTTCGCCGGCGCCTTTGATCGAGCGCTGGTTGCCGCAGAACTCGCACACCACCGAACGCGAAACGTAAACCCGGCACAGTTCCTTGATCGCGTGATCGAGTACGCCGTTTCGGAAAATATCGTTCCAGGCGTTGGCGAAAAACCAGAAGCACTCCGGCACATGCGCGCGTACCGCCGAGCTTTCGGGTCGGGGTGTGCCTTCCCGCGCGCAGCGCTCCATTTCGGCGTGCATTGCCGGGGTCATTTTTTCGAGGGGCACGTAGCTGATGCGTTGTTTGGGCATGATGACATCCTGATGAGCAAGCGAAAATAGTGTACCCGGACTATGGTGAAATAGGGGCTTCAGACCGCAGCGTGCGGACGCGCGATGGCTGTGCGCAGCACCAGCGCCAGCGGCAGCGCGAGCAACACCACAACGCCGGAGATGGCAATGGTTTTTTCAATGCCGATGGCGTCACCCAGCAGCCCGTAAGCGATCGGCGCGATAATGCCGCACACCGCGCCTACCGTATAGACCAGCGCGAACGCGCGCGGCAGTTTGTCGGAATCGACCAGATCGCCGATGGTGCCGTAGATCACCGATGAAGTGCCCTGCAGCACTACGCCTACCAGCGGCAGCAGAAAAAACGTCGCCATGCCCGGCAACGCGAGTGTTGCGAGTATGCCCGCGCCGGTAGCGGCTTCGGTGATGACGATGGTGCGGATGACGCCGAGTTTTTCGGCGAGCACGCCGCACAGGTATTTGCCCGCCATGCCGCCGATCAACACCAGCGGCACCGCCAGTGCCGCCCAGCCGTCGGGCACGCCTTTGGCGATCAGCAAAAAAGCGATGAAGGTGAGAAAGCCGGTGCGCGTCATGCTGTCCACGATGTCCACCATGCACAGCGCTGCGAACGCGGGCTTGTTGCGGATGCCCCAGCCCTGAATTTTGGGTTTCGGCTTCGCGGCGGAATGCGTATGGGTATTGGCGATCCAGCAAAAAATTGCGATTGCCGTGAGTATCGCTGCAACGCCAAAGCCCACCACCGGCGCCTGCCACGAAATACCTGCGAGCACGCACAGGCTGACAATGCCGCCGAACACGAATTTGCCGACATCGCCCGCAAAGTTATACGTGCCCAGCGCAGTGCGGCGGCCTGCGCCCGGATACGCGTGCGAGATGATGGTGGACGACAGCGGATGCTGCACCGCTGATCCCATGCCGGCAAAAAACAGCGAGATGATGATCATCCAGAACCCATTGGCGTAACCCAGCGCGATAAACGCCAGCCCCGCGAGCAGCGTGCCCAGTGCCAGCAGATTGCGTTCGCCAAAGCGTTCCGCGATGAATCCGGCGGGCAGTTGAAATGCCGCCATCGCAACCCGGTGCGCAGTGCGGATCATGCCGACCTGCGCGAGATTTAATCCAAACGTCTGCGCCAGCAGCGGCAGCAATACGTAGCTCACATCGGACAGGCCATCGTGAACGATGTGTACGCCGCAACAGGTCTTGAGCGTGCGCGTGGACGATGGCTGGAGGGTCGCTGGCATACCGGCCTTATAACACGGCAGTGCGTCAGTGTAGAATCCCGGTTTATTTTCGATGGGGCGGTGCTATGAAGTGGATAATCGGCGGGTTGCTGCTTGCAGTGGTGGCTTCAGTGGCGTCGGGGCGCGTGCCCTTGGGCTGGATAATCTATTGCTTTGCCGCGCTGTTTGTGTCGATGGGGCTGGCGCTGTTTTTTGCGTTCTACCGCAGCCGGCATTACGGCCTGTTGCTGCTGGGCTGCACTTATGTTTCGGCAGCGCTGCTGGCGGTAGTGCTGACCGAATGGTGGCCGCTGGTGGGGGGCTTTGCCATTGCGTGGGTGTTGCGCGCGATGGGCGTGGAACCGCCGGCGGATGAGCAAGCGGCGCCAGAGACAGCACAGGCAGCGCCTTCCGAGCAGGCTGATGAAAAGAAGTCTTAGCGGGATGATGTTTCTGTAACTTATTGTTTTTATTGAATTATTTAAAACACGCTGCAACGCCAAGCACCAAATCCTCAAAGTCGCTTAAGGCGTTAAAACGCGGCATCGCCGCGACATGCGGCGTGAGGATCACGTTTTCAAAACGCAATAATTCGTCATCGGCGCGGCCCGGTTCTTCATACAGCGGGTCAAGCGCAAAACCGCCGAGGTTTCCGGCGCGCAAGGCGTCGAGCAAGGCATCGCGATTGACCACCTGCGCGCGCGACACATTGATGAGACAGGCGCCGGGCTTCATCAGCGCGAATTGCGCGCGATCGAGATAGTCGCGCGTGCCGGCATTTTCGGGCAGTTGTATGCACAGCCAGTCGCTTTGCTGCAGTAGCGCATCACGCTCGCAATAGGTCACATTCCATGCGCGTTGTTCGGATTCGTTCATCGGCGTGCGCTGCGTGCACAGCACACGCATGCCGAAAGCGTGCGCGCGCAGCGCGATCTCACGGCCAATTTCACCAAAGCCGATGATGCCCAGCGTGGCGCCGTACAGCACGGACAGCCCCGGCACGCGCGGCCAGCCGGAGTTGGGCGTGTAGCCGGTGTCGAAAATTTTCGGCTGATAGCCGACGGCCTGCAATTGCTCAATGCTGATGCGTCCGTGCAGCCGATGCAGTTTTTTGGAGAGCGCCAGCATCAGCATCAGCGCGTGTTCGGCGCATGAAATGTTGGCGCGGCGGCGCAGCGTCAACACCCTGATGCCACGCGCGGCGCAGGCGGCTGTGTCGATGCCGCGCAGCACCGTGCCGTATTTCTGCACCACCTTGAGCTGGGGCGCGAGCGCGAGTTCCTGCGCGCCGATGTGAAACGATTCTGTGACGATTACCGTGGCCGCGGGCAACTGCGCGCGCAATGCAGGCTGATCCGCCACCGGCTGCACAGTGGCGGGATACAGCGGCCCGGCCAGCGCGCGCAAGCGCGCCAGCCAGCCCGCGAAATCGGGCAGGTCGTGCGCAAAAAAATCAGCCAGCGCAGCGAGGCGTTGCGGCTCGATCGTGGGATCGAGGAACGCTTTCAGCATGCGCGGAAAAGGGTCGTCTTCGACGACGATTATGGGGCGGGTGCTCATCTGTGGCTGAAATGTCCTTGACGCTGTTGTTACACCTCAAAACGGAAAATCGTAGCGGGCATCGCGCTGGCTTTGCATACGCGAACTCCTGATCCACGCCTTGAGCGTGTGCACGGCCTCAAAGGCAAGCAGGTCTTTTTTCAGCTGGCGAATGTCGCGCTGGGCAGCGGCGATTTCGGTGATGAGCGCTTTCATCACGGTTTTGGGTGTAATGGTGTCGAAGGGGGCAAGCTGTGCCTGGTCCATGAATGTGCATTCGACGCGCATGATTTCGTGCCGCAGCTCCTGGAATTGTTCGCGCAGAATCTGGTTGTAGTGTCTCAGCCGCTCTTCGCTGACGTTGTTGATGGCGGCCTGATCGATTTGTTCGAGTTCGAGTTGCAGTTCCAGCAGTTGCAGCAGGTTGTTTTTGTCGTAAGCCTGGTTCACGCGTTGCATGAGCGCGGTTTTGCGTTCTCGTTCCAGCGGATCGGGTTCACGGTCGGGGTGCAGCGCGCTGGCCAGTTTGCGGTAGATTTCGCGGATCGACTGGCGTAGCTGTTGCGCATCCGTTTCCTGCTGTGCTTCTTTGGCGAGCTGTTTGGGCGATTTTTTACGCCGGGCCTCGCGTTCCTCCTGGGCTTGCCTGGCGGCTTCCCGTTGCGCCTGCGCGTGCTCCAGCACGGATTCCGGCGAGCGCAGATCCACCTCGTCGCCCACGTCCATGCCAAACATGTCCTTCAGGATGGACTTTGCTTCGGCCTGCCCCTCGGCTTCCACTTCGTCAAAGCTGATGTTGCTGTGTTTGTTGAAGATAGCCTTGAGCGCTTCATCGTCACGGTTCATCAGCACGCCTTGCGCCATGTCGGTAATCAGGTCAGCGATGTCGGTGCGTTCACGTTTGCTGAAGCCGGAGCGGGCACTGGCCTGGTCCAGTGCGTAAACTATTTTGATTTGCAAGTCTTCCGCGTCTTTGAGCAATGGTTGGAGTTGGGTGCTGAATTTTTTTTGGTACGGCGCTTGAAAGGCTTCCCAATCGGCCAGTGTGGCGCGTGCTTGCTCAATTTGTTTAATCAGTTTATTGAAGGTCAGCTGCGCTTTCGACAGGTGCGGTTGGTTTTTGCCGCCGGATATATTGATGGGGTTTTTGTTCATGATGATTCAGCATGAGGTCAGAAAATCAGGATGCTTCCGGATCAATACGCAGCGCCCGTCCTACCCGCGTGTGCATGTTGTAGGCGCCGATCAACACCGTGAGTTCAACGATTTGGGCATCGCTGTAGTGCTCCTTCAATCTGTTGAACACCGCATCGGATACTTCAATGTCCGTGGTCATGGCATCGGCGTAGGCGAGCAATGCGCGATGCGCGGGCTGGAACAAACTGGAGTTCTCGCCGCTGTCCAATGCGGCAATTTGCTCCGGCGTGATGCCGGCTTCGGGCGCGTAGCGCGTGGCGTGTATTTGAAACTGATAGTCGGCGCCGTTTAGCTGCGACACGCGCAGGATGGCAAGTTCGCGCGCCTGCTCGCTGAGCGCGGTGTTAAAACGGATCGCGGAGTTAAATGCTTGCCATGCTTCGGCTATGGACGGACTGTTGAGCAGCACGCGATACAGATTGAGCAGCTTGCCGCCGCGCGCGCCTTTCAGCTTTGCAATCAGCGCCGCGAGTGCGCTGTCGTTTTCATCTATGAGTGGAACGCGCGCCATGGGGTAATCTCGTAACGGATAGTTTCATGATGGATTGTTTAGAGGTGAATTCGAAGCGCGCATTGTAAATGATTCACGGCGCGCCAAAACCGCCGCCGCCCGGCGTCTCGATCACGAACACATCACCGGCCTGCATTTCGGCCTGATCGCAGCCGCCCAGTTCCAGTGTATCGCCGTTGACACGTTCAACATGGTTGCGCCCGATCGCGCCGGGCTTGCCGCCAGCCATGCCATAGGGCGGCACGCGGCGGTGGCTCGATAGTATCGCAGCGGTCATCGGCTCCAAAAAACGCACGCGGCGTATCGCGCCGTTGCCGCCCTGTGTTTGACCACTACCGCCGCTACCCTGACGAATTTCAAAACTTTCCAGCAACACCGGAAAGCGCCATTCCAGAACTTCCGGGTCGGTGAGGCGCGAGTTGGTCATATGTGTTTGCACTACGCTCGATCCCTCAAAACCCGGCCCGGCGCCGCCGCCGCCGGAGACGGTTTCGTAGTACTGGTGTTGCGCGTTGCCGAAGGTGAAATTGTTCATGGTCCCTTGCGAAGCGCCCATCGCACCCAGCGCGCCATACAACGCATCGGTTACACACTGCGAGGTTTCGACGTTGCCTGCAACCACGGCCGCGGGATGACGTGGATTCAGCATGCAGCCTTCGGGGATGATCACTTGCAGCGGCTTCAGGCAGCCCGCGTTGAGAGGAATATCGTCATCCACCAGCGTGCGGAATACATACAGCACGGCTGCCATTGCCACCGCTGAAGGCGCATTAAAATTGGTGTCGCGCTGCGCGGAGGTGCCGGTGAAATCGATGACGGCGCTGCGCGCGGCGTGATTGATGCGGATGCTGACGCGGAGGATTGCGCCATCGTCCATGGCATAGCTGAATGCGCCGTCTTTCAGCGCGCCAATCACGCGCCGCACCGATTCCTCGGCGTTGTCCTGCACGTGGGCCATGTAGCGATGCACGGCTTCAAGGCCGAATTCGCCGACGATGCGCGCGAGTTCGGTAACGCCTTTCTGGTTGGCGGCGATCATCGCGCGCAGATCGGCGAGATTCTGCTCGATGTTGCGCGACGGGTAACGCGCCCCGGCGAGCAGGGCGCGCGTTTCGGCCTCGCGCAAGCGGCCGTTTTCGACGAGGAGAAAATTCGTGATGAGCACGCCCTCTTCATCAATATGTCGGCTGTCGGGCGGCATCGACCCGGGGGTAGTGCCGCCGATGTCGGCGTGGTGGCCGCGCGAGCCGACGTAGAACAGCAAGCTACTGCCGTCACTGCTGTAGACCGGCGTGATCACTGTGATATCGGGCAGGTGCGTGCCGCCGCGATACGGATCATTGAGCATGTACACGTCGCCTGCGCGCATACGCGCGGCGTTGTCGCGTATCACCCAGCGCACGCTTTCGCCCATCGAGCCCAGATGCACCGGCATGTGCGGCGCGTTGGCGATCAGGTTGCCTTGCGCATCGAACAGCGCGCATGAAAAATCGAGCCGCTCCTTGATGTTGACTGAGTACGCGGTGTTGGCGAGTGTTACGCCCATTTGCTCGGCGATGGCCATGAACAGGTTGTTGAAGATCTCAAGCAGCACCGGATCCGCCGTGGTGCCGATGGCGGTGCGCGCAGCGCGCGGCGTGTTGCGCGTCAGCAGCAGGTGGCCTTGCGCGGTGACTTCGGCCTGCCATCCGGGTTCGACAACGGTGGTGGCGTTGGCGTCGGTGATGATGGCGGGGCCGGGAATGCGGTTGCCGGGGTGGAGGTTTTCCACGCGGTAGAGCGGGGCGTCGTGCCAGGCGCCGTCGCTGAACATTTGTACGCCGGCGTCAGGTCGAGAGGTGGAACCGGGTTCATCCTGTGCGGAGATGCGCATGCCATCCAAAGAATCTCCCTCTCCCGCCCTGGGGCGGGAGAGGGCGGGGGTGAGGGTAGGGGAGGCTCGCTGCCCCGCGTCCCTGCGCAACCCCTCACCCCCGCCCTCTGCTCCGTTACAAGTGTGCCCTTGTTCCCGCAAGCGGGGCGAGGGAGTTTCTTTGAGTTTTGTGATCCGCGATGCTTCCCGGGTGAGAGCGGTGTTTTGAGTGTGATGTTCATGCGACGACGTCTCCACCGCAACCGCTTCCACCACCAACGCGCGCCCCGGCATCAAAAAGCTGTAGCGGCCGAGGTAGGCGCTTTCGAAACTGCGCGTCATTTCTTCCACGGTGCCGAAGGTTACGTTGAGCGTGGTGTCGGTGCCCTCGTATTTGATATGCACACGGCGCTGGGTCACGAGCTGTTCGCGCGTGACCTCCTGTGCGAGCACTTCGGCGCACGCGGCAGCGGCTAGCGTATCCAGCGTGGCGACCAGCCGCGACAATAGCGCTTCAGTCAGCACTGCTTCCACCGCCTGCTCGCGCATCGCGGTGATGTCAGCCAGCCCCATGCCGTAGGCCGACAGCACGCCCGCATACGGATGGATGTAAACACGCGGCATCGCCAGCGCGTCGGCCACGCGGCAGGCATGCTGGCCCGCCGCACCGCCAAAACACGCGAGTGTGTAACGCGTGACGTCGTAGCCTCGCGCCACCGAGATTTTTTTGATCGCGTTCGCCATATTGTCCACAGCGATCCGCAGAAAACCTTCGGCTATAGCTTCAGGTGATTGTAGGTTGTTGTTTTCATGATGTATTTTTTCATATAACACAGAAAACTTTTGTCGCGCTGCTGCGCTGTCCAGCGACGCTGTTCCCGCTGGCCCGAACACCGCCGGAAAATAATCGGGCTGGATGCGCCCGAGCAGCACATTGCAATCGGTGACGGTCAGCGGGCCGCCGCGTCCGTAGCACGCCGGGCCGGGCTGCGCGCCAGCCGAATCCGGGCCCACACGCATGCGTGCGCCGTCAAAATGCAGGATCGAACCGCCACCCGCGGCGACCGTGTGGATGCTCATCATCGGCGCGCGCATACGCACGCCGGCCACCAGCGTATCAAAAGCACGTTCATATTCGCCGGCGAAATGCGACACGTCGGTGGAGGTGCCGCCCATGTCAAAACCGATGATGCGCTCAAACCCTGCCGCCTGCGCGGTGCGCACCATGCCCACCACGCCACCCGCCGGGCCCGACAGCACGCTGTCCTTGCCGTGAAAGCGCCGCGCATCGGTGAGGCCACCGCTCGATTGCATGAACATGACTTTCACCGCGGGGAGCTCACTGGTGATGCGATCGACGTAGCGGCGCAGCACTGGCGACAGATAAGCATCCGCTACCGTGGTGTCGCCGCGCGACACCAGCTTCATCAGCGGACTGACTTCGTGCGATACCGAAATTTGCGTGAAACCGCACTCGCGTGCGAGCGCAGCGAGTTGCAGTTCGTGTTGCGGATAGCGGTAGCCGTGCATCAGCACAATGGCGCAGGCGCGCAATCCTAACGCATAGGCAGCTTCGATTTCGCGGCGGGCCTGATGCAGATCAAGCGGCGTCAGTAGCTCACCGTGCGCGCCGATGCGCTCATCGATTTCGTGAACCGCGCTGTAAAGCATTTCAGGCAGCACAATGTGGCGGTCGAAAATGCGCGGGCGATTCTGATAGCCGATGCGCAGCGCATCGCGAAAGCCGCGCGTGATGAACAGTGCCGTGGGCTCACCTTTGCGTTCGAGCAAGGCGTTGGTGGCGATGGTGGTGCCCATCTTGACTGCGGCGATGCGCGCAGCCGGTATCGGCGCATCGCGCGCCACGCCCAGTAGATCGCGTATGCCGGCGAGCGCCGCATCGTCGTAGTGCCCGGCGTTTTCGGACAGCAGTTTGTGGGTGAGCAGCGTGCCGTCCGGGCGGCGCGCGACAATATCGGTAAAGGTGCCGCCGCGATCAATCCAGAATTGCCAGCGGTTGGTTTGCGCTTGTGTATTCATGGGCGGGGAATGCTATCACGGCGGCGGGACGCGTCGTTGGCGGCAACACAGTGACCTTGAGCAACTGTGCCGCTACGTCACCCGCCCGGCCATCGCCAATGAACGCTTGAGTTTGGACCGCGTGGGGCAAGTGATGCTCAAGCTCAAAACACCCTGGCGCAACGGCACTACGCACATCGTGATGTCGCCGATGGAGTTCATGCAACGGCTCGCGGCGCTGGCGCCGCGCGCGCTTGCATCTCACACTTTTTCATGGCGTGCTGGCGCCGAATACGAAATTGCGTTTGGCGGTGGTATCGGCGTCGGTGCAGACTACAACGAGCGACGCAGACCATCGATTTTCAGAAAATATCGGGGCCTGGCGAAAATTCACGCGGTATGAATCGCGCGGTTGACTGTTCGCCCGTCGCGGAATAGATTGCGGGCTAGTGAAAAATGGTGTTTGAAATTCCTATACCCTATACCCATCCCCGGGGAGGGAGACCATGAAGACGTTGTTTGCGCTGGCGCTTGTCTGCATCGGCATGGCCACGGCGAGTGCGCAGCAGACGTGGAAACCGTCGCGTCCCGTGGCGCTCATCGCGCCCAATGCGCCCGGTGGTAACAGCGACCGCGTCGCGCGCGAGATGGAGCGTGTCCTTCGCGTGAACCGCCTCGTGGACGTACCGATCGTCGTCGTCAACCGTCCCGGCGGCAACGGCACGATCGCGCTGAGTCAGCTCGTAGCGAGCCCCGGCGACGGTCACGTGCTCCTGATAGGGACGCCGGGCCTGCTCAGCAACCACATCACCGGCCTCACCCAGCACCATCACTCGGAATTCACGACGCTCGTGCTGCTGCTCGAGGACTATTACGGCGTGAACGTGCGCCCCGCCTCTCCGATCCAGTCGGCGCACGAGATGATCGACCGCCTGAGGAAAAGCCCGGACGCGTTGGCGCTCGGCACTTCGGGCGTCACCGGCAGCAACTTCACGTCGCTCGTTATGGGGTTCAAGCGCGGCGGCGTCGATGTGAAGAAGCTCAAGACCGTGAGCTTCGCCGGCGGCGGCCAGAGCACGATGGCGCTGCTCGGCGGCCACATCGACATCCTGAGCACAGGTCTATCCAACATGGCCGAGCACCTGCAGCAGGGGAAGATGCGGCTCCTGGTCCTTTCAGCGCCGCAGCGCCGGCCGGGACTTTTCGCCGGCGTGCCGACCTGGAAGGAAATCGGCATCGACATGACCATGTCGACGTGGCGCACAGTCGTTGCACCAAAGGCCCTGAATCCTGCGCAGATCGCCTACTGGGATGGCGTTTTCCGCAAGCTCGTGCATACCGAGGACTGGAAGAAGGACGTCGCGGACAACCATTGGGCGAATACGTATCTCCCGGCGCCGGAAGCGCGCAAGCTGCTCGACCGAGAGTATGCCGAGACGAAGCAGATCCTCGCCGAGCTCGGCATGGCGAAGTAGCTACAGCGTCGGGCTCCTGAACTCGCTGCCGAGCGCGAGCAGTCCCAAGAAAACCGTAAGATCAGGCCTTGCCTTTTGCCACTGCCTCCAATCTTTTCGCGATGCGGCTCACGCGCGCGACTGACAGTTCTACCGCGGCCGCAATATCGGTCATGCTGTGCTGGCCGTCGCGTACCGCTGCGGTGATTCCGGCGTCACGAACACACCTATTGCCTGAGCTGAGAAGATAAGCCATGCCTCGACGTCCGCGCGTGAATCTAGCGGGATACCCGCACCACATCAAGCGAACCAGTACGGCGGGCGCGGGTGGTCAGTATGAGATCGGCGGGACCACTCGCAACTGCCAGAAGTGATCGAGTACCGCTATAACACTGCGGCCCGGACGAGTTGCGTGCCGCAGCGCGCCATGCACGTAATCCGTCGCGGCCTCGCAGGCGGCGAGCAACGGCATACCCAGGCACAGGTTGGCCGCGATCGCCGAAGCGAGAGTGCAGCCGGTGCCATGGCCTTCGACGTCGAGACGGTCGTGCGCAAATCCAGCCCGTGTGTGGCCGTCGTAATAGCGATCGACCATCCCGGCTGAGCCCGGCAAGTGGCCCCCCTTCAGCAACATCGCACGCGCACCCAGCGTTAACAGTTCGACCAAGGCGGCATCCGCGGCCTCATCGTCAACGATGGGATGGCCGAGCAACAATTCAGCTTCGGGAATGTTCGGCGTGAGGATCGTCGCCAATGGGAACAGCCGCGCGCGCAACGCGTCGAGCGCATTGTCTTCCAGCAGCCGCGCGCCGCTGGTTGCCACCATAACCGGGTCGAGCACGATATGCGACGGCTTGTGGTGCTCCAGCGCATCGGCAACCGCGGTGATCACTTCGGTGTTGGCAAGCATGCCGAGCTTGACCACACCGATACGGAAATCGTCGAAGCAGGCGTCGATCTGCGCGCGCAGGAAGGCCACCGATGGCACGTGCACGGCCGTCACCCCGCGCGTGTGCTGCGCTGTGAGCGCGGCAATCGCGGACAGACCGTGCATGCCGTGCGCAGCAAAGGTTTTCAGGTCGGCTTGGATGCCCGCGCCGCCGCCGGAGTCGGAGCCGGCGATGGTGAGGGCACTAAGGGGGCGGGTGTCGGAGCGGGACATGAATCAAGCGTTGGCAGTGAAGACGGAGAACCAGGGTGGCTGCGGTAGCCTGAAACCGGCCGACCCGCCTCATCGGTCTGGCCTCTGAGGGGCTGCCGGCGCGTTATCGAATGGCCACTGTTCGCAGCGGTAGCCCATGTCCCAGAACATCCACTCGTAACGGCTCGTCGCGCGGAAATGGCGGCGCATCGCCGCGCGCTCGGCATCGCCCACCTGGGCGGCGACCTCGTTAGTCGCCTCAAGCACCGCGCCAACGACGGCGCCGAACTCGGCAGAGCCGTAGGTCCCGATCCAGCGTGCGTACAGCGGATTCGGCGAACCGGCACGCGCCAGCTCCTTGCCTACCTCCCAGTAGATCCAGTAGCAGGGAAGCAGAGCAGCAAGCGCCTCATGGAAGGGCGCCCCGTACGCGACCGCGAGGAGATAGTTAGTGTACGCTTGGTTGGTTGGCGCGAGCGGGGTGGCGACCGCAGCTTCCGAGGTCAGCTCGAACTCGCGGAAGAAGCCTTCGTGGAGCGTGCGCTCGACGCGGAGCGCGCCCGCTGCGTGTTCGGCCAGCATCACGATCCAGTCATCCTTCGGCGCGCGGGCCCCGGCGATCGCGAGCGCCCGGGCGAACTCACGCAGGTAGAGCGCGTCCTGGACCGCGTAGAACTCGAAGCGCTCGCGCGACAGTGATCCGTCGGTCAGCCCCGCGATGAACGGGTGGCGCAGGATTGTGGCGTAGATCGGCGCAATCGACACCCAGAGCTCATCCGTGAACGAGCTCTGGGGGGCCGCGGGGCGTGGGGCGCTCACGAGCGGATCTTCCATAGGGGATGGCCGGGGATTATGCTCGAAAATTGTGGATGACGTGAAATGAGAGGGCGGCGTATTGTTGATGATTCTTCCGCAATCATCAACCTTTTGCAAGGCGTGAATCAGGAAACCTTCTTGCGTCTTCGCGCTGGCAAGATCGCATCCGGTATTTTCTCGGTCTGATCAGCATCGGGGGGTCCCTTGAGCTCGACGGTGTTTCCGTCCGGATCGGTCAGATACATCGAAGGGCCGTGACCCAATGCGCCATAGCGTCGCCCGACTTTACCTGGCTCGATTCCTTTTCGTTGCAGATGAGCGATGATCTTCTTCTCCGAAAATTCGGCAAGCTGCACACAGTAATGATCCATGTTGCGTCGCTTCAGTCCTGCCGCGGCACCACCTGATTTTCCGGCCGGCCCGCTAACATCAACCAAATCGATCAGACTTGCGCCCGCCCGAAGCTGGGTCAGCCCGAGGCTGGGCAGAACCCGCTCGACCTTGCAGCCAAGCACGGCCGCATACCATGCGCGCGCGCGCGGGATATCCGTCACCCTGAGGACAACGTGATCGAGCCCGAGAGTCTTGATGGCTGCCATGTCTTGCCTTCCTCTACAGGAAAACCCAAATCTGAATGTAGCGATGATGAACTACGCTCCGCATTTTACGTGTGGCAGGCGAATTCGTAGTTTACGTCAATGGTTGAGAAACGCCTCAATTTCGTCGCCGCCGAGGGTATCGGGGAGGTGTTTGCCTTGGAAATAAATGTATTGCCGCGCCCAGTAGCGGTAAGTTGCGGCGATGCGAGAGGCATCTGGTGGCAGAAGAGGGCGTGACCTATGTGGCGGACGCGCACGGGTTCATTGATTCGCAAATCAGCCGACGCGGAATGTTTTGCGCGGCAAGATTTCCAGCATAGCATCGGGGCTGGGCGAAGATTTACGCGGTTGACTGTTCGCCGGGCCGAGGATAGATTGCGGGTTGGTGAAATATAGTGTTTGAAATTCCTCTGCGAGCCACTGAGTGTCGGTCGATGATTGAAACCAAAGGGAGATGACAAAATGACACCGAAGAATACGCTTGTGACGTTGTGGTTCGCGGCGCTATTGGCGGGCTGCGCCGGCACCGGTACCAGCCCCACGGGAAAGACAGCAAGCATTCCCGCGGGCATTCCCGCGATCGAAAGCAACATTGCGCGGCAGGGCTATTTCTTCGTTGGCGGCCGCTACGTCGGCGAGCCTGCACGCGAGGTGATGATCGGGCAGATGTACGTCGAAGTCTGGGTGCCGCGCGAAGTGCGACACCCGTATCCGATGGTCTTCTTCCACGGCGCGAGCTCGACCGGGACGACGTGGATGCAGACGCCCGACGGCCGGCGCGGCTGGGCGCACTATTTCGTCGATCAGGGCTACATCGTATACATCACCGATCAGCCTGCGCGCGGGCGCTCGGCATACGACGTGCAACATCAGGGCAAGCAGATCCGCGCGAACGCGCCGAACTCGGAGCGCGTCAACACCTCTCCGGCCGAGTATGGCTTGTGGCCGCAGGCGAAGCTGCATACGCAATATCCCGGCGAAGGACCTAACCGGGGCAAGCGCGGCGATCCGGTATTCGACGCGGGACAAGCGCGCGCCGTCGCCTACCTCGCAAGCAATGCCGAAACGCAGCAGCTCGTGCAGAACGCCGGCACTGCGCTGCTCGATCGCATCGGCCCCGCCATCGTCGTCACGCATTCGCAAGCCGGACCGTTCGGCTGGCTGCTTGCCGACGCGCGGCCAAAGCTCGTGCGCGGCATCGTCGCCGTCGAGCCTTCAGGCCCGCCGTTCGAAGGCGCGGTGCTGGCGAAGGGGCCCGCGCGCGCGTGGGGTCCGACGGAGATCCGCATCACCTACGATCCGCCCGTCAACGATCCGAAAGAGCTGCTCCGCGAGAAGCAGACGAAGGCCGACGGTCCCGATCTCGTGCTGTGCTCTTTGCAGGCGGGCACGCCGCGCACACTGCCGAACCTGCGCGGGATCCCGATCGTCATCATCACGGGCGAGGCGTCGTACCACGCGCCATACGACCACTGCACTTCGAAGTACCTCGCGCAGGCTGGCGTCGCGAACGAGCATGTCCGGCTGGAATCGCGCGGCATCCGCGGCAACGCGCACGGGATTCCGTCGGAGAAGAACAACCTGGTGTCGGCGAAACTGGTGGATGACTGGCTGCGGGAGAAAGTGCGGTAGGGGAGTTACTCCGGCTTGATGCTCCCCTGCAGGATCACCTTGCGCCACCGCGCAAGGTTGGTCTTGATGATCGTGGCGAACTCCTCGGGTCTGATCCCCGCCGGATCGGTGTCAAGCGAGGCGCTGGCGCACGCTTTCGTGTCCCAGCGCCTTGATGCCACAGTGGTCAGGCCTTGACTATAGCCAAGCTACCATTCCAAATAGCTAAGGGTACCGGAGTCGATTTGCGTTTGATGTTCAGGCATGGGCGGCGATGCATATGGCTATCCCCTCAGTTCAGGCTATGTGCCTACATGCCGGGGAAATAATTCGACTCCGGTACCCATGGCACTGTGGTAGCGTTGCACCCGCTTCAGTCCGGCCAAGAACGACCGGTACCGGAGTCAAATTGTTTTCTTATACGGTCGTGAACAGCTGCAAGCCCTACCGGTATAAACGCAGGTGCCCGGGAAATAGGGTTAGCGCGCTTCACTCAAGCTTGATTTTGGCATCGAGTATCACCTTGGCCCAGCGCGCTACATCAGCGCGGATGTGGTCGCCGAATTCCGCGGGTGTGGCGGACATGGTGGCGTCCATGCCCACGCTGGCCAGGCGCTGCTTCACAATGCTGGCCTGCATGCTGGTGATCACGTCCTTGTGCAGGCGCGCGATGATTTCGGCACGCACACCCGCAGGTGTAGCCACGCCCCACCATGTGGTCATCAGCAAGTCGGGCATGCCGGCCTCGGCGCTGGTCGGTAATTGCGGCAGCTGCGGCACGCGCTTGGTATCGAGTACCGCGAGGCCTCGCAGCTTGCCGGCGTTGATGAACGGGATAGTGGCGGGCAGGGTGACGATCACGACATCGGCTTCGCCACTCAGGATGTTGGTCAGCGCGATGCTCGCGCCCTTGTAGGGGACGTGCACCATTTTGACTTTGTTGAGTGCGGCGAAATGTTCGCCCGCCAGATGCCCCGACGAGCCCACGCCGCCAGAGCCGTAACTCAGTTTGCCGGGATCGGCGCGCCCGAGTGCCGCGAGCTCCTTGAGCGTTTTCACCGGCAGCGAGGGGTGCACCACGATCAGTTGCGGCACGGTCGCCGCCAGCGACACCGGCGCGAAATCCTTGATGAGATCGTACTTGAGCTTTTTGTACATGGCGGCGGTGGTGGCCTGCGACGAACTCAGCAACACCAGGGTGTAGCCGTCCGGCGGCGCGCGCGCGGCAATCTCCGCGCCGATATTGCCGCCGCCACCCGGCCGGTAATCCACCACCACCGGCTGGCCCAGCGATTCGGCGAGTCTTTCGGAGAGCAGATGCGCTAAAATCTGCGATCCGCCGGTGGGAAACGGCGTGATCAGGCGCAGCGGTTTCACCGGGTACGATTGTGACTGAGCCAATATCGGCAACAACACCGCGGCCACACTAAAACAACAACGCCATAGATGCATATTGCTCCTCCAGACTATTCTCGCTTTGAGTTTGCACTGCTACCTGTCGATTTGCAATGCATGAAAGTTGCAGCATGATCCGCGCCGCCATCGTGGGCCTCGGCGCGTGGGGCAACACGCTGGTACATGCGGTACATGGCCAAACGGACGAAATTCGTTTTATGCACGCCTGCACCCGCTCACACCCGCTCACCCGACAAAGTCGCGGACTATTGCCACGAACGCGGGCTGCAACTGAGCGCGCGCTACGAGGAAGTACTGTCGGATCGCAACATCGACGCGGTAGTGCTCGCCACGCCCAACTCGCCAATTAAAGGGGACGCACCCCTTTAGTTCCATTGTTTGTTTCTTCCTTTGGCCGTCCACGCGCGCGCCAGCGCAGAACCTGTCCCGCCTTCCGCTCAAGCTTGGTGATGAAAGAATCCTTTCCGCATGGCAGCCCGCGCCCGACATGACGCCTCAAAACGTCGTGCTCGTCCTCGCGCTCGCCCTCGGCCAACCATGTTGACCAGGCGGCCTGAGACGTAATCTGCTTTACCCATTGCGGTCGAGAAGTCAGCACCGGGTCTTGTCTCAGGCCGCAATGCGCGGCTGTACTCGACCAGACGTAGTTCTCGGCTTGCCGCACTATTTTCGCCCGCACCGCGCGAGGGGTCACGCGAGGGGTCAGGTCTAGTAAAGAAGCAATTTCCATGCTCCGCTACAGGAGATTGCAGATCACTTCGGGCTGCACTTTATGACGGTCGGGTTGTGCGTAATGGACGCGTGCTACTTAGCTAGACTTGACCCCATTCACTCCATTCACTCTGGTTCAAGGTAGGGCGGGTTAGCGCAGCGTAACCCGCCCTACGTACACAGGCAGCCGGCCCGCTCACGCTTTAAAAGCCAAGATGTTGAACGCCGGCACCGGCAGCGCGATCCCTTTCAGCGTGAGCGCACCCAGCGGCTCGACCTGGGTCGCATCTTCAATCCGCGCCAGGGTCTTTTGGTTGGTGAGTATCTGTCCGCCTTTCGCTTCGCTGCATAGCCGCGATGCGAGATTGGTCACGCTGCCGATGCACGCGTAATCCCATCGTCCCTCGAAGCCGATCGCGCCGAGCGTGGCATAGCCCTGTGCAATCCCGATGCCAAGATCGAGGTCGTGGCCGGCCTTCGTCCACGCTGTGCGCAGCGGCTGGAAATTCTCCTGCATTGCGAGCGCCATTTTCACCGCGTTCACCGTCGGATGGTCGAGCTTGACCGGGTCATTGAAAAAGATCATCAGGCTATCGCCGGCGAAGCGCTCCAGCGTGCCTTCATGGGCGATGATAAGCTGCCCCATCGCGCGGTGGAACTGACCAAGCACCGCCATGACCTCTTCCGGCTCAGCATTGTCGGTGAAGGCGGTAAATCCGCGCAGGTCGAGGAACACCACCACCACTTCGCGGCGGTGCGTTTTTAACAGCGCTTCGCCGCCGCCGCTGACAATCGAGTCCGCGAGCTGCGGTGAAAAAAAACCTTTCAGCCGGCCCAGGCGGTCGAGTTGCGCGACCTGCTCCTGCACGCGCTCTTCGAGCTTTTTGTTCCATTCACGCACTTCGTCACGCAGCCGTTTTTTCTCCAGGCTTGCCCCCACCCGCGCGCGCAGCAGCGTCGCATCAAAGGGCTTGGGCAGATAATCCTCGGCGCCAAGCTCGATGCAACGTACCACGCTCTCCACTTCGCCGACCGCGGAGATCATGATCACCGGGAGATGGCGCAGCTCGGCATCGGCTTTGAGATGCTCGAGCACCTGGTAGCCGTTCAGCTCAGGCATCATGATGTCGAGCAGCACCAGGTCGAATGTTTTTGAATGCATGAGTTCCAGCGCCTGACGGCCGTCGTTGGCGGTGGTGAGGTTGGTATAACCTTCGCGCTGGAGCCGGCGCGTGAGCGTATAGCGATTGTTCTCGTTATCGTCGACCACCAGCAGTGCTGCGTCAGCCGGTTTCACGAGGCCCGCTCCGCTGGCATTTGCATCTGAATTTTACCGAACACGCGCAGCGGCATCTGCGGCCTGATATCGAAGTTGTCGCAACCCGCAGTCATGGCTTTCTCCCTGGTGCCGTTCATCGCGCTGGCCGCCGGCTCACCGTTATGTTCGAGCGGCGTGGCGCCGCGGCTCATGCGGAATTGCCGGCAGCCGGTGTGTGCTTGTGTTTTCATGGACAGGGAATGCTAACATGAGGCAGGTATTAAATTAAGCACTTACAGCGGAGGCAGCATGAAAATTGCAAAACTGATTTTAGCAGTAGCAGCGGTTTTTTCCATAACGGCAAACGCGCAGACCCGATGGGATATGCCCACCCCATACAGTGATGGCGAATTTCACACCGTCAACGTCAAGCTGTTCGCGGCGGACGTGCGCAAGGCCACCAATAATCAGCTGGATATCAACGTGCACAGCAACGGCTCGCTGATCAAGCACCCGGACATGCTGCGTGCGGTATCCACCGGGCAGGTCAATCTGGTGGAATTACTGCTGGGCCAGTTTGGCAATGAAGACCCCGTGTTCGCGGCAGACAACGTGCCGTTTGTCGCGGTGGGCTACGACGCGGCGTGGAAGTTTTATCAGGCGCAAAAACCACTGCTCGAAAAGAAGCTGCTGGCGCGCGGCGTGCGCGTGCTGTATTCGGTGCCGTGGCCGGGGCAGGGCATCTATACCAAGACTGCGTTGAAGTCGGTGGCCGATCTGAAAGGCGTGAAGTTTCGCACCTATAGTCCGCAAACCGCGCGACTGGCGGAGTTGCTGGGTGCGAGCCCGACGGTGATTCAGGTGCCGGAGCTCGCGCAGGCGTTTGCCACCGGCACGGTGCACGCCATGATTACCTCGTCGGCCACCGGCACTTCGACCAAGGCGTGGGAGTTTGTGAAAAACTACTATCAGACGAATGCGTTTCATCCGAAGAACATCGTCGCGGTGAACGAGCGCGCGTTCCAGCGCCTGCCCGATGCGCAGAAAAAGGCGCTGCTGGAAGCGGCCGCCACAGCGGAAAAACGCGGCTGGGATTTATCGCGGCAACGTGAACAAGCGGCCAACAAACAGCTCGCCGACAACGGCATGATGGTGCATACACCCGATGCCGCGATGCGCGCGGCGTTCACCAAGGTTGGCGACACCATACTCGCCGAGTGGCAGAAGGCGGCGGGCGCTGACGGTGAAGCCATTATCGCTGCCTACCGCAAGAAGTAAGTGTTGCGTTTGGCGTTGGACGTGATGACAGTTTAGCGTTGAGCGTGCGGAGTTAAGAGTAAGCTCGCCGCCGCCCGCTGTTACTCTTAACGCCAACCGCTCAACGTCCAACCGCCCCTGAATGCGCCGATTACTCGATCGCCTGTACGCCGCCAGCGGCGTCGCCGCCGCAGTGTGCCTCGCCGGCATTTGCGTGCTGATGCTGGCGCAGGCGTTTGCGCGCGAGATGGGGATACTGATACGCGGTGCGGACGACATTTCCGCCTGGCTGTGCGCGGCGAGCGCGTTTCTGGCGCTGGGCCATACCTTTCGCAAAGGCGAGTTGATACGCGTCGGGCTGTGGGTCGAGCGACTTGGCGTTGCGGCGCGCCGCCGCGCGGAAATCGTGGCGCTTTCGATGGCGGCTCTGTGTACGGGCTACATGACCTGGGCGATTGCGCATTTTGTGTTTGAAAGCTGGAAATTCAACGAAGTGGCACAAGGCCTGATCAAAATTCCGATCTGGATTCCGCAACTGAGCCTGGTGTTGGGCGCGCTGATTTTTTTGATTGCGGTGATAGATACGTGGGTGGCGGTGTGGCGCGGGGAAAAACCGGCGTATCAATTGGCCGAAGAAGCGCGGCGCAATTCCGGTGATTTTTCGGAGATGCTGTGAACACGCTTGAAATCGCGGCAATTTTGCTGGCGCTGCTGCTGGTGCTGTTGCTCGGCGGTTTGTGGATTGCGCTGGCGCTGGCGGCTACGGCGTGGACAGGCCTGCAGTTTTTTACCAGCACGCCGCCGGACGTGAATCTGTTTCAGTCGTTCTGGGGATCCAGCGCGTCGTGGACGCTGGCGGCGTTGCCGCTGTTCATCTGGATGGGTGAAATACTCTATCGAACGAAACTCTCCGAAGAAATGTTCAAGGGTCTGGCGCCGTGGCTGGGCTGGCTGCCAGGGCGGCTGATGCACGTGAACGTGCTCGCCTGCGGCATTTTTGGCACGGTGTCGGGTTCGTCGGCGGCAACCTGCGCAACCATTGCCAAAGTGGCGTTGCCCGAATTGAAAGCGCGTGGTTACGATGAGAAAACCTGCCTCGGTTCGTTGTGCGGCGCGGGCACACTGGGGATACTGCTGCCACCGTCGATCATCATGGTGGTGTACGCGGTGGCGGCGGAGGTGTCGATACTCAAGGTGTTTCTCGCGGGGATTATTCCGGGTGTGTTGCTGATGCTGCTGTTTTCGGGCTACATCGTGGTGTGGGCGCTGGCTAATCCTGGCAAAACGCCCGTCGAAACGCAGCGCTACACCTTGCGCGAGAAACTCCGTCTCAGCCGCAACCTGATTCCGTGTCTGTTGCTGATTGTATTCATTGTGTGGGTGATGGTCGTGGGTTGGGCCACGGCGACGGAAGCAGCGGCGTTCGGCGTGCTGGGCGCGTTTGCGATTGCAGCTGTGAGCGGCGGGCTGAACTGGGCGTCATTTCGCGACAGCCTGATGGGCGCGACGCGCCTGTCGTGCATGATACTGTTCATCCTCGGCGGCGCGGCGTTTTTGTCGTCGTGCATGGCGTTCACCGGCATCCCCAAAGCGCTGGCGGAATGGGTAGCGGCAATGCAGCCCAATCCCTACATGCTGATCGCGGTGCTGGCGGCGATTTACATCGTGCTCGGCACTGCGCTCGATGGCGTGTCGATGATCGTGCTGACGACCTCGATTGTGCTGCCGATGGTGGAGAAGGCGGGCTTCGATCTGGTGTGGTTTGGTATTTTCATTGTGCTGCTGGTGGAAATTGCCGAGGTGACGCCGCCGCTGGGTTTTAATTTGTTCGTGCTGCAAACCATGAGCGGCAGGGACAGCACCTACGTTGCACGCGCATCCCTACCGTTCTTTTTCATGATGGTAATTGCCATTGCGCTGATCACGGTGTTTCCGGTGCTCGTGACCTGGCTGCCCGAACTTTTAATTCACAAGTGAAATTGTGTTATAATTCAAATAGTTACGATGCCTCTTGCCTCTGAAAATCGCAAACTTGCAGGCGCCCGCTAATCAGCCAAGTTACGCCACTGAGCACGCCACTGAGCACCATGACGGGAAATTCGATCACCTCACCGCCGCAACGTGTCGGTAAATACGACGTGATCCGCACGCTGGGTGAAGGCGCGACCAGCAAGGTCTACCTGTGCCGCGATGCGTTCGCCAACCGCGAAGTGGCGGTAAAGGTAGTTTCGCAAAGCGCCATGAACGACATGGGCAGCGGCAAGCTGATGAACCGTTTGTTTACCACGGAAGCGTCGCTGGCCGGCCAGTTAAATCACCCGCACATCGTGCAGATCCTCGATGCGGCCATCGACGACGACTACGGTTACATCGTGATGGAGTACGTGGACGGCGGGACGTTATCGCCGTTTACCAAGCCCGACAATCTGCTGGCCATTGGCGACGTGATCGAAATCGCTTACAAGTGCGCGCACGCGCTGGAGTATGCCTCGCAGCAGGGCATTATTCACCGCGACATCAAGCCCGCGAACATCATGTTGACGGAAAACAACGACGTCAAGATCACCGATTTTGGTTCGGCGGCAATCATGAAGGCGGAAGACACCCTGATCGACGGCATCGGCACACCCGCTTACATGTCGCCGGAGCAGCATCAGAATATGCCGCTCAACCATCAAACCGATATTTATGCGCTGGGTATGGTGATGTTCATGCTGCTGACGGGGCGCCCGCCGTTCAGGGCCGGCAACATCGCGGCGCTGGCGTATCAGATGCTCAACTTCGATGCGCCGTTGCCCTCGGAGTTTCGCCGCGAGGTGCCGCCGGAACTCGATCGCATCGTGAGCCGCGCGCTGCAACGCGAAAGCGGTAAGCGTTATCTGACCTGGGGTCAGTTTATCGACGAATTGGCGGCCTTGATGCGCGCCACGTCGGCGTTGCCCAGGCAGGGCGTGTTCGAGGCCGAGCGCTTTAACAGCCTGCGCAAGCTGTCGTTTTTCGAGGGCTTCGCCGATGTCGATCTGTGGGAGGTGCTGCGGCTTGCGCAGTGGGTGGCGGTGCCCAAGGACACGGTGATTCTGAGCGAAGGCGATCGCGGCGATTATTTTTGCGTCCTGGTCAGCGGCGAAGCGCGCGTGACACGCCAGCAGGTGTGGATCGATACCTTGACGCCGGGTGAGTGCCTGGGCGAAATGGCCTGTCTGGGCAGCCCCGGCAATCTGCGCACCGCGGATGTTACCGCGTCGCAGGACGTGCGCTTGCTGAAAATTACCGTTGACGCTTATAAAAAGATCACGGATTCCTGCCGCATCAGCTTTGAGCGCATATTTTTACGCGTGCTGGTGCGGCGTTTGATTGATGCCAACGCCAAGCTGGCTTCGGTTTAATTGCGTTTGCCGCGTGACGTCAGCATGGCGCGCGCGGGGCGGCGCGGCGTTGGTGAGCGCTCGGTTGGCAGCCGCTTGCGTAGTATATTTCAGCGCGATGGCAGACCCTTGCTTGTATATTGTGTCGAGGAGGCGTTACCGATGAAAATTCCGAGGTGCCGGGCGTTGTCGTGGTACACCGCCGCAGGCTTGATTGCGCTGTCACCTGCGATCTCACCCGCCACGGCGCAAGCGCAAAATGCCGCGAACTATCCCACCAAGCCGGTGCGTTTCGTGTGCGTCACGGCGCCCGGCGGCGGACTTGACGTCATAGGCCGTATCGTTGCCGAGCGCTTGTCACGCAGCCTTGGGCAGTCCGTGATTATGGAAAATCGCCCCGGCGCCGGCGGCAATATTGCCAGCGAGTATGTCGCGCGCGGCAATAACGACGGTTACACCCTGCTCGAAACCGCAGTCAATCATCATATCAACTCGTTTATCTACAAACATCCCGGCTACGATCCGCGCCGCGATTTTGTGGCGGTGATTCAATTGACCGAAGCGCCTTCGGTAGTGGTGGTAAACGCGCAAACGCCCTACCGCACGTTCACGGATCTGCTGGCCGCGGCACGCGCGCAGCCCGGAAAAATTGTTTATGGCAGCGGTGGCAACGGTCAGCCGACGCACGTGGCGATGGAAATGTTCAAGCGCGCGGCGAACATTAATTTCCCGCACGTGCCGTATAAGGGCGGGGGCCCGGCCACAATGGACCTGATTGCCGGGCAGATACCGATGGCGATGTCGGCGCTGCCAGGCATGTCGCAGCACTTGCAGTCGGGCGCGTTGCGTGCGCTCGCGGTGACTTCCGGGAAACGCTGGCCGACGCTGCCCGAGGTGCCGAGCATCGCTGAATCCGGTTATCCCGGCTACAGCCACATCACATGGATCGGACTGCTCGCACCCACCGGCACGCCGCGCGACATTATTCTGCGCCTTAACAAGGAAATTGCGGCCATTCTGGTAAATCCGGAAGTCCGCAGCCGCATCGTGGCCATAGGCGCGCAGCCGGTGGGCAGGAGTCCGGCGGAATTCGAGGCGATGCTGAAAACCGACTATGAGGCGACCGCGAAACTGGTGGCGCAGATAGGCTTGAAGGTGGATTGAGGCGCAGTTACGTGGCGCGAACTATGCCCTCAATTTGTAATCCTACAGTGTCGCCTGATGAAATTTTTGCCAGTTCATCAGATGTGAACCGCTGATTAATGTGTTTTCGACCGTGCTATGTTCCACCGCTTCCAAGGCGCCCGTTGTGTAACGCCGGGCAGACCCGTTGCTGCCAAAGCTCACTAAAAACTCATCGTTATTACAGGTAAGGGCCAAACCTCGCGCGAAAGGCAGTTCAATTGCTTTGCGCAATTTTAAGGTATCGATACTCCAGCAAGTCACCAATCCAGGCGTCGGGTGCGTGACCACGATCAAATCCTGTTCCGGCACCATCAGCGCGCTTAACGCTTCCCCGGTTAATCGCGTCGCTACTGCGCTGGGCTGGCTCAGGCGTTGTAGTTTTTTGCCCGCTTTATGCACATGTATGGCCCCTAAATTGTCCGTGCTTAACCCGCGGCGCGGCGCGCTGACCACCAGCGCATCGCCTTTGGCGTCCAATTCCACGTGGCCTGCGTTAAAACGTTCATCGCTAACAGGATACTGTTTGATGAGTGTTCGCTTTGCAATGCTGATATAACTTAAATTACCCAGGTGACGGCTGGCCTTGTCGCCGCCGCCGTTGGTCACCACCAGCGTGTTACCACCATCAATCAGTTGGCAATCATGCGGGTGATCGCCATACGTGGGGAAATCCCCCAAATATTCGAGCGTTTGTGCATCGCGTATGCCGATATAGCCTTTGCTGTCGGCAGTATCCGTCTCTGTGGTGTAGAGCAGTTTTGCGTCTGTAGAAAATACACCATGGCCATAAAACAAGCGATGCGGCTGGGGTGTCAGCGTGCGCACAATCCGCCAATTGGCTAAATCATACTCCGCGGCGCCATCGCCAATTTTTTCAAAAGCCAAAAATCGGTTAGTGTCCTGCGGGTCAACCGCAAAACCGTGCGGAAACATCGGAGACGGCAATGATTTGACTGCGCTGGCGCCATCGGCGTATGTCGTGATTTGCGACAGCACGAATTTTACCGGACCGTTGGCTACTTCCTGATAGCGGCCACCGCCCAGAAAAACACCCAATAAATCTGCATTTTGATGATTTTCGGCCATAGCAATATTCGGTTTTAAGCTCTCCCCGCAGAAACTTCAAATGGCCCCGTTGGGCGAGTCAGGAATGGATGAATTGTTACTCGGAATGGTTGCCCTTTGCAAGGCGGTTGACGGAATAGCGAGTGGAGAATAAATTGCGGTTGGGCGGAAATGGGAGTGCGAAATTCCGTTGTCTATGTCGCGGTTCAAATAGGGGTATTAAATGTTACTGAAAACACATGCATCTGTTTTTCGTGTGGCGTGCGCCCTAGCGCTCGCATGGGTTAGTTCGGCGGCAGCGCAAGAACTCAACAACGTCGAAGCCAGGATGTTTGTTTCGCGCGATTTCAAGCTGACATCAGGGCAAGCGTTGCCCGAACTTAAAATCGCGTATGAGAGTTATGGCAAGCTTGCGCCCGATGGGCGCAACGCGGTGTTGATCACACACGGCTACACCAGCAACAATCACGCCGCCGGCCGCTACAAACCGGACGACGCGGCGCCGGGCTCGTGGGACGGCTTGATTGGCCCCGGCAAGGCGATTGATACCAACCGCTACTTTGTGGTGGCGTCAAATAATCTCGGTTCGTCATACGGATCAACCGGGCCGTCGCACATCAATCCTGCGACCGGCAAGCCCTACGGACCGGATTTTCCACACTATACGATACTCGATACCATCGCGGCACAGAAACTGTTGCTCGAAAGTTTAGGCGTGAAACATCTGGTCGCGGTCGCCGGCTCGTCGTATGGCGGCAGGCTCGCGTTTTTGTGGGGTGTAACCTATCCTGATTTCATGAACGGCATCGTGCCGGTGGTGATCACGCCTAATTCGCCGAACAATCCGCAAGGGCTGGAAGCATTGCAGGCGCGGCTCGCCACCGATCCCAATTGGAACGGTGGCTGGTACTACGACAAGGGCGGCATTGGCAAAGTGCTGACTGAAATCCGCGTGCAAACCCTGAAGAATTACGGCATAGACGCTGCGTTGCAAGACAAATTTCCTGATCCCTCCGCGCGTGAAGCTGAAATTCTGCGCCGCGCTGAACCGTGGGCAAAACGTTTTGACGGGCACTCGCTGATCGTGCTGCGCCGCGCAGCCATGGGCATCGACATCGAAAAAGACTTTCCGCGGATGAAGGCAAAAGTGCTTTACGTGCTGAGCACCACCGACAAACTCTTCCCGCCGTCGATCGCGCCGCGCGTGATGGAACTGCTGAAGGCCGCCAGCGTCGACGCCGAGTTTTTTGAACTCAAAAGCGAACTCGGCCACTCTGCCAGCGGTCCCGATTGGGCCAAGTGGGCGCCGAAGTTAAAAGAGTTCATGGAAAAAATTTCGAAGTAGGCTTAACCTGAAACCTATACAACGAGCTTGCTGAAAATTCATGTCGAACCCCGAAAATCTTAAGTATCACGAATCACACACCTGGCTGAAGATGGAGTCCGGCGACATCTGTATCGTCGGCGTTACGCATCACGCGCAGGAACAGTTGGGCGATGTAGTTTACGTGCAGCCTCCTGCTGCTGGCGTCATGGTCAGACAGGGCGAAGCGTGCGGCGTGATTGAATCCGTCAAAACAGTGGCCGATGTACACGCGCCCGCTTCGGGCCTGGTGACTGAAATCAATCCAGCGCTCACTGACGCGCCGGAAGCAGTCAATACAGACCCGTACGGCGCGTGGCTGTTCCGTATGAAACTCAGTGACCCGGCAGAGTTGGGGGCGCTGCTGGACGTTGCGGCGTATGAGAAGCTCGCAGATTAGCGTGGCAGGATGGCGCGAGTGCGTACGTCAAAACGCTATTTCTGCGTAACACCTTCGATGTGAAACGGCTTGCCGTTTACTTCGACATGGCTGTGTAGTGGAACCTGTTGGGTGATCAGTCCCTCCGCAAAGCATCCTGCCTTTGCGTTTTTGATCAAATGCGCGAGTTTGTCCCCGGCCTCGTCGCTTTCAACCGTGAGGTAGGTACTAATGCCCTCCCACTTGTTGAACACGGTGCCCTTGATGACTGACCCACCCAGGTGTTTGCGCATCACTACGCGGCATTTCGGATCGCTGACTTTCAGTTTCATCATGTGCGCGTACCGCGCAATCTGAGTGAGCAGTCAGAAGCCGATCGACATCGCCAGATACGTCATTGGGGACGGATAGGTATCCGTGCCGCCGATGCGTGCAGGTTCATCGCACCACACTTCGAACTTGCCTGACTTGCTGCGCTTGAGCTGCAACTGGCCGCTCACGGTTTCGGTCAATAGATCATTTTCATTGGTGATGCCGGCGGCAGGCAATTCGGGCTTGTCGATAACCCTTTCTCCCGGCTTGTCGGATAAATCCTCATTCCCTAGCGGTTTTACCATTTGTGCTTTCCTTTATTTGAAAGACGGGCGTTCCATATTTCGATTTGATTACCCGGGTTAATTTTGCACGGATTTTACGGTCATGCGCTCTGTGAGACAGCCTTTTTTTGCACTGCGGCTTCCATAGCGCGCGGAACCAGGCTCTGCACGGCAATCCCTTTCACGGAAGGCTCGGCGCTGCTCGCGGCGATGGCGCGTATCTGAACAATGGCCTGGGCGAGTGCGGTTTCCATCCAGAACCACTCTTGAATGCTTGCCGCCGAGTGCTGCCCCGGTTGCACAGACTTGGCTTCCAGATAAAAAGCCTTGAGTTCGTCACACGCCTGTTTGAGGGCGTCGCCGGGCGAAATATCCTTGCGAAACGGCTGCGGGGGCTGATTGCCGAGCCACGCCTTGAGGTAATCCACGATTTGCAGCGGCTGCATGCCAGTGACGCCCAGTGTGGTGCGGCCGCGGTGCTTGACGGCCACCTCGTGCCATGCTTGCAGTTGCGATACTTCGCCGGCCAGTTGTTCTGCCAGTGCGCCCTCGGCCTGCAGGCGCGGGAAACTGACCGGGCACACCAGATTGTCCGGCGGCGAGCTTAATTGCTGATGTGGCGCATCTTGCGCAAAATCTTCAAGCACGGGGCCGGATTCACGTTCGAACAATTGCAGTGCGGCAAGCAGCACTTTGCGTTGAAAGGCCGCGTCGTTGGGTACGCCGAACGGACGCCCGAGCATGAACGGCACCCACAGCGCGCGCGGCGGCGCGAGCGCTGCGGTGTGTTCGCGCACCAGACTGATTTGCGTGGTGGGAATGCCTGCGGCTTCGAGGTAGTGACCGAGTGCGCCGACGGCGCACGTGCAGTTGGGTCAAACCGGTGATAACAATACTGCATCAACCTTGTCGTCGCGCAGCAATTGCGCAAGCTCGGCGGCTTTGGATGCGTAATTCGTAACAGGCGATACTGCGCCCATGAACGAGTAGTGAAATGCCGCGACGGAACCGATCACTTTTTCGCGCGCGAGTTCTTTCAGTCGATCCAGCGGAAATGCGACATTCCAGTCTTCCTGAAATCCACTGCGGTCGAAATTTACCGACATGTGGCTCATGATCAGATCACCGGCGTCGATGTCGCCAGGAATCACCCGGTAGTCCATGCCGCCGCTTCCGAACGGCCGGTCACCGCGCGCGTGCAAACCGGCAGTGCTGACGATCGCCACGCGGCGCTGAGAGAGTTTGGGGCCGCGTGCCCAGGGGCGCTGCTCAAAGCGCGGAAGCGTGGGAACTTTTTTGAGCATATTTTCCTGATCGGAAGGCGAGAGGTCTGCCAAGCGAACCATGATTTGTAATCCTTTCTCAGGTGATATAAGTGCGATTCTTTTTTCCAGCCAGTATACGGATTACGTCCCACACGTGATAGGTGTCGCGTGCGTCCCCGTTAACAGGCAATATCCGCTTGCATGGACGGAGCATTCCTGCGGTTGACCATTCTGCAGGCGGGGGATACAGTCCCCGTTGGTCAAAAACGGCGTTAGAATTTTCTACATTCGAGGAAGACCCAAGACAATGAGTACCGCAACGTTTGATTTCACGCCGTTTTTGGCCAAAGGACTACCGCCGGCGGCGGGGCGCTGGAACGGGCGCGTCAAGTTTGATTTCACCGGCGGCAACAATGACGCCGACCGGCTGCCGCTCGAAGATTTGATTGTGGCCGCCGATGCGGTACTCAAACGCGAGGGACGCACGCTCTCGACCTATGGGCTGAACAGCGGCCCGCAGGGCTACCGCGCTTTGCGTGAGTTCGTCGCCGCCAAACTCAAGGCCGATGCGGCTATAACCTGCACGGCAGACGATATCCTGATCACGTCGGGATCGCTGCAGGCGATTGACCTGGTCAATGGTACGCTGCTCGAGCGTGGCGATACCGTGATCATCGAGCAGGACTGCTACCAGGGCTCGATCAACCGGTTGACCCGGCTCGGCGTCACTCCGGTCGGCATCCCGCTCGACCACGACGGCATGCGCATCGATGCGCTGTCGGCCACGCTTGACGATCTCAAGCGCAAGGGCGTCCGGCCGAAGTACATCTACACCATTCCGACCGTGCAGAACCCGACCGGTACCATCATGCCGGTGGAACGACGGCAGGAGATGCTGCGGCTGTCCGCGGCGCATGGCGTGCCGATCTTCGAGGACGACTGTTATGCCGATCTGATCTGGTCGGGCGAGCGCCCACCCGCGCTCTATGCCATGAGCGAGCACGGTGATGTCATCCACATCGGCTCGTTCTCGAAATCGATCGCGCCGGCGCTGCGGGTCGGCTACATCGTGGCGCCCTGGGATGTGATGTCGCGCATACTCCCACTCAAGACCGACGGCGGTTCCGGTGCTTTGGAGCAGATGGTGCTGGCGGAGTTCTGCACGCGGCAGTTTTCCAGGCATGTTCCGGCATTGCGGCGGGGCCTGCGCGCCAAGCTCGAGACGCTGATGGAATCGCTCAAAGAACACTTCGGGTCGGCGGCGGAGTTTGACGATCCCAAGGGCGGCATTTTCCTCTGGGTCAAGCTTCCCGACAACGTCGATACCATGAAGCTCTACGAGCCGGCGCTCGCGGCGGGCGTCGCAATCAATCCGGGCGCCCAGTGGTCGGTGAACAAGGCGCATGGCCGCAGCCGGCTGAGGCTGTGCTTTGCGAGCCCGAGCCACGAGGAAATTCACCAGGGCGTCGCGGCGCTTGCCGAAGTCTGCCGCCGCGAGTTCGGCTTATCCGCGTAGTATCGCCGTGGAACGCAGGCGATAGCGTATTTTCTGGCGAAGTGTGCAGCGGCTCGCTGTAGTAAATACTGCCGGTCAAGCGCACGTCGGCATAACAGGAGACGGCAATGGACGATGGAGCATGGGGACTCAGCGCGGCGGAAGGCAACAGCACGCGGCAACGGCCTGAAGCATTCGGGCTGCGCGGCATGGTTGCCTCTGCGCATCCGGCAGCGGCATTTATCGGTCTTAGCGTGCTGCAACGGGGCGGCAACGCGTTCGACGCGGCGATTGCAGTGGCCGCGGCCGAGGGGGTTGTGCTGCCGATGAAATGCGGTCTCGGTGGCGATGCATTCGTGGTGCTGCATGATGCAAAAAAACGCGAAATGGTGGCCTACAACGGCAGCGGTGTAGCAGCGGCCGGCGCTACCGTCGAGTACTACACCAGCCGCGGCCACAAACAAATGCCGCTGGACGGCGTGCATGCGGTGAGCGTGCCGGGTGCAGTCAGTGTTTACGAGGCGATCTGGAAGCGCTACTGCACGATGCCGTGGGCGGAGTTGTGGGCGCCGGCCATTCAACTCGCGGAGAACGGTGTGGCGATCACCGATTACATCAGCCGGCGCTACGCTGACCGTGCGGACAAACTGGCGAAGTTTGAATGGTCAGCGAAACAGTTTCTGCCCAACGGACGCGCGCCGGCCGCAGGCGAGCGCTGGGCCGCGCCGGATCTCGCGCGCAGTCTGCGCATCGTTGCGAAAGGCGGCGCTGACGCGTTCTATCGCGGCGAGATTGCGGAAAAGCTGATCGCGTTTTTCAAGCGCGAGGGCGGTTTGTTCGAGGCCGACGATTTTGCGCAACAGCAGGCGGTTACTTACGCGCCGCTCGCCAGCGATTACCGCGGTTTTACGGTCTATGAAACCGCGCCGCCGTCGCAGGGTTTCGTGCTGCTGGAGCAACTCAACATTGTTGAAGGCTTTGATTTGAAGTCGCTCAGTCCTTACAGTGCCGAGCGCATGCATTTGCTGATCGAAGCGAAGAAGCTCGCGTTCGCCGACCGCAACCGCTACGCCGGCGATCCGGCGTTTGTGAAATGGCCGCTCGCACAGCTGATTTCCAAGGGACACGCCGCCCAACGCCGTGCGCTGATCGATCCGCGGCGCGCGCAGTGGCCAGCGGGCGCAGTGGTGCCTGAACACAACGGTGACACCAGTTATTTTGCCGTGGCTGATGGCGACGGCAATGCGCTTTCATTCATACACAGCCTGTCGAATGCTTTCGGTTCGTGTGTGGTCGGCGGCGAAACGGGCATCACGCTGAACAACCGCGCCGGGCGCGGCTTCAGCCTCGACCCCGATCACCCCAACGTCATCGCACCCGGCCGCCGCACCATGCACACGCTGAACGCGTATTTGATCTGCCGCAACGGCGAACCGTGGCTGGTGGGTGGCACGCCCGGCGGCGATCAGCAGACGCAGTGGAGCACGCAGGTGATCAGCAGCATCGTCGATCACGGCATGTCGTTGCAGGATGCGGTCGAAGCACCACGCTGGTATAGCTTTCCGGGAACCGATCCGGGAAGTCTGGGCGGCACACCGGTGGTCAAGATCGAGCAGCGCGTGCCGCAAGCAGCATGCGATGCGCTCGCCGGCCTCGGCCATGCTGTCGAGAGAATAGACGCATGGTCGGGCGGCGGCGCAGTGCAGCTGATACAGCTTGATCGCGAGCACGGCATGCTGCGCGGGGCCAGTGATCCGCGTCCCGGCGGGATAGCGCTCGGATTCTGATGGCCGTTACGCGGCTACACCAACCCGGCGACCTTACGCACCACGGCGCCTGCGTCCAGCGGCGCGGCATCGCTGTTCCAGGCCACGTACTGATCGGGCCGCACCAGGATGAGTTTCGAGGCGTAGGTTTCGCGCCCGCTGTCATCGCTGTCACGCACCACTTTGAGCGGCACCTTCAGCGCGCGTGCCGCCTGCTCGAAGTCCCGAATTGCACGTTGTCCCTCGCCGTCATCCGCGCCGTCCGTTAAACCAAACGCGAGCAGGGTGTAGCCGCCGCCGAGTTCCTCGAAAACATTGCGGCCCGATGAAAGCACGTGCGGCGGCAGGTGGTGCCCGGCGCGAGCGGTGAAGGTGTGTTTGCCATGGGCGCTGCAGATGCCACCCGGCGGCCCCATCACCACCGGGGAGCCTTCGTAATTCGGCTCGTACACCTGCGCCCTGCTGCTGACGCGGGCCATGCGCTCGTTCCAGGCACGCTCGAATTCGGCACGGTCCCGCTGCGGACTGTAGCGCGCGAGAAAATCCCGGTCTTCCTCGATGCGCGCGGCAATGAAATCACGGCCGATGTCGACGAACACCGGGCGTCGTTCTTCGTTATAGGAGTGCAACAAAGCCTTACCGCCCCAGCCGTCGAGATGCGCGGCCAGTTTCCAGCCGAGGTTGACCGCATCCTCGAGGCCATTGTTAAGACCAAAACCACCATACGGCGGATGGCTGTGCGCCGCGTCACCGGCGATGAAAACGCGCCCGGCCTGATAGTCGTCGGCGACCGCGACGCGCATGTCCCAGAAACCGACATGCTCGAACGCCACCGCAAACTTGAAACCGGCTGCACGATGCAGCAGACCGGGAAAATCGTAATTCTCCGCAGTCGACTCGTTGGGCACCGGCGCGTGAAAGAAAAAACCGTCGACCATGTCGACGCGCCCGAAAAACAACCAATAGCCGTTGAGGTCGGGATGCATGATGTTGTAGGTGGATTTAAGCGGAAAGCGCTTGAGCCCCTCCTGCAGTTCCTTCGAGCGAAAAACCATCAGCACCATTTTCTGTTCGAAGTCGGCGCCGCTGCGTGCGATACCGGCCTGCTCGCGCACGAGGGAGTGCCCGCCGTCGCAGCCGACGATATAATCGGCCTCCAGCACCTGGCGCCCGCTGCCATTCGTTTCAGTGATGGAAACGCGCGCTGAATGCTGGTCCTGCTCCACCTTTTCCGCGCTCCAGCCAAAGCGCGCGTGCACCGAGGGGAGCGCTGCCATTCTCGTGCGCAACACCGCTTCGGCGCAGTACTGCGGCAGCCGGTCGTATTCCTGAAAGTAATATTTTTGCACCAGCTCCCGCTGCGAGGGTGCGCTCCAGAATTCGCTCATCAAATTGCCGTAGACGCTGACACCGCTGGTGGGCACGTCCGTGGGCATGATGCGCGCCGCGCGCAGTTCTTTCACGCAGTTCCAGAAATAAAAATGCTCCAGCGTACGCTGCGTGAGATTTTGCCCCTTGGGGATGCGTTGCGGCTCGAGATGACGTTCCACCACCGCGCAGGAGACGCCGCGTTGCCCCAGCGCCACCGCAAGGCCCACACCCACCGGCCCGCCGCCTGCGATGATTACTTGAAATTTTTCCGCCATGATCAAACGCTTATGCAAGAATCGCTGCATAATACTCCGGCTCATAGGTAATGAAATCACCGCAATATAATTCATCCATACGCTGAACAGCGCCGGCAGCAAAACATGCAGCGTTGCCGGTGTAGGTGTCTTCTGCTTTTCACACCGCTATTCCAGGGAGAGCCATGCCATGAGGCATCTTGCGCGGGATCAGTACACAACGACACTCGATCGGACGGTGGCGCCTAAGCTCGTAGTCGAGTCCGGCGAAGAGGTCGAGGTAGAGACCTGGGACGCGTTCATGGGGGTTTGGGATGCCGGCGCGACGCGCGAGATAGTGGGGCCGATGGCCGGCCCCATCGCCGTGCGCGGCGCCATGCCAGGGGACGCCTTGAAGGTGGAGTTGCTGGAAATTTGTCCCGTAGATGTGGCCCCGGGCCGCTCGGCATTGCACAACAGTTCGAGCGCGCACGGCTTTCTCAGGGAAGAATTCAATCGCCACCATCCGCTGGTGATGCCGATCAAAGACGGTCACCTTCTGTTTCCGGGTGGCATCAAGATCCCGCTGAATCCTGCGATTGGATTCATAGCCACGACCTTCACTGAGCCGCAGAAGACGACCTCGGACAGCGGCCCGTATGGCGGCGATATCGATTTGAAAGAGCTGACCGCTGGCAGCACCATCTGGCTGCCGGTGTTTGTGCCCGACGCGCTGCTGTGCCTGGGGGATGTGCACGCGGTGGTCGGTGATGGCTGCGTCGGCGGTACCGCGGCGGAATGCTGCGCGCGGGTGCGGTTTCGTGTCAGCGTTGAGAACAATGCCAAATTGTGCAGACCCCGTGTGCTGACGCCGGAACACGTCATCACCGTTTGTTATGGCGAGGACGTGGGTGTAGCCATGAAGCAGGCAGTGCGGGACATGGTGCAGTACCTGGTGGATGAAAAAGGCATGGACCCGTATGAGGCCTACGCGCTCTTGAGCCTCGCCGGAGATGTGCGCATCAGCCGCACATTTCGGCCTATCAGCCCGGTCAAGATGATGCTGTCGCGGCAGGTGCTGGATCAAATCGACGCGCAGCGTGGGGTGTGAGATGGCTCATTCGCGCAGGGCACTCTTTGCAATATCTGGCGTTAGCATGCCACTCCCGGCACGCTCAGTTGCCGCCGCGTTCGCGGTTGCAGCGTTCGCCGCAGGGATCGCGAGCGCACAGGACTATCCGCTCAAAGCGGTGCGCTTGTTCGTGGGCTTCGTCGCAGGGAGCGGCACCGATACCACGGCACGCCTGCTCGCGCAGCGGCTTGATGAACAGCTGAAGCAGCCATTTATAGTAGAAAACCGTCCTGGCGCAGGCGGCAATCTGGCGAGCGATATCGTGGCAAGGGCGCCTGCGGACGGCTACACCTTGCTCTTGGCCGCGGCATCCATCGCCATACAGCCCGCGATGAGCGTCAAGCTGCCGTTCGATGTGCCACGCAGTTTTACCGCAATCTCGATGGTGGCGACAGGTCCGTTCGTGCTGGTGGTGCACCCCTCGGTCCCCGCCAGGAACGCGGGGGAGCTGGTAACACTTGCGCGAGCGAAGCCGGGAATGCTGAACTACGCATCGTCCGGTGCAGGCAGTTCGGCCCACCTGCAAGGGGAGCTGTTCAACGCTCTGGGCAAAGTAAGAACCATTCATGTGCCGTACAAGGGTTCGCCACAGGCGGTGCTGGCAGTGGCCACGGGGGAGGTCGACTTCAGTTTTCCGAGTATTACGGGGGCGCAGCCGTTACTCGAAGCGGGCCGCCTGCGTGCGATCGGCATAAGCACGGCCAGGCGGACGTCGCTGATGCCGAATATGCCAACGCTGCACGAGTCAGGCGTTGCCGGTTACGACAGGACGGGATGGTATGCGTTGTTAGGGCCTGCGGGAATTGCACGCGATGTGGTGATCAAGTTGAATGCGGCGACCCGCAAGGCGGTTGGCACGCCCGAGGCGAAGACTGCGTATTTACGGCAGGGGCTTGAAGTCGAGACCACCACGCCGGAGCAATTGGCGGAGTTCCTTAAAAAAGAAGTCGAGCAGAATGTCGATCTGGTGCGCAATGCCGGCATCCCCAGGCAATAGTTGGCGACCGGGTTAGAATCCGCAAAATTGACTGACTTACAATCCGTGGCTAGGGCCTGTTAACAATTGATTCGTGAGATGCGTTGCTGTCCCAATCGTCTCTGGCAAGGCGCTTGCCACAGGCAATATCGCGAATATTGCCAAGGCAAGCAACGCAGCAAGCGGCGATTGGGGCAGCAACCCGTAGGGCCAGGGCGATTGGGTGGTAGATAGCACGATGTTCTTGAACCGCCAAAGCGATATGATTTCCATTGGCTCCTTATTTACCAAACCCAATCGTCCCTGGCGCGCTCGCGAATCAATTGTTAACAGGCCCTGAGAGTTTGTCAGAAAAAATTTTTTATTTTCCGATACCAGCGAAGAAGCAGTGACCCATGAATGAATTCAGAGTCGTGCAGGTGGCCGATATTCATCTGGGCGCCGGTCAGGAGCATCATCTCGACAATTGGCTGAAAGTTGTCCGCTGGATCGGTCGCGAGCAACCCGATCTGGTTATTGCCAACGGCGACCTGGTCATGGGCGATCCGGACGAGGATGCGGATCACGCGTTTGCGCGCGCGCAGATTGGGCAGCTCGCCGTAGCCTGCCGCTATCTGCCCGGCAATCATGACATCGGCGACAATGTCATCTCCGGCAGGATGGCGAAGCGCGTCAATGATGCGCGGCGTGCGCGTTACGCTGCCCACTTTGGCGAGGAGCGCTGGGCATTCGAGGCCGCCGGCTGGGGTTTCGTCGGGCTCAATTCGCAACTGCTGGGCAGCGATGGTCAGGCCGCCGAAGCCGAGCAGTGGTTTTGGCTGACGCAGACGCTGGAAGGATTCAGGAATTGTCCCGTTGCGCTGTTTCTGCACAAGCCGCTGTTCCTCGATCACCCATCGGAGCCGGATTACGATGACCCGATGTTGCGCCAGTCATGCATCGACTCCGGCAGCCGCGCACGCCTGCTCGAACTGTGCCATAAACATCGCGTGCGCCTGGTGAGTTCGGGCCACAAACATCAATCCCGATCGTTCTCGCTCGACGGTATTTATTACCTGTGGGGGCCGTCCGTCGCCTGCGTAAACTCTCCGCCCACCACTTTGCACTGGGGTGTACGCGAGGTCGGATTTATCGACTATCGGTTCCGGCCGGACGGGTTCGATCATCGTATCGTCGGCGCGGATTTCCTGTTCCGGCATGAAAGTTACATGCGTAAGTACGGTGCCGCGAGCGAATAGCATGCGTGTCGCGCGCGGTCTCGCGTGCTGCACCGCGCTGGCCGCCGCACCCGCGCTGGCTTTGCCGCTGTATCCAACACGTCCGATCCGCTTTATCGTGCCCTTCCCGCCGGGTGGCGGCAACGATATCGTTGGACGCATCGTCGCTGTCAAACTCAGCCAGGGGTTGGGCCAGCAGGTGGTGGTTGATAACCGAGGCGGTGCGGGTGGCACTGTTGGCACCGATATCACGGCCAAGGCCGCACCCGATGGCCATACGCTGCTCATCAACAACATCAGCCTTGCGGTGAATCACACGCTGATGCCGCGGCTGCCTTATGACACGCTGCGCGACCTTCAGCCAGTGACGCTGGTGGGCCGGCAGGCCAATATCGTCGTCGTGCATCCAGACGTCGCAGCGAAAAGCGTGCAGGAACTGCTGGCGTTGGCGCGCGCGAAGCCCGGGCAGATCAACTATGGATCGGGCGGCATCGGCACGGCGTCGCATCTTGCCGCCGAATTGCTCAGGCTGATGACCCGGACCGACATGGCGCACGTGCCGTACAAGGGCCTGGGGCCCGCATTGACCGATCTTATTGGAGGCCGGCTGCAAGTCATCATCTCCACCATGGCTTCAGCGTTGCCGCAGATAAATGCAAAGCGGCTGCGCCCGCTTGCGATAACCACTGCGCAGCGCTCACAGTTTTTTTCGCAGCTTCCCACAATGGACGAAGCAGGGGTAAAGGGCTACGAGTTCAGCACGTGGTACGGGCTGCTGGTTCCGGCAGGTACACCCAGGAGCATCGTCGCACGCCTTAACACGGAGACGGCGCACACACTGGATGCAGCCCTCGTCAAAGAGCAGTTCGGCACGCAGGGATTAGATGTAACGCACTCGACGCCAGAAGCCTTTGGCGCTTATTTGCGCGCGGAAATCACGAAGTGGGGCAAGGTTATCGTGGCATCTGGCGCCAAGCCCGAATAGCCGCGCGAAATGTTTTCGCGCGCGCAGCAGTCGTGAAATCAGCGACCACGATAACGTGAAATACGCACAGGCGCGCGCCGTCGCGGTAATATACCGCGGTTCATCAACAGAGCCATTCAGGGGGAGTCATGAAGCAGCAGGACATCAAGATTAAATCCAGCGGCGGCGGCGCATTCGATTGTTATCTGGTCACACCGGATGCACCGGGCAAGGTACCGGCGGTGGTGCTGGCCAGCGCGATACACGGCGTGGATGCCGATCTGCGCGGCATCGCCGACGCGTTCGCAGCCAAGGGCTACATCGCGGCCGCGCCGGATCTGTTCTCACGCACGGTGCCAGGCCCGCTGGTGCGCGGCGATGCGCGTTCGACGCCGCGGGGGCAGCCGCGACTCGAGGTCATCAAGACGGGCGAGGGCGATATGACAGACACACTCGCCGAAGTGCGCAAGCTGCCGCAGTTTAACGGTCGCGCTGCCGCGATGGGATTCTGCTTTGGCGGCCCGTACGCGATCCTCGGTCCGAAACGTCTCGGCTACAGCGCCGGCATTTCGTGCCACGGTACGCAACTGGGCGACTACATCAAGGAACTCGACGGTGTCACACAGCCGGTGTGCATCATCTGGGGTGATCAGGATCACGCCGCGCCGCCGCCGGTGCAGGAAGCCTACCGCGCCGTGCCCGCGCGCATGAAAAACGTCGGCGTGCACATTTTTCCCGGTATACAACACGGCTACATGATGGCGGGGGGCGGTGCTGCATTCGACCAGAAGACCTACGATTTCTCGATGCAGCAGGCGTTCGATATATTGGCGCGATTGCGGTAGGGCGGCGCAAGCAGGGTAGAGGGTACGCCGCACCTACCCATGAACCTCCCCGCTCGGGCGAGGACTCGACGCTTCCTTCTCCCGCCGGGCATGGGTATCTACAAATCTCCACTTCACGGTTCCCTCGCCCCGTTCGCGGGGAGAGGGTTAGGGTGAGGGGATGCAGCGTGCCCCTACCCTCACCCCCACCCTCTGCTTCGCTGCAAGTGTGCCCTTGTCCCGCCCCAAGGCGGGCGAGGGAGTTATTTCGCTGGTAGTGATCGCATTTTTCACATCGTAAAGATGTGTAGATACGTATGCCCTCCGGGACAAGGGAACACTTGCAGCGGAGCAGAACGGTTGGGGAGAGCGCAGCGAGGGGGCCGTAGGGGGGAAGAAACGTCTCCGGTTCTTACTGCACGCCCGCGGCCGTCGACCTCAGCAGTTTTCCGCCCAGCGCGCCGGTATGGTCGCCATTCCTGAATGTCACTTTGCCGGCAATGATGGTGGCCATGATGCCCTTCGACTTTTGCTTGAGCCTGCGCGCGCCCGCCGGAAGGTCATGTTCGATGGTCGGAATCTCTGGTGCAATCGTCGCCGGATCGAAGACATTGATATCGGCGATGCTACCCTGGCGTAATATGCCGCGATCGGTGAAGCCCCAGGCCATCGCCGGTGTGAGGGTGATCATTTTCACGCCTTCCTCCAGCGAGAACGCCTTGCGCTCGCGCACCCAGTACGCCAGCAAGTGCGTGTGTATCGACGAATCCATGATCAGGCTGACATGCGCACCGGAATCGGAAAACGTCATCACCGTGCGCGGATGCCGCAAGGTCGCCAGCGCTTCTTCTTCACTTTTCGGCACCGTGGCGGTATCAAACTGCATGAACAACTGATTGAAGTTGCTTTCCAGCGCGAGGTCCATCATGACCTCCACCGGATCTACATTGCGCTGCGCCGCCAATTCCGCCACGGTGGGATTGCGCGACACCGCGCTGTACATGACATACATCTTGTCGTAGTTGGGCTTGCGCGGCTCGCCGCCGCCGGTTCGATAGACGCCTGACTTGGTCGCGGCGACCAGGTTTTTGCGCTGTTCCGGATCGCTGAATATCTTGCGCTGCTCGTCTTCCGGCAAAGCGCGGACTCGTGCCCATTCGGCGAAATCATCGAACTGCAGGCGTCCCTTGAACGACAACACGTGGGAAATGCCGCGGGTATGCGTTTGCCCGAACATGCGGCCGCCAGCCTCGGCCGTGCTGTCCAGCAGCGCCAACGCGTCCTGCGTGCCGTGGCTGCCCGCCGGCAGGCCGAAGGTGATGGGCACGCCACTTTTCACCGCAAGCTCGCGCAACCTGTCGTTGACGGCCTTGCGCACCGCCGGGTCCGGCGAACGGGCTTCCCGCTCCCGGGAATATTCGAAAATACCGTGGCCCGTGGTGCCCATGAGGCATACCAACTGGCTCAGTTCCTCCCACGAAGCGTGATTGGATGCGACGGGCCGGTTGTCCGGCTCCGGCAGCTTGTGGCCGGTTGAACGGGAGCTGGTGAAGCCGATGGCGCCGGCGTCAAGCGCGTCGAGCAATTTATGCTCCATCAGGCCAAGGTCATCGGCTGTGGCCTGCTGCTCGAAAGCGCGCGCGCCCATGACATGCGTGCGCAGCGCGGAGTGTCCGACGTTGGCGGCGTAGTTGATCGCCTTCGGCTGCTTATCCACGGCATCCATGTATTCGCGAAAAGATGTCCAGTCCCAGCGGATCGCAGCATCCATCGCGTCGGAGGAGATGTCCTCTGCACGCGCGATGTTGCTGATGATCATGTCACGCTGGTCAACGGAGCCCGGCGCCAGTGTAAATCCGCAATTGCCCATGACCACGGTGGTGACGCCATGCCAACACGAGCAGCTTCCCAGAGGATCCCAGAACACCTGCGCGTCCATGTGGGTGTGCCCGTCGATGAAGCCCGGCGAAACCACCTTGCCGGTGGCATCAATTTCTTCCTTGCCGCGGGAGACGATGCGCCCGATCGCCGCAATTCGATCCCCGATCAAACCCACGTCCGCTTTATATTTCGGCATTCCTGTTCCGTCGACTACTGTGCCGTTACGAATCACGAGATCATACATTTGGCTTCCTCCTAGGTTGTATCAGTGTTGCTCAAGGGCCCGCGAGAATCTGCTTTGCGGATTTCGGTCTGAATATAGACTATCACACAGGGAGCGTTAATCATCAGCTATTCCAGATTGTGACACTGTGTCTCCAGGTGTGGGGAACGTTATGCCGTCGCCCACGCAATCGCATTGCGTAGCAGCACAACAAACGCGTCACTTTCCCACGATCCGCGCAATGTGGGCGGCTGCGGGTCGGTGGCTTCTGCGGTGCGGCCCGCGCGGGAGGCGGGATTGTGACAATGACCGAGTGCAAAATAGGTCACGCCACCCTTGCCGACCTCGCGGGTGTAGCCGAGCACACGGGTTTTGCCGTCGGGTTGCAGCGAAGTATCCGAGGCGTAGGCGGTCCCGATGCTGGGTGATACGGCACCCGGCCCGTAGTCCGCAGTGAGCAATATCCGTGTTGAAGCCGGGTCTTGCAGTTCGATGAAATAGGGTTCGTCCTCGACTTCGAATGACTTGCCGAGTCCGCGGGTGAGCGGGTGTCCGGTATCGCTCACATCGACGCGAATCTTGCAATACGGGGGATGGGTCAGGAAGAAGCTTCCGAGCAGCGCGTGATGTTCGGTTTTAACGGTGCGGCGTTGGCGCACCCCCTCCACGCGCTCGGCGCGGCCGCCGCTGGTTCCATGCAAGCCCAGCCAGTGGCCGCCTGCCGTAAGCCAGGCCTGAATAACGCGGCACTGCGCGGCGTTCGGGTAGGGGCCGGCCACATAGGTGATCAGCAGGCGGCTGACCGGCAGCCATTTTTCAATGTCCGCGAAGTCATTCGCGACCGAGGCTTGAAGATCCCGTTCGGCCAGCAGCCCCAGCAGCCGCAGGCGGGCATAGTCGTGGTCGTGTCCGGCGCTTGAGCCGGGCGGAAAGCCGCCGGCAATGAGATGCGCGCGGTGCAACTTTATTTCTGACATTGAATTACCTCTTTCGCAGTTAGGCGCCGGCAACAGGCCGGCGCCTCATCAACAGACGCCGCTCACGGCACGCATTCCATGATACATCCGCAACGCAAAAAGCGCGTGACTTTGCTAGAATCGATGCAAGAAATCTGAATGCGCTTACCTTGAAAATTCTGGCCCTGGAAACCTCCGGCGACTTTTGCTCCGTGGCGCTGTGGCGCGACGGCGCTATGGATGATCGCGAAGTGCCCGCCGGGCAGCGTCAATCGGGTTTGCTGCTCGACATGGTGCATGAGTTGTTACACGCCTGTGGCGAAACACTCGGCGCCATCGACGGTATCGCGTTTGGGGCCGGGCCGGGTTCGTTCACCGGCCTTCGCGTGGCGTGCGGCGTGACGCAAGGGTTGGCTCTGGGCGCCGATAAGCCGGTGGTTGCGGTGGGTACGCTGCACGCGCTGGCCGAGGCGGCGGGCGCCGCGCGCGTGGTGTGTTGTGTCGATGCCCGGATGAGCGAGGTATATCACGCCGCGTATGAAAAACACCACGACACCTGGCGCGCCGTGCAGGCGCCGGGCGTGTATGCGCCCAGCGCCGTGCCGCCGCTGCCGGGTGCAGACTGGCTGGGCTGCGGTAACGGATTCACGGTGTATGGTGACGCACTGCGGTTATGCTACGGGCTGCAATTGTATGGTATCAACGACACTGTGCACGCGCGCGCGCGCGAAGTGGCGATACTCGCCGCACCACTTTTTGCGCGTGGCGGCGGTGTGCGCGCCGAGCTTGCCGCGCCATTTTATGTGCGCGACAAAGTCGCTTTGATGACGCACGAACGCGCATCAATACCGTCACGATGAGCGCGCAACTCAACACTGCAACGCAGTTTCGCCGCATGACCGAAGCGGATCTAGAGGTTGTGATGGCCATCGAGAACGTGATTTATACACACCCGTGGACGCGCGGCAATTTTGTGGATTCCCTGAATGCCGGCAGCCCGTGCTGGATCATGCAACGGCATGGTGTTACGGTAGGCTACGCCGTGCTCGCGGTGGGTGCGGATGAAGCGCATCTGCTCAACCTGAGCGTGGCGGCGGCGTGGCAGCGACGCGGACTGGGGCGTGAAATGTTGCTGTATCTTATTAACACTATTAAAGAAATTGAATCGAGCGTCCTGTTTCTCGAAGTGCGGGTGTCGAACGCGGCGGCACGTGCGTTGTATGCGCAGGCGGGCTTTCGCGAGATCGGCGAGCGGCGCGGTTACTATCCTGCAGGTTTCAATCATGACGGCGCACGCGAAGACGCGATTGTGCTGGAATACAGGCCATGACTACAAACACCGGCGAACGCCGCGCACTGATGTTGCGTGAAATGGATTTGTCGCCGCAATGGCATGCGCGCGGTGCTGTGGAAGCGCCCGTGGCTGCCGCGCCGCTGCTGGACGCAGCAAGCGCTGTGCCTGTGGCAAACGCGGCAAACGCAGCAGACAGTGACCGTCGCGCCGGTATCATGCGCATGGACTGGCCGCAACTCAAAGCGTGCGTCGCGTCTTGTACGCACTGTGCGCTGCACGCGCGCCGCAACAAGACTGTTTTTGGCGTAGGCGACGAAAACGCCGATTGGCTGTTCGTAGGTGAAGGTCCCGGCGCCGATGAAGACGCACAGGGCGAGCCTTTCGTCGGCCAGGCCGGCAAACTGCTCGACAGCATGCTGGCGGCAATTCAGTTGCAGCGCGGCAGTAACGTGTATATCGCTAACATGGTGAAATGCCGACCGCCGGGCAACCGCAATCCGGAACCCGGCGAAGCGCTCGCGTGCGAACCATTTTTACATCGGCAGATTGATCTGATCAAACCCAAACTGATCGTGGCGCTGGGCAAGGTGGCGGCCACTAATCTGCTGGCGCGCGAGGCCAGTGTCGCCAGTTTGCGTAACACGGTGCATCAGTATCGCGGGATTCCGCTGATCGTGACCTATCATCCCGCGTACCTGTTGCGCAGTCTGCAGGAGAAAGCGCGGGCCTGGGAAGACCTTTGCTTCGCGCTGGATACACTGCAGGGCTTGAAATCCGGCGACGCTGAAACCATATAGAATGGGCAATTCCTAATGGAGGAGAAGACCATGTTAAAGCGCCTGAGCCTGTTATTGCTTTTGGTTTCCGCGACCTTATTGGGCGGCTGCGGTTACAACACGCTGCAAACCACCGACGAGCAGGTAAGCGCCGCGTGGTCCGAAGTGCTTAACCAGTACAAGCGCCGCGCCGATTTGATTCCCAATCTGGTGAAGGTGGTTGAGGGTTTTGCCGCGCAGGAAAAAGAAGTGTTTCTGGGTGTGACCAAAGCGCGCGCCCAGGTCGGCGCCATTCAGGCCACGCCTGAACTCATAAACAATCCCGAGGCCTTCGCCAAATTCCAGGCGGCGCAGGCGCAGTTGTCGTCTTCATTGGGACGGCTGATGCTGGTGGCGGAAAACTATCCGCAACTGAAATCCGATCAGAACTTCCGTGATTTGCAGGCGCAACTCGAAGGCACGGAAAACCGCATCACCGTGGCGCGCAACCGCTACATCAAGGCGGTGCAGGAATTCAACGTCACCGTGCGCCAGTTTCCGAGCAATCTGACGGCGATGCTGTTTGGCTTCAAGGTGAAGCCGCAGTTCACCGTGGACAACGAAAAAGCCATCGCCGAGCCGCCGAAGATTGATTTCGGCGCGAAGCCCGCGGCAACACCAGCGCCCGCCGCGATACCGCCCAGCCCGCCGAACGAGTACACGGTGCCGGCTGCGAAGTAAGCGCATTCATGCACGGTTTTCCCCTGCTGCCGCGAGTGATCCTCGCGGCAGTTTTGTTGGTGGCGCCATTCTTTGTAGCGTCAGTTTCGGCGGACGTCGCGGTGCCGCCGCTGAAGACGCGCGTTACCGATCTCACCGCGACACTCACGGCGGAACAGAGCGCCGCGCTGGAAGCGAAGCTGGCGGCATTTGAGCAGCGCAAAGGCAGCCAGATCGCCGTGCTGCTGGTGCCGACGACAGTGCCGGAAACGATCGAGCAGTATTCGATACGCGTGACCGATCAATGGAAAATCGGCCGCAAAGACGTCGCCGACGGCGTGCTGTTGCTGATCGCGAAGAACGATCGCAGGATGCGTATCGAGGTCGGGCGCGGACTTGAGGGTGTGCTGCCCGACGCCATAGGCAAGCGCATCATCGACGAATACATGGTTGCGCCGTTCAAAAAAGCGGATTTCAACGGCGGCATTAACGCAGGTGTGGATCGTATTATCAAGCTGGTAGACGGCGAACCATTGCCCGCGCCCAAGGCTGTAAGTCGTGGCAGCTCGGCTAAATTTTCGGTTAATGATGCGCTGAGCTGGGGCGGTTTGCTGGTGGTGTTTGTGGGCGGATTTTTGCGCTGGATTTTCGGCACATTTTTGGGTTCGCTGATCGCCGGTTCCATTGCCGGTGTGGCAGCGGCATTTTTAGGCGCAGGTGCTATCGCTGGCGGCGTCGTGGGTTTAATTGTGTTTGTGGCCTGCCTGCTGGGCCTATCGTTTATTGGCGGCGGTGGCGGTGGATCGTCCGGCGGCAATTGGGGCGGCGGTGGCGGTGATTTCGGCGGCGGCGGCGCTTCGGGTAGCTGGTAAGGTTATAACACTATGAATTTATTGCGTATTTTTAAACATCTTCTGACCCCGGATTGGTTCGCGCGGCGCGCGTTTTCGGCCGGCGCATACACGCGTATCGAAGCGGCGATCACACAATCCGAGGCGGCGCATCGTGGCGAAATCCGCTTCGCGGTCGAATGCGGATTCGGCGTGTTGCCGCTGCTTAAAGGCATCACAGCGCACACCCGTGCGATCGCCGTGTTTTCCGATCTGCGCGTGTGGGACACCGAAGAAAACACCGGTGTGCTGATGTATCTGCAACTGGTCGATCACGATTTCGAAATTATTGCCGACCGCGGCATCAACGCGCGCGTGACACAAGGCGAATGGGAAGCGATCTGCCAGGGCATGGAAGCCGCGTTCCGGGAACACCGCTTCGAGGAAGGCGTGATCGCCGGCCTGCGTGATGTCAGCGCATTGTTGGCGCGCCACTTTCCGGCGCGCGATGCGAATCCCGACGAGTTGCCGAACCGGCCGGTTGACCTGTAAGCCAAAGCCGGGCCAGCGTATCTAATCGATCTTTGCCCGTTCCTGCAGGCAGTCATCGCCACCGAGTGCATAGTCGCGGCAGATCGCCGGCCGGCGCTGGTAGATGCCGCACAACATAGTGTCGCGATTTAATGCGGCGCACCAGCCGTCCTCAAGCCGCGCCATGACGTGGCCGCCCCAGCGATCGATGGCCGTCAACGCGACCGGCACGTCGTCCTCGCCCATCAGCATCACCTCCAGTTTGCAGCAGTTGGCGCGGCAGGTGCTGCAACTGACGATGGGGTTTTGTGTTGCGATAACAGCGGTGAGTTTGGATGGCATACGCATTTTATGCGGTTTCTTCGTCACCAGCAGCGCCTACCGCATGGGCGCAAACTTCTGCACGCGCCTGCCGGTGCGCACTTCCGCCGTATACAGATTGGCGCGCGAGTCTGCTGCCAGGTTGTGCAGCCCATAGAACTCGCCCGCCATGCGTCCCAGCCGCCCGAATGAGGCGACGCGTTCGCCGGTGTCGCGGCGCACGATATAGATTTCGCCGTTGCTGCCGTCGCCCACGAACAAATAGGTTTGCAGCGGGTCGGGCGAAAGAATCATGTCGTGCACCGTGCCGTTGATCATGGTCTTGGGTTCGATTACGAACTGACGCACGAATTTACCGGATTTCTCAAACACCTGAATGCGGTTGTTGCTGCGATCGCAGACATAGAGCAGATTGTCTTTGCCGAGGCGCACGCAATGCACCGGATTGGCGAACTGCGGTGATTCGGGATTGAACTGGCGCATTTTGGTGTCGTCGGGCTTGTTGCCGTAGGCGCCCCAGTGACGTTTGTATTTGCCCGTTGTGGCGTCAAAAACGATCACTCTTTTGTTGCCGTAGCCGTCGGCGACATAGAGCTCATTGGCGACGGGGTCGAGCTCCACCGATGCGGGGCGGCCGAGCTGGGTGGTGCTGTTGCTGCCTTCGGATTTGCCCGGCTTGCCAATTTGCAGAATGAATTTGCCATCATTGCTGAACTTGAGGATGTGATGATCTTTCTGATCATTGCCGCCGATCCACACATCGCCTTTCGGGTCCACGTAGACACCGTGCTCATTGGTGGGCCAGTCGTAGCCCGCGCCGGGTCCGCCCCACGCTTGCAACACGTTGCCGGCCTGATCGAATTCGATCACCGCTGGCGCGGGGCGGCAGCATTTTGCAGTAGGCGGATTTTCCGCTGCGCCGGTTTCGAGCCTGTCGATCGTGCGCGGGCGATGAATGATCCATACATGGTCTTTAGCATCGACATGCAAGCCCGCCACCTGGCCCAGCGCCCACTGGTTCGGCAATGGTTTGGGCCAGAACGGATCGACCTGATAGCGCGGCGGCGCGCTGGTTGCCGCTGCGCCGCCGGTGGTGGAAGTGCAGCTTGCCAGCGCGAAAGTGATCGTTGCGATGGCAGCGGCGATGACGATTTTCATGCAAGACTCCCTTTAGATGAAGTGCGAAGCAACACCAACATTGTCGTTCCCGCCCCCGATTAATGCATTCGAGGACAGGCTCTGCGCGGGTTGTTTCTATGTCGCGTGTTTGGCGGACTGCCATTGATCCAGCTTACCCCGCGCGCCGTTGGTTGCGTTATCCATCGCCTGATCGTGCCCCGGCATCTTGGTGGTGAGTTCAATCACGTAGCCGTTCGGATCGCGAAAATAAATCGAATGCAGGAAACCGTGATCGGCGATGCCGCGCGTGTCGATACCCGACGTTCTGCCTTTGGCGAACATAACGTGCAGCGTAGCTTCATCGACTTCCAGCGCGATATGCAGATCGAAGTCGTGCTGTTGCTTGAACTCAAACGGCATGCCGGGCGCCTCAAAGAACGCCAGAAACGAGCCGTCGCCCATCTGGTAGAAGCTGTGCAGCACGCTGGTCTTGCGGCCGCTTCTGGTTTGGTTGATCTCGAATGCTTCCGCCAGCGGCAGGCCCAGAAAATCCTCGTAAAACTTGCGCGTCTCTTCGGAATCGCGGCAGCGGTAGGCGTTGTGATGCAGGCCCTGGATAGTCATGGCATTCTCATCGCATTAAATAATTGTTTAGAAACAAATACTTACAAATATTATTGGGCTTGTGTTGTGTGCGCTCGCAGTCGCAGATTCTATGCCTGCGTCCACACGCTGACCAGTGCTTCAGCGCAGGCAAATTGCCCGGCAGTTTGTGCTGCGATGTTCAGCGCCAATGTATGTATGCGTGCCGCCGCCAGCGCGGATGTTAAAATTCGTCCTGACGCAATGATCCAATCCAATCGCACATATTCGCAATCCGGGGAATCAATGAAGACTGTAACAGCGCGCCAGCGTGGCGTAGAGCACGATATTGTTCAAATGCCGCAGACAGGCGAGATATCGCCGTATTACGAGCCGCAAGGTAACGAAATCGCGGTGTTCGAAGCCGCTTATAGGCGCCGTCTGCCGGTGATGCTCAAAGGTCCCACCGGCTGCGGCAAGACGCGCTTTCTGGAGCACATGGCGTTTCAGTTGCAGCGGCCGCTGGTGACGGTGTCGTGTCATGAGGATTTGACCAGTTCTGATCTGGTGGGACGATTTCTGCTGGAAGGCGCGGAAACCGTGTGGCAGGACGGGCCGCTCACGCGCGCGGTGAAAGCCGGCGCGATTTGTTATCTCGATGAAATTGTCGAGGCGCGCACCGATTCCACCGTGGTGATTCACTCGCTCACGGATCACCGCCGCAAACTCACCATCGAGAAAAAGGGCCAGGAAATCGACGCGCATGAGGATTTCATGCTGGTGATTTCGTATAACCCCGGTTATCAAACGGTGCTTAAAGATCTGAAGCCGTCGACCAAGCAGCGCTTTATCGGCCTGAACTTTGATTTTCCCAGCGAAGACATCGAGCGCAAGATTCTGATAAACGAAGTGCCGGGCCTGTCGCATGAGACGGCGCAGCAACTGGTTGCTGCCGGGCGTAAAGCGCGGCTCCTCAAAGACCACGGTCTTGAAGAAGCGACCTCCACCCGCGCACTGGTTTACGCCGGCGCGATGATCATTGCAGGGCTGGATGCGGTAGCGGCATGTCAGGTGGCGATGGTCAACCCGATTACCGATGACCCGGAGCTGGCCGAGGCATTGATGGAGATTGTTAACGCGCACTTTGCAGTATAGGCCCTGCTGGCCGTGTCATCTCCTGCCATACGCACATTGCTCGACGCTATTCGCGAGGTGAATAGTGATCTGCTTGCGGAAATCGAAGGCGTATTGCCGGTCATTCGTCCGCACGGCGAAGCGGTAACGCTCGACTGGATAAACGCCTGCCGCACGCTGTTTGACTTTGATCATGAGGCCGGCAAGGCATTTGCGCGCGGCAGCCGCGAGGCCGAAAAAATATCCGAAGTGGTGCTGCCATGGACGCGCCAGGCGCTGCAGATCATGCGCTGGCGCCACTCGTGGCCCGCCATCGAAGGTTTTATGAAAAACCTGCCGCGCGCGTTTGGCTCGCTGGGCCACGCGGGCGAGGAGCGCTGGGCGGGCATCGGTTTGTCGTGGTGCGCGCGTTCCGTCGATTGTGGGTGCGCCTTTTTTACCACACCCGTGCTTGAGATTTCCGGTCGTGGCGGCGGCATTGCTGCGATCGAGCAACTGAACGCGCCCGCCGAGGAATTATACGAGTCGCGCAAGCTGCAACTGGCGACGTTTCTGCCGGGTGCGATCCGCGTGCGCAATCTGCTCGGCGCGCAGGCGGTGTTGCCGTGGGCGATGCGCGGCGCTGACATCATGCAGTCGGGCCGCACACGCGGCGAAGCCTATTTCCGCCTGGAGTCCGAGGAAAGCCTCGCCTTGCTGCTGGAGAACATGCAGGGCTACAAGCTGGCCGACCGTAACCGCCTGCTCGGGATACTGCTCGAAGTGTGGTTCGGCGAGGGTATGGAACTCAAGGAAAGCGCCTGGTCGCCGGAGAAGGGCCGCCCCTTCATGGAGACTGACGGTCAGTGCCTGTATTTTCCGGCGGTGATGGGCAATCGCGAGGAGGCGATACTGTCGGTGCTGCACGCGGCGGGGCACATGCGCCACGGCACCTTCGATCGGGTGGCGATGCGCCAGATGTTTGCCGATGCGAAGATCGATTTCCCCGATTCGGATACGGTGTCGTGGGCGCCGATCTTCATGCGCTTTGGCGAAGACGCGATGCGTTTTCAGTTGATCTTCGACATGTGCGAAGACCTGCGCATAGAGTCGCGTTTGCAAAAGCAGATACCGAATTATTTTCAGCGGCTGATCGCCAATGCGCGGGCTACCCGTGTGAAACACGCGGAAACCGGGGCGTACTCTGATTTGGCGATTGCCACTGCCGAAGACGCGCTGCGTGCTTCGCGCGGCGTAGCGGTTCTCGATGCGCGCTTCGCGCCGCTGTATGAGCGCAGGGCAACGCTGGCCGATGCCCACCGCATCGCCGGTGCAATTTTCGCGGAAAACACGTTGCCGCGCGTAACGGATGCCGAAGCGTTTGCGGCGGCCTATCTGCCGGGACGCGGGCCGAACGCTACGCGTGTGGCGCATCCGCAGGACAATCCTGACGAAGATCAGCAAAGCCAGCCGGGCGCCGAGCAGGAAAATCAGCCCGACGAAAAAGGCGAGGACGAAAACGACACGCCACAGGAATCGGAAAGCGGCGAGCAGCAGGATGGCGGCGAGCGTCAGGAAACCACGGGCGAGGGTGAAACCAGCGGCTCGGCGAAACGCTCGGAGAACCGTCCCGACGGTCAGCAGACGGGGCGCGGCCCGGCGGATAAAGGCGTGCCCTATCCCGAATGGGATTACCGCGAATCGCGCTACAAAAAGAATTGGAGCTGGGTGCAGGAGAAGCGTCTGGGCGAATCGAATACCACCGAGACCAATCGCTTGATGAAGCAGTACTCGAATGCGCTGAAGCGCCTGAAAAAAGCCATTCAGTCGCAAAAACCCACGCGCATGTCGCCCAAGGTCAAGCAGATGGATGGCGACGAAATTGACTTGAATGCCGTGGTGGAATACATGGCGGAAAAAATTTCGGGACGCTCGCCGATTCCCGCGATCTACCGGCGGCGCGAAATGCGCCAGCGTGAAATTTCCGTGATTTTGCTGGCGGACATGTCAACCTCGATCATGCAGCATCTGCCGGAAGGTGGCGGGCGGCTGGTGGATCGCATCCGCGCGGGTGTGCTGCTGTTCGCGGAAAGCATGGAGGAAGTCGGCGACAACTACGCCATCGCAGGGTTTTGCTCCAAGTACCGCGACAACGTGAGTTACTACAACATCAAGGATTTTGACGAATCGTACAATGACGACGTGCGCAGCCAGATCGGCGGCATGTCGGGCCGGCTGGCTACACGCATGGGTGCGGCGATACGTCATGCCACCAAACACTTTGAGCGCGTGGAAAGCCGCCGTAGATTATTACTGCTGTTATCGGATGGCCGGCCGGAAGATTACGACGATGGCGGCGACCGCCGCTATCTGCATGAAGACACCCGCATGGCAGTGAAGGAAGCCGTGGCCAAAGGTGTGCATCCGTTCTGCATCACCGTCGATACCATGGCCAACCAATATCTGCCGCAGATATTCGGTGTCGGTCATTATCTGGTGCTGGATCACATCAACAGCCTGCCGAAGAAGTTGCCGGAGATTTATTTAAAGCTGCGGCGGTGATTTAACGGCGTGAAGAGTGAATGGTGAGGCGTGAGGTGTGCATGTTTTCACATTCGCGACTCTGAAAAATGACTTGCGGAGTGTGCAATGAATGACACCGTGAAACCCAGATACATCCTCGGCACAGTGTCCCCGGTGGGTACGGAGCGTCACCCACTGCCGCAGCCGCAACCTTTACTGCCGCCCGATATACACCATATCGCATCCTCGATAGAAGTATCCGACTACACCACTGAAGGCGTAAACGAGGCGATAGACCAGCGCTACTGGGCCTGTGTGGATGACTTGATGCGGCAGGGCGCAAACAGTATCACCCTCGCGGGATTCCCCATTGCCTCGCAACTGGGCCGCCCGCGCGTGCAGGCGCTGCTGGAAGAAACCGCTCGCAAAAGCGGTGTGGTGGCGGATGCGCATGCCGAGGCCACTGTCGCGGCGCTCCAGCATTTTGGCGCGAAGCGCATTGCGGTGGCCAGCCGTTGGTCCGAACCGCTTAATAAACGGGTGGTGGATTATCTGACGCAGGCAGGTTTCGAAGTGCTTGCCATCACCAGTGTCGGCCAATGGGCCGCGCAGGCATTTTCCATGAGTATCGAAGAGGGCGTAAAACTCGCTTTCCAGTTAGGCCGTGAAGCGATGCGGCGCGCGCCCGAGGCCGACGCGCTGTTTCTGGCAGGCGGCGCGTGGCGCAGTCTCGCCGCGGTGCCTATATTGGAAGAAGACTTTGGCATTCCGGTGGTGACCAATCCGATTACCCAGCCGTGGCGATTGATTGCAGCAGGCATTGCGCCGCCGGTGGCGGGGTGGGGACGGTTGCTGGCAGGGAAGTGAATCGAAAAGGAGAACATCATGCGTCTATGGCATAACCCCGCATCACCCTTCGCACGCAAGGTGCGCATCGTCGCACGCGAGACCGGGCAGTTACCGCGCATCGAGGAAATTGCCGTCATGGTGTCGCCGGTCAGCCCCAACGCCGATCTTGCCATACACAATCCATTGATAAAAGTCCCCGCGTTGCAAATTGACGATGGCGATGACGGCAAGGTGCTGTATGACTCATCGGTGATCTGCGAATACCTCGACAGTCTGCACAACGGCGCGCACGTCATTCCAGCGGATGCCACACGCTGGGATGCACTGCGTTTGCAGTCACTGTGCGACGGCATACTTGATGCAGCGGTGCTGACCCGCTACGAAACATTTGTGCGGCCACAGGAATACCGCTGGGACGGCTGGGTGAAAGGCCAATTCATCAAGGTTCGCAACGGGCTCGATGCGCTGGCGGCTGAAGCGCCGGGGTGGGGCGCGCGCTTTGGCATCGGCCAGATCGGTGCGGCGTGCGTGCTGGGCTATCTGGATTTTCGTTTTGTTGACGAGAACTGGCGGGATTCGCGTCCGCAGTTGGCGCAGTGGTATGAGGGGGTGCGGCAACGGGCTTCGGTTGTGGCGACGCTGCCGGTGTGAGCGCTTGTAGGCCGGAACGCGCACGGTTTCTACTGGAGGAGTCATGAGCATGACACGACGCGGGTTCGTCAAAGGCGCTGTGGGCACCGGGTTTGTACTGCACGCCGCGCAGGGCGGCTGGGCGCCGGCGCAGGATAATCCAGCACTCGAGCGCAACAAGGCGCTGGCGTTGCGCTTCAAAAAAGCGCAGGGCGCGCCGGATCAGGACGCGGTGATGAAGGAAGTGCTCGCGTCGAACTACCAACGCGTGCGTGGCGGCATGCATCACCTGGCCGCCAATGCCGCGGGGCAGGGGTTTCCCGGCACCGGCGCTTTTTTGCGCGCTGCGATTCCGGATCGCGTGGATGTGATCGAGGAGGTGATTGCCGAAGGCGATCGCGTGGGCCTGTTGTTCCGGCTGACGGGCACGCATCAGGGTAATCTCTTCGGTATCGCGCCCACCGGCAACAAGATCGACGTGTATGAGGCGGCGATTCTGCGCATCGCCAACAACCAGATTGCCGAAGGCTGGTTTATGGCGGACGAAGCCGGGCTGCTCAAACAGCTGGGCGCAACACTGCCCGCCCGCCGCGATGGCAAGCGCGTGGTGCCGCCGGTTACGGGGGCGGGTGAAGAACCCGACGCGGTGCTAAAACGCCTGCAGGCCGGCGCACTCACATCACGCGAAGATCGCAACCGCCTGATGGTGGCGCGCTCCAAGGGCGCGGCGCCGCCCGCCGGTGATCGCGCAGCGGATTACAAGCAGCGCCGGCAGGGCTTTCAGCATATGCGTAATTATGGTGTCGCCAAGGGCGTTGCCGCGGAAACACCGACGCGCGCGCTGCCGGATCGCCGCGATCTGATCGACGGCTTTATTGCCGAAGGTGAAACGGTGTGGATGCGCTTTAAGATCGCCGGCACGCAGACCGGGAAATTCTATGGCGTAGAGCCGACCGGCCGGCGCATTGAAGCAGAGGAAATCGGCATCATGAAGTTTCAGGATGGCAAATGGCGCTCGGGCTGGTATTTCGGTGATGAGCTGGCGCTGATGCTGCAGCTCGATGCGCTGCATATGCTGCAAGGTTAGGAGGATGTGCGCCTGATGATCTCGCTCGCGCGCTCGGCGATCATGATGGTCGGCGCGTTGGTGTTGCCGGAGGTAATCGTCGGCATGATCGAGGCGTCGATCACGCGCAGCCGCTCGATGCCGCGCACACGGAATTCAGTATCGACCACGGCACTGGGATCATTCGCGCGTCCCATCCTGCAGGTGCCCACCGGATGAAAAATCGTGGTGCCGATGTCACCGGCGGCTTTGACCAGTTCGTCGTCGCTCTGGAATGCGGGGCCGGGCATGAATTCTTCGGGCTGGTATTTTTTCAGCGCTGCGCTTTCGGTGACGATGCGGCGGGTGAGGCGGATGGCGTCGATGGCGACTTTGCGGTCTTCGCCGGTGGACAAGTAGTTGGGCGCAATCGCCGGATACGCACGTGGGTCGGCCGAGGTAATGCTCACATGCCCGCGTGAGGTGGGACGCAGATTGCACACGCTGGCGGTGAACGCCGGGAATTTATGCGGTGGCGCGCCGAAGCGATCCAGTGAAATCGGTTGCACGTGATATTCAAGATTCGCGGTGCGTTGCGAAGGATCGGATTTTACGAAGGCGCCGGTCTGCGACGGCGGCATGGTCATGGGGCCGGTGCGGTGCAGTGCGTATTCGAGGGCGATCTTCATCTTGTACCACCATGAATCGAGCACCGTGTTGAGCGTCAGCGCGCCCTGAATCTTGTAGGCCAGCCGCAGTTGCAAATGGTCCTGCAGGTTTTCGCCCACCGGCAGTTCGTGCACCAGCGGTATGCCGTGTTTCTGCAGCAAGGCAGCAGGCCCGATGCCGGAGAGTTGCAATATCTGCGGGCTGCCGATGGCGCCTGCGGATAAAATGGTTTCGCGTCGCGCTGCGGCAAATGACAATTCGCGCCCGCGGCTGCCACGTTCAAATTCGACGCCCAGCACGCGGCGGCCGTCGAGCCGCAGTTTATGCACCAGTGCTTGGGTAATCACGGTGAGATTCGGGCGCTCCAGCGCCGGGCGCAGAAAGGCTTTCGCCGTGCTCCAGCGCATGCCGTCTTTCTGCGTGACTTCGAAGCGCGACACACCCTCATTGTCGCCACGATTAAAATCGTCGGTGAGCGGAACGCCATTCTCGACGGCGGCATCGCGGAACGCATCGAGAATCTCCCAATTAGTGCGCGGCGTATCCACATGCAGCTCGCCGCCTTCGCCGTGTTTTTCGTCGGGGCCTTTCCAGTGGTCTTCAACCTGCATGAACGTCGGCAGCACGTTTTGCCACGCCCAGCCGGAGTCACCCGTAACCTGCGCCCATTCGTCGTAGTCGCGCGCCTGCCCGCGCAAATACAGCATGGCGTTGATCGACGAACTGCCGCCGAGCACGCGTCCACGCGGGTAGTTGATGGCGCGGCCATTCAGCCCCGCTTCGGGCACGGTCTTGTAGCACCAGTCGGTGCGCGGGTTGCCGATGCAATACAGATAACCGACGGGGATGTGGATCCAGTGCCAGTTGTCCTTGCCGCCGGCTTCGATCAGCAGCACGGAGACATTCGGGTCGGCGGATAGCCGGTTCGCCAGTACGCAACCGGCGGAGCCGGCGCCGATGATGATGTAGTCGTAGGCGCCCTGGGTTTGCATAGTGGTTATCGCTCAATCTTGATGCCCGCAGCCTTGATTACCTTACTCCAGCGATCGGACTCCTTGCGCATATGTGCCGCCAACCCGGCAGGCGTACTCGACAGCGGCTCTGACCCCATTTCGAGCAAGCGCTGTGCAAATGGCGGATCGGCGATCATTTTCACCATCTCGGCGTTGATTTTATTGATGATGGGGGCGGCTGTGCCGGCCGGCGCCAGCATCGCATACCAGTTCACTACTTCGAAGCCGGGCAGGGTCTCGGCGATGGCCGGCACCTCGGGCGCTACTGGTGAGCGCTTGGGTCCACCCACGCCCAAAGCCTTAAGCTTTCCCGCTTTTACCAGCGGCAGCACTGCGGGAATGCTGTTGAACATGAAATGCATTTGCCCGCCGACCACATCGGTTACCCCGCCACCCGAACCCTTGTACGGCACGTGCACAAAGTTGATGCCGCCGAGTGACTTGAGCAACTCGCAGCCCAGATGATTGGGCGTGCCGGTCCCTGCCGAGGCGCAGTTCAGTGCGCCTGGTTTCGCGCGTGCCAGTGTAATCAGCTCGGCAACGCTGTTCGCGGCAACGGCGGGATGCGCAAACAGCATCTGCGGATTGATCGAGCCCAGCGAAACCGGCGCAAAATCGCGGAACGGGTCATACGGCGTCTTGAACAGTAGCGGGTTGATCACCAGCCCGGCGGAGGTCGAAAAAATCAGCGTGTAGCCATCGGGGTTGGCTCTCGCCACGATCTCATGCGCGATCACGCCGCCCGCGCCGGCGCGGTTATCGATGACGATCTGCTGCCCCCACGCATCGGTGAGGCGCTGCGAAATCGCACGCGCGGTGAAATCATTGGCACTGCCCGCAGTGCCCGGCACGACAATGCGGATGGGGCGGTTGGGGTAGGGCTGCGCCGATACGGATGCCGACAGCAATGCGAGTGTTGTGATGCTTGCAGCGGTGAACAGGTAGTGGCTCAAGAGATCTTCCTCGCGTGTATGGTTATCAAGTGAATACTACCAGCCCGCCTTAAAGCATCCCTGCTTCTGTCGTTCCCGCGCAGGCGGGAACCCATACGGTATCTCATATGCAACTGTGTTATGGGTTCCCGCTGCAGCGTGCCCTCGAATGCTTTAATCGATGGTGGGGACGAGCGCTTGGAATTTTATTTTGTTCAGGCGTGATCGTGTTGAATTATATAATAAAAACAAACACTTACATTGAATTCACCAAATGTCTATCCGTTCATTCAATGAACGACCGCCTTGGTGGTCTCGTGATTGCCATGGGTGGGAGAAGGCGGTTTAGGCGGCGGTGGCGCGGATGGATTGACACTTGCCAGACCGTTCTCAAATAAGCTACACTTGTTCTCAATATGAGATCAAAGCCTATCTCGCAAGCGCCACAACTGGTCGAGGTGCTGTTTGGCGCCTATCGCCGCCAGATTCTGGCACTGTTGTTGCTGCGCGTGGACGAAAGCTTTTATGTGCGCGAGATTGAGCGCCTGACCGGCGTGCCTGCCGGCTCGTTGCATCGCGAACTGAAATTGCTGACGGATGCTGGGCTGCTACAACGCTCAGTGACCGGTAATCAAGTGCGCTATCAGGTAGATCGCGCTTGCCCGATACAAGAGGAACTCGCCGGCATCTTCCGCAAGACCGCCGGGCTGGCGGACGTGCTGCGCGAGGCGTTGGCGCCGATGGCGAGCAAGATTCGATTGGCGTTCGCCTTCGGATCGATGGCGCAGGGCAAGGAGCGCGCTACCAGTGACGTGGATGTGCTGGTGGTGGGCGCAGTTTCATTCGCCGCCGTGGTTGAAGCATTGAGCAAGGCAGGCGAGCGCTTGCGGCGCGAGGTGAATCCCGTGGTGATGACCACGGCTGCTTTCGAGGCCAAGCGCGCTGGCCGCGATCGTTTCGTGGCCCGTGTAGCGCGCGAGCCGAAGATTTTTCTGCTAGGGGACGCCGGTGAGTTTGCAGAACTTACTGAAAATCGGGCAGCTTAAGGCGCATCCGCCTGACGCCGGTGAGATACGGCGGCTGCTCGTCGCAGCGGCGCGTAATCTCGCCGACGCGCGCGTGACCACGATCAGCCCTGAGACGCGCTTTGATGCAGCCTACAAAGCGGTTATGCAGGCAGCGCTGGCGGCATTGATGGCACACGGCTACCGACCGGACACTAACCGGCCTGGGCATCATGCGACGGTGGTGCAGGGACTGACGCTGACTGTGGCATTGGCTCCCGCGCGCGTCACGGTGCTCGATACGCTGCGGCGCAAGCGCAATCTGTCTGACTACACCGGTGAGGACATTGACGATTCTTCGGTTGAGCAATGCATCGCCGAGGCAGATCAGTTATTGCAGGATGTCACAGCTTGGCTTAAGGTTCACAAGCCGCACTTGATCCCTCTGCGATGATGTCAGATCAATTCGCTGTAGTCGTTCGCGCGGCACTGGCGAATTGGAGGAAAGTGGTTGTGGCGGGGCACGCCGTTTGAACGATGCAGTATGACATGGCACAACGTCGTTAGCGCAATTGCAGGCATGAACAAAAAAGAACTCACCGAAGCAGATAGCGGATTCTGACAACCTGCCCCTGCCAGACGTGATCGCGCAGGTGATCGTCGACGACCTGGAGGCCGCGCTGGAGCAGTATCGGTTGATTGCGGCCGATTTGAATGAAAGTCCGGAAGCTCAAAATTAAATGTGAGGATCTCATCATGGCTGACCCGAAAGCAAAGGTGTCGAAAGTATGGTTGATACGGGCAGGTAGGCATGGCGAAGATGAGGATGCAGCCTTGTCTGAGGGACGTACAATTATCGGGTTCAACGATGTTGGGAATCTCTCTGCTTTTAAAGATGTTGAGGCAGTAGCAAAAGCGATATTCAAAGCAGATTCTGATCCCAACGAGAACCGGGCGAACAACCGGGCCCGTCAGATATGGGCTTTTTACAACTATGCCGATGTAAATGACATCGTTGTACTACCGCTCAAGACGCGCCCGGGCCAAATTGCTGTAGGACGCATCACAGGGCCATATCAGTACACCAAAATTGCCGGTGAAAATCGGCATACCCGAAAAGTAAATTGGGTCAAGCCAGATGTTGCGCGTTCCATTTTCAAGCAGGATTTGTTGTATTCATTTGGTGCTTTCATGACCGTATGCCGAGTGCAGCGGAACAACGCTGAGCTTCGCGTCTTTGAGGTGCTGTCCGGCAAGCCGGATCCGGGTTATGAAGAGGCAGCAGATATAGCTGTCATTGCAGATGTGCGCGAGGCATCGGACTCGACTGCGTCGATTAATCTATCGCAGGCAGTGCAGGATGAAGTAATAGCTTATGTCAGGAAAAAGTTTAAGGCACACGATTTGGCGAGGCTGGTGGGAAGTGTGTTGCGAGCCCAAGGATTCGTTGCAAATGTTTCGCCGCCAGGCCCTGATGGTGGTGCCGATATTCTTGCGGGTCGTGGTCCTCTCGGGCTTGACGCGCCTACATTGTGCGTGCAGGTCAAAGCGACGGAGGCTGCTGCTGATGTCAAAATATTCCGCGAGCTGATTGGAACGATGGACACATTTAAGGCGACTCAAGGATTGTTGGTTTGTTGGGGTGGATTCACGCAACCACTCAAAAATGAAGCGCGGCAGCATGTATTCAAGGTGAAGCTTTGGGATCAGAGTGATTTCGTGAATGCCATATATGAATCATATGACAAGCTTGATCCGGAGATTCAGGCTGAGCTACCGTTGAAAAAGACGTGGATTTTGGTGCGTGAGGACACTCAAGAGTAGTAGTGTAAAGAGTCTCTCTTTAATGATTCGGTAGTGAAAGCGCGCGGCACAAGTATGCTAAGTGACCTTTTCCGCACCTTGTTGCACCAGTTGATGACCGCCCAGATTCGTGTCCATGACCTCGATCTGTCAGAACTGGAAACGGTGGCCGCAGGCTGATCTACGCTGGCCAGTCCATCAAACATCCTCGAATTGGGTGGTTTAAACCCCGGCTGGAATAGACATCTCAGCCCTTAGCGGCGGCATTCAAAGTGGCGCGTAAAATAACTTTCGCGCCATTTAATATGGCGTGATAATACAAATGAGCCATATAAATAGAATTTTTATGGCGCAATTAAGATTATTGCGCCATAATAACTGCCATGCCGAAACAAGTCCCGCCGCACGACCTGGATGCCATAACGCAGGTGGTCACCCAATTGGGTGACGGCGCCAGGCTAGAGGCTATCGCCGGCGCGTTGGCCGCCCGGCTGCCGCGCCGCACGCTGCAACGCCGTCTGGCGCGGCTGGTGGAACTGCGGCGGTTAACGATGGCGGGCCGTGGCCGCGGCAGCCGTTACCGCCTGCCGGGGGCTGCTGTGCGTGAATCATCTGCGGAAGCGCCGCTCTTCAAGTTGGAAACGCGCCGCGCGGGTTATGGCCCGGTCACTGTCGGCGTCACGGCGCGGGCGCCGGACGGCGAGGTTACGGCCAATGGTGAAAAATACGCGCCGATCTCCATTGAAGCCGAAGCCGTCAAGCAAGCGATACGCAAACCGCTGCACCTGCGCGCGCCGGTCGGTTACAACCGCGCGTTTCTCGACGGCTACCGGCCTAACGAGACTTTCTATCTGCTGCCGCAAACGCGGCAGCGGTTATTCGAGTTGGGGCGCTCCACCGGCGAGCAGCGTGCCGCGGGAACCTACGCGCGGCAAATCTACAACCGGCTGCTGATCGACCTGTCGTGGAATTCCAGCCGGCTGGAGGGCAACACTTATTCCTTGCTTGAAACCGAGCGCTTGCTCGAACTCGGTGTAAGCGCGGAAGGCAAGGACGCGCGTGAAGCGCAGATGATTTTAAATCACAAGGCGGCGATCGATCTGCTGATCGAACAGGCGAGCGAGGTGGATTTCAATCGCTACACCATTCTCAATTTACACGCGTTGTTGTCCGACAACCTGATTGACGCACGGGCGAGCGGGCGGCTGCGCGAGATTGCCGTGGGTATCGGCGGCACGGTGTTTCATCCGCTGGAAGTGCCGCAGTTGATCGACGAATGCTTTCAGCAGATTCTGGATACGGCCGCGGTGATACGCGATCCGTTCGAGCAGGCGTTTTTTGCCATGGTGCAACTGCCGTACCTGCAACCGTTCGAGGATGTGAACAAGCGCGTGTCGCGTCTGGCGGCGAATCTGCCGTTCATCCGCCGCAATCTGTGTCCGTTGTCGTTCGTCGATGTGCCGGAGCGCGCCTACGTGGACGGCATTCTGGGCGTGTATGAGCTTAACCGCGTTGAACTGCTGCGCGATGTGTTCGTGTGGGCGTATGAGCGATCCTGTGCACGTTACTCGGCGGTGCGTCGTTCGCTCGGTGAGCCGGATCCGTTTCGCCTGCGCTATCGTGCGTTGATCGCGCAAGCCATTGCTGAAATTGTTCGCGATGGCCTGGATAAAAAGGCCGCCACCGGTTTCATCAAGCGCCGCGCGAATGAGGCGCCGCCAGACGATCCGGCGCGCTTTGTCGAAGTGGTGGAAACCGAACTGATGAGCCTGCACGAGGGCAACATCGCACGCTATCGGGTGCGGCCTTCGCAGTACCAGAAGTGGCGCGAGACGTGGCGCTGACGTAAAGTGCTTCCATGGCCAAACCCGGCGAGCATAAATATAAGGAAGCCGGGGGCGCACTGCCAGGGGAGTTTTGGCACCTCAGCATGGATATTGCCGGCAACCGGGAGTTTCTGGGTTATCTGCGCAATACATCAGCCGCCGGCACATCGTGACCGCCGAGTTTGACGCGAGTGGATACTACCGAAGGTATTCACGGCAGTTATGACAAGCCTTACGCCGCCATCCCCTCCAAAACAAACGGCAATATCCCCCCACGCTTCACGTATTCAATCTCGGCCTGTGTATCCAGCCGCAAACTAAGCGTTATATTTTCTGTGCGGCCATCCGCGTGACGTATCACCAGCGTGACTGGCTGACGCGGTTTTGCGTCGCCCGCAAGTCCAAGCACATCAAATTGTTCGGTGCCATTCAAACCCAGCGTCGCAACGGTGACGCCCGCCGGCAACTGGCACGGCACCACGCCCAGACCTACGAGGTTGCTGCGATGGATGCGTTCGAAGCTCTCGGCGATAACTACGCGCACGCCCAGCAGGCGCGTGCCTTTGGCCGCCCAGTCGCGGGCGCTGCCGGTGCCGTATTCCTCGCCGGCGATCACGATCAGCGGGGTTTTTTCGGTGGCGTAGCGCATGGCAGCGTCGTAGATGCTCATTTGTTCGCCGCTGGGTTGATGCACGGTGACGCCGCCTTCGATGCCGGGTGTCATGATGTTGCGCAAACGGATATTGGCGAAGGTGCCGCGTACCATCACTTCGTGGTTCATGCGGCGTGAGCCATAGTTGTTGAAATCCTGTACGGTCACACCGTGTTGCTGCAGGTAAACGCCGGCCGGCAGCGTAGCCTTGATGCTGCCGATGGGGCTGATGTGATCGGTGGTGATGGAGTTGCCGAGCAGCACCAGCGCGCGCGCGCCGCGATAGTCGCGCAGGCCGGATTGGGTGAGTGCGGGGTCGGAAACAAACGGCGGCTCCTTGATGTAGGTGGAGTCGTCACTCCACGCAAACAGTTCGCCGGCGCCCTGCGTGATGGTGTCCCACAGCGGATTCATTTGCGCTGCGGTCATGCTGTATACAGCGCGATAATGCTGCGGATTCATCGCGGTCTGCATGTGGTGCGCGATTTCATTTGACGAGGGCCACAGGTCTTTGAGATACACAAGTCTGCCGTCACTGCCAGCGCCCAGCGGTTCGGTCGCCAGGTCGATGTCGATGCGCCCGGCGATGGCAAAGGCCACGATCAGCGGCGGACTCATCAAAAACGCTGCACGTACCGCCGGGTGGATGCGCGCCTCGAAATTGCGGTTGCCGGAAACCACGGCGCAGACGACTGCATCATTGTCGATAATGGCTTTTTCGAGTGCGGCATCAATCGGGCCGGTGCCGCCGAAGCAGGTGCCGCAACTGTAGCCCGCAATGTTAAAGCCGAGCTGGTCGAGACAGGACTGCAATCCCGCTGCGGCTAGATATTTGCTCACCGCTACCGAACCGGGGGTGAGCGAGGTTTTCACCCACGGCTGCGATTGGAGTCCGCGCGCCACGGCGTTTTTGGCCAGCAATCCGGCGGCGAGCATCACGCCGGGGTTCGAGGTGTTGGTGCAGGAGGCAATGGCTGCAATTACCACATCGCCGTCGCGTGGGCCCTGCGCTTTGCGCACCGTGGTTTTGGCGTAACCGCCTGCGGCGATGGGCGAGGTGAGCAGCGCGTCAAAGCGCGATTTGAGTTCCGCCAGCGCTACGCGATCCTGCGGCCGCTTGGGGCCGGCGACGTTGGGTACGATGGTCGAAAGATCGAGCGTCAGCACCTGCGAGTAATCCACTGCGCCCGGTTGTGCCGCGCCAAAAATACCCTGCAAGCGGTAGTAGGCTTCGGTGGCAGCGACCTGTGCTTCGGGCCTGCCGGTCGCGCGCAAATAATGAATCGTCTGTTCATCCACCGGGAAATAACCGATGGTGGCGCCGTACTCGGGTGACATGTTCGATATCGTTGCGCGGTCGGGCACGGTAAGGCTGGCGACACCTGCCCCGAAAAACTCCACAAACTTGCCTACCACCTTTTGCTGACGCAGCATTTCGGTGACGTGCAGCACCATGTCGGTGGCGGTGACGCCCACCGGCAGGCTGCCGACAACGTGCACGCCGACGACATCCGGCATGAGCATGTACACCGGCTGCGCGAGTGTGGCGGCCTCGGCTTCGATACCACCCACACCCCAGCCCACGCAGCCAAGGCCGGCGATCATGCCGGTGTGCGAATCAGTGCCGACCAGCGAATCGGGAAAATACGCGCCGTTGCGCTCCAGCACGCCGGGCGCGAGATATTCGAGATTGACCTGATGCAGTATGCCGCCGCCGGGCGGTATCAAACGTATGCCTTTGTACGCCTGCATTGCCCATTTCACGAAACGAAAGCGTTCCGCGTTGCGCTGCATATCGAGCGCCATGTTTTTGCCCAGTGCATCGGCTGTGCCATGGTAATCGACCGTCAGCGTGTGATCCAGCACCATGTCCACCGGCACCTTGGGTTCCGCGAGTGACATAGGCAGCCCGCGCCGGTTGACCTCGCCGCGTATCGCCGTCAGATCGCCCAGCAGCGGTATGCCCGCCATGCAATTGAGCACCACGCGGCCTACGATGAACGGGATCTCCGCGGTGCGCGGCGCGTTAGGCTGCCAGCCTGCCAACTCGCGCACGTGTTCTTCGCTGACAAACAGACCGTCGCTATTGCGCAGCAGCGATTCGAGCACGATGCGCAGCGACACCGGCAGGCGCGAGATTTTACCGACACCCTGCTTTTCGAGGGCGGGGAGTGAGTAGTAGTGGCCGGGCTTGCCGTTGCCTGGATCGATGGGGGTTTTGCAGGTGGATTTGAGGGTCATGTTGAAAAATCGTGAAGGGTGAAGGGGGAAGAGTGAAGAGGTACTTCAAACCCGCGCGGGGTACCTCTTCACTCTTCCCCCTTCACTCTTCACGCCTTCACGTCATTCCGGCTTGATTCCCGCCGCCTTGACCACTTTCGCCCATTTCAGAATTTCGCTGCCCAGCAGTTTGGCGAATTCGCCGGCGGTTGTCGGCGCGGGGTCGAGTCCATTTTTGAGAAACTGCGCGCGTGTATCGGCATCCGTGAGTATTTGCCGCAGCGTGCTGTTAAGCCGGTCGACGATGGCGCGCGGCGTGTTGCCGGTGGTGAACAGCCCATACCAGCCGTTGACCTCGTAACCGGCGAGTCCGGATTCAATAAAGGTGGGCACCTCGGGCATCGCAGCCGCCCGCTTGGTGGTAGTCATGCCCACTGCGCGCAGCCGTCCGTTGTCCACGTGAGGCTTGAGCGTGGCAATGGAGCCGAAGAACATGGGCACACGGCCCGCGATCAGGTCGGGCAATACCGCGCCACCGCCTTTGTAGGGTATGTGCTGCATGTCGATGCCCGCAGTGATCTTAAGCAATTCAGCGCACAGATGCGGCGGGCTGCCGGCGCCGGTCGAAGCGTAATTCACTTTGCCTTGCTGTGACTTCGCCCAGGCAATAAATTCACTCACCGATTTTGCCGGCACCGCCGGATGTATCACCATCAGATAAGGCCCGTTGGCTACATTGCCGATCGGCGCAAAATCACGCGCCGTATCGTAAGGCAGCTTGCGCACGAGGCTGGGGTTGACAGCGATGCTTGCCGACACCATCAACAACGTGTGTCCATCCGGCGTGGCGCGCGCGACGATTTCGGAGCCGACCACGGTATTCGCGCCGCCGCGGTTGTCCGCGACAAAGGGCTGCCCCAGTTTCTCGGAAAATTTCTCCGCCACCATGCGGCCGAGAATGTCGTTAGTGCCGCCTGGGGCAAACGGCACCACCAGCCGCACCGGGCGGCTGGGGTAGTTCGCGGCCTGCGCGTGCGCCGCGCCAATGGCTGCGAATAAAGCAATAGCAGTGGTCAGGCGTAGTGCGTTAAGCATAAGATCCTCCGGCGCGAACTTTACTCCGTGCCGCGTGCAACCGCCAGATGCCCGCAAAGGGTGTGAACGCGGTCGTAAGGCGCTTGCTATAATTTGCATCCATTCCCATAGCTACCCGGTCCACCTCATGCTCAAAGGTCTTTCAGATCACGATGTACACGCCGACATCCGCGAAGGCGTGCGTGCGCTGTGCGCGCAATTTGATGGCGCATATTTCCAGAAAGTCGACGAAACGCGCGGCTATCCCGACGAATTTGTTAATGCCCTGACCAAAGCGGGCTGGCTTTCCGCGCTGATACCCGAGCAATACGGTGGATCGGGGCTGTCGCTTACCGCGGCATCGGTCATCATGGAAGAGATCAACCGTTGCGGCGGCAGTTCGGGTGTGTGTCATGGGCAGATGTACAACATGGGCACGCTGCTGCGGCATGGTTCGGATGTGCAGAAGCAAAAATATCTGCCGAAGATTGCAACCGGCGAATTGCGCCTGCAGTCGATGGGCGTAACCGAGCCGACCACTGGCACCGATACCACCAAATTGAAAACGGTGGCGGTGAAAAAAGGCGATCGTTATGTGGTGAACGGCCAGAAAGTGTTTATTTCGCGCATTCATCATTCCGATTTGATGATCCTGCTGGCGCGCACCACGCCGGCGAGTGAGGTCAAGCGCAAATCCGACGGCATGTCGATATTCATGGTTGACCTGCGCGATGCCATCGGCAAAGGTCTCACCGTAACGCCGATTCGCAACATGGTGAATCAGGATACCAACCAGTTGTTTTTCGACAACCTGGAAATACCTGCCGAGAATCTGCTCGGCGAAGAAGATAAAGGTTTCAGATACATACTCGACGGCTTGAACGCCGAGCGCATATTGATAGCGGCCGAGTGTATCGGCGACGGCTACTGGTTTATCGACCGCGCAACCAAATACGCCAATGAGCGCGTGGTGTTCGACCGGCCGATAGGCCAGAATCAGGGCATCCAGTTTCCGATTGCACGCGCGCACGTCAGCGTCGAGGCCGCTAACCTCATGCGCTACAAGGCTGCCGCGCTGTTTGATGAAAAGAAGCCCTGCGGTGCCGAGGCCAACATGGCCCTGCTGCTGGGCGCGGATGCGTCATGGGCGGCGGCGAACGCATGCATACAAACGCACGGCGGCTACGGCTTCGCCGCGGAGTACGACGTCGAGCGCAAGTTTCGCGAGACGCGGCTGTTTCAGGTGGCGCCCATATCCACCAATCTTATACTTTCGTATGTGGGTGAGCATGTGCTGGGTATGCCGCGGTCGTTTTAAAAAATTCAATAAAAAAAAATAGTTACGAATAATTCTCAGGTAATCTTCTCGTCCCGTGCTCGCGGGTAGAGCGAAGCGAGGAGCCTGGCTAGGGTTCGGGTCGCCATATGGCTAACTGTGGCAGGTGCGCGGGGCGGGTGCTTCGTTAATTTACGATAAGCCCTGAACGTAAAATAGCGCTGCGGCTTATTTTAGGATTGAGCACAGTAGGGTCGCCGCTGTCGTTATAAGTTGATGATTCGCAGGCCATACTGGGGAATCCCGCTACAATCGACACATCCTTCATTTAACCGGGCGATCAGTCAGAACCGCCGTTAATGAACAGCGACGACAAGAAAAAGCTCAGCGAAAGCGACATCTGCGATTTGTTTGTCACGCCCGCGATCAGAAGCGCCGGGTGGGATCCCATGAGGCAGATTCGCCGCGAAGTCACGCTTGCGCCCGGCCCGGTCATCGTGCGTGGCAACTTGTCCTCGCGCAACAAGAAAAAGAAGAAATTTGCCGACTATGTGCTGTCCTGGGAACCGGGTGTTCCGATTGCCGTGGTCGAAGCCAAGGACAACTGCCACAGTGTAAGTCACGGCATACAGCAGGCGTTGGGCTACGCCGAAATTCTACAGGTGCCGAGCGCTTTCAGTTCCAATGGCGATGCCTTTGCGTCGCACAACAAGGCGCCGTCGGCGGGCGAGGACATCGAGACCCAGTTTCCCCTCGAAGCGTTTCCGGCGTCCGCTGATTTATGGAAGCGTTACAAGTAATCCCGCGGCATCGAAGATAGTGCCGAAGCGTTGGTCGTTCAGCCCTACCATGAAGACCTTTCCGGCAAGGAAGCCCGCTATTACCAGGTCGAGGCGATTAACCGCACGATCGAAGCGGTCGCCAGCGGCAATCTGGCCGTGCTGCGGTATGGCCTTACGAGCGCGAGGTTTGTTTCCAGAATCATGTGCATCGCGCTCGATTTTTCGGGGGCATCGATCCTTACTTTTTGTATCGATTTTTTGAAAAATTAAATGCCACGGGTGAGATCGATCAGCACCGTAAGGGCGTTGGTATCTCGAACATGTCTAGCAAGGCACTTGCGTCAATCGTTGTGCCTCTTCCCCGTCTCGCCGAACAACACCGCATCGTCGCTAAAGTCGACGAACTCATGGCGCTGTGCGACCAACTGGAGCAGCAGCAAGGCCGCGGCATCGAAGCCCACCAGACGCTGGTCGAAACCCTGCTGGGCACGCTGACGCGCGTCGAATCCGCTCAGGAATTCGCTGCGGCCTGGAACCGCATCGCCGAGCACTTCGATACCCTGTTCACCACCGAACACAGCATCGACCAGCTCAAACAAACCATCAGGACAATGGTTTGATTTATGAGGCACCCCAGCGCGATCCGCGAGGCCAGGGGATTGCAAACGTCCTGGTGAGTGAGTATTTCGGGCTACCCTCAAGCTTGGATGAGAATACGCAAGAATTGCTCGATGAGCGATTAAAGCTGGCGTATAAAAAAGAGCCGCTTACGCAAAGCGAATCAGCGAGGCTGAATGTTATATCCGTTGCTTTCGTGACCGGCATTGGATTGAGGAGTTGTTGTTCGCTTTGTAACCCCTCTGGACATATTGCGCTGAAGTGTCGAAGCGTTCGACATGTCCCAATAACGTGTCGAAAAATATGTATAATTTCGACATATTTTTACGACGTGTCGAGGGAATCGACATATGGCTGAGGGTGTCCCCATGGGAGTAAACGGGTAAGGCAATGAAGAAAATATTATAAGCATTTGTTTTTAAACAATTTTATGGAATTTATCCCTGATCGCCCCTACGATGCTCTCCCGGCGCTTCCGCCGAGTGCCGACATCGAAACCAAGGCCATCCTAAAGGCCTGCATCGGCGCGCGCGCGGCGGTGGAGGGTTTGAAGCGTGCGGGGGCGTTGATTCCCAACCCCGGCGTTCTGATCAACACCATTCCTTTGCTGGAGGCGCAAGCCAGCTCCGAAATCGAAAACATCGTCACGACTTCGGATCGCTTATTCAAGTACGCGCAACTCGACGGCGAGCACGCCGATCCCGCCACCAAGGAAGCCCTGCGCTATCGTACCGCGTTGCGCGAAGGCGTCGATTCGTTGAAGACCCGGCCCCTCAGCACATCGACCGCCGTGCTGGTCTGCTCGGCGATTCAAGGCAAGGTGATGGATATCCGGCGCGTGCCGGGTACCACGCTATCCAATCCGGCCACACGCGAAGTAATCTATACGCCACCAGCAGGCGAGGCGCTGTTGCGTGAAAAACTCGCTAACTGGGAACGTTTCATTCACGACCAGACGGACATCGACCCGCTGATCCGCATGGCGGTGGCGCATTACCAGTTCGAGGCCATTCATCCCTTCCTTGATGGCAACGGACGCACGGGCCGCATCCTCAACCAACTGATGCTGGTCGAGCAGGGCTTGCTTGATTTACCGGTGCTGTATTTGTCCCGCTACATCATCCGCAACAGAGCAGATTATTACCGGCTCTTGCTGGGTGTGACAAGCGATGAGGCATGGGACGCCTGGGTGCTTTACATGCTGGAGGGCGTGCGCAGCACCGCGAGTTGGACGACCGGCAAAATCAACGCTATTCACGAACTCATGACACATACCACCGACTATGTGCGTACGCAGGCGCCCAAGACCTACAGCCGCGAACTGGTCGAACTGGTTTTCGTGCAGCCCTATTGCCGCATTCAGAATATCGTCGATGCCGGGCTGGGACATCGACAGACCGCTTCGGTATATTTGAAAACGCTGGTGGATATCGGGGTACTGAAAGAAGAGAAAGTGGGCCGGGAAAAGTTGTTTATTCATCCGAAATACATGCAGTTGCTCACCAGCGATGCGCACCAGTTCAGTTTCTATGGCGGTGCCCGTACCACGCGGGCCAAAAAGAAACCTGCGACAATCAAGACCCGCACACCCGCAACGAAGTCACGTAAATAAGTTCTACTTGGTAGGAGAATTATGCTTCCCTTATCCGGCATCACCGTAGTTTCTCTGGAGCAGGCCGTCGCCGCGCCACTCTGCGCACGCCAACTCGCGGAGCAGGGCGCGCGCGTGATCAAGATCGAGCGCCCCACAGTGGGCGACTTTGCGCGTGGCTACGATCAGGCGGTGCTGGGTCAATCCGGCTATTTCGTCTGGCTCAACCGCGGCAAGGAAAGCCTCACGCTGGATATCAAAAAAACGGAATCAAAACAAATACTTACGAAACTTATTGCAGGGGCGGACGTGTTCCTCCAAAACCTCGCACCGGGCGCCGCCAAGCGTCTGGGCCTGGGCGCGGATGAATTGCTGGCGAAGCATCCGCGCCTAATCGTCTGCGACATTTCAGGCTATGGCGACAGCGGCCCGTACGCGAAAAAGAAAGCCTACGACCTGCTGATTCAAAGCGAGGCAGGCATTTTGAGCGTGACCGGCACTGCGGAATTCCCCAGCAAGGTGGGCGTATCGCTGACCGACATCGGCACCGGCATGTACGCGTACTCGGCAATACTCGGCGCGCTGTATCAGCGCGAGCGCACCGGCCGTGGCCAGCGTGTCGAGATCACCATGTTTGAAGCAATGGTGGAGTGGATGAATCATCCCATCATGTACAACCATTTCGGCGGCACGCCCATGCGCCGCAGCGGTACCGATCACGCCATCGTTGTGCCGTACGGCCGCTTCACCGCCGGCGACGGCAAAGACGTCATGCTCGGCATACAAAACGAGCGTGAATGGGCATCGTTCTGCAAAACCGTGCTGGGCCAGCCGGAACTCGCCACCGACCCGCGCTACGACAACAACACCAAGCGCAATGCCGCACGCACGGAAGTGATCGCGTTGATTACCGGCATTTTTGCAAACATGACGGCGGAGCAGGTGGTTGCCAAGCTCGACGAAGCGGGCATCGCCAACGCGCGCATGAACACGCCGGATGAAGTGTGGGATCACCCGCAGTTGAAAGCGCGCAAGCGCTGGCGCGACGTGGATACACCCAACGGTCGCGTCGCAGCGCTTCTGCCGCCGATGACATCATCCGAATACGAAGCGCGCATGGATAAAGTGCCGGCGGTGGGCGAGCATACGGATCAGGTGTTGCGGGATATCGGTTATAACGACGCGCAGATTGCGGCGCTGCGGGCAAGTGGCGTAGTATAAAAAACGAGTCATCCGAGTTTAGTGTGGGTGATAACCCCTCACTGTCGTTCCCGCGTCGGCGGGAACCCATAACACCGTGCCATAGGGCACACCGCATGGATTCCCGCCTTCGCGGGAATGACAGAGTAGCTCTTGCATGCTTCTTTGAATAGATTAGGAAGTTCGTCAATACCCACCGAATAGTCTGGTGAACCTAAAAACCAATGGAGAATCACCATGGATAAAACAACGCAAACGCTGGCGAACTACATCACGGGTTTGACTTACGAACAATTGCCTGCAAGAACGGTGCATGAGACCAAGAAGCATCTGGTCGATACCATTGCCTGCGGCATCGGCGGCTATACCAGTGCGCCGGCGGAGATCGCGCGCGGGCTGGCCGCGAACATCAGCGGCCAGCCGCCGGCGCGGATATTCAGCACTGGCAAGCAGACGTCAATGGAAATGGCGGCGTTTGCCAATGCGGTGATGGTGCGTTATCTCGATTTTAACGACACCTACATCTCCATAGGCTCGGGGCATCCGAGCGACATGATTCCGGCGGCACTCGCGGTGGCCGAGGGGCATCGTTGCAGCGGCAAGGATACCTTGCTCGCGGTGACGATAGCCTACGAGATGTACGCCGCGCTGGCGGATGTGGTTGGACTGCGCGACCTGGGTTGGGATCAGGGCGTGTTCGCAGTGCTGGGCAGTGCTGCGGCTGCGGCGAAGCTGCTCAAGCTTTCTACCGCGCAAACCGGCGATGCGCTGGCAATTGCGGTGACTGCGCATATCCCCACGCGCCAGACACGCAGCGGCGAGCTATCGATGTGGAAAGGGGTTGCCACCGCGGCCGCGGTGCGCGCAGGCGTGTCGGCGGCGCTGCTCGCGCAGGCCGGCATGACCGGGCCCACCGCTGCATTCGAAGGCAGGCACGGGGTGTGGGATCAGGTCACCGGCAAGTTTCAGTTGAAGGCGATGGGCGGCGCTGGCGTGCAGTTCGGCATTGAGCGCACCAATCTGAAATTTTTTCCGTCGGAATACCACTCGCAGGCGCCGCTGGCGATAGCGCTGGCGTTGCGCAAGAAGGTGGCAATTGCCGATATTGAAGAGATCAACGTGCAGACCTACTACACCGCGTGGAGCGAGATTGGCAGCGAACCCGAAAAATGGAATCCACAAACCCGCGAAACCGCCGATCACAGTATGCCGTATTTGCTGGCGCTGGGTCTTATTGATGGGCGCATCACCGTGGACAGCTTCAGTGTCGAGCGCATGAACGATCCGGTGACGCGTCAGTTGATGAACCGTATCAAGATCGCGGAGAGCAAGGAATTCACCCGTCAGTTTTCGGCAAAGTTGATGACCGAGATTGAAGTGATCACGCGCAGCGGGCAGCGCATCGTCGAGGCCGCGCAGTATCCGAAAGGGCACGCCAAAAACCCGATGAGCGATGCCGATGTGGACGCGAAACTCGCCATGACCTGTGAAGGTTTGATGAGCAATGCGCAGCGTGACGCGTTGCTCAAGGCGCTGTGGAGCATCGATCAGGCGGCGGATTTGACTGTGATGCTTGATTTGTTGGCGATCAAGAAATAAGGGATTTCGTAGGTCGGAACGCGTAGCGGTTCCGACAGGCAGAGACGGCATGTACAGGCTTGTGTCGGAACCGCTACGCGTTCCGACCTACTGATAAAGTCATCGAGCAATGATAGCGACTACTATCCCCACCCGCACCCGCATCGGCGTAATCGTCCCCAGTGTCAACACCGTGGTTGAGCCGTGGTTCAGCGCGGTGTGCCCGCCGGGAGTCACCTTGCACGCTGCACGCATGTTTCTCGACAATAACTGCACAACGGAGGCGCTGGTGCGCATGGATCGCGAAGAGGGCATGCGCGCGGTGAAGCAAATCATGAGTTGCCGGCCCGCGAGTGTGGCCTATTGCTGCACGGCGTCGAGCATCGTGCAGGGACTAGAGTACGACAGGCGTTTGAATCACGAACTGAATCACGCGGCGGGCGTGCCCGCGTTCACCGCCACCAGCGCTATCATTGAGGCTTTGCATGCGGTCGGCGCCCACCGCATCACCGTGTGTTCGCCGTACACCAAAGCAATTGATGTCGCCGAGCACGAATTTTTCACGGCGGCAGGATTCGAGATACTCGGTTCCGCGCATCTCGGTATTGCCGACGCGTTCAAGCTCGCCGATCCCACGGCGGATGAAATTTTTGCGCTATGGGAAAAGTCGTGGAACGCGCACGCCGATGCGTCGCTGATCAGCTGTCTCAATCTTAATTCGCAACATGTCATCGAGCGCATCGAGCGGCGCTGCGGCAAGCCGGTGGTGACTTCCACGCAGGCAACGTTGTGGAAGCTGCTGCGTGCGGCGGGTGTGGAAGATCGTATTCACGGTTACGGTACCTTGTTGGAAAAGTACTAAATATCCAATAAAAACATATATTTACAGTAACATCTCACTGAGACCTAGATGAACGACACCTTCGAAACAACGCCGTCGCCCTATTGGATGCTGAACTTTATCGTCAAACACGGCGACTGGATCGCGATCGTTGCCGGCGCGTCGCCGCTGCTGGCGAGCATAGCCGTAGTTGTGTCGTGCAATGTGCCGCTGTGGACGATAGCCGTTGGCGCGGCGGGATCAGCGTTTGTGTTTTTGTTGATGCGTGCGTTCGTCGAGTTGGTGCGTGTGATCTGCGATATGTTGCTGCCCAAGTAGCCCGGCGATTTTGCGATTCATGGGGCGTTGCAAAACGCCGCATTGCGCCCGGCAAGCCGCCCTGACACAAATGCCCATCCCAGGTGATGGCCATGGCCTTCGAGCAGCATGCCGCCCTGGCCGTTGGCACCGGCGGCGTAGAGGCCGGGAATGATTTCATCGTTCGCGCCGACCACTTCCAGATTCAAAGTGACTTTTAATCCGCCGTTGGTGAAAATGATGTAAGCCTTGGCCGGACCCAGCGCGTAATACGGCGGCTTCACGATTGGCGGGCGCTCGTTGCGCGCGGGTGCGTCGCCTGCTGCGGCGCCGGCGTTGTAGTCGGCAATGGTTTTTTCGAAAGCGAAGCGCGGCACATTCATGCTCGCCGCCAGTTCCGGCAGCGATTTCGCGCAATGAAAAATATCCCGGCGCGTGCGGCGGTAGTCTTCCAGATAGGCGTAACCCACAGCGGGCGCTGTCGATATAAAATTCGGCCACTGCTGAAATTGGCTCGCCACCGTGCTGTCGAATACCAGGTACGCCTTGCCTTCGGGCCGCAGTGCCGCGCCGCGCGAAGGCTGGTCGCGTTCGTCGGCGAAGCGCAGGCCTTCGAGATCAACCAGGATGGCGCCGCGCTCATAGAGTTTCCTGTCAGGCGCCAGCGCAGTGGTGACGTAGTTCAGCAGCAGCGGGCGCAACATGCGCTGCGGCAGATGATCAAAACCCCAGTGCAGCATGCGGGTGACCGCGGGCAGTGGCGGAATCTTCTGCACCCACTTAACCTGCATCGGCGGCACGAAACGCAAAATCGGCCCGCGTATATGGTCGCCGTTGATGACCGTGCCGCCCGCTTCCATGCCCATGCGGATGCCGTCGCCGGTGCTGCTGACATTGACCGCATCCACGTTTGCGATGAGCTCCGAGGAAAACCGCGCTTTGAGATCGCGACCGCCGCTGAAATCGCCCGCCGCCAGCACCACGCCATTGCGCGCGATGAACTCGCATACCGTTCCGTCGGGCGTGGTTGCCGCGACACCGCACACACGGGCGCCGCCGGTAATCAGACGCTCGGCACGGGTGTTAAGCCGGATATCCACGCCCAGCCTGCGGCAGTGGCGCCCCAGCAGGTAGGGAAACGCACGCGAATTGGGCAGCACATTGTGCATGCGGTGCTGGCGATGCGGCGGTTCCGGCAGCGGGCCGATGAATTCGAGCCCGGTGGACAGCAGCCAGCGGAACATCTCCGGCGTGTTGTCGGTGAGCACGCGCGCCAGCTCGTAGTTGTCGCGATGGGCGAGGGGGCCTGCGAATAGTCTGAGGTCTTCGAGATGATGCTCGGGATAATCCTTGATGCTCTGCTTCAACTGATGCGGCGTGCAGGTGGCGGTGACCGAACCCACCGACCACGCCGTGGTGCCGCCGAGTTGCGGGTTTTTTTCCAGAAGAATGACTTCGCGGCCCAAGGCCGCCGCACTACTTGCTGCGGCTAAGGCTGCGCCACCGCCACCTACTACGATGACGTCGGTTTCTGTGCGTTGGAGGGTGGGCATGGGGTTGCTGTAACTATGTGGTGCTGCAAAGGCTTTCCCTCACCCTCGATCCCTCTCCCGGGGGGAGAGGGAAGAAAGTCTGCGCTTTTCTCCCTTCTCCCACCGGGAGAAGGGTCGGGGATGAGGGAAGGTTTTAGTGTGTTCGCCTGGCTTCAAGCCTTGTAAGGATACTCGTTAAACCGCTCTTCCCAATCGCACACATTATCCTTGGTGTAGTCGAGCGCATACCAGCGTGGAAAGCCGTGCAGCGTTTGTCCGCCGTCGATCATGATGCCTTCGCCGTTGATGTAAGAGGCATCATCCGACAGCAAAAACGCCACCAGCTTGGCAACATCCTGCGGTTTGCCCCAGCGGCCGACCGGTGTTTCGCGGATCAGCATGCGTTGCATGCGCTCATCGCGCAGCATCGGCGTGGTCATCCCGGTTTCGATCACGCCGGGCAATATGGCGTTGACGTTGATGCGATAGTTGCCGAGCTCGGCGGCCATGTGTTTCATCAGCATTTCGACGGCGGCTTTGGATGCACAGTAGGCGCCGAGTTGATCGGCGATCACCTTGGCGCCAGAGGAGGCGGTCAACACGATCTTGCCGCCCTTGCCGCGCGCGATCATGCGTTTGGCGACTTCCTGACACACATAAAACGTGCCGTTGAGATTAACCTGAATGATGAAATCCCAATCGGCTTTTTTCATCTCCACCAGCGGCACGAATTTACCGGTGCCGGCGTTGGCGAACAGCAAGTCGATCTGGCCGTAATGCGCCGCGACTTCGGCGACACAGGCTTCGACGCTCTCGCCTTTGGCCTGATCGAATACAAAGGCTTTTGCACCCTTGTTGTTATTCGCTGCCTGGTTGCACAGCGCCACGGTTTCTTCTGCGATCTCTGCCTTGCGATCGGCCACTGCGACGCGCGCGCCGCGCGCGGCGAGTTCCACGCAGGCGCCCTGGCCAAGGCCGCGACCGCCGCCGGTGACCAGCGCTACTTTGCCTTTGAAATCATCCGCCATGCTGGTTCTCCCCTTGCCGCGCCGGAATGAATCTGGCAGGCATGCCCAACGCCTGCCGGTATTCGGCGGGCGACATCAATTCACGTCCCAATAACTGTGCGATCTGTTTCATCTGCAGGAAGCAATCGACATTGCGCTTGATGATGTCGTCACGATGCGGGTAGGGCCACAGCGTGTCTTCCATGCCCACGCGCACGTGCAAGCCGAGGAGCATCGCGAATGTCGCGAGATAGGTGCTGGCACGTCCCGCTGCGCATACCAGGATGAAGCAGTTGGGATCGATGTCGCGAATGGTGCGCACCATGCGCATCAGCCCATCCACCATTTGCTGGGGATTGTGCATCGGGCTGCAACCGGGCAGGGCGGGCAGGATCAGCCAGTAGTAAGGGGGTTTCAACAATTTGCTCTCGACCAGAAAGCGCCGCGCGTTGTCGATGTCGCCGTCGTCGTAGACCGAAATGATGGGCTTGGCGCCGTTGTCCTGCGCGAGCTGCGCTTTTTTGATGACCACGTGCGGCGCTTTGAAAAACATGCTGTCGCCGCAGCAGATGGCGGTGGTGTTCACCGGCAGCGCATCGAACAGGCCCATTTTCATGGTCGATTCCATCACCGCGCTTTCTGCGTCGGTCACGGCGACGAGACAACCGTCGAACATCACGTCGGGGTATTTTGCCTTGAGCGGCGCGATCACGTCGTGAAAGCGCTGCGGGTCGAGCGCATTGAACCCGCCGTCGTCGCGCACATGGATGTGCACGTTGGGCGCGCCGGCCTTGATGCATTCCTCGGCGGAATCGCGGATTTCATCCACCGTGATCGGCTGGTTCGGATTGCTGCGTTTGCTGAAAAACGCGCCGGTGATGGTGGTGGAGATCATCACCTTTTGCGGGATGTCCCACTTCGGCATCGGATCAATATCAGCGAATTGGCTGCTGAACGGGTCCAGCACTTCGGGCATGCCGTAGGGCTTCCACGTGGTCTTCAACCCGGCGCGGGCCACCCATTTATTGACCTGGTCCCATTTGATTTTGTCGTCGCTCATGTGTCTCTCCAAAAGGTGTCAGGTCTGGCAATGTGGCATGCGTCAATCATCGATTGCCCGATGCTGTGCAGACCAAGGGAGTTGCGCTGCTGGCTCAGCGCTTGTTGCGCGCGGCCAGCAAGTGCCCGGCATGAATACCGGCCTCATACTCAGTCAGGCGGGCGTTAAAAAACTGGTAAATCTCTGACAGTGGCATGTCCACACCGATCGACTCCAGCCCTTCATCGCGCTTGTCCAGCGGAATCAATCCGCGCAATATAAGACGCTCCACTTCACCGTCCTGTGCCCCGTCGGCCCAGCGCATTACGGTGTCGAACAAGGCTTCCGGCGTGTAGGCATGGTCACGCATTAGCACCATCAGGTCGAACAAATCACGCGAGCGCACACGGTCTTGCAGAACCAGCGTTTTGGCCGATTTCAACGCATCCAGCGACAGTACGGCAAATGCGCAGCCCGGCTGCACGCTACGCGGGGCACTACGCCAAAACTCAAAACGCCTGGGGTGTTGTTGGGGGTTGGCCGTAAAAAATGTGACTTTGACCCCATCGATGGTGTAGTCACGTGCATAGTCAGACAAGCGTTCACCGGTATTGATGCGAAACGCCGATTCTTGTGCTGTATCGGTCACCCAGTCTACTTTACGCCCTTGCATGCGCAGCTGCCCCAGCAAACGGTCGATCTTGCCGGTGGGCAGTTTTCCATTGGGTTCACAGAACAAAAAATCCAGATCATCGCTCATGCGGTGGGCTATGTGCAGCGCCAGTGCGGTGCCGCCGATAAGCAAAAACCCCGCGGCAAGTTCGCTGGCCGCAAGCCAGTGAAACACCGCTTGTGTGCCGGGGTGCAGGCTATGCGTTTGAAACACGCTGCGCACCCTGGTAAATGCCCGGCATCAAGGCGCCCAGTACGCCTGCATTCAAGTCGATGGATAAGTCAGCGGCCACCTGCGCCACGCGCTCGTGCCCATAGTGCGCAATAATTTTTGATACATCCATAAACCGCGCACGGTCCAGCACCTTGCCTATCAAGGCTTCGTCGCTGATAGCCGGGTTAGACCAGTCGTATGGAAAATCCAGCCCCAAGCGTGTTGATTTCCGCTCGGCAGTTGCAGTCCCTGTGGCATGCCCCGTTGCGTCGCCCAGCGCTGGCGAGGTTGCCACGGCCGCTGGCGCCTCCGCGCCTTGGCTGCGTGCGCGCCTGCGGCGTTTGATCCCATCTGCACGTTGCCCCGCAACGCTCGCATCATGCGCAAGCCGCCCTGCACTTGCCCAGGCCGCTAGCTGCTCAAGTTGCCCCAAAGCGAACAAGATTTCAGCGTAGTCACCCATGGCGCCCATGCCCGTGGTCTCTATCTTGCGCAAGGTGCTGTACGCCACACCAGAGCGTTTAGCCAATGCCAACTGCGTGAGGTTTTGGTGCAGGCGCTCGTGTGCTATGCGTTGGCCTAGCAACGAAAGTGTAAGGGAAGTAATGTAAGACATATTTAAATATCAATATTATAGCAGTTAAAATAATAATTACTATTATTTTAGCATTTATTTAACTATATCAATAAATCTTCAGGCCCCGGACTAGATTTGGAGACGAACGGGGGGCTCAACCCCCACGTTTGGGCACCGGCCGCTCGGCCTTGCCGATGTAATCGCATTCTTCGTCACGCACGATGCGCAGCGGCTTGCCTTCTTCGATTTCCTCAATTACGTGCGCCATGATACCGGGCACCACCGCGATCAGCGCAACCGCTGCCATCTGCAGCGGGCGAAAGCCCATTTCGCTCATGATGGCGCCGAGCATGCCGTCGACGTTGATGCAGATGCCCTGCCGGCCGGTGGACCGCAGGAATTCAGCATGGATGGCCTCGAACATTTTTATTTTGTCGCCGAGAAAACCATTTTCGGAGGCCACCTTGCGCAGCCGCGTGGTGCGGAAATCGTCACCCTTGTGCGTCGGGTGACCGAGGCCGGGTATGCGCTTGCGTTTGGCGCGGATATCGGCGACGACGCGCTTCGCGGTTTCTTCCATCGAGAGGTTTTCGCTTTTCATCATCTTCAGCGCGTTGTCCAGAAACTCGGCGCTGTGCTGCGGCGATATGGTGTTGGAGCCTGCGGTGAGCAAACCCGCGGCGGTACCCGGCACCAGTTGCGGATTGCCGGACGCCGCATAGCGCGCCGCCAGCACACTGGCGGCTACGAAGCCGTGATCCAGCAGGCTGTTGAGCATCGCATCCATCATTTTGCTTTGCTGCGGCGTCGGCAGCTCGCCACGCAAGGTCAGGAAAACACCGTCGGCGTAGGTGTAATGGCCGATCAGGTCTTCGTGCGAATAGCCGTGAATAATGACTTTGCCTTCCATAACGCGGCTGATTTTGGTGGCCCATTCGTGTGCCATGACTATCTCCTGAACATTGCTTGGATCATCAGAGTTTTCTACGTGTTACTTACGCAGCGCGCCTTGCACGTCGATGCGACTACGCAGCACCGCGAGTTGTTCATCTGTCGGCAACGCCGTGATCGGCACTGACGATGGAATGACCAGTTCAAAGCCGGTGTTCTTGATCACCTCATCTACACTCACGCCCGGATGCACAGACTTCAACCGCATGCGTTTGCTGTCATCCTCGAAATCCATCACGCACAAAGGCGTGACCACGTAACGCGGGCCGCCGCCGGGCAATCCGAGCTTGGTGCGTGCATCCTTGCCGCCGCTGCCCCAGCCCAGCGCCGAAACAAAGTCGCATTGGGGCACGAAGATGCGCGGGTCGTGTGCATTGACGACCAGATGAAAGCGGCTGTTCATCACCGTGGCGTTGCACACGCCGATCGCGCCTGGGCCGCGAAACTTGAGCGCCTTGTAATCCTTGCCGATGCCGATCAAATTGCTGTTGCCGTAGGGATCGATTTGCAAAGCGCCGGCGAAGAACACGCCGCGCTTGCGGAATTTCATGTTCTCCACCAGATCGTTGTGCAGGTAATACGCCTCAGCCCAGCGCGTGGCGCGATGGTCGGTGATGAGTTCGAATTCCTCGATCACCGGCTCGTTAAAAACATTGGCCTTGGTCATCGCGATCATCACCGTCATGTTCGCGCCCCACATCAGGTGCGCGAGCAGCACGCCCGCGCGCGGCACCGGCAGATTGGCGCCGACCTCCACCCATTCGCCATCGACAAGGTCGCGCGCGAGCACGGTGGCCATGATTTCCTTGGTGGTGGCTGGCGTGGTGGTGGTGATTGCTGCGTTCATTGATTAACTCCTAATTCAAACCCTATACCGCAAAGACGCAAAGACGCAAAGGAAACGCAAAGGAAATGCCAGGAGTTCTTTGCGTGGGGTTCTTTGCGCCTTCGCGTCTTTGCGGTTGCATTTGAATTTGATTTTCAATATTCATTCAACGACAGCAGCCGCCGCATACCGACACGTTCCAGGTACGCGGCGTGATCTTCGGGGCCGCTTACGAATTCATCCAGATACGCCTTGAGCGGTCCAAAGTCATCCGACTTGGCCCACGCGGTGGCGGCGCGCACATAGTGCCTGATGTGTTCCTTGTCTTCGATGTAGTGACCGGGACTCGAATACGGATGCGCGCCGAACTTGGCGCGGATAATGCCGTCAGCGCCGGGGATCGCGGTTTTCAGCGGGTCGGCGCGTATCTGCTCGTTCGACACCACTTGCTCGACCTGCACATAGGTCTCGTCGGCTGCGGCGTAAATCGCGCGATCGCCGTAACCGTGGCCGATGTATTGGACATTGCCATAGGCGTCTGATACGGCGGCGTGCAAGAACGCGATGTCGAGATTGATCGCGGGTATCGCCAGCAGGGTCTCGCCGTTGAGCGGGTCTTTGAATTCCTTGATCGCCGGATTCATTTGCGTAAATGAGGTGCCGACGCCGGAACGCCACGGATTGAAGGGCACACGCTGGGCGGCGGCGCGCAGCGCGGCGTAGTACATGGCTTCGTCGAGTTCAAACACTTCGACCTTGCCGCGCTCGACTGCCGCGCGAAATGCCGGCCCGATGGGCGCCAGCACCTCGCCACCGACATACGGTACAACGACTTTCTTTGCCACGCCCGCGGCGATCAGCAAATCGATTTCCAGCCCAGAAGAGGCGGGGCCGACGACAGTGAGGTTTTTCACGCCCCGTTTAATGAGGCCGCGCACCACCAGCATCGGATGACTCGAATTGATGAAGCCGCCGATGCCGATGGTCATGCCATCCTTGACTTTGGCGAGCGCCTCATCGAGTTCGATAATGCGTTTTTTGCGTTGAGGGGTGTCACTCATGACTTTGTTTCTCTAGCTACGCTTGCATTTACTTTTTTATGAGCAAACATTATAGTTCTTCGCTGGTGGCGGTGTGGTACGTAAGTTCAATAGGTACGTAAGTTCAATTAATTGCGTTTAAGATTCCAATTGCCTTACCCACGAGTCTGGCCCATGCGTTCCTTCTCCGCCCTTGGAATCCTCCTGTTCATTACCGCTTGCGCACAAATGCCTCGCCAGCCTTTTAACGTAGTCGAGGCCACCATTCCCGGCATGCGGGACGCCATGGAAAGCGGCGGCGTGACCTCGCGCGAACTCGTGCAGCAGTATCTCGCGCGCATCGCGACCTACGACAAGAAACTCAACGCGGTAATGGCGGTGAATCCACGCGCTCTGCAGGAAGCCGAGACGCTCGACCGTGAACGTGCGCAGGGTAAGGTGCGCGGCCCCTTGCACGGCATCCCGATTGCGATCAAGGACAATATCCAGACCACCGACATGCCCACCACAGGCGGCGCGTTGGCTTTCGACGGTTACGTACCGCCGTTCGAGGCGACTGTCGTCAAGAGCCTGCGCGATGCCGGTGCGATCATTATCGCTAAAACCGGCATGACGGAATGGGCCAACTGGATGGCCGGCCCGCCGACGCCCGGCGTCGCGGGCTATAACCCGATCCTCGGACACGGCATGAACCCGTACGATTCGCGCCGCGATCCGCGCGCCGCAACGGCGGACGGAAGGCCCGCACTACTGCCGGGCGGGTCGAGTTCAGGCATTGGTACGACGGCGAGTTTCTGGGCTGCGAGTGTCGGCACCGAGACCTCGGGCTCGATCCTCGGGCCCTCGAACCTGAACATGCTGGTGGGTATCAAGCCCACCGTCGGACGCATCAGCCGCTACGGCATTGCGCCGCTCACGGCCGACCAGGACACCGCCGGACCGATGGCGCGCACGGTGACGGACGCGGCGATCCTGCTGGGTGTGCTGGAGGATGCAGTGGCCGATCCGAACGATCTTGTGAAAATCTGCCAGCCACCGCCGGGCCGCGACTACACCATATTCCTGAAGGCCGATGCCCTGAAAGGTGCGCGCATCGGCATCCCGCGGGTCTTCTATTACACACCGGTTACGCCGCCCGGCCTGAAGGAGCCGCGCGGCGGCCTCAACCCGGAGCAGACTAAAGTGATGGAGGAGGCGATTGCGATTCTCAGGGAGCAGGGTGCGACGATTGTCGATCCTGCTGACATACCGAGCGTGATCGACCCTGATGCGAACCGCAATTTCCTGCGCTGGGAAGTGTGCCGTGGCAGCGACGGGCAGAAAGGCAAGGACGCCGGATGCTCGACCGCCTTCAAGTACAGCTTCAAGCGCGATTTCAATCTATGGCTGGCGAGCCTCGGACCCGGCGCACCGGTGAAGACCCTCACGGCACTGCGCAACTGGAACCTCGCGCACAAGGGCATGAATGCGCTGAAGTACGGCCAGTCGCAGCTCGACAACTCCGACGAGATGGACCTTGAACAGGATCGCGCGCGCTACGATGCCGATCGTGCCAAGGATGTGTTCCTGTCGGGCGCTCACGGCATCGACGAGGTGATGAAGGCCGAGCGGCTGGATGCACTGCTGTTCCCGATAGGCTCGGGCGCGATCCTTTCGGCAAGGCCCGGCTATCCGACGGTGGTCGTGCCGTTCGCCATGGTCGCGAATGCGCCTACGCCGCCGTTTCCGCAAGGGTTCAATGCCCGGCCCATGCCTTTCGGCGTGAGCTTTGCCGGCGGCGCGTGCGCCGAGCCGCGATTGATCGCACTGGCATTTGCGTTCGAGCAGGCTACCAAGCGGCGCGTCTCGCCGTTTTCGGTGCTCGCACCCCGGTAGCACGGCTCGCGCGAAGCGGCTATGCCAATAGCCGTAGCCGTCTGCAACGATGCGCCGAGTGCCGACAAAACGTAGGGTGGGCACGTATTCTGTGCCCACGCGGACAGCCGCATCGTGACAATGCCAGAAAATGTGATGTAACCAGCAAGCGTAGGGCGAGTAATGCGTGGCGTAGCTACAACCCGCACGTAACAGTTCTCACGCGCTGGCGATTTTTTCGATAACGAAATAACCGCGAAATAATTATCAGCGGTTGTCCGCGTGGGCACAAAATGCGTGCCCACCCTACGCTTGCTACAAACAAGTCTTGGTTTTCCTTTGCGGCCGTTCTCTGCGTCTTTGCGCCTTTGCGGTAAATCTTTTAACCTTACGTTAATGCGCAATCTGTCCACCATCGATCACATACGATTGCCCGGTGACAAACGAGGCTTCGTCCGAAGCCAGGTAGACCGCCATCGGCCCGATGTCCTCAGGCTTTCCAAAGCGCCGCAGTGGTATCTGCCGCAGCCCGGCTTCGATAGCTTTCTGATCCTGCATATAGGGCTTGGTAAGATCGGTTTCGATCCAGCCAGGGCAGATGGCATTGACGCGCACGTTGTAGCGCGCCCATTCGACGGCGAGCGCCTTCGACAGTTGCGCAAGGCCGCCCTTGGTCATGCAATAAATTGAATTCCACGGCGCGCCGACAAAGCTGTAGATCGACGACATGGTGATGATGGAGCCGCTTTTTTGTTGCACCATGCCTTTGCCCACCGCCTGCATCGTCATGATCGCACCTTCGAGATTGGTCGCGATCAGGCCGCGCCAGTCTTCGGGCTGCATGTCGAGAAAGGGTTTGAGTTTCTGCACGCCCGCGTTGCACACTAGCGTGTCAATCCTGCCAAATGCCTTGACGGTCTGTGCCACCGCCGCTTCGATGCTGTCGGCGCTGGTAACATCGGTTTTTAGCGCCAGCGCGCGGCGTCCCTGTGCCTTGACGCCGGCGAGGGTTTCTTCCAGTGCCGCTGAATCACGCCCGACCAGCGCCACATCCGCACCGGCCTGCGCCAGCGATACTGCCACGGCGCGGCCGATGCCGCGGCTGGCGCCGGTGACAAATGCCGTTTTTCCTTTGAGATCAAACATTGCTTGTCCTTGATTTTCTGATGAAATGACGCCTATTGCTGTTGTTGCTGCTGCTGCGCGTATCGATCCCAGGTTGCAGGCGTAAAGGGCGACTCGCGCAGTACGTTTTTCCTGACCTTGTTGGTTTCGGTCTTGGGCAGGGCTGCGACGAATTCCACGTAGCGCGGTACCGCGAACTTCGGCAGTTGTGTCTGAGCGTGAGCGATCAGGGTTTCCGCATCAAGGTTCGCCTCAGCATTCGCAACCACTACGATTTTCACATCGTCTCCGCCCAGCTCGCACGGCACCGCAATCGCTGCGACTTCGAGCACACCGTCGACTTGAGCCAGGGCTTCTTCCACTTCGAATGCGGATACGCTTTCACCGCGCACGCGTATGCCGTCCTTGACGCGTCCGACAAAATACAAATTGCCTGCGGCATCGAGGTAGCCGGCGTCGCCGGTGTGAAACCACAGGTCTTTCCAGGCGGCAATGGTGGCCAGCGGGTCGCCATCGTAGCCGAGCATGACGGTGCAGGGCTCGCTGGAGCGCACCAGAATTTCTCCGGTTTTTCCCGGCGGCAGCGGGTCGTTATGCTCGTCGGCGACACGCACCTCAAAGCCCGGCAGTGCGCGGCCCACGCTGGCGAGGTCGGGATTATCGTGCGGCAGGTACACCCCCACGTTGCCTTCGGTTGATCCATAACCGCTACGCAGCGCAATGCCATGACGTGTCTGAAACGCCGCAAAATCATGCGGCGAGGCGCCGATGCCCCAGCCGATGCGCAACGCCGTGCCGGCGCTGTCGGCAGCGGTGGTGGTATTCAACAGTATGCGCAATATCTCGCCGATATAATAAAACGCCGTGCAGCCCTGCGCGCGCACCTCGGGCCAGAAGCGTGTGGCGCTGAATTTTTCAACCAACACCATTTTCGCACCGGTGAGCAGTACCGGCAGCGTGATCATCGCCTGCGCCGTGTTATGAAACAGCGGAAAAAAGTTGTAGTAGACATCGCGTTCAGTGAGTGCAAGATCGCGCGCAATATTGCGGCCCAAAATATATTGCTGCGCGTGTGACAGCAGCACGCCTTTCGATGGCCCGGTGGTGCCCGAGGTGTTCATGATTGCGCCAATGTCGGCGCCGGTGATGTTGACGGCCGGTGGCGCAGCGCGAGAGGCCGATAAAATATCGTTAAAAAACAAATAGTTAAGTTTGCATCGCGGCGGGGTGCTACCCAGCACGATAAACGCTTTGAGGCCGTGTATCTGATCGATCACGGCTTCGAGTTCGGGCAGCAAACTTTCTTCAACCACCACCGCCGACACCGGCGCCCGCTTCAGGGTGTGCAGCAATTGCACGCTTTTGTAAGCGCTGTTGAGCGGCAATTGAATTGCGCCGATGCGCGACAAGCCAAACCACAGATCGAGATATTCGGGGCGATTGCCAAGCAGCAGCGCAACGCGCTCACCTTTGACGATGCCCAGGCCGTGACATGCTGCGGCGATACGATCCGCGCGGCGGTCGGCTTCAGCATAGGTGATGTTTTCGGTGCCGCAAACGGTGAACACGCGCTCGCCGATGCGCTGCGCCTGCAGGCGCAGGATGTGCGCGGCGACTTGCCCGGCGAGCGGCAGGCCGGCCAAAAACGCAGTGCTCACGATGCAAAGTCACGCATGACAATCCCGCATTGAGACAGTAAGCGCATAATACGTGGGCCGGCTGTGCGAGGAAAGTGCGGCAAGTGTTTGCGAGTTGCGGGTTAAACCTAGTGTAGTGCTTCACTCTATGCGGCACTTATGCAACGGCACGGCACCAGCGAAATTCCTCCCCTTTCAAGGGGGAGGCTGGGAGGGGGATGGGGTAATGGCGCGACAGCGAATGCCACCCCATCCCCACCCTAGCCCTCCCCTTGAAGGGGAGGGAATGTCTCATGAATTGCGAAGCAGTACGCTAGCGCGCCCGCACAGCCCGTCAACTATTCTGCAGGTTCATAAGGCGCTAGCGACTTGACAAATGGGGTGCCTTGACCACTTAATAGCCAAATAGTGTTTGCGGTCGCAACACTATTCTTTTGCAGTCATAGTCGGCAATCAGGAGGTGTCACATGGCAGTCATGGGTCTCGGTCACTTCGGATATTTCGTCAAAGACATAGAGGTGATGAAGGATTTCTGGGGAAACTTCATGGGCATGACCCTCACCAAGTGCAGTGAGGGGGCTGCTTTCTACAGCGCTGACCCGAAAGGCGTTGATCACGAGATTGCAGTAATGCAAGGACGCCCGGAGGCGGATGATTCTCACCTGATCCAGCAAATATCGCTGCGAGTCAAATCGCTGGACGACGTTCGGGACTTCAAACGCCGGGCTATCGAGAGGGGGTTCAAGATTGACCGGCTAGTGACTCATGCCAGCGCCATCGGTCTCTACTTTCGTGATCCGGAGGGAAATCGTGTAGAAACCTTCTGGCTCACAGGTCTTCCTTCCTGGGCAATGATAGGCGTTCCGATAAACATAGACAGGCCCGACGACGAGGTCATGGCGGACGTGCGCCACGTATGGGAAGTTTGCAGGAATGTCGAGATGGGCGTTACGCCGGAAGGTACGCTAAAGGACGCCATCCGCAAGCTACGTGACGGACAGCCAGTTGCTGCGGCGGCAACTGCCTAGATGGATCAAGGCATCTGGGCTACCTGGTACGATCTGGCCGCCGACTCGCGCGAGCGTTTCCTCACCTGGCTGCATGAATGTTATTGCCCGTATTTGCGCGTGCAGCCCGGCTATGTCTGGGTCGCGCACTATCGCTACACCGGCGGCGGCCCGCAGATGGAGCAAGTCAAGGCGACCGCGGTCGGCCATACGCAGGAAGCCATCGGCAACGGCAATCAGTATTTGCTGTTGGTGGGCGGCATGTCGGCGCACACCTTCTTCAAGCCGTCGATCAAGGAAGTGGTTCTGCCCGCCGGATACGACGCGATGCTGGCGCTGCGTCTCGGTCTGCGCACGGCCATCTTCACCCAGGAGGCGCGCGTCAACGGTCCGGAACCTTCCGAGTTCGGCCCCGGCACTTGTCCGGGACCTGCCATCCAGATGGGCGGCTTTCGCATGCGTACGCCGGAAGAAGAATTTGATCTTGGCAAATGGTACGCACAGTACCGTTTGCCGTTCATGGCGCAATTGCGCGGGTGTATCGCCACCCGCAAGCTCGCAGGCGTGGCGGGCTGGGCCAAACACAGCGTGCTCTACGAGTTCGTGTCGCTGGAGGCGCGTCTGCGTAACTTCGAGGAGCCGCACGAAGCGCTGGCGCTGGATCGCACGCGCTGGGAATCACAGGTCATTGCCGGTACTGTGCATGCGCCGGGTTCGCCGTTTATAGGGGAACGTCTATGGCCGCCATTGTCTTAGCTGTTGCGTTGCTTGTTTCAGTAACCGCGGTTGCAACGTTCTCCAGCACTGCGCAAGCGCAACAGTATCCTACGCGCCCATTGCGGCTCATCGTGCCGTTTCCGCCCGGCGGCGGCGCTGATTTTTTGAGCCGCGTCATCGGCCCGAAGATCACCGAAAGCTGGGGGCAGTCCGTGATCGTGGATAACCGCGGCGGCGGCTCCGGCGTCATCGGCGTGGAAATCGCCGCGCGCGCCGCGCCCGACGGCTACACCCTGCTGTTTGGCGACGTGGGCACGCTCAGCATTAATCCGTATATTTTCAAGAAGCTGCCGTACCAGCCCTCGCGCGATTTTCAGGCGATTACCAAGATCGCGGATATTCCGCTGACCTGTGCGGCGCATCCCAGCCTGCGCGTGTCCACCCTTAAAGAGCTGATTGCCGCTGCCAAAAATAAATCGGTGGACATCCTTTACAGCTCCGCCGGCAACGGCAGCATGACGCATCTGGCTGCCGAGTTGTTGGGACGTCGCGCGGGCGTCACATTTACCCACGTGCCGTTCAAGGGCGGCGGACTGGCGCTGAATGCGCTGCTCTCCAATCAAGTCAATTTGTTGTGCATGACGACCTCCAGCCTGAAACCCCATGTGCAGGCCGGACGCGTAACGGCGTTGGCCATCTCCACCGCGCAGCGCTCACCGGCCCTGCCGGATTTACCCACGGTTGCCGAGCAAGGTTACCCGGGATACGAATCCACCCAATGGGTGGGACTGTTGGTGCCGCGGGACACACCGAGGCTGATCGTGGCGAAACTGCATGCCGAGTTCGTGCGCATCCTGAATCTTGCCGACGTGCGCGAGCGCCTGACCAGCGCCGGCGCGGAACCAGTGGGCAATACGCCGGCAGCCTTTACCGCGCAGATACGCGCAGACGGTGAAAAATTCGGCAAGCTCGCTGCCGAAATTGGGTTGCGGCTCGACTGAGCAGCGCGGTTCCGCGGCATCAGGCGACGTACTTCGACCACACGATATCGCGTCGTGCGCATGGCCGCGCAACCCGTAAGGGCCTAATCCGCGCGCGCGCCTGAAGCCTTCACTATCCTGGCCCATTTGGGCAACTCGCTGCGCAGATGCGCGGCGAGTTGTTCGGGAGTCGTGCCGATGGATTCGATGGCCAGTGCGTTGAGTCGTTCCTGCACGGCGGGCGTGCGCAGCACCTTTAAGAATTCCGTGTTGAGCCGGGTGATGATGTCTTTGGGCACACCTGCGGGCGTAAGGATGGGGTACCAGGTGGTGGCTTCAAATCCGGGTAACGCGTTTTCTGCAACCGTGGACACCTCGGGCAGTGCCGGTGAACGTTTCGCGCCCGATACTGCGAGTGCGCGCAAGCGCCCGCTTTGAATGTGCGGCAGCGTGCCGCCTATGGTCGGAAACCACAGCGACACCTGGCCGCTGATGATGTCCGCCGTGGTCTGGCCGATGGTCTTGTACGGCACATGCAACATGTCGATGCCTGCCTGCGTGCGCAGCATTTCCATCAACAGGTGTCCTGACGTGCCGCTGCCGCTGGTGGCATACACGATATGTCCCGGCTTTGCGCGGGCCAGCGCGATCAACTCCTTCACCGACTTCGCGGCAAAACCCGGATACGCGACCAGCACGTTTTGCGAGGATGCGAGCAATGTCACCGGCGCGAAATCACGCAGTGGGTCGTAAGCGACTTTCGAGTAGAGCGTGACATTCACCACCAGCGACGGTGCGCAAATGTACAAGGTGTAGCCGTCGGGCGCGGATTTGGCGGCGATTTCCGCGCTCAAATTGCCGCCGGCGCCCGGACGGTTATCAACCACTACTTGCTGGCCCATGTTTGCGCTCAGCCGCTGCGCGAACAGCCGCGCCACCACATCGACAGTACCGCCCGGTCCAAACGCGACTACAAAGCGTAGCGGCCGCTCCGGATACGCCTGTCCCGAACTTGTCGAAGCAGGCGCCGCGTGCGCGGCCCCAGCCATCATGTCCATTGCGGCCAATACCAGCAAACTTTTAAGCATCAAGCTATCGCTGCGCACCGGTCGTCACCATTTTCAATTCCTGCGTGTGCCGCGCAAGAACACGTTCGGGATCAAGAAAATCCCGCAATCCCGCCGGCGGCAACTCGGCGCGCACGATTGCGGTCACCACTCTAAAACATCATACCTCAGAAGAATCAACGCTGTTGCGCCCGGACGCTAACCTTGAACACCTGTGCAGGCGGATGGCGCGACGCGGCTCAGCCCCCATGCGCAAGAAAATGCGCCATGGCCTTGATGTCGGCATCTGCAACCCGGTAGAGCGTGGCGCTCATGATGGTGTCGGTGCCGGGCGGCGCCTTATCGCGGAAGGCGATCATCCTGGCGTATAGCACCTCCTCGCGCTGACCCGCCAGGCGCGGCATCTGCTCGCGACCGTGATAGTTCGGCAGGTGGCAACTGCCGCAACGCAGCTTATCCGCCAGCGCGCGCCCCTTTTGCAGTAGCGCCTTGTCCGGCACGCCGGGCACAGGCTTGGCGGGAAGGGTGGCGAAATGGCTGGCGAGTGCGACGATCTCGCGATCCGGGATGCCGTTCATCAGACCCTGCATGACCGCGTTGCTGCGCACGCCTTCGCGTATCAGCACCAGTGCGTTTTCGAGGTATATCCTCGGCTGGGCAGCGAGCGAGGGTATGCCCGGTGTCACCGAGTTGCCGTCCGCGCCATGGCAGCCGGCGCAGAGCTGCAACCGTTGCGCAAGCGGCAGCGGCTTCGGCTTGGCGGCCGTCTGCGCGACCGCGTACGGTGTAAAAAAGGCGATGAGCATCGCTGCCCATCGCCCCGTTTGGAGCAATCCGCCCACTACTTTTTGGCCGCGCCGCCCGAATAGCTGATGCGGTAGATTGCGCCCATCTGCTCGTCCGACACCAGCAGCGCGCCGTCGGGCATTTGCAGAATATAGGCGGGTCGGCCGGAGAACTTCTGCTCCTTGGCATCGAGGAAACCGGTGAGGAACGGCGTGACCTTGGCGCTGTTGCCGTCGGCGCCCGGTACCACGTTGATCACGTCGTAGCCGAATTTCACTGTCCGATTCCAGGAGCCTTTGCGCGCGATGAACATGGTGTTCTTGTACTCAGCGGGGAACATGTCGCCGGTGTAGAACTTCACACCCATGGCGGCGGCGTGCGGCCCCATCAGTGTTACTGGCTTGGTCACACCCTTGCAGCCGTCGGCATTCTTGACGTCCGGATCGACGATGCCGTTGGCGTGGCAATAAGGGTAACCGAAATTGAGGCCGGTCTTGCTGACACGATTCAGTTCGTCCTGCGGACCGTCGTCGCCCATCCAGTCACGGCCGTGATCGGTAAACCACAATTCGCCGGTCTTCGGGTGCCAGTCGAAGCCTTGGGTGTTGCGCACACCGCGCGCGATAACTTCCATGCCTGAGCCATCCGGATTGTAGCGGCGGATCTGCGCATACTGCTCAGGCGGCTTGCAAATATTGCAGGGTGCGCCAAACGGCACGTAGAGCTTTTTGTCCGGGCCAAAGGCGAGATACTTCCAGTTATGGTGCTGTTCGGGCGGCAGATCGAACTTGGCGGTCAAGTCTACCGGCTGTGCGTCAGGTTTGTTCTCGATATCGTCAAAGCGCAGCATCTTGTTGATCGCCATCACATACAGTGTGCTGCCTTGCATCGCCACGCCAGAGGGTTGCACCAGCTTGTCGATCAGCACGCGGCTGGTGCGCTTGTCACCGGCGTCGGTGATCTCGTAGACGCGTCCAAGGCCGCGCGTGCCGACGTAAATCTTGCCTTTGTCGCCGCGCACCATGGCGCGCCCGCCGGGTATGCCGGTGGCCCACAGTTCGACCTTGAATCCCTTGGGCACCTTGAGCTTGTCCATGGCGATTTCGCTGGCCGGCGTCTCGGTGTTCTTGCCGGCATTGGGGGCGAGCTTGGAGTCCTTGAATTTGTCGGTCTTTCCCTGCTGCCAGGCGGGCGGCGGGGCGGGGGGCTTCGCCGGCGCGGCGGCGGGTTGCTGCGCCAATACAGCAGTCGAAAAAGCGAAAGTGCATGCGGCTGAAAGTGCTGCTATTTTGATGTTCACGAGGATCCTCCTTGGGTGAGGTTACGAGCGCGCATAATAAATAGATAATGCAACTCCGGCAACTCTAAAATTGTAGTCTTATCGCCCCTTGTAGCAAACGATCTGAAACACGAATGCGCGTGCCGCGTCGCTGAGATCGCCGATCTTGATATCGCGCGCGGACGGGACTTCCATCGCGCGCACCCCATTCGATTCCAGAAACAGCCGCGCCACCGCGCCTTGCACGGCATAGTTGATGTTCTGCGTTTCCGATTTCACCGCTTGCGAATTCAGGCGGCTTGCCACCACGCCGACGATGTTCCCGCTCATGTCAAAAAGCGGCCCGCCGCTGTTGCCCGGCTGCACCGGCGCGGTCATCTGCATATTGGCGGTATTGCCGCCTATGCCGCTCATCGCGCTGACGTTGCCGCGCGTCACATTGAGGCCGTTTTGCAGCACTTGCGGAAATGGAAACCCCGCCGCGACCACGTCTTCACCCACGCGTATGCCGGGCGAGGCGCGGAATTTCGCAAACGGCACTGCCTGTGACACTTGCGTGCGCACCAGCGCGAGATCATTTTGCCGGTCAATCTGCACCACGATACTCGGCACCATCTGCCCTTCCAGCACGCTGGCAACGCGGTCACACCCCGCCACCACGTGATTGTTGGTCAGTGCATGGCCTTGACCCGACACGAAAAATCCGGTGCCAAACCCCGCCACCTGCGGACCGCTGGGGGCCGGCTTGCCGCCTTGTTGCCCGCCTTGCGCCTGCGCGGTTTGGCCGGTGAATACCATTTCCTCTAGCTTGCACACGTCTTGACGGCGTTTTTCTTCAACCGTTTTGTCCTCATAAATAACGCGCACGTCGTAGGTGCATTGGCCATCGCGCGCCGGCTTCACCTGGTGGCGTTGACCCGGATTCAATACGCTGGGAATCAGGTCCTCACCCCAATTCTGCGACTGCGCGGATGAAACAAACAACGCACTGATCACTTTAGTCGAGCGGTTGACGACGAAAAAATCCGGGTTGGGTGCGGGTGCGGGTGCAGGTGCAGGTGCTTGCGCCGGAGGTTTTTGCGGCGCCTGCGCAACCCGCGCACCCGAACCATCGAACACCACCTGTTCGAGACGGCATAGATCCTGACCGCGCTGCTCTTCGAAGCGGTTGCCGGGATATTCCACCCGCACATCGAATACACAGCCCTGGTTACGCGGCGGCTCAGCCTTGAACTGCTGCCCGGCGCCCAGCACGTTATCGCCCAGCAAGTCGCGGCCCCAGGTGCGCTGCTGCGCGGTCGACACAAAAACCTTGGTAATTTCAGTCGCACTATTGTTCACGAGAGTAAGGGCCGGATTGGCTTGCGCAGCCGGCGGACTCACGACCGCTGCGCCCACCTGCGCCACCGTGGAACGCGAAGGGCCGCCGCACGCACCCGCCGTGCGCAGACCGCGAAACAACGTTTTACCTTCGATGGTTACGGCGAAGTTGCCGGGCGCTGCGTAGATGTGGTCTACCCGCAGCGGAAACGTAGCGCCCTCGATGCGCAAATCCCGCGTATTGCCGTCGCCGAAGTTGATGACCGCGCCGCAGGTGATGTTGTCATTGTCGGCTTTGTCGATGTCTACCAGTATGACCAGCGGCTTGCCCGGCTGCGGTTGCGGTGTTTCCACTCGCACGCCGGTAAGGGACTGCGCGCGCGCAACCGCCGGTGCTGCCAATGCCGAACAACCGACTACCACTACCGCAAGAACTTTCGAGAATTTGAGAGTTGTCATGGGTGATTGAAGCCCTGAGGTTGCGTGGCCTGAGTAAGGATTCGAAATGTTAGCATGTGCTGCATTTCTACGCTGGTTGCCGCCAGCAAGTGTGGCGCAAGCACATGCCTGCACTCGAAATTAGGGGGTTATTCCACTTTGATATTGGCGTCGCGAACCACCTTGCCCCATTTCGCCACCTCGGATTTGATGAATGCCGCGAACTGTTCCTGGGTGCTGCCCACGGGCTCGGCACCCATGCCGAGCAGCCGTTCCCTGATTTCGGGCGAACGCAGGATCTTCACCACTTCGGCGTGCAAACGGTTGCGGATTTCCGCTGGAGTTGCAGCCGGAATCATCAGCGCGAACCAGTTGGTGAGCGTGAAGCCGGGCAGGTAATCGCTCATGGTGGGTACGTCCGGCAGCAGTGGCGTACGCTTGGCGCCCAGCACCGCCAGCGCGCGCATTTTTCCGGCCTTGATAAAGGGCAGCGACTGCACAATGCTGTCGTAGCCCAGTTGCACCTGGCCCGCCATCAAATCGATCTGGGCTGGCGCGCTGCCTTTGTACGGCACGTGCGTGGTGCGCACGCCGGCCAAAGCATTGAACATTTCCGCAGCGAGGTGCGGCGCGCCGCCGGCGCCGCTGGAATAATAATTCAGCGCGCCCGGCTGGGATTTGGCGAGCGCGATCAGCTCGCGCGGCGTCTTCGCCGGCAGCGAGGGATGAATTATCTGCACGAACCATACATCCACCACTTGCGTGAGTGGCGCGAAATCGCGTTCGATATTGAACGGCAGCTTGTTGCCGTAGAGCACGGTGTTCACCGCGATATTGCCGAGCGTGCCCATGAACAGCGTGTGGCCATCGGGCGGTGATTTGGCGGCAAGTTCGGTGCCGATAACGCCTTGCGCACCGGCGCGGTTGTCTATCACCACTTGCGTCCCGAGCGCTTCGCCGAGCTTAGGCGCGATCATGCGCGCCACGATGTCGGTGCCGCCGCCCGCCGGAAAGGCGACAATGATGCGGATCGGCTTGGAGGGGAAGGCGGACTGCGCGTACACGCCGCCGCTGATTAACGCCAGGGACAGCGCGAGAAGTCGTACGAACGGTCGCATAAACTACATTCTCCGGAGGGTGACATACTGTGGAATCATGTGGCGCGCGTCAGGTATGTTCTGGACTACAGCAACGCACTACACAACTGAGGCGCTTACCGAAATAATAGAATAGCTTAAATCGGCTGGCGCGGGCGCAAATATGGACCTTGAAAGATGAAAACAATATTCAGGCTGTTGATGGTGATGTGTGTGGTTCAGGGCGCCGTGGCGCAGGCCGCTTCGACAAACTCAGTGCCTGCCCCGGACTTGATCCGGGGACAGGGCTACCCAACCAGACCGGTTCGCTTCATTGTGCCGTTTCCGCCCGGTGGCGGCGCGGATGTGATCGGACGCGTAATCGCACAGCGACTCGTGGATAAATGGGGGCAGCAGGTCGTGATCGACAATCGTGCCGGCGCGGGCGGCAACATCGCGGCGGAACTGGCGGCAGCCGCAGCACCCGACGGACACACGATTTATCAGTTCAATATTGCCAACACGATTGCGCCAGGTTTGTACAAGAAACTCAATTACGATCCGATCAAGGATTTCAGCGCGGTGACACTACTGGCTTCATCGCCGTTTATTCTGGTGACGCATCCATCGGTGAAGGCAACGACTGTGCAGGAGTTGGTGACGCTGGCAAAATCGCAGCCCGGCAAGTTTAGTTATGCCTCGTCGGGCAATGGCGGTCCTTCGCATCTTGCGACTGAAATGCTCAAGTCCATGACCGGTATCCCGTTGACCCATGTGCCATACAAAGGCATTGCGACCGTCATCAATGATTTGTTGTCGGGGCAGGTACAGGTGACGTTTACTGTGCCCGGCTCCGGTTTGCCGCACATCAGGACCGGAAGGCTGCGCGCACTGGCCGTGACCACGGCAAAACGCAGCGCGGTGGTGCCTGATCTGCCGACCATCGCGGAGTCAGGCGTGCCCGGTTACGACATGAGTACCTGGTATGCGGTGGTGGCGCCAATCGGCACGCCACGCCCGATCATCACTAAGCTCCACGCCGATATGACGCAGGTGCTGCAACTGCCGGAGGTGCGCGAGCGCTTGATGGGCGCGGGGGCCGATCTGGTTGGCAGCACGCCGGATTTCCTGGCGGAGTTTATAAAAACGGAGATCGCCAAGTGGAGTAGGGTGGTGAATCTCTCCGATGTACGCATCGATTAGACGCGAAGGGTGGGCAAAATTAAAACGGATGTAGTAGTCGTAGGCGGCGGCGGATCAGGGCTGGCAGCGGCGATAGGCGCGGCGAGCCACGGCGCGCGTGTCGTGCTGCTTGAGAAGAACCCGAACCTCGGCGGCACCACGGCGCGCTCCATCGGCTCGATCAGTGCGACGCAGACAGCGGATCAAAAGCGCGAGGGCATTCGTGACACGCCGGATGAACATTTTGAAGACATGGGCAAGTTTTCCAGACAGCATGCCAACCGGCCCGACAACGAGGCGCTCGCGCGCCTACTCGTGGACAATGTGCCGGAAACCATGCATTGGCTTTCCACAATGGGTGTGGTGTTCCTCGGCCCGCTGGAAGAACCGCCGCACCGCAAACCGCGCATGCATCAAATCATGCCGAATTCCGCAGCCTACATTTTTCATCTGGAGCAGCGCGCGCGGGAAATTGGCGTGAATATTCTAAGCCAGGCACGGGCGTGCCGGCTGCTGGTAAGCGGTAGCGAGGTGACCGGTGTTGAGTTTGCGCGCGGCGAGAGTGCAGTTGAAACTATCGATGCCGCGCGCGGCGTGATACTTGCTGCGGGCGACTATGCTGCCGATCCTGAATTCAAAGGCAAATTCATTTCTCCTGCGGTTGGCGCGACCGAAGCGGTTAATCCCACCAACACCGGCGACGGTCACCGCATGGCGCTGGAACTTGGCGCGCGCATCATCAATCAGGATAGGTACGGCGGCGGCATGCGCTTTGTGCGTCCGGTGCATCCCGCGTGGCAAAGCCGCTTGCCGCCGTTACGCTGGCTGATGCGGCTGGCCAAACTTGCACTAAGGCTTGCACCGCAATCCGTGGTGCGTCGATTTCTCATGGGTTTTCTTACCACGGTGGTAGTGCCTCAGCGCGAGCTGTTTCACGACGGCGCCATCCTTATCAACAAGAAGGGCGAGCGCTTCGCCGATGAAACCAAAGGCATGGTGTTTGACCTTGCCTATCAACCCGACGGAATCGGTTACATTTTGTTCGATTCCGGTGTGGCCAATAAATTTACGCAATGGCCGCACTATATATCGACCGCGCCCGGCATCGCGTTTGCGTATTTGCAGGATTATGAAAAGAATCGTCCCGATCTTTTTCATCGCGGCGAAACACTGGAAGCATTGGCAGACAAGCTGCGCATGGATCCCCGCACGTTGCAAAGTACCGTGCAAACCTATAATACCTCGACCGAAGCGTCCGCGCGCGGCACGCGCCCGGAAATCATGCGCGCTCCGTACTATGCGCTGGGGCCGGTCAGGAACTACATCAATTACACCGACGGCGGTCTGGCGATCAATACCAGTCTGCAAGTGCTGGGCGCGAACGATGTGCCGATTCCGCGTTTGTATGCGGCAGGGGCGACGGGGCAGGGCGGGCTGCTGCTCGTGGGACATGGCAACCACCTGGGCTGGGGTTTTACCTCAGGGCGGCTTGCGGGAAAATACGCGGCGCAGCTCGCGCCGAGAGCATGAACCAAAAGACGAGAACAACCATGACTGAACAAGACAAGCGCAAAGGATTCCTGATGGTGTCGATGGAGCCGACGCCGGCGTACGACGAAGAATTCAACGACTGGTATGACATGGAGCATATTCCCGAACGCACGCGCATACCGGGCTTTGAATCGGGGCGGCGCTACGTGTGCCTGTCGGGCTGGCCGCGATACCTGTCGATGTATGACCTGACAGAAATCGGCGTGCTGGACAGCGAAGCCTACAAACAAGCATCGTGGAACGGTTTTAGCGCGTGGACCAAGCGCATGCTGACCAAGGTGCGCGGGCAGTATCGCGCGAGCGGCACGCAGATTTATCCGGGCCAGGCGTTGACCGGGAATTTCACCCGGCTTACCCTGCTGCGGTTTCGCGGCGCGCCCGACACACTGGCGGATCGCATCACGCAGGGCGTGCTTGCCAATTATGACAAACGCGCCGAGACCAAACAGATACGCATTCTGCGTTCCGACTACAACAAGCAGATTGATTACATCGGCTGGATCGAAGCCAGCGCACCGTTTGTAGCACCTATGGACGTGAAACTGTTTGGCGACGCCGCGCAGTATCTCGATATCGTCAACGAATACACGCCCTACTGGACACGCGGGCCGCTGGCAGGGGTGTTTGGGGAGAAGTGACGGGTTACGGGATGCCCACAACGGCGGTCAGCAATTTCATCGGTCGGGCTCCTCGTTGCACGGCAGGGTATACGATAATGAATATTTCATGCGGCCGTCCGGCGCGCACCAAACTTATACAGCACCCGATAGTCGCCCTTGAACCATGCATGACGTGCCAGCCGCTCACGCCACGGTGTCGCGCGCGCTTCATCGCGTTCCTTTGATTCGAGCGCGCGCAGGTCAGCCAAATAGTGCAGCGCGATGTGTGTCCATGAGCCCGGCGCAGGGTTGTGAACCTTGAAGCGCCGGCACATCGGCCAGTACGGACTGCGCAGCAGAATGCCCAAGTGCTCTTTGTCATACCACGCGTTGAAATCCTGTTCGCCCTCATGTTCGTCAGCGGGCACGCTGAATAACACCGGATAGAGTATCGGTGCATCGCGAAACGGATCCCCCGCATTGGGCGCGATCTGCTGATTCATGAACGTCGCCAGCTGGCGTTCGGCGGCGAAGATGGCATCGTGTGTGGGCAGAGGCAGAGCACCGTCCAACGCGGCTGCAGCCGCATTGGATTCAAACACCGACACGTAGGTCGCGCGCAACGGGCTGCCGTAGCATTGCACATTGAGCATTTGACCCGTGGCCAGTAGTGAAGGAACATAGTGATTCTGATGCCAGGTGTCAAAAGCGATGCCGGCTTCGCGCTTGACGGTGATGGTGTCGTAAACAATGGTGGCGCCTTGCATGGTATTTCCTTTTGTGAATCAGGATTCTGCCATGTAAACGGGGGGCGGTTGGGTTGATCCAAGCATCGCTGAAAAGGTTTTGTTTTTTAAGGTGAGAATATGAGCGCCCTGCCACGTAACAGCCTGCTTGCAGCGCTGCTTTGCACCACGTTTGCGTGCTTCGCTGCGTATCCCGACAAGCCCATACGCGTCGTCACGCCGTTCCCCGCGGGCAGTGTCGTTGATCTCATCGCGCGTCCGCTGGCGGCGAAGCTCAACGAAGCGTGGAGTGTCAGCGTGATCGTCGATAATCGCGGCGGCGCGGGCGGCAATATCGCCGGAGACATCGTGGCCAAAGCGCCGCCGGACGGCTACACGCTGCTGATCGGCTCCACCGGCCCGGTGGTGGTCAACGCCATGCTCTACGCGAAAATGCCGTACGACACGCAGCGTGCGTTCGCGCCGGTCACGCTGACCGCGATTGCCGGGTTGATACTGGTGGTGCATCCGTCGATCCCGGTGAAAACCGCGAAAGATCTGGTCGCGCTGGCTAAAACGCGGCCGGGGCAACTGACCTACGGCTCGTCGGGCGTCGGTTCGACTACCCATTTGGCGGGCGCGTTGTTTACCTCGTCGACCGGCACCCAAATGACTCACGTGCCGTATAAAGGCGGCAGCCCGCAATATACTATTGATCTCATCACCGGACGCATAGAACTCGCGTTCGCCAGTATCGCGCCCGCGATTCCGCATGTGAGAAGCGGACGGCTGAAGCTGCTGGGCACTTCGGCGGACAAGCGCGATCCGCAATTCCCCGAGGTGCCGACCATTGCCGAATCCGGTGTGCCAGGTTACGACATGCGTTCCTGGTACGGTGTGCTCTCAACCGCCGGCACGCCGCCGCCGGTGATCGAAAAACTGAATGCCGAGCTGGTGCGCATACTCGCGTTGCCGGATTTGCGTGCGCAGTATCTGGTCGGCGGCCTGCACGCCACCAGCAGCAGCGCGGGCGAGTTTGCCGCTTACATCAGGAACGAGCACGAGAAATGGACGCGGGTAGTGAAGTCAGCGGGGATACGGGCGGAGTGAATCCGGTAATCATCCAGGACGAATCTCTACACTGTCGTTCCCGCCCTCGAATGCTTTAGTCGGAGGCGGGAACGACAGTGAGAAGAGTGTTTTGCTTCCTTGTCCTCTGGTCGCTTTGGTCTACAATTCGCATCCTGTCAAGGAGATTGCGCAATGGACCAACCCGAAAACAATCCGCTCGCCGCGGCCAAAACCGAAACGCAAATCCTGTGCGAATTTCTCGCGGCGATACGCTACGAATCGCTGCCTGAAGCTGTGGTGTCTCGCACTGAAGATTTTTTTCTCGACTGGCTGGGCTCGGGCCTGGCGGGCAAAGGCTCGCGCCCGGTGTTGGCGTTGGAGAAATTCGCGCAAGCGATGGGGCCCGCAAGCGGGCCTAGCGAAATTCTGACCACGCGCGGGCGCACCTCGCCGTTCTTCGCGGCATTGATCAACGGTGCAGCGTCGCATGTGGTGGAGCAGGACGACGTGCACAACGGCTCGGTGTATCACCCGGCGACTGTGGTGTTCCCGGCGGTGCTGGCGGCAGCGCAGGCAGTTGGCGCGTCCGGCAAGGAATTGATTGCTGCGTCCGTTGCGGGCTATGAATGCGGCGTGCGCGTGGGCGAGTTTCTCGGGCGCTCGCATTACAAGGTGTTTCACACCACCGGCACCGCCGGCAAACTGGCGGCGGCGGCGGGTGTCGCGCACCTGCTCAAACTCGATGCGCGTGTGACGCAGCATTGCATCGGCTCGGCCGGCACCATGGCGGCAGGCTTGTGGGAGTTTCTGCGCGATGCCGCGGATTCCAAGCAGTTGCACACCGCCAAAGCCGCGGCGGACGGTTTGCTCGCAGCCTACATCGCGCGCGACGGCTTCACCGGCGCCTATAAAATTCTTGAAGGCAAACAAGGCATGGCGGCGGGCATGTCGAGTGACGCCGATCCCGCAAAACTGGTTGATGGGCTCGGCACGCGCTGGGGCCTGAGCGAAACTTCATTCAAGTTTCATGCGTCCTGCCGCCATACGCACCCTGCCGCCGACGCACTGCTGAAGGTGATGCGCGATAACCAAGTGCAGGCCGAGGACATCGCCAGCGTCACCACGCACGTGCATCAAAGCGCCATCGATGTGCTGGGTCCGGTGACCGATCCGCAGACCATACATCAGTCGAAGTTTTCGATGGGCTTCGTGTTGGCACTCGCAGCGCTGCACGGACGCGCGGGTTTGGCTGATTTTACCGAAGCATCATTAAAAGACCCTGCCACGCGCGCGTTTCACGACAAGGTGAAAATGGTGCTCGATCCTGTTGTGGACGGCGCGTACCCCAAACGCTGGTTGGGGCATGTCACGGCAATCACCAACGATGGCCGCAGGCTTGAAGGCAAAGTGTCGTCACCCAAAGGCGACCCGGACAACACACTCACGCGCCGCGAAATCGAAGACAAAGCCGTGCGTCTGGCGGGCTACAGCGGCGGCGCGGGCGAATCCGAGATGGGGCAGGTGATACAGCGGGTGTGGCGATTACGCGATGAGGCGCATGTGCGGGATTTTTTGAATTCCTGAAACCTGCCGCTGCAGACTCCAGCAATGAGCAATAGCTTCTTAGACCTCTATTTCAAGCGCATCCAGTATTCCCAATCCCCCAGCGTGAATCTGCAAACCTTGCAGGATTTGCACCTTTTACACTTGCAGCACATTCCCTACGAGAACCTTAGTGTTTTTTGCCACCAGCCCGTCCGTCTCGATCAGCAAACGTTGACTGAAAAAATGTTATTGCGTCAGCGCGGCGGATATTGCTTTGAGCAAAATGGTTTGTTTTTGATGGTGCTTGCTGAACTGGGTTTCAAGTGCCATCCCAATATGGCGCGTGTTCACCGCAATCGTCCTGAGCCGGGCGGGCGCACCCATCATGTTAATGTTGTGGAACTTGAAGGGCAAAGCTGGCTTTGTGATGTGGGTTTTGGCGGCTCTGGTTTCAGGCATCCCTTGAGGCTGCAATGCGACGTCGAAATTGAGCAGTTGGGAGAAATCTATCGCTTGCAAAAGAACGACGTGCATGGCATTTATCTACAGAAGAAAATAGAGCAAGCGTGGTATCCGCTTTACACTTTTAAAATTGAACCGGCCATGCCCATAGATATGGAGATGGCCAATTTTTATACCTCGAATAGTTCGGACTACGTTTTTCGAAAGTCTATTGTTGGCACCAAAATGACATCACGGGGGCGTGTCACACTTCTGGATCATACGTTTAAATATTTTGATCTCATTGACGGCAGATTGGAGCAAGAAACCGTCACTGATTTCGCAGCCTACCTTGGAAATTTACAGAAGCATCTTGGTGTGCAGTTAAACGCATCAGAGAAATCGTTGCTGAAAATTCGTTTTGCAACGCTCAAGCCTCTGGAGGTTTAACGTTTTTGTAGGGTGGGCAAAACGCTTTTTGTTTTGCCCACGCGGTCGAGTGTGATCAAAGCGACGCCGCGCGGGCACACGCGCCCACTCTTCTAAGGTTTTTTTTGAAAAGGCAAGTATCGTGACCCTGGTAGAACAACTAACCACCTACGCCGCCAACCTGCGCTACGCAGATTTGCCGCCGCAAGTCATCAAAACCGCTAAGCGCGTGATCATCGATTCCATCGGCTGTGCGCTCGGTGGTTACGGCAGTGCGCCTGAAAAAATCGCGCGCGATCTGGCGGATATGACCACCAGCAAGCAGCCCGCGACGGTGATGGTGAGCGGCCTGAAAACCAGTCCTGAACTGGCGACATTCGCCAACGGCGTGATGATACGGTTTCTCGATTACAACGACGGCTACACCAGCACCGGCGAGTCGGGGCATCCAAGCGACAGCATCGCCGCGGTGCTCACTGCCGCGGAAATCAACCGGCGTTCCGGCAAGGATGTAATTCTTGCCACCGTGCTGGCGTATGAGATGTTTTGCCGCATCTGCGACGAGGTGGATTTAAAACCCCTCGGTTACGACCACGTAACCGTGGGCGGCATGGCGAGCACGGTAGCTGCGGCGTGGTTGTTCGGGTTAAAGGGCAAATCGTTTGAACACTGCCTGCAACTGGGCATCGCGCCCAACAATGCGCTGTATCAAACCCGCATCGGCAATGTGTCGATGTGGAAGGGCTGCGCCTATGCCAACGCCAGCCGCAACGCGGTGTTCGCGGCGATGCTGGCGTCGCGCGGCATGACCGGGCCATCGCCGATATTCGAAGGTGTCGGCGGCTATTTCAAGGCCGTCGCGCGCAAGTCGTTTACGCTCGATAAACTCGGCGGCAGGGATGGCGCGCCGTTCAAGATCATGGAATGCCTGATCAAACGCTTTCCGCTGGGCCAGTATTCGCAGACGGTGGTGGAAGCCGCGCTGCAAATGCGTGAAAAAGTGGTATCGCCCGACGACATCGCCGAGATTCAGATCGAAACCGTGACCACGGCAATAGTGCTGATGGCCGACACGCCGGAGAAGTGGGAACCGCCCAATCGCGAAACCGCCGATCACAGCATGCCGTATACGGTGGCAGTGGCGCTGATCCACGGCGACGTGCAGGAAGAGCACTTTGACGACGCGCATGTGTTCAACCCGGCGATCCGTGCGCTCACACGCAAGGTAAAAATCAAGGCCTCTGCCGAAGCCGACAAACATATGCCAGCGGCGATGCGCTGTTATTTCAAGCTCATCACCCAGTCCGGAGAGGTATTCAGCACGGTGGTCGATCACCATCGCGGGCATTTTAAAAATCCGATGACAGATGCCGAGATCGAAAAGAAATTTCGCACGCTGGCGCAGAAGGTGCTGCCGGATACACAGATAGACACGATGCTCGCGCGCTTGTGGAAACTCGAAGATATTGCGGATGCGGGCGAGATACCGCGATTGACTGTGGTGTAGGGCGCAATGCTCCGCTTCAAGTGTTCCCTTGTCCCATTGCGCCGCATGGTGCGTAAGCGCTACACATTCGGCGCAATGGGCTTACGCCCTACAATTTTCAGGAGCATGTATGAATGTAACTATTTGTTTTAAAACACTATTTTTTATCAGTGCTGTGACTGCTATCGCGCCCGCGGTTGCCGCTGATACCGCCTATCCCACACGCCCGATCCGCCTGTTGGTGCCCTTCGCACCCGGCGGCGGCTCAGACACCACCGCGCGCATCCTCACGCCCAGGTTGCATGAAGCGATGGGCCAGGCATGGGTGGTCGATAACCGCGGCGGTGCGGGCGGCAATCTCGCGGCAGAGATCGTCGCCAAGGCGAATCCTGATGGTTACACCGTCTTCCTCGGATTCAATACCGTGCTCACGGTGAATCCCACGCTGTATAAACTGCCGTTCAGCATGGAGAAGGATTTGGCGCCGGTGACGCTGCTCGCCACCGCGCAATACATCATGGTGCTGCACCAGAGCGTGCCGGCGAACAACCTCAAGGAGTTCATCGCGCTGGCGAAGCAAAAGCCGGGTGCATACAATTTTTCATCGGGCGGCATGGGCACGCCCTTGCATATGGCGGCGGAATTATTCAGCAAGCGTGCCGGCATCAAGATGGTTCACGTCGCTTACAAGGGCGGCAGTCCGGCGGCGGCCGCGCTGCTCGGCGGTGAAGTGCAAGTGCTGTTCGGCAGCATTGCCGCGTCGATGCCGCATGTGAAGTCCGGCAGGCTGAAAGCCTTCGCCACCACCGGCGCGCGCCGTTCCAAAGTCGCGCCGGAATTGCCGACGATGATTGAGCTGGGCTTTCCTGGATTCGATGTGGGTTCGTGGTATGCGTTTCTGGTTCCCGCGCATACACCGTCCGCGGTGGTGCGCCGGCTGCGCGACGAAGCGATCAAAGTGATTGCAATTCCCGACGTGCAGCAGGCATTGTCGCGTCAGGGCCTGGAGCCGGAAACCAGCACGCCGCAGGAACTCGCCGCGCGCATCAGGAGCGAAACCGCGACCTGGGCGCAGGTGATTAAAGAAGCGGGGATCAAGGGGGAGTAGCGATCGCTACCTGGCGCGCGGCAACGTGTAATAGCAGCGCGCGGACCGCAAGGCGGAGCGGAGCATTAATGTCAGAACCTAACCAAGACGCATGTCTCTCCGAGTTCACCAGCGAGTGCCCGAATTGCGGGCGCGACGCCCTCTGGACGGGAGAGGACAAAGTAATGGATGGCGCACGGTATTCGCTAATGAAATGCAGCCATTGCTTCAACAGCTTCTGGCTTTGGTGCTCCAGCGTCCGACGTGTTTGATCCTGCCGAGGGCCAGTAGCAGCCGGTATCTTCTGCTTGTATTTCGCGATAGCATAAGATGCTCAAATCCAGCGATGGTCGAAAAGGAGAGCGCATGACGGATGCACTGCATGTCGGCCTGATGGTGCCGATTAACAACACCACCATGGAACGTGAAGTGCTGGCATGGCTGCCCGCCGGTTCAACTTGCGCCACGCAGCGTATTCCGCGCGGTAAAGGGTTGCTGACCAGGGAGACTCTGCCCGAATACGTGGCGCAGGCGCTCGCGCTGGCGAAGGCGTTCGACGATCCTGCGGTCGATGTGGTCGCGTACGGCTGCACTGCGGCAGGATTTATTTCCGGCCCGGCCGGCGACGCGGCGCTGCAAAGCGATCTGGCTGCCATCACCGGGAAAAACGTGGTGACTACTGCGCGTTCAATGGTGCTGGCACTGCAGGAAATCGGCGCAACAAAAATCGCGCTGGTGACGCCCTATATCGATTCGGTGAACACCCAGTTAAAAGCGTTTCTGGCCGATGGCGGTATCGAGGTCAAACGTTTCAACAGCTTTTACGCGCAGAACACCGATGAACTCGGGCGCATCGAAGCCCATCAGGTGGCAAAGCTCGCGCGCGAGACCATGCGCGACGATTGCGAGGCGATGTTCATCGGCTGCTCACAGTTGCCGACGTTTGAAATTCTCGGCGACCTGCGGCGCGAATTCGGGCGGCCCGCATTTTCATCGATACAGGTCACCGCTGGCCGGGCGCAGCGCGCAGCGCAAGGGCGGGTTGCCGCATGAGACAGCGAAAAAAACAAATGGAGCATGACTACGCCTGAATTCGATTTAATCAGCGTAGGCGGCGGTTACGCCGGACTCGCTGCGGCCAGCCGCGCCGCACAACTCGGTCTTAAAGCCGCTGTGCTGGAACGCGGCAGCGAGGAACTCTACGCCTGCAATTCGCGCTACGCCGGCGGTGTGCTGCATGTGTCGTATACGGATCCGAAAAGCCCGCGTGAAGAACTCACGCGCGCGCTCAACGAAATCATGGCGGGGCATGCCGACACTGCGCTGGTCGATGCCCTCGCCACCCACGCCGGCCGCGCGGTGGAGTGGCTGCGCAGCGAAGGCGCGAGCTTCGCGCGTGCCAACACCGCGAGTTGGCGGAACTGGGTGCTTGCGCCACTGCGGCCGCCGGTGACGCAAATGGACTGGCAGGGCTGCGGCTCTGATGTGGCTCTGCGCACCCTCGAGAAAAATCTCGCGCAGCGTGGCGGTGTGCTGCACAGGAACACACAAGTTATTGATTTAATAATGGAAAATGGACTGTGTGCCGGCGTGCGCGCAATCCAGGGTGAGACCCCAATTGAATATCGCGCGCGCGCCGTGGTGCTCGCCGACGGTGGCTTTCAAGCCAACGCCGAGATGGCGGGGCTATACCTTACACCCGCGCCGCTAGCGCTGAAGCAACGCAATGCCGGCACTGGCCTTGGTGATGGCATACGCATGGCGCGTGCGGCGGGTGCGGCGATCAGCAAGCTCGATGCGTTCTATGGGCATGTGCTGTCGCGCGACGCCATGCACAACGACCGCGTGTGGCCTTATCCGCAGCTTGATGAACTGGCGGCGGCGGGTTTGCTGGTTAACAAAAGCGGGCAGCGCATCGGCGACGAGGGCATGGGCGGCGTTTATTTGGCGAACATCATTGCGCGTGAGGCTGATCCGCTGGGCGCTTCGGTAATCTTCGACGATGTCATTTGGCAGGGGCCGGGGCGTGCGGCGGCGATTCCGCCGAATCCGGCGTTGCTAAACGCAGGCGGCACACTCTACAAGGCTGGCAGCATCCCTGAACTCGCATCGAAACTGGGCATTGATGCGGCTGCGCTTGATGCCACAGTGCGTGACTACAATGCCGCGCTGGCATCCGGCGGATTAAGCAAACTGCAACCCACGCGCTCGGCTACGCGCCGCCAGCCGCTGCCGCTGACCACTGCGCCGTTCTATGGCGCGCCAGCGTGTGCCGGGTTGACCTACACCATGGGCGGCATCTGTATCAGCGGCAACGCCGAAGCGCTGCGCGCGGATCGCACGCCGATTCCCGGCTTGTACGCCGCAGGCGCTACCACCGGCGGGCTGGAAGGCGGGCCAGCAGTGGGTTATGCCGGCGGCTTGATGAAGGCATTGACGTTTGGCTTACTGGCGGCGGAGCATGTGGCGGGTGGACGCGATCGCCGATCCCGGCTACCAAAAAGTACTGGAGCGGCTTGATCAGGAGAACTACTGGCTGTCGAGCGAAGACTACGCGCGCCAGGTCGAGATTTGGTATGACGAAGAGAAGGCGAATGTGGAGCGGGTGGGGTTGTCGCTGAAGCCTTATTGCGCCTTACGCGAGTGTAGCGTGTGCCGTGCGCACGGCGCCGCCGGTTGATCGCGCGCATGGCGCACGCTACACTTTGCCCGCCTCACGTATGCTATACCGTAAGGACTTCAAGTCCGGAAAAGTATTTGCGGTAGAAGCCCCGGTCACGCGTCAGCAACCGGATTGCCTCATGCAGCGCGTGGGCACCGATCAGAAAATCCGCCAGCACGCGTTCACGCTTGCCGCCCGCCTTGCGGTACGCGGCGTGGGCCAACCCCGCTATATGGCCATGTTCCGCGGTCAGTGCAGTTACGCGTATACCGCACTGTCCCAACCAACTATCGAGTTGGCGGCGATCGCGCGCATGTGGCGCAAGCTCCGCATAGACGACAGGACTGATAATCAGGCTGCCTTGTTGCCAGGCGCGTGCCAACAGGGCCTCTGACGGCGCCGCGTGTTTCGGGTCGTCCGCCAAAACATCCAGCAGCACGCTGGTGTCCACTGCGGTAATCATCGGCCGCGGATCGATTCGATGTACTGATCGACGCTGATGTTCAGGCGCTTACGCGCCGCGCCGCGCAGCGCACGAAACGGATTGGCTGTCGCAGCACCGCGCTTTGTAATACGGATTCCATCGTCGTCGGCGATAAATTCGATCTCGGTATTGTGCTCAAGCCCATAGCGCTTGCGCAAATCCACCGGAATCGTAACCTGGCCTTTCTCAGTAATTCGCATAGTAATACCTGTTAAGTAGTAATTTCCTACTTATTTTGTTGCACTTTACCCTTTACGTCAAGTTAGAGCGAGAGGCTTGTCCAGCGAACTCAAATCACGCCTGTTGAAATCTGGCGGGCGCTCTCATGCGGCACCAGGATTGACACCTGTATCCATCGGCTTACACTCAACCGCAAGTCACTGAATATTTCGGTGGCAACGCGGAGGATGCATGACGAAACTGATGGCTTGCTTTTTGTTGTTTGTAGCGGGTGTAGTGCCGGGCGCGGATGCACAGACCACTGCCAAAGGCTCGGCACAGCCCTGGCCCACGCGACCGGTGCGTATGATTGTCGGTTTCTCCGCCGGCAGCGCGACCGATATCTCGGCGCGATTGCTGGCGCCCAAACTCGCGGATTTGTGGGGACAGCCTGTGGTGATTGAAAATCGCTCCGGCGCTGGCAGTTCCATCGCTTCGGCGATGGCCGCCCAGGCCACACCGGACGGGTATACGCTGCTGGTGATTTCCGCGTCGTTTGCGATCAATGCGGTACTGCGCTCCAATTCGGGATATGACCCGCTGCGCGATTTCACCAGCGTGTCGCAGATTGGCTATTCCACCGGCGCGCTGGTCATTTCGCCGGTGTTCGGCATCAAGTCGGTGAAGGAGTTGATTGCGGCGGCGAATGAGCGGCCGGGCAAGATTCTGTACGGATCAGCGGGGGCGGGTAGCGGTATACATATGAGCACCGAGCGCTTTCGCATGTCCGCTGGCATAAAGATCACGCATGTCGCATTCAAAGGGCAGCCGGAAATGCTGATTGAAAATCTGGCCGGGCGCGTGCATCTCGGCATGCCTGGCCTTGGCACGTCGCTCGGCATGATCAGGGACGGGCGCTTGCTGGCACTGGCGGTGGTGACGCCGAAACGCTCACCCTTGTTGCCGGACGTTCCCGCCATGGTGGAGATTCTGCCCAGTTTCCGCCGCGATGCGTCGCACGCGCTGATGGCGCCCGCGAAAACCCCGCGCGCTATTGTGAACAAGATCAGCAAGGACGTCGCGCGCGTGCTCGACATGCCGGATGTCAAAAAGCAGATGGAGGCCATAGACTTCATACCTGCGCCGACCACGCCGGAGGAGTTCGACAAGATAATGCGCGCCATGCTGGTGACTTTTGACGAAGTGGCGCGCGCGGCGGGTTTGAAGGCGCCGTGACCCCTTCACGTCATTCAGCTTTTATCCCTGCCGCAGCGACTACCTTAGGCCATTTGGCCAGCTCAATTTTCATCAGTGCCGCATATTCCTGCGGACTTGCGCCGGAAATATCCGCGCCCTGACCCGCGAGGTGTTCGTTCACATCGGGGTAGCGCAGAATCCGGCCGATGTCGCCGTACAGGCGGTTGACGATCTCCGGCGAGGTTTGGGCGGGGGCTAAAAATCCCCATAGCGAACTCACGTCATAGCCCGGTGCGCCGGATTCCGCAAACGTGGGCACATCGGGTGCGGCGCGTGAGCGCTTGCCGCTGGTGACCGCGATCGGGCGCAGCCGGTGATTCGTGATGTAGGGTTTGGCGGACAGCATCGACGATATGTGCATGGTGATATGCCCGCCGAGCAGGTCGGTGAGCGCCTGCGCATTGCCCTTATACGGCACATGCACGAGGTCAAAGCGCGGCACCATGGTGCGCAGCAGTTCCATCATCAGGTGCGGAACGCTGCCGGGGCCGGATGTCGCGTGCGTTAATTCGCCCGGTCGCGCGCGGGCGAGTTGCATGAGCTCTTTCAGTGATTTTGCGGGTAATGAGGGGTGAACCACCAGAATGTTCGGCACGGTGGCGAACAGGATCAGCGGCGCGAAATCCCTGAGCGTGTCGTAAGGAACCTTTTGCAGGGCTGGCGTCATGAGCAAAGTACTGGTGAACAGGCCGATGGTGTAACCGTCAGGCGGCGCTTTGGCGACGACATCGGCGCCCAGTGTCGCCGCAGCGCCGCCGCGATTTTCAACAATCACCGGTTGCGCCAGCGTATCCGACAATTTGCGTCCCACCACGCGTGCTACCACATCCACCCCGCCGCCGGGCGGAAAGGGCACGATGATGCGTACGGGTTTGGAAGGGTATGGCTGAGCGACGATGGGCACACTCAACAGACCTGTCGTTCCCGCGAATGCGGGAATCCATAACACCGTCAACCAACGAGACGCCATCACAATTTTCATCTCAAGTGGCATGCCGCACCGCACGCCCGCCATCCACGGTGAGTATGGTGCCGCTGATGTAAGAAGCTCGCGCCGAAGCCAGATACAAAACCGAATCCGCCACTTCATCGGGCTGCGCAAGGCGGCCGAACGGCGGGTCTTCGACCAGTTCAAGCCAGCGATTCTTGTCGCCGAGTTCTGCGGCGGCACGTTTTTCAAGGCGCACACGCAGACGGTCGGTTTCAATCTGGCCTGGATTCACACCCACCACCCGCACACCGTGGTCTACACTTTCACCACCCAGATTGCGGGTGAAGGCCATTAACGCCGCGTTGCCGGTGCTGCCGGTGATGTAATCCTGGCGCAATCGCTCGCCGGCGACACCGATGACGTTGACGATCACGCCGCGTTTGCGCGCGCACATGCTGCGATAAATTTCACGCGTGAGATTGATGTAGCCGAACACCTTGAGCTCCCATGCCGCGCGCCAGCGCGCTTCATCGATGTCGAGCAAATGGCCGGAGGGGATGCCGCCGGCGTTGTTGACGAGAATATCCACGTCGCCGCAGCGTTTGGCGAGTTGGTTGATATTGGCGCTGACACCGAGATCCAGTGCGTGACAGCTAATGTTGACTTTGCTTTCGGCGAGTATTTTCGTGCGTGCCGCATCGAGATCGGCTGCCGTGCGCGCGGCCATGTGCAGATGGCAGCCTTCACGCGCGAAAGCTTGTGCAACGGCGAATCCGATGCCGCGTGAGGCGCCGGTGACCAGCGCGGTAAGTCCGGTGAGTTCGAGGTTCATGGGCGTTTCAATTTCCTGTTTGCGGGCTTGGCGTTAACGGTGCAGGCGTCCATCCATTGATCCGGCGAAGTCTCGCCTTCAAGACCCGCCGTCCAATGATACGTTTAATACTGTCTGCTGTTATAAAGACTGCATGGCCTGCTACACTCGACGACATGAAGTGCGTTTCCGGTCGCTTGACGCCAGCAGCTTAAAATAACCCCATTGACCTCGGAAACCACTGAACTACTGTTCGCGCGTTACGGCCAGCGCTATCGCTGGCTGGTGGCGATCACGGTATTGCTGGGCACGATGTCGGCGACGATCACCACCACCACGGTCAACGTCGCGATACCGGACATCATGGGCACTTTCGGCATCGGCCAGGACCGTGCGCAGTGGCTGGCGGCCGGCGCGCTCGCGGGCACCACCGTTGCCATGCTGCTGAGCGCATGGATGATTCAGAGCTTCGGCACGCGCAAGACCTTCGTCGGGGCGCTGTTTGTGTTCGTCGGCGCGCTGTTGCTTGCAGGGGCCAGCCCCAACGACTCGGTGCTGATCGTATGCAGGATCGTGCAGGGCATGGTGACCGGCCTGCTGCAGCCGCTGGCGATCTACGCACTGTTTCGCGTGTTCCCGCCGGATCAGCGCGGCAAGGCGATGGGATTTTTCGGCCTCAGCGTGATCCTCGGACCGGCAATGGGCCCCACCGTCGGGGGTCTGCTGACCGAGCATTTCAACTGGCGCTTCGTGTTCTACGTCCCGATCCCGTTCAGCCTGGCAGCACTCCTGCTCGGCAGCCAGTTGTTGCCGGAACGTGAAGAAACGGGCGTGCGCGCCAACTTCGACTGGACCGGTTTCGTACTGCTTTCGGTCGCCCTCGCCTGCCTGATGAGCGGGCTGTCCGGTGGACAGCGCGAAGGTTGGTCTTCGGGCTACATTCTGACCTTGCTCGGACTTGCGCTCGGCGCCGGTACTGCATTCGTCAAATGGGAACTACGCATCGCCCAACCGCTGGTCGCGCTGCGGGTGCTGGGCAGCATCCAGTTCGCCTCCGCCGCATTTGTCGCCTGCATCTTTGGCGCCGGGCTGTTCGGCTCCGTCTACCTGGTGCCGCTATTCGTGCAGCTGGTGCAGGGCTTGAGTCCATTGGGAGCGGGTCTGCTGCTGATGCCCGCCGGCCTGGTGCTGGGCGTGATACTGCCGCTCGGTGGTTATCTGACCGACCGTTTTCCGGCGCGATGGCTGATCATGAGCGGCCTTGCGTGTTTCGCCTTGTCGTCGTTGTGGATGGGAAGCGCCGATGCCAACACGCCGTTCTGGACCTTCGCGTGGTGGTTGATTCTTGGCCGCATCGGCCTCGGCCTGCTCAATCCCGCGCTCAATGTTGCAGCGGTGCGTGCGCTGCCCCCTGAACTGCTCGCCCAGGGCACTGGCATGATCAATTTCTTTCGCCAGCTCGGCGGCGCACTCGGCACCAACGTACTGTCGGTGGTGCTGGATCGCCGCACCTTTTTTCACAGCGACGCGATAACCAGCATGCAGAGTGCGGGTAACAGCGCCACCGCGGAACTGCTGCGCACCATGCAGCGCGTGTTCGAGCAGGCCGGCGCGGGGGCCGACCTGCAGAACTCAGCCGCGCTGCATTACCTGGGCCGCGTGGTGCAGGCGCAGGCCTACACCATGGGCTTTCG
>CAMATZ010000002.1 GCA_945861275.1 Bordetella parapertussis
GCCGCCAGAACCGTGCGATCCGCCCCGTAGCGCTGTCACCAAACGGGTGATCATTGACAGCATGAAGAAGTATATGGTCATCAAGAGGTTGGGAGCATGGTAAGCGGTCAACTGCCGTTTCTAGGATAATTCTTGTGACGATGTTTTGCCGCCAGAGCAGCCCGTGATCACACTACGGCGTCCCGGTGCACACCACGGCGCACCAGCCGCGCCGGGTTTCCGCTGAGCACGCAATTCGGATCATTGAATTCGCCGCGCACCACCGCCCCTGCGCCTATCACCGTGCCGCTCGCAAGACGTGTGTCTTTCGCGATGATTGCGCCAAAGCCCACCCACGCACGCTCGCCGATGATGATTGCGGCGGGCGGATTGATGCTGTTATTTTCAGCGTCGCACAGCTCATGATAATCGTTGTCGACTATCGTCGCATCCCACGAGATCAGGGTGTCCCGGCCAATCACGATTTGTTTGGCGCAATACAAGGATACGCGGGCATTCATGTGGACATGGTCGCCGATGTCTAGCTTGCCGCTGCACACGATGCTGGCGCCCGGCCCGATGCGCACATCCGCGCCCAATCGCACCTCGCCTTCCACGCGCCACACGCCGCGCCGGCCACCGTCGGGAAACACATCCACGTCGGCCGGACCCAGGCGCACCGAGCCGAATTCATATTGCGCCAGTTCAACGCGGCCACCCAGACGCACCAGCGTCATGCGATGCGACACCAGCACCGGCAGCTTGCACGCCTGTGCGAATGGAAAATAACGAAAATTGAAGATCAGCGTCTTCGGCAGACCCAGCAGCAGCCGCCACGCTTTGCCTGCCTCACGCAGCAGCATCGCTCACCTGCGTGGACAGCTGCGTGCTCACCTGCGTGCTCACCTGCCCGGAGAACTGTATCTGATAAAGCTTCGCGTAGGTGCGTCCCTGGGCAAGCAACTCACGATGCGTGCCTATCTCAACAATGCTGCCTTTATCCAGCACCACGATGCGATCGGCGTTTTCGACGGTGGACAAGCGATGCGCGATCACCAGCGTGGTGCGGCCCTGCATCAAGGTTTCGAGGGCGGCTTGCACATGGCGCTCGGATTCGGAATCGAGCGCAGAGGTGGCCTCGTCGAGCACCAGCATCGGCGCATTTTTCAGCAGCGCGCGCGCGATGGCGAGGCGCTGGCGTTGCCCGCCTGAAAGCTTGACGCCATTTTCACCGACGATGGTGGCGTAGCCCTGTGGCATCTGGCGGATGAATTCGCTGGCGTGGGCCGCATCGGCGGCGGCTTGAATTTGCGCCTCGGTAGCGCCGTTCATCGCACCATAGGCGATGTTCGCCGCTACCGTATCGTTGAACAGCACCACATCCTGACTCACCAGCGCGATGTTGGCGCGCAGGCTCGCGAGTTTTATTTCCGCCAGATCGTGACCGTCGAGCGTGATGCGCCCCGACGTGGGGCGGTAAAAACACGGCACCAGATTGGCCACCGTGGATTTGCCCGCACCCGAAGCACCCACCAGTGCCACCGTTTCGCCCGGCTTGATGTGCAGATTGATGTTATCCAATGCCTGGCGCTCCGCACCCTCGTAGCGTAAGCCTACGTGCTCAAACACCAGTTCTCCGCGTGCGCGTGTAATGTTCAAACTGCCTGTGTCACGCTCGCCGGACTGATCCAGCAGCGCAAACACGCTTTCCGCCGCCGCCAGGCCGCGTTGCAGCGGTTCGTTCACACTGGTGACGCGCTTTAACGGTGCGGTCAGCATCAACATCGCGGCAAGAAAAGACACAAAGCTGCCGACGGTGATCGAAGCATCGCGGGTGGCAAAAAATATCATCGCCGCCAGCGCGCAGGCTGCAACCAACTGCACAAAGGGAACGCTGGCAGCGGCGGCGGCAGCCTGCTTCATCAGAAAGCGCCGCACGCGATTGGTTTGCTGCTCAAAGCGCCCGGCTTCGTAGGCCTGCCCGCCATAGAGCTTGACGATTTTGTGCCCTTCGATGGCTTCCTGAATGACCTGCGTCACCTCGCCCATCGAATTTTGCACATCACGGCTGGTGTTACGCAGCCGTATGCTGACCAGGCGCACAATCAAAATAATCAACGGCGTCATCAACAGCGAGAGCAGGGTGAGCTGCCAGTTAAGCCAGAACATCCAGCTTAACAAACCGATAATCGCCACCCCGTCCTTGAATATCGCTACCAGCACGCTGGTGGCGGCGGCAGTCACCTGGGTCACATCAAACGTCAGTTTGGAAATCAGATTGCCCGAAGCCTGATCGTCGTAATACGGCGTCGGCAACTCCAGCAGGCGCGCGAACATCCGCGCGCGCAAATCCATCACCAGCCGGTTGCCCACCCACGCCATGCAATATGAAGCCACGTATTCGGCGAACCCGCGCACTACGAACAGCGCGATAATAATCAGCGGCATCCAGCGTATCGCCGCGGCATCGCGCTCGACGAACACGCCATCGAACAGCGGTTTCATGATCGCCGGCAGCGCAACTTCCGTCAGCGCGACCAGTATCGCGCCCAGTATCGCCACCAGGAACACGTGACGATAGGGCGCGACGTAACGCAACAGGCGCAGGTACAACTCGGAACTCGATACCGCTCGCGGGGAAGTGCTCACAGCGCAACCATAGCAAATTTCCGATTTTAATTCAAGAACTTAGCGTCATGCTGTATCGCCGGAAGTCATATGTCACGTTGACACTTGCATTGCGTTTCGGCAACAAATAACGTTGTAACGATCGTCCACAAAATTGTTGCGAACCAGCGCGCCGCCCTTGGATGAAGAAACATGCGAATCATCCGGACAACGGTACTTGGCAGCGTCTTTACCGTGACATATTGGGCGTAAATGAAGTGCGCTGATTTGCGTCAGCACCCATCAATGCGCCGCAGTCTCCAACGCTTTTTCTGCCCATTTGTTGAGACTTACGCCGCTTCGCGCAGCCGCTTTGAGGGCCGCCGCATGGATTTCGGGGGCAATGCGCAACATGAGTTTGCCGCTGGCAGGCTTTTCTGGTTTGCTGCCGAGCTTCGCGCAAGCATTGATGTAATCATCGACTACAGCATGGAAATTAGTCTCGAACTCAGACACCGATTCGCCGTGAAAGGAGATGATGTCATCGATATCAAGCACTCTGCCGACAATGATTTTGTCTTCTGCGTCGAAAACCATGCTGGCGGTGTAGCCCTTATAGTGCATTGCGTTCATCGTGTTATTCATGATTTGCCCTCAATTCGTTGCAGGAACTCTCGCACGGCAATGACGCGATAGCGCAGGGCTTCCTTGCCGGGATGTGGCCGATGCAAAGTCGCCTTGCACCCCCGCAATTCAAACGTTACCGACGATCCAGCCCCTTCGATAACGCGGCAACCCAGAGCCTTGAGCAGCGCCTCTATACGCGCCCAAGCGATATTTCCGTTTAGCGGATCGGCCCGTATTTTCTCAAGCGTCTTGCGGTGCTTGTTGTTCACGCTGGAATGATAGCACATTGTTTACGTGTGCTATCACCTTAGGTCACTTGAGTAAGCTGGAACCGCTGCGCCCTTCGACAAGCTCAGAGCCTGCCCCGGACTCGATCCGGGGACAGGCGTTCCGGCCTGCATAATGCCCCGTTACCGAAACGCATACGCCACGTGAACGCTCGCATTACGTTCTGGCAACGGATAAACGTTGTAACGGTCGGCAACAAACTGGCTGCGCACGGCGTAGTTGTAATAACTTTTACCGAACAGATTATTCACTGCGCCGCCGATGGTCCACGGCCCGTTGCGGTACAGCAGCTTCAAATCAACCAGGGTGTAGGCGGGGATTTTCGTGCCCAGCGTGTTGCCTTCATCGTTGTCCATGAACTGTGCGCCAACATAATTAGCTGCTGCGCTGAAGCGCGTGTTTGCGTTCATTGCCCACGCCGCATTCAGCGACAGTTTATGGCGCGGAACCAGCGGCACCGCGCGGCCCGCAAGCTGTACATTGAGTTGCGAAAACGCGCTCCCCGGCAACACGCCTTCGAGAAAGCGGGCATCGATGTAACCGTACGCCGCACCCAGCGTCAGCGCTTTGGCCACCAGCCATTGCCCGTCGAGCTCCAGACCGCGGCGGCGCGACGGCGGCAAGTTGGTGTTGCCGATGCCGGTGCTGAACGCATCGAGGTGAATTTCATCGCGCACCTCCATCGTGAACAGCGATGCGCGCAGCCGCCCGCCGCTACCGCGGGTCGCAAAGCCCAGCTCGTGCGTGCGTGTTTTTTGCGGGCGCAAAAACTGAAACTGATTGGTAAAAGCGGGAGAGGTTTCATAAATTTCATCCACATTGGCAAAACGGAAACTGCTGCCGGTTTTGGCGCTGAGCGTGGTTTGCGCTGTGAGCTGATAACGCACGCCGAGATCAACAGCACGGCCATTTTCCTTTTGTGACCCTGCGGGCGCCGCGGACCCGAACGCGCCGCCGGGTGCGCTCGCATCATAGCGGTCGATGGCATCGATACTGAGCCGTTCATGACGCATCCCTGCCGTGAGCGCAATGCGTTCGCTGAGTTGCAACGTATCCTGCGCGTAGATGGCGATGTTGTGTTGTGCCGCTTCAATGGTGTTAACCGGGCGGCTGATGTTGTCGGGGGCGTTGGACATGAGCAGCCGGTAATCCCAGCGATACCAGTCGATGCCGGTCACCAGGGTGTTGGCACGTCCCGCCAGCGGCAGGGTGATTTTCACTCGGGGGGTCAATGACCACACATTGATATCGCTGGTGCGGTAGTTGGGAAAGCCGCCAAAGTCAAAATACGAGGTTTGCGCTTTGCCGCGCCAGCCACCGCTTAAATTTACTTCGCCAAAACCGGTGGTGATGCGCCAATCGACAAGGGCACGTTCGCCATCGCGGGTGGCGTAGTCGAGCGGTGTTTGCGCGCCGCGTCTGTCGGTGACAAATTGATTCACGCCCGCGCTGGGCTGTATCTGGCGCGCGCCGGGCAGGCGCACGCCTTGCCGGTCTGCTGCAAGTTTGAAAGTCAGCTCCCCCGCCCCTGCGATCCAGTACAGATCCGCCAGCAGATTGCTTTGCCGGTTATGGTTGTTATCGCGATAGCCGCCGGATTGCAGGTTTCCCGCCAGCAGATTAAAACCCGCGTTGGCGCCAGCATAGGTGCCGGAAAGTTGCACCTCGTGCGTGTCGTAGGCGCCGTAGCGTGCTTCGAGTGACACGCTACTGTTGCGCGCCGCCGCCGAGCGCGTGATGATGTTGATCACACCCGCCGTCGCACCGTCGCCGTACAGTACCGCGCCGCTGCCGCGCACGATTTCGATGCGCTCTATCGCCGCCAGTGGCACCGATGACCATTGCACGCCCGACAAATCAATGTCACTGACGCGCCGGCCATCGACCAGTATCAGCGTATTTTGCGCGCCGGTGCTGCCAAAGCCGCGCATATCAACCGTGGTGCTGGCGGCGTTATTGCCGAATAAATCGCGCACGTTGATGCCGGCTTGTTGCGATAGCAAATCCGGCACGGTTTTAGCGGCGCTATTGCCGATATCTTCGCGGGTGATCACCGTGACACCCGGCAGCGGCAGGCTGGCCGTATCCGCGAAGCGTGTGGTCGTAACAATCACCGGCGGTCCGACGGCGACAGAAGGTTCAGCAGCATACGCGCCAGTCGCAGGCGAAATCGAAATAGTTGCCGCGGCGATGGCCGCGGCAAGCGTGGTCGTGCTTTTCATAAATTCCCCCAATGATGTGCGCGCCCGCCGCGCGCAAAAAAACGCTTAGCAAACACTACGGGGGATTTACAACTGCACGCGTGACAACGCCATGCCGAGACTGCAGAGATCGGCACGGATCAGGCACACCGCATCCCCGCGGCATTTCCATCCAGCGGTAGAGGGCCGATATACGGGCTCATGAATAAAATGCACCGCCTTCCCATGAGCAAAGCTCACAGTGGCTTAGTGGCACACCATCGCGAAGAGAGCGCAAATCGCACACCCATCGCGTTCACTTACCGTTGCGGGGGCAGCACCGGCTTTGAGATTGCAAGTATTTGTTTTTAAATACTATTCTCGCACCGGTTTCCCGTTTAACCGCCTCTCTTTGAAGATTGGCGGCACCCTCTACCGTGTACGCGCAACGTTCGCTGACGGTAAGCGTGTTGCACGGACGGCCCAATGTTAGCACGCACTTTGGCTCACAATCAGCGCCGCACACAACTGCCAAATCACATTCACTTTTCACGCTTAGTAGTTGACTTGATGGATTTTTTACAACTATAGTGCGCACTATGGAAGCGGAGCTGCAATCACTCGAGGACAAGTTGGCACTGCTGGTAAAGCTGTGCCAACAGCTGCGCCTGGAAAACCACCAATTGCGCCAGGATGTCGTCACCGCGCTTGATGCCAATCGCCGGCTCGAAAACAAAATCGGCGGCGCCACCGCGCGCCTCGAAGCGCTGCTGCAACAAATTCCAGAAGACGCAACCTGAGCGCCGCATGAGCGAAGCCAAGGATACGAAAGACAGCAAGGGCCTGCAGATCTCCATCATGGGGCGCAATTTTCGCGTCGCCTGCAAGGATGAGGAACAGACCGGCCTGCTCGAAGCCGTCGATTACCTGAACACCCGCATGCAGGACATTCGCGATCAAGGCAAAATCGTGGGGCTTGAACGCATCGCCATCATGGCCGCGCTCAACATTACCCATGAATTTCTCGGCGCCAAGGTGGGCGGTGATTTTGACATCGCCGGCTTCAAGCGTAGAATGGCCGGCATGGAAGCGGTGATCGATCAGGCGCTGTCAGAACAGAGCAAATTGTTCTAAAGCGTGATCGTTTCTGCCGCCCGGAAATTCCCCTGCGGTGTTCGTTAAGGCCTTAATTTCTTTGAGCCAATAAGTGGTATACGGTTGCTGACCCTTGTGATACCGGTGTGAGCGTCCCACGCGGACGAACCTAAAGGAATCCGGAAGGCGACCCCTTGAACCTTTGGTTCAAGAAACGGGCCTGACGGCACAGGCGGGGGAACCTTATTGGGATGTAAAAATGCGGCTTGGCCGCATTTTTTTATGGAGGACAAGCATGCGTTACTGGTTGATGAAAAGCGAACCGGATGCCTACAGCATCGACCAACTCGCTAAAGACAAAACCGCCCCATGGACTGGCGTGCGCAACTATCAGGCACGCAATTTCATGCGTGATCAGATGACCAAGGGCGACAAGGTGCTGTTTTATCATTCGAGTTGCGAGCAGCCCGGCATAGTCGGCGTCGCCGAGGTCTGCAAACTCGCCTATCCCGACGAAACGCAGTTTGATCGCAAGAGCAAATACTTCGACCAAAAATCCACGCGCGACAATCCGCGCTGGCTGCATGTAGATGTAAAGTTCGTCAGGAAAACCCGGCTCATCAGCCTGCCCGAACTGCGCGAAAACAAGGCGCTCGCCACGCTGCGCATACTGGCGCGCGGCAACCGGCTGTCGATTACGCCTGTGGATCCGGCGGAGTGGGAAACCATTTTGAAATTGGGTTAGAACTTTTTTGCCACAAAGGACACAGAGAACCACAGAGGAAAAACCTGGGCTGGCGTTCTCTGTGTTTCTCTGTGTTCCTCTGTGGCTAATGCGTTTTTTGTGGAGCAAACATGCCGCCGCCGATTCAAACCATCGATACCCACGCGCACTACTTCCCGCAGTCCTACATCGACCTCATTGCGCAATACGGCAAACGCTGCGGCACCACGGTAACGGTTGACGACAAGGGCGTGACATTTATTCAGGTGGGCCTGTCGCTGCGCACGGGCCCTATCACGCGCCCCTTTATCGATCTCGACCAACGCCTGAAAATCATGGACAACCAGGGCGTGGGCATGCACGCGCTGTCGCTCACGCAACCCATGGTGTACTGGGCTGACGATGATTTGGGCATGCAACTGTGCGTGGCGTTTAACGATGCGATCAGCGCCGCGCACCTTGCACAGCCCGATCGTTTGATCGGCTTTGCCTGCCTGCCGATGCAAAATCCGACGCTCGCGGCGCAGGAACTCGAACGCGCGGCGAAGTTACCCGGCATCAAGGGCGTGTACATGGCCACGGCGGTGCGCGATCGCGAACTTTCCGACCGCAGCTTTTTCCCGCTGTATGAACGCTGTGAAGCGCTGGGGCTGCCGATATTTTTGCATCCGATGATGATCAACAACGAACGGCTGAAACAGTTCTACCTGATCAACCTGTGTGGCAATCCGTTCGACACCGCCATCGCCGCCTCGCACCTGATTTTCGGCGGTGTGCTCGACGCCTTTCCCAAACTCGAAATCAGCCTGCCGCACGGCGGCGGCGTGTTGCCCATCCTGCGCGGCCGCCTGGACCGTGGTTTTGACCTGCGCCTGGAATGCAAGACCATCAGCAAACCGCCGAGCACTTACCTGAAGCGTTTTACCTACGACACCATCACCTACGACGAAGCCTTGCTCGAAGACCTGATCAAACTGGTCGGCGCGGATCGCATCCTGGTGGGCAGCGACTACTGCTTCGATATTGCCTACGAAGAACCGGTGCGGTTCCTCAACGGCGTGAAATCGCTGACGGGTGAGCAGAAGCAACAGATCTTGTGGCGTAATGCGGCAAAGTTGTTGAAGCTGTAGCTATAGTTGTCATCGTGTAAAATCCGCGAAACAGGAGAGTCCTTTTGCGTCCGCGGTACCTGATTCTTGGCGGTTCCGGGTTTTTGGGACGAAGCCTGCACGCTTTGCTGGGTGCGGGCGATGCCATCGCGACCTACAAGCGCACACCCATCGCGGGCGGTATCCATTTCGACGCCGGCGAGCATAGTCTTGCGACGCGGATTCTCACGGCATACCCGTCACTGACGCATGCGTTCATTTTCATGGGCATCACCAATCTCGATGCCTGCGCGCGTGATCCCGCAGGCAGCGCACGCGTCAACGTCGATGCCATCAACGAGGTCATTGCGCAGTTGCGCGACGCGGGAATTACACCGGTATTCGCCTCGAGCGATGCGGTGTTTGACGGCAGCCGCGGCGGCTGGACGGAGGATGACCCGCCGTGTCCGGTGCTGACCTACGGCCGCCAGAAAGCCGCCGTGGAAGCCGTCTTGCTGGCGGACGCACGACCCAGTTTGATTGTGCGTTTTCCCAAGATCCTGTCGACGATTCCGGGCGCGCGCGACATGCTCGACGGCTGGATGAACGAACTGGAAACTGGCGCGGAAATTCGCTGCGCGCATGATCAGATATTGTCACCGGTGGACGTCGACGAAGCCGTGCAGGCGCTGGACGGGCTGGTGAAATCGCAGGCCAGTGGCGTGTTTCATTTCGCCGCGCCGCGGGCGGTGTCGCGCCTGGAATTGCTGGAATTACTGGTGCAGGAAGTCCAACGCCACCGCGCAATCGCGCCACGCATTACCCGCTGCAGCATACGCGATTTTGCTTTCGCCGAAGCGCGTCCGCTGGATGGTTCGATGTCGGCGGCCAAGCTTGAGTCGAAACTGGGATTTCGCTTTTCCGATGTGCAGCACATTTGCGCCAGGGCTGCTGCCCGCCGTTACGCTACGCAGCAGGCGGCGGCGACTGCGTAGGGGCGATAAGGGCTTCAATGACACACCACAGAACACAGCGGGGTCTGCTATGAAAGCCGTTATTCTGGCAGGCGGGCTGGGCACGCGTATCAGCGAGGAATCGCATCTGAAGCCCAAGCCGATGATCGAAATCGGCGGCAAGCCGATTCTGTGGCACATCATGAAAATGTATTCCCATCACGGCATTAACGATTTCATCATTTGCCTCGGTTACAAGGGTTATGTGGTGAAGGAATACTTCGCAAACTATTTTCTGCACATGTCGAGTGTCACCTTCGACCTGGCGAACAACAAGATGGAAGTGCATGAGCACAGTGCCGAACCCTGGCGCGTAACGCTGGTGGATACCGGCGAGACAACCATGACCGGCGGACGCCTGAAGCGCGTGGCGCAATATCTTGGCAACGACGACTTTTGTTTTACCTATGGCGATGGCGTCTCCAGCATCAATATTACGCAGCTTATAGAATTTCACAAAAAGAACGGCACCGCGGCGACGGTGACGGCGGTGCAACCGCCGGGCCGCTTTGGGGTGCTCAGCATGGAAGGGCGGTTGATTACCGGTTTCGACGAAAAACCCAAAGGCGACCATAACTGGCTTAACGGCGGGTTTTTTGTGTTGTCGCCCAAAGCGCTCGATACCATCGAAGGCGACGCTACAATTTGGGAACGCGCGCCGATGGAAACCCTGGCGCGCGAGGGCAATCTCGGCGCGTACGTGCATGACGGTTTCTGGCAATGCATGGATACGCTGCGTGACAAGCAGCATCTGGAAGACTTGTGGGCAGCGGGTCACGCCCCGTGGAAAGTCTGGTGATCGATCCCGCGTTCTGGCGCGACAAGCGCGTATGGATAACGGGTCACACGGGGTTCAAGGGCGCGTGGCTGTGCCTGTGGCTGCAAATGCTCGGCGCGCGCGTGTCGGGCTACGCACTGGCGCCGCCGACTTCCCCCAGTTTGTTTGACCTGGCGCGCATTGCGCAGGGCATGACATCAATTACCGGCGACATTCGCGATCCCGCGTGCCTGCGCCGCGCGCTCAACGATGCGCAGCCGCAGATCGTTTTTCACCTGGCGGCACAATCGCTGGTGCGACGCTCGTATCACGATCCGGTGGAAACATTCGCAACCAATGTCGCCGGCACCGTCAACGTGCTTGAGGCCATTCGCCATGCACCGGGCGTCAAGGCAGTGGTGGTGGTGACCAGCGACAAGTGTTACCAGAACCGCGGAGCGGCCATTGCCTACCGCGAAGACGACGCCCTGGGCGGCTACGATCCTTATTCCAGCAGCAAGGCTTGCGCGGAAATTGTGGCATCGAGCTACCGTCAATCGTACTGGCAGGAACCATCGTCACCGGCCCTGGCCAGCGTGCGCGCGGGCAACGTCATCGGCGGCGGTGATTGGGCCGCAGACCGTTTGGTGCCCGATGCCATCGCCGCCTTCGCACAAGGCAAGCCGGTGCGCATCAGAAATCCCGCCGCGCTAAGGCCATGGCAGCACGTGCTGGAGCCGCTAACCGGTTACCTGATGCTTGCGGAACGCTTATGGGACGGGCCCGCTGAGTTGCGCGGTGCGTGGAACTTTGGCGCCGAGCAGGAGGATGCGAAGCCGGTGTCCTGGGTGGTTGAGCATCTGGCGCGCGCCTGGGGTGATGGCGCAGGCTGGGAGCCCGACAGCGGCAAGCATCAACATGAGGCGGGGCAGTTGCTGCTCGATTGTAGCAAGGCGAAACACCGTTTAGGCTGGCGGCCTCGTCTCGCGCTGGAAGAGGCGCTGGCATGGGTTGTCGAGTGGCACCGTGCCGGTATTGCCGGCGCCGACGCGCGTGACAACAGCGTGGCGCAAATCTCGCGGTATCAGGCGCTCACAGGATGATCCCGACGCGCTCCTGCCGGTTTTGCGCCGCGCCGCTCGAACATTCGTTCTGCGACTTGGGCATTTCACCACTGTCGAACGCCTACCTGTCGGCGCAGGAATTGCAGCTTCCTGAAAAATTTTATCCACTGCATGCCTATGTGTGCGCCCATTGTTTTCTGGTGCAGTTGGAGTCCTTTGAAACCCCCGAACAGATTTTTGGCGATTACGCCTATTTTTCTTCCTATTCGCAATCCTGGCTCGACCACGCGCGCGCGTATTGCGATGTGATGAGCGCCCGCCTTGGCCTCACCGCCAGACATCAGGTGGTGGAGATCGCGAGTAATGACGGCTATTTGCTGAAAAATTTCAGCGCAATGGGCATACCGGTGCTGGGGATAGAGCCCGCCGCCAATGTGGCGCGTGTCGCGGAGAGTGCCGGCATTCCCACGCGGGTAAATTTTTTCGGCACGCAGTTCGCGCGCGAGCTAAAGTCCGAAGGCGTGCAGGCCGATCTGCTGCTCGGCAACAACGTGCTGGCGCATGTGCCTGACCTCAACGATTTTGTCGCCGGCATGAAAATTCTGCTCAAACCTGGCGGGCTGATTACCCTGGAGTTTCCGCACCTGCTGCGAATGATGGCGGAGAATCAGTTCGATACCATTTATCACGAACATTTTTCGTATTTCTCCCTGATCACGGTAGAGCGCGTATTCGCGCAGCATGGATTGACCATCGTTGATGTGGACAATCTGCCCACGCATGGCGGTTCAATCCGCATACACGCCATGCATGCCGGCGCGTCGGCGCGGCCGGTATCGTTGGCCGTGGAACAACTCAAGGCCATGGAGTTGCAGGCGGGGCTGCAAACTCTGGAAGCCTATGCGGCTTTTGCAGCGCAAGTCAGGCTGACCAAACGCCGGCTGCTGGCATTCCTGATTGACGTGAAAGATGCCGGCAAGTCGCTCGTCGGCTATGGTGCGCCGGCCAAGGGCAATACCTTGCTGAATTACTGCGGCATACGCCGCGATTTCATCGACTACACGGTCGATCTCAGCCCGCACAAACAGGGCAAGTTCCTGCCCGGTACGCACATACCCATATACGCGCCGGAAAAAATCCGCGACACACGGCCGGACTATGTGCTGGTGCTGCCGTGGAATATCAAGGACGAAATCATGGCGCAGATGAGCTACATTCGCGATTGGGGCGGCCAATTCATCCTGCCTATTCCCGAGGTTCGAGTAGTACCGTGAAATTCATACCCACACGACTCGCGGGCGTTTTCATTATTGAACTGGAGCGGCTGGACGACGAACGCGGATTTTTTGCGCGTTCGTTTTGCCGCGATGATTTCGCGCAGCACGGACTCGCCACCGAGTTCGTGCAATGCAATGTTTCGTTTAACCGCAGCCGCGGAACCCTGCGCGGCTTGCACTATCAAGCAAGCCCGCACGCCGAGCCCAAGCTGGTGCGCTGCACGCGCGGAGCCATATACGATGTTGTCGTAGATATTCGCGTAAAATCAAATACTTACAAAGAATGGCTGACAGTGGAACTGAGCGCCGATAATTACCGCATGATCTACATACCCGACGGATGCGCCCACGGCTTTCAGACGCTTACGGACAGCGCCGAGGTGTTCTATCAAATGTCTGCCGCCTATCAACCCGACGCGGCGCGCGGGATACGCTACAACGATTCCGCTATAGGCATCCAATGGCCGCTGGCGAATCCGACGCTGTCTGCGCGCGATGCGGCTTACCCCGATTTTGAGCAGTAGCGCTCGCGCGCACGCGTCATTATCCACTTCGAACATGCTGCAGCCGCCGACCATAGCCGTTGTGATTCCGAACTATAACGACTCGCGCTACATCCCCAAGTGTTTACGCTCGGTGCTCGAACAACCGTCGCCGCCGGATCAGGTCATCGTGATTGATGACGCATCAACCGACAACAGCGTGGCAATTATCCGCGCCGTGATAGAGCCCCACCGCTGCGCACGGCTTATTGTTAACGCCGCCAACCTGGGGGTGAATGGCGCGGTGGCGGCAGGACTACAGCAGGTCACGGCGGACTACGTGCTGTTTCTTTCGGCAAACGATTTTGTGCTGCCGGGGATCTTCGCCAAGGCACGTGAAGGGTTTTCACGATCACCCGAAGTGGGGCTTTGGTCGGCGATGGCCTGGCTGGTGAACGAAGATGACGCGGTGATTCGCTTGCATATGTCACCGGTGGTGGCGCTTGCGGATACGGTATTTTCCGCGGATGAGTGCGCTAAGCTCGCGTATCGCGTGGGCAACTGGTTCACGGGATCGACGCTTATCTATCGGCGGGACGCCTTTAACAGCATAGGCGGTTTTGATCACGCCTATGGCGCGCTAACCGACCTGATTACCGCGTGGGCAGTAGCGAGCCGCTATGGCGCCGCCTATTCGCCCGAACCGCTCGCGGCATTCAGGATTCATGCGGATAGCTACTGCGTATCGACTCTCAAAGGCGATTCGCGAATGGACGAGGTGCGAATCAGGCTCGCTCAGCGTGGCCCGGCGTTGTCTCCACGCCTGTTTAATTCAGCCTTTATCGACCGCGTGATATTGCGGTTTCGCTTCGCCGCGCTTAGATACACCGGCGGACAACTGCTGGAGGAAATCGCGGATCACGCGACAGGGTGGAAACGTGCATGGTTACGGGGAATTCACGGCATACTGCCCCGCGGCATGCAAACGCTGCGGGTTGCAATCGGGTTTCTTATTTTGCTGCCCTTTGATGTGGTGCCAACCATAGTACATCGGTGCTTCGGATGGGTGATTGTGCGTATGCGGCACCGGAAACACCCGCTGACGACCGTGGGCAGCGCGGGTTTGCCGCAGTAAATATGGGTTTGCGACGTGATGCTTAAACTAACCGCTTTCCATCGGGGCTGCTTTTGAGTGCCTGCCCGATATGTAACAGCACGAAATGTCAAACATTTCTGCGTCGCAATCAGGTTCCCGTTCATCAAAACCTGCTTATTCGCAGCCAGCATGCCGCGCGCGCTATCCCGAAAGGCGACCTTGATTTTGCCATTTGCGAATCGTGCGGCTTTGTATTTAATCAGGCCTTTGCCGCGACGTTGCTGTCGTATAACGAGAATTATGAAAATACCCAGTCCTACTCAGAATATTTTGAGGGATACCTGGATGAATTGGTGTCAGACCTTATCCATAAACATGGTGTAAAAGATTCAACGGTTGTCGAAGTCGGATGTGGCAAGGGCGTTTTCCTGCGCAAGCTTGTCGCGCATCCCGACGGAAATAATTGCGGGATAGGTTTTGATCCAAGCTATGCCGGAAAAGCGTCGGATCTTGACGGCCGTTTGCACTTCCACAAGCGCTTTTATGACGAATCGTGTGTCGATGTTCCCGCGGATTTTATCGTTTGCCGTCACGTTATAGAGCATGTCCCAAATCCGCTGGCCTTGCTGCGCACTGTCCGTAGCGCGCTTATTTCAGCGCCACGCGCACGCATTTTCTTTGAAACACCCTGTGTGGAATGGATATTGAAAAACCAGGTACTGTGGGATTTTTTTTATGAGCATTGTTCACTTTTCACAGCCAACTCGCTGGCACTTGCATTTGCGGCGGCTGGATTCCATGTAGAGCGTGCCGGACATGTCTTTGAAGGACAGTACCTGTGGCTCGAAGGCCGCATTGCAGCGAACGGCCCGGAGACACCACCGCCGTCAAACCCAACTGCCCTTATTTCGATGGCGCGGCGATATGGCGACGAAGTCGCTGAGGTGGTTGGAAATTGGGCCTCCCGGATAAATGCGCTGCGCGCTCACGGGAAGGTTGCCTTGTGGGGTGCTGGTGCGAAGGGCGTGACTTTGGCGAATTTGGTTGATCCCGCCTGCCAACTCATCGAGTGCCTTGTGGATATTAACCCGCAGAAGCAGAATTGCTATGTGCCTGGAACCGGACACCCGATTGTTGCTCCGACAGACCTTATGGATAGGGATGTTCGCAGCGTGATCTTGATGAATCCCAACTATCACGAAGAAATCTAGCGGATGGTGAAGGATGCCGGGATAATGGTTGACCTGATTGTCTGGAGTTGATGATGAAGCTAGTTATGGATACCGAGGCTCGTACGCTAACGATTGAAGAGGCTGAGCAATCTACGGTCCTGAATCTTTATTCAAAAGATGCGTTTGAGGCGGTTTCGAGGCAGTGGGTGCGGCTGGGATGGAATCAAAAATATCAGTATACGTTCTCATGGATGGGACGACCGATCATTCAGTTGCCGGAAGACATCGTCCGCATGCAAGAGGTTATTTACCAGTTGAAGCCGGACGTGATTATCGAAACCGGCGTGGCGCACGGCGGATCGCTGATCTTCTATGCCAGCATTTTTGCTGCGATGGGAAAGGGGCGCGTGATCGGCGTTGATATTGATATTAGAGCGCACAATCGCAAAGCAATTGAGAGTCATAATTTATCAAATCGTATTGAGTTGATAGAAGGAAGTTCTACGGCGCAAGACGTTGTTTCAAAGGTGAAAAGCCTCGTCCGCCCCAATGAAACCGTTATGGTTGTTCTGGATTCCAATCACACCCGGCAACACGTGCTCGACGAACTGGACGCCTACGCGGAATTGGTGACACCCGGTTCGTATATTGTTGCAACGGACGGGATAATGTTCGATCTTTCGGATGTGCCGCGCGGGAAACGCGAGTGGGCAACAGACCATCCCGCTGCTGCTGCGCGAGAATTTGCCGCGAAACACCCGGAATTCTTCCTGGGACAGCCTGCGTGGCCGTTTTGCGAAAGCGAATTGCAAAACAATATTACGCATTGGCCGGATGCCTGGTTGCAAAGACGGGTGTGAAATGGCAAAGAAATTGACATTTAGAACGCTTCTTAAACGCACCGCGATGCTGGTGCCGCCCGTGCGCCGGCTCATAACGCAGCGAGACTATCTCCTGCAACGACTTGCGGAGGTCAATGCTCAGCCGACACAGCCGGTGTACAACGCCGACTTTCTTGCCGTCTGGAACAAGAGTACCGATTTTCTGGACGATCCGCGATTCGTCAGCGCTTATCAGGCCGGGGTTCGTTCGGGACACAAGATTGGCCCGAACCAGGGGGCCGACCCGGATTTGCATATTGAGTGGCGCGTCTTCGTGGGCTGTTGGGCCGGCTGGCACTCAGCCCATCTGGATGGAGATTTCGTCGAGTGCGGGGTCAATACGGGCGTAATGTCACTTGCTGTTTGCAACTACATTGATTTCAACGCCACGGGTAAAAATTTCTACCTTTTCGACACTTTCCGCGGTATCCCGGACGACCAGATTTCGCCGGAAGAACGCGCCTTAAATCGCGCAAGCGAGAACAGCATGTATGAAGAATGCTTCGATCTCGCGAAACGCAATTTCGCGCCGTTTCCCCGCGCGCATCTGGTGCGAGGCAAGGTCCCGGATACACTCGATTCAGTCGCCATAGCCAGGGTCTGCTACCTTCATCTGGATATGAATATCGCCAAACCCGAGTACGAGGCCATTACCTATTTCTGGGACAAACTCGTTCCCGGGGCGATCGTGTTGCTTGACGACTATGGTTGGGCCGGATACATCAACCAGAAAAAAGCGCTTGATGCCTTCGCCAAAAGCAAGGGGGTGAAAATTCTGACAATCCCCACCGGTCAGGGGCTACTGCTCAAGCCCTAGTGAAGCCTATGCAAAGCGGCTCAGCCATGCGTCATTGTTTCGCGGTAGTAAGCGGCCAGTTCATCCCACGCATTCTGTTCATTCCAGTTTAATACAGTGGCATCCAATGGATCGGTGTTGATGCGCACTTTAGGTTCTATAAACGTGTCGTGGTCATGGAGTTTATAGGCGCAGGAGATGCCCAGTCGCGTTCCCAATTCTTTGGAAAAGCGCTTTGCGAAATCGCCTAAAGGCTCCACATATTGACTGGGATTAAGTTTTGAAAAGCCCTGACTCGGCTGAAGGGCAACTGCGAAATGGCGATAAGCCTTTGCCAGCAAAGTGACGTGGATATTATCGCGGATGTACTCGGGGAACATCACTGGGGCTACTTTCCGCTCTATCCAGGAACGCGCAAGAAAAGAGGTAAAGCGATCTTCCTCGTATGGACCAAAGGGGTTGGGGATAACGAATTTCCCCAGAGACAGGTCTCGTTTTGCACATTCGAACTTAAATACCTCTGCCGTGAGTCCTTTAGAAAGGCCGTACGCAGACACCGCTCTGAGCTCATCGCTGCCGCGGCCTTCCCCCGCTTCAAAAACACTGCCCGTAAGAAGGACGCGATCGCACCCATGTTGAATAAAAGCATCGAGAACAGCAGGTAAGTGCAGGGTATTGTTGGCCAGTGCCTTCTGGTAATCAAAATCTGGACTTTTGTAATCGGTGACATCGGCCGCGTGATGGCAGAAGAGATCCCACCTGGCGCTTTTAACAAGCGTGAGGAATGGTTCTGATCCAAATGGGCAGGAGGAGACAAGGCGCGCGTGCGCGGCGATCTGTTGCAGACGATTCTTTCGCACCCCCTCGTACTTTTCAAGCGGTCTTAGTAGAGGCGCCGTAACCGCGTGCCCGGCTGCGCTGAGTTCTTTCACAAACCACATGCCGGTAAAAGAACTGGCGCCGGTAAAAAGGATTTTCATTATTGCTCAAGCCATAGCGGCGGCTCGCCGCGCGATCCAGGTGCGAATTTCGGGCACTACAAGGAGGGCGGCTAGCGCGGTTAGCAAGGACACGGCCACCAGGCCAATGAGCGTTCCCAGATACGATACCGGCGCCGGAATCGCAAGCTTCCAGGCGCCCGCCACCAGTAGCGTCACGGCGAGCACGGGGGCTATATCCGACACTAGCCATTGGCCAAGATGCCCGCGCAGCAACTTCAGATGCATGAGCCACAGTGTAACAGCGCCATAGCAAAGGTTAAACGCCAGCCACACGTACGCAGCACCTAAGCCGCCATAGCGGGCGGAGACAAACCACATCAATGGCGCGAGCACAATGACGGCTCCAATGGCTGAGAACAACGCGAGCCGGGTCCAGCCATATGCAAGTTGAACAGAAATCGGCATATTCATCAGACCGTTGATCGCCGTCCCCGCCGCGAGCACCGCCAGAATCAGGCCGGTGTTGTTAGCGATTAATACGTTCATCGTCCAAAGCTCCAGTAATTCCCGGGCAAACAGCGTGAGAATTACCGCGACCGGCAAAATACTTACCGCCATTAGCCGGGTGCCGCGATGATAGGTGTGTGCCACCTCTTGGTGATCACCCATCGCGGCAAGCTGTGTCAAGCGTGGGAAAAATGCCGACTGTATGGGAGCAACGAGCACGTACAATCCACTCACCACACGCCACGCAAGGCTGTAATAGCCAAAAGCTTCCAGGGTCAGCAGTTTGCTGAGGATTACTTTGTCGAGTTGACCGAGTATCACTGCCATTATGGAAATGCCTGTCATACCGGCTGCAAATCGCCAGACGGCATGAAGTTGAGACTTGCTGAATGCAGGCTTTCGCAGCGGTATGGGAAGGCGGCCTAACAAGACAGCGCGAGTGGCGATGGTTTCCACGAGACTGACCCCAATGGTCCATGCAATAAGCGCTTCTACCGTCGGCGAAATCAACCATAAGATCAGAACACCGCCTACCGCAAGCACGGTCGAACTTACCGTAGCAACCACGGATAGAAGCACCTGCTGCTGAATACCCTGCAACCCGCCGGTGTACAGCGCACGCGGCCATTGCACCGCAATGGCGATGCCCATCATCGCGAGCGATTGCGACACGCGCTCCGTCGTCAGTGTGTTTGCGCGGACCCAATGCTCGGCGATAAGCGGAGCGACTATTACCGTTACCACGCCAATCACGATACCAACGAGCCAATAGATGCTTTCAAGGGTGCGCAGCAAATCATGCGCATCCTGTTCCTTTCCAGGCTGTACGGAGTATTGCGCCAACTGCCGGTTCAGCGCATTGCCGAGACCCAGATCCAGAATTGCGAAAATGGCCGTCAGTGTCAGGAAAATGCCGAGCAGCCCGTACTGTTCCATCCCGAGCAGACGGATGTAAAGCGGAACAGCTGCGAGCGATATCAATAGCGCCCATACTTTACCGCCCAGATTCGCTCCGACATTTTTCAATACTTGAGACGCGATGGCGGGAACCTCGAAAAACCTTTATGATACAAGAGAATAAGAGTAAATGGTCAGGGTGCAAGTAATGCAAGCCGGCACGCACAACGGCGATCAAGAGCATACGCTCGTAATTCCAACCTATAACCGTCCAGCGTTACTCCAGAAACTTGTCCGGTACTACCGGGACCGGGCGTCGTGGATCGATCTGCTGGTTCTGGATTCCAGCCGAACCGAAATCGCGCAACAGAATGCGGCGGCCCTGTTGTTGTTTGGCGCAGGCGTGTCCCATGTGGTATTTCCGGAAGATGTAGCGGTTGTTTCAAAGCTCGCCGACGGGCTTGCTTTGGTGCGAACCCCAACCGTATCGTTTTGCGCGGATGACGATCTGGTATTTCCGCAGGGTCTGTCCGAGGCGATCGCGTTTCTTCAAGACCACCACGACTATGTGTGCGCCCACGGCCTGTACCTGAACTTTCGCACGGCGGGGCAGGACTTATATCTGTCGAGCGAGTACAGCGGGCCAGGCATAGAGGCGACGCATTCCGGCGCGCGGGTTTTTCAATTGTGCCAAAAATATGAATCGCTGTTTTATGCGGTGTTCCGTAGCGCGGACGCGCGTGGAATTTATGCGGCGCTTACGGCGATTTCGACCATTCATTTCCAGGAACTATTTCAATCTGTGGCCGCTGTCATACAGGGAAAAGCCCAGCGCTTGCCGGTGATTTATGGCGCCCGCCGGTCTGGCCCTCCCGCCGAGACAGATCGAAATAAATGGCAAACTTATAGCTGGTTTGCCGATAATCCCGCTGAGGTCCTGGAACACTATCGTATTTACCGTGATTTGCTGGAAACGTTTTATCAGGCGCATGTAACGGAACCGCGATCACCGCGGCAGGAATTCGTGAGAATGCTCGATCTTGCCCACGCCGTGTATTTTGCGGCGGGTTGTCCACCCGATTATTTTTTCTCGAAATTGCAGCCGCTTTGGCCGGAAGACTCTTACCGCCGGGTGGGCCGGCTAGACAATCTGCTTGAAGCCGGCAGACTGGCCGCCATGAAACGCGCCTTGCTGCCCGATAGACAGCAGGAACTTGATGTATTGGAACAATTCAGATTGTCCTCCGATACGCGCGATTGGGCGAGCAGCGGCTTGGTGGGTGGCGTCAGATTTCTTTGCGAAAGCGCACTGGGGTACCTGCGGCTTATGCACCTGAATGCCGCGGGCAATCAGAGCAACAGCGGCGCTTGGCGATGCCGCCTGCCCAAGCCACTGACTTGGATGGCGGCTAACCCGTCGTTTCGCAATGGCTATTTCGAGCTGCATCACTATCTGGGCAAGCCGGATTCATCCGCGCGTTAGCAGCAACGCATGCTGTTTAACTCGCACATTTTCATATTTTTGTTCCTGCCGGTAGTGCTGGCGGGTTACCTCATCTTTCGTAGCCGCTTGCAGCACAACTGGGCTATCGCCTGGCTGGTGCTCGCGTCCCTGTTTTACTACGCCTGGTGGAAGCCCGAATACCTGGCATTGTTGCTGGTGTCCGTGCTGTTCAATGCCGCGGTGGGCCAGGTGCTGTGTAGCGGGCACCTGTCGCGGGCGAATTCCAAATGGCTGTTGATCGCCGGCATAGCATGCAATCTGGGCTTGCTCGGCTATTTCAAGTACACCATGTTCGTTGTGGAAAATCTCAATCGCCTGGGCGCCGGACTTACCGTACCCGAGATCATTTTACCCATCGGCATTTCATTCATTACTTTTCAGAAAATCGCATTTCTCGTAGACGCCCATCGCGGCGCCGTTCGGGATTACTCATTTCGGAATTTTTTGTTGTTCGTCACCTTCTTTCCGCAGCTCATTGCCGGGCCGATTGTTCATCACGCGGAAATGATGCCGCAATTTCAACGCACTCAAGCGCGCGACGCATGGCGGGAAAACTTCGCGGTAGGCTTGAGTCTGTTTTGCGTGGGGTTGTTCAAGAAAGTGGTAATCGCCGACGCCTGCGCGCCGTATGCCGATGCCGGGTTTGATTCCGTCAAGGCGGGGAACATGCTCCCCGCCAAGGAGGCGTGGATGGCGGTGCTCGCCTATTCGTTTCAAATCTATTTTGATTTCTCGGGCTATTCCGACATGGCGGTCGGCCTTGCGCGGTTATTCGGCATTACCATGCCGGTGAATTTTCACTCGCCTTACAAAGCAACCGGCATTATCGATTTCTGGCGGCGCTGGCACATGACGCTGTCGCGCTTTATGCGCGATTACCTCTACATTCCGCTGGGTGGCGGCCAGCATGGCGCGTTGCGGCGCAATCTCAATCTGGCGATCGTCATGGTGCTGGGCGGTTTGTGGCACGGCGCGAACTGGACCTTTATTGTGTGGGGTGCGGCACATGGTGTGATGTTAGGGATAAATCATGCATGGAATCAAACACTTATCTCGAGACGCACAGTATTCCAGTCAGCGCTGGCGCACCGCAGCTTTGTGTTGCTGACGTTTGTTATGGTGACACTGGCGTGGGTGCCGTTTCGGGCGGACAGCATGGCTACTGCATGGCGCATGTTCGAGAGTCTTGCAGGGTTTGGCGCTTCAGCCCTTGTGCTGGGTTTGCCTCACTTTTGGTCCGGGGCATGGCTGCTTGTTTTAGTGGCAGCGGTTACGTTTTTTACACCCAATTCGAACCAATGGTTTGCGCGATTTTCGCCTGTCATGGGCTTATCGGCGTCGCAATTGCAACACCGCTTCACGCTGTCACGGCTCGACAAACGGGTAGCCGTGGCAATCGCCGGAGCGTTTGTAATTTCGGTGTTGCATTTGTCACGCGTCAGTCCGTTTCTCTATTTCCAGTTTTAAGTTGATAGATCAACGCTATTTGAGCTATTTGAGCCTGGCCGCCGCCGCCTGGGTGCTGGCCTATTTTGGTCTCACTTTGGTGGTAGACCCTTACGGCATTTCTCCGTTGAGTTGGAAAATTCCGGGCATCAACCAACACAAGCCTGCTCGTGTCGATATAGATCGCCAACTGAAGCCCTATGAAGTGTGGCGTTACCAGCCTTCCACGCTGTACCTGGGCACTTCGCGCATGCATCAGGCGATGGATCCGTCCGTGTTGAATGATTCGGCCTTTGCCACTGCCTATAACGCATCAATACCCGCCAGCACCCTGGAAATGAATGTCGAGCATCTAAGGGAATATGTGCGTATCAATCCGCGGCTGCGCAAGGTGGTGGTGGAGCTGTTTTTCTATAATTTCGCGGGCGCGAGCACGCAAGCTGCATCAACGCAGGGCACGGACTTTTTAAAGCGCTCAACGGCGTTGTTCGTCAGCGCGGATACCTTTTGGGGGGCGCTAAAAACGCTGGCCAAAAACGCCGCTGGCCTCTGCCCCTGTTACGAAATCAAATCCGGCGGCCATTTCTTTTATCCGGAGGGACACGATCCGCGCGCCCAATTTGCCGGGTTCGCGGAGGGTGTCTGGAAGTTGCATCGTACGCGCAATGACTTCAAGTTGAACGATTCAGCGTTTAAAGCATTGACAGAAATGGTTTCGATCGCCCTGGAGCATGGGTTGGATATTCGCCTGATCTTGACCCCCAATCATGTCTACGATGATTACTATCTTGATGCGGTGGGCGCATGGGACGCTGTCGAAGCATGGTTGCAGCGCCTTGCTGATATATCGCCCCTGCACAGCTTCGCGCAGCCGAACGCATGGACGCAGGAGTCGGTAAGTTCGCGCATGCGCCACTGGAATGATCCCTACCACTTCACCGTCCACACCGGGCGCGCCATGCAACTGGCGCTATTTCAGAGGCCGGTCGAGGGGACACCGGACGGGTTCTATGAACGGCTCACTCGCGACAAAATATCCGCGCATGTCGAAAGCCGAAGGCAGGCGGTTAAGTTATGGGCCGCTGCGCATCCGGATTTTGTCAAACAATTTCAGCAGGCGCGCGTGCGCCACGACGCTGCGGTTGTGCGGTTGCCGGACGCCAAACGACCTCGCCAGTAGCGGTCAGGTCGATGCGCCGGATCACACCGCGCCACGTTTGAACAAGTAAGCGATCTTGCGCGGAATGCGGTGCTTGCGTTTCCAATAATCCATGAGTTTCATCCTTGCGGGATACGCCCATCTGCTCGCGCGTCGCATCTCTGCAAGGATGTACGCCAGCCCTTTTGCGGACGGCGCAATGCGCGCGAGATTTGCGCGGCACGCATTCGCTACTGCGAAATCTCCGCGCGTTATCGCCATTTTCTCCTGCAGCCGCAGAAAATCATTGAATCGCACACACAGGCGCGGAAAACACGCTTGAATTCGGTGCAGGAGCTGTTGCGCGAAGTCGGGCCGGCCACGCGCTAGCGCATCCCTTGCCTCGCGGATTTTGGGGCTCATCAGAAACGCCATTTCCTTATCGGCATAGCGATCGTCGGCATAAAAACGATAGGTCGTGGCGGACGGTGCCAGCCATTGCGCGCGCTCCCATTCCCAGCTGCGCACGTCAATGAATTCGTCGACACCGGGACCTGGCGGCCGCTGGCGCGGCGGCGACTGCGCCAGCCCCGACTCCAGCAGCCGCATCAGCATGGCGGCGCTTTCCGCTTCATAGACCAGAACTTGTCGTGGCTGCGCGAACGGCAGCCGGTCGGCGCCAAAGGGTATTTGATAGGCTTTGCAGGAGGCCGACGTCATGCGCGTAATGAAATAAGGCGTGGCGCAAAAATTGGCCATGGCGGCAAAACCGCTGGAGGTCCCCATGAACAAATCACACTGCGTAATCAGCGTCAGTTCATGGCCCAATCCGAGTCCCAGTGTTCGCAAATTCACCACATTGGGCAGGCGCAAAAATTCCAGCGGCTTTTCCTGCAATCGTCCCAGCAGTACGAACATCACATGCGGATGCTTTTGCTGCGCAGCGCGCAAAAACTCATACCATTCCAGTACGTCGGAATCCCGCGCATAGGAATGCTCCCCGCCATAACCCGCATCCAGTCGTCGCAGTCGCGTGTGTATGGCAACCATCCGTTTGCCGGCAAAGCAGGCTGCGATCAAGCCCGCTACGTCCGGCTCACAACCGAGGCTGGGGCGTAACAGGGGAATCTGCCCTGATTTTGCGTAATGCGCGTTCAGTTGCGCGTGGGTGTGAACTTTTTGCGTGAAGTACTCGATGACCGCGGCTTCATCGTGCCGGCGCGCGAGGATTTCCACATAGCCGGGCAAAGCGCTGGTGTTTGATGATGCGCTTTGCGCTTCTTCGCGCAATCGCGACAACATTTCATCGCGTGAGCGATACACCAGCAGATTTCCCAATTTGGGATGGGTGCCGAACGCGCCGTAGAGTTCGCTGAAAAACAGCCCGTAGTTTTCCGCGTTAACCAGATCACGCTGGTAAATGCTCGCAGGATAGCGCGCGTCGTGACAAATATAGACATCCACCTTGTCGCAGCCTGCTGCTTCGCATTCGATGGCCGTTTGCACATTCCAGGTCAACACATCCCCCAGTGCATAGGGCATCAGCTCGAAATCGTAAATGGCGCATAAGGTGTTCGCAGGCATGATGATGTCCCCGATGATGGCTGCCGAAACAGTCTCGGGCGCTATCCCTGTCCTTTCGCGTCTGCGGGCGACACCAACGCAATGGACAGGCCACGCAGCCGATTGCGTATGGATTGCGCAACGGTTTGCACAAAAGCCAGGTACACGGTTACACCCGCGGGCACTTCCGCAGGCTTCAGAATTGGGCGTCCCATGTGGGTGTGGCCTTCACGCGCGGGATCTTCATCAACAAAAAATTCAACATTGCCGCCCAGGCCATGCGCCAGCCAGGTCGCGGCAACCGAGGTGCCGAATATCGCGAAGCGCCCCGTTTGGCTGGATTTTAACGCGTGATTGAGCATTCCCGTCAGCCAGCCGACGTCCTCGCGAGTTCGTTCCAGCGCCTGCCGCGGGTCGTGAGGATGAGGCGCGGATGGCCCAGCGCCGGCTGATGCAAGCAGCGAAATCTCCTTGTGGACCCAATCCGTTTTTAATAGAGCGGCGTTCAACCCCGCGCGGGCGGTCATTGCGGCCAGCGTTTCCGGGGTGAAATGACACAGGTGGTCGGCGACAACCAGATCAAACGGCGTTATGCCCGCATTGTTGACCTGCACAAACAAGTGGCCACCGGCATTCATTCTGCTGCCTAGCGTACGCAGCATGGCGAGTGGTTCGGCGAAATGTTCCAGCGAGTGAATGAGCGTAAGCAGATCAAATTGTTGAGACAGTTGGTCGGGCGCGGCCGTGTAGAGTTTTTCGAAACGCGGAATGGCTTTGAGCGCCGGTTCCTTGCGGCTGTCAAGGTCAAGGCCGAACAAACGCCAGACGCTACTCGCCTGTGAAAAAGCACCGAGCATGGCGCCACTGCCCGCGCCGACGTCAAGCAAGGTGCCCTGCACCGGCAGCACGCCGGATTGCAGCAGGTGGCGCGCCAACACCGAACAGCGCCCGCTTGGGCGTCCGCTCAGCGGATCAAACACCATCTGATCGTTGGCCGATGATTGATGGTACATCTCATAATCGCGGTAAATTTCATTGATTTCCGCCAACCATAATCCGTCGGCGATTTTCTGTACCAGACCGCAACCCATACACACGAATAGCCGCCCGCCGGATCGAAATGGCTTGCTGTCCGAGGTCACGCGGGGCAGTTGCGGGAAGCCTGCGATTTCATGCAATTCACTGGCGTCGCAGGCTTGACAGCGGGTGGGGGCAGGAGCGGGCATGGTTACGACGGGATTCACTGCCATAACGCCTGCCCAGATTGCCGGTTAGTCCCACGCGTACGGCGACGGCCAAATTTCGCGTCCGTGCAATTGCGGCACCGCAGGGATTTTAGTAGACTCACAGCGCAGTATCCACGAGTAAATAAGTGATTTTACAGGCTATTTCCGATGTTGCACGTTGCCAAATATTTTGCTCAGGTCAATACCATCGCCGCGACCATCGACCAGCGCGCGGTGGAGTCGATGGCCCATGCACTGGCAGCGCTGCGTGCTGCGGGCGGCAGGTTATTTTTTATCGGCGCCGGCGGCAGTGCGGGAAATTGTGGGCATGCGGTGAACGATTTCCGCAAGCTGTGCGGCATTGAAGCTTATGCACCGACAGACAATGTGTCGGAATTGACGGCGCGCACCAATGACGAAGGCTGGGAAACGGTTTTCGCGGCGTGGCTGGTGACCAGCAAACTCTCGGAAAAAGATGGGGTATTTGTTTTTTCGGTCGGCGGCGGGGATCTTGAACGCAACGTCAGCCCCAACATCGTGCGCGCGCTGGAACTTGCCAAAAAACGCAATGCGCGAATTTTCGGCGTGGTGGGACGCGACGGCGGCTATACCAAAAAAGTGGGGGACCACGTGATTGTGATTCCTACTGTCGATCCCGCGCATGTCACGCCGCACACCGAGGCTTTTCACGCGGTGGTATGGCACTGCCTGGTGTCGCACCCCAAGCTGCAACAAAATGCCACGAAATGGTAGTGCATGCGCCCGCTAAACCCGGAGGCGCGTTAGTTGCGCCGCGCGGTTTTTCTGGATCGGGACGGCGTTATCAATCGCTGCGTGGTGCGCAATGGCAAGCCGTACGCGCCTCAAAGCGCGAAAGACTTTCGCTTGTTGCCGCGCGCGGCGGCCGCGGTGCAGGAGTTGAAGGCGGCGGGTTTTCTGGTAATTGTCGTGACAAATCAACCGGATATCGGTAACGGTTTGGTGGATGCCGCAGTGGTCGCGGCGATGCACGCCAAGTTGGCGCGACGTGTCGCAGTAGACGACATTCGCACCTGCCCGCATCGCCAGAACGAAAATTGCGGCTGCCGCAAACCGGCTGCGGGATTATTGCTGGAGGCTGCTGCCTGGTGGCAAATTGACCCGCAAAAGAGCTTCATGGTTGGCGACCGATGGAGTGACATCGTTGCCGGCCAAGCCATTGGATGTTATAGTATTTTCCTTGATCGTGGGTATCTGGAGACCCGCCAAATAACGCGGCGGCTTGTCCCTGACGGTCGCGCTAAATCCCTCCCTGCAGCCGTGCGTTTGATACGCGCCCTGGCGTAAAACGGTAACCCCGTAACACAAGAATCGTTTTGGACAGTGCTCATGAATAACTTGCGGGTCAAGATTTTTGCTGATGGCGCGGACTTTGACGGCATCATGAAAATGTATGCCAACCCTTTGATCAAGGGCTTCACTACCAATCCCACCCTGATGCGCAAGGCCGGTGTAACGGATTACGAGGCGTTTGCCCGTAAACTGCTTAAAGCAATTCCCGACCGGCCGGTATCTCTGGAAGTGTTTGCAGACGAATTCGACGCCATGGAGCAGCAGGCAATGGCGATTGCCGCCTGGGGCAAGAACGTCAACGTAAAAATCCCGGTGACCAACAGCCGCCGCGAGTTTTCCGGACCGTTGATCAAAAAACTTTCCGCCGCGGGCGTCGCGCTCAATGTGACGGCGGTGTTTACCCTTGATCAGGTGCGGCGCGTGACCGAGTGTCTGGCGGACGAGACCCCCGCCATTGTGTCGGTGTTTGCCGGCAGAATTGCCGACACCGGCATCGATCCGGTGCCCTTAATGACCGAGGCGGTGGCGGTGTTAAAGGCGAGGCCAAAGGCTGAGTTGATCTGGGCAAGCCCGCGCGAGTTGCTCAATATCTTTCAGGCCGATGAGATTGGCTGCCATATTATTACCGTTACCAACGATATTCTCGGCAAATTGCCGCTGGTGGGCAAAAATCAGGACGATTATTCGCTGGAGACCGTTCAGATGTTTTACCGCGATGCGATTGCCGCGGCATTTTCGATAAAAACCTGATTGAAATTATTGTTGTTTATTTTTGAGGACGCATGAAAAACATACTGATCACGGGTGGCGCGGGTTATGTCGGGTGCGTGCTTACACCGCAACTGCTCAAGGCCGGCTACAACATCACGATTTACGACACCATGTGGTACGGCAATCATTTGCCCAAGAGCCCGAATTTGAAAATCATCGAAGGCGACATTCGCGATACCAGCAAATTGGCGGGCGCCTTTAACGGCATCGAAGCGGTAATCTCATTGGCCTGCATTTCAAATGATGCCAGCTTTGAGCTCGATGAAAAACTCAGCACCAGTGTCAATCTGGACGCGTTTGAACCGATGGTGATGGCCGCCAAAAAGGCAGGCGTGCAGCGTTTTGTTTATTGCTCGTCGAGCTCGGTATACGGCGTCTCGGACCAGCCCAATGTGACCGAAGATCATCCGCTGCTGCCGGTATCGCTCTACAACAAGTACAAGGGCATGTGCGAGCCCTTGTTGTGGAAGCATCAAGGCCCGGGGTTTACCTGCGTCGCCATCCGTCCCGCCACGGTTTGCGGCTATAGCCCGCGCACGCGGCTTGATCTGTCGGTCAATATCCTGACCAATCACGCGGTGAACAATAACAAGATCACAGTCTACGGCGGCTCGCAGTTGCGCCCCAACCTGCATATACAGGACATGTGCAATCTGTACCAGATGCTGCTGGAATTGCCCGCTGAAAAAATTGCCGGACAGACCTTCAATGCGGGCTATCAGAATCTGAGCATCATGGAAATCGCGGAAATTGTGCGTAAAGTGGTGAAAGAAGAATTCCCCGAAAAAGGCGAGATCGAGATTGTCACCACGCCTTCGGACGACATTCGTTCCTATCACATCAATTCCGACAAGATTGCCAATGTGATTGGGTTTCGCCCCCAGCACACCATCGAAGACGCCGCGCGTGATTTGTGCAAGGCGATCAAGGCCGGCAAGTTGCCGGACAGCTTTAACGACGACGTCTATTTCAACGTCAAACGCATGAAGCGCCTGGGTATCACATGACGGCGCGGCCCATCGCCGTGGTGACCGGCGGTGCAGGGTTTATCGGCAGTCACATGGTGGATAACCTGCTCGCCCATGGCTATGTCGTGCGCGCGGTGGATAACCTCATCAGCGGCCGCGAAAGCAACCTGGCCCACCTCTCCGGCAACACGGATTTTTCGTTTGACCGCGCCGATATACGCAGCCTCGAACCGGGCCATGCGCTGTTTGGCCAGGCGCAACTGGTGTTTCATTTTGCGGGCATCGGCGACATCGTGCCGTCGATCGAACGCCCGCTCGAGTACATGTCGGCCAATGTGCAGGGCACGGCACATGTGCTGGAGTGCGCGCGCCATGCATCCGTGAAAAAATTGGTTTATGCGGCATCGTCATCCTGCTATGGGCTGGCCGCAACACCTACCCGCGAAGACCATCCGATACAGCCGCTGTATCCTTACGCATTAAGCAAATACATGGGAGAGCAAGCGTGCTTTCACTGGCACAAGGTGTACGGCTTGCCGGTAAACGCCATCCGCATTTTTAATGCCTATGGCACAAGGGTTAGAACGACCGGGGCCTATGGTGCTGTGTTCGGTGTGTTCTTCCGCCAGAAGCTTGCGGGTAAGCCCTACACAGTGGTGGGCGACGGCGCGCAACGGCGCGACTTTCTGTATGTCACCGATGTTGCGGAAGCATTCCGGCTCGCGGGCGAAACCGCGAAAACCGGCGAAGTATGGAATCTGGGTGCGGGTAATCCACAGTCCGTGAATCATCTGACGGACTTGCTGGGCGGCGAAAAAATTTCGATTCCCAAGCGCCCCGGGGAACCGGATTGCACGTGGGCGAACATTACCAAAATCGTGACCGACCTGGGCTGGAAGCAAAAAATTTCATTTGAACAGGGCGTTGCGCTGATGATGCAGGAAATCGACGTGTGGCGCGATGCGCCGCTGTGGGATCCTGATTCCATAGAACAGGCCACGGCAACGTGGTTTCGCTATATGGGGGCACGCACGTGAGCGTACTGGCTTCACTGTCGGAGAAATACCGCCACAAGATCAAGACGGTAGACGAATTGATCGCGGCCATCGGGCCGCGTCCGCGGGTTAAAAAAGTAATCATGTGTCACGGCGTGTTTGACGTGGTACATCCCGGACACCTGCGTCACCTGCTCTACGCGAAAAACAAGGCCGATATCCTGGTCACCAGCATTACCGCGGATGCGCACATCAGCAAAGGCGTGTATCGCCCGCATGTGCCGCAGGATTTGCGTGCGCTCAATCTGGCGGCATTCGAGACCGTGGATTATGTGTTGATCGATCAAAACGCAACGCCGCTGGAGAACATAGCGCGCCTGCAGCCGGATTTTTTCGCCAAAGGCTACGAATACACCGAAAGCGGCGTCGCCCAGAAAACACTGGAAGAAGCGGAAATACTTCGCCGCTACGGCGGCGAAATCATCTTCACCCCCGGCGATATTGTTTATTCATCGTCGAGTCTGATCAATTTGGCGCCGCCGTCGATACGCACCGAAAAGCTGCTGACCTTCATGGAAAATGAGCAGCTGACCTTCGACTCTCTGCGTAACAGTCTGTCGCAACTCAAGGGCAAGCGGGTGCATGTCATTGGCGACACCATCGTTGATAGCTACACGCAGACCGCCATGATCGGCGGACAAACCAAAACCCCCACCATGAGCGTGCTGTATGAGCGGCGCGATGATTTCATCGGCGGCGCCGCGGTGGTGGCGGAACATCTGCGCGCGGCAGGTGCGGAAGTCTATTTTTCCACCGTGTTGGGCGACGACAAGCTCAAGGACTTTGTGCTGGCGGGGCTGGCGAAATCCGGGGTAACGTGCAATCCCATCATCGACGCGACACGGCCTACCACCAATAAGAACGCCATCGTCGCCGGCGGCTACCGGCTGCTGAAAATTGACACGCTGGATAACCGCTCGATCTCGGATGAGATCGTGCAGAAGCTGAAAAATACCATTAGTTCCATCGCCTGCGATGCGGTGGTATTCAGCGATTTCCGCCACGGCATTTTCAACCGGCGCACCATACCCGCGCTGATCTCGGGCATTCCGGCGGGCGTGTACAAAGTTGCCGATAGCCAGGTGGCCAGCCGCTGGGGCAACATCACCGAATTCAAGGGGTTTGATCTGATCACCCCCAACGAGCGGGAAGCGCGATTTGCGCTCGCCGATCAGGATTCCGGCATTCGTCCGCTGGCATCAACACTGTATGACACGGCGCAATGTAAAACGCTGATCCTCAAGCTGGGCGAACGCGGCGTGCTAACGTGCCGCAGCAGCGATCATGAATCACTCGATTCGTTCGTGGTGGTGGATAGCTTTGCCGATCATGTAGTCGACGCCGTGGGCGCGGGCGACGCCTTGCTTGCCTATGCCACTTTGTCGAAGCTGACCACAGGTTCTGATGCAGTGGCCACCATACTCGGCTCGCTGGCGGCAGCTTGCGAATGTGAGTACGACGGGAACATACCCATTACGCCGGAAGATGTCCGCCGCAAGCTGGACGCCATCGAGCGGCAGGCCCACTACACCTGAGCGCCTGAGATGCGTGCCATCGTCGTGGGCCTCGGCGTTCAGGGCAACAAGCGCCGCAAGTTCGCCGGTGCGGATTTCGTCTGCGCGGTTGATCCGGTCAATCCCGAAGCCCAATACAAAAAGATCGAGGACGTTCCGCTCGGAGACTACGATGCAGCCTTAGCGTGCATCCCCGACGAGCCGAAGATAGCGGTGCTTAGCTATCTTCTGCGCAACGGCAAACACGTGCTGGTGGAAAAACCGCTGTGGGCTGCGGATGACGCAGAAATTCAGCAACTCGAGAACCTGGCGCGTGCCGGCAATGCCGTTTGTTACACCGCTTACAACCATCGCTTCGAGCCGCATTACGCACGTATGCGTGAGCTGATTCAATCCGGAAAATTGGGCACTATCTACCGTTGCCGCATGTTTTACGGTAATGGGACGGCACGCCTGGTGCGCGACTCGGCGTGGCGCGATCAGGGCGCCGGCGTGCTGCCCGACCTCGGTTCGCATCTACTCGACACCGCAAAATTCTGGTTTGGCGAGGTCGGCAACGATTTTCAGGTGATCGCAGCGCATTGCCATGAGAATCGTTCGCCCGACCACGTCGTCATTCTTTCCAAACGCACACAGCCGGTGATCGAACTGGAAATGTCGCTGCTGTCATGGCGCAACCACTTTACCTGCGATATTTTTGCCGAAAAAGGCACCGCGCATATCCGCTCCCTGTGCAAATGGGGGCCGGCCACATTTACCCACCGCACGCGCGTGCTCCCCTCGGGACGGCCTGCCGAGGAAGTGGAAACGCTGGAACAAGAGGATCCGACGTGGGCGCTTGAGTATGCGCATTTCAAGTCACTCTGTGCGCAAGCCCAAGCCACCAGCCTGGCCAACGACCTGTGGCTGAATAAACTATTGCGCGATTTGGGCGCGGTCGCCATCAAGGAGGCTGCAACGTGAGCAAGCCGGTGATAGGCTTTGCGGGCATGACGCATCTGGGCATCAACTCTGCCGCAGGCGCCTTGGGCCACGGCTTTGAGACCGTGTGTTTTGACGCCGATTGCGCGCTTATACAGCGCCTTAAAGCGGGCGAACTGCCGGTAAGCGAACCGGGGTTGCCGGAGTTGCTCAATCAACACACCGGGAGAGCGCTTTATACCGACGCCATAGCAAACCTGTCACTCTGCGATGTGGTGTATATCGCCACCGACGTGCCTACCGATGATCAGGGCGAGAGTGATCTTTCCGGCATATCGTTACTGATCAAGCAGGTGGCGGCAGTACTGGCGCCTCACGCCGTATTGGTGGTGCTGTGTCAGGTGCCGCCGGGATTCACACGCGGCCTTGCGGTGCCTGTGCAACGCCTGTTCTATCAGGTTGAAACACTGGTGTTCGGCCGCGCCGTCGAGCGCGCCATGCAGCCGGAACGTTTTATTGTCGGTTGTGCCGATGCGGCAGCCGCGCTGCCCGTGGCGTACCTGGAATTTCTGCAGTCGTTCGCCTGCCCCTTGCTGCTGATGCGTTATGAAAGTGCGGAGCTGGCGAAGATCGCGATCAATTGTTGTTTGGTGGCATCGGTGACAGTGGCGAATACACTGGCCGGTGTGGCGGAACGCATCGGCGCCAACTGGCATGAGATAGTGCCGGCACTCAAGCTCGACCGCCGTATCGGCCCCCACGCGTACCTCGCGCCGGGGCTGGGCCTTGCCGGCGGCAATCTTGAACGTGACCTGGCTACGGTATTGCGCCTGGCGGGCGAAACCGGCAGCGAAGTCAGCCTGATTGAAGCGTTTGTGACGAACAGCCGCCATTGCCGGGACTGGGTGTTGCGCGCGCTGCATCGCGAAGTGTTCGGGGTGAATCCACATCCCGCGATCAGCGTGCTCGGACTCGCCTACAAAGAAAACACCCGCTCCACGAAAAATTCGCCATCACTGGCGTTGCTTGAAAACCTGAAACCGTGGCCGCTACGCGTATACGATCCAGCGGTAGTCGTTTGCGCTGACTATCATCCGCAACTCACCGGCTGCGCGTCGGCGCTGGACGCGGTGGCCGGCACCGATGTGCTGATTATCATGACGCCGTGGCCGGAATTTCGCGAGCTTAAGCCCGCCGCGTTGGCCGCCGCCATGAACGGACGACTGGTAATAGATCCCTACCGCATGCTGGATGGCGAGGCCCTGGTTAAGGCCGGGTTGCGTTACCTGACGCTGGGCAGCTCACAATAAAACCGTACAATCATCCAATGCTGACTCACGAAAACCCAACCCCAATAAAACCCCGCCGGGTGGTCATCATCGGCGCCGGTGGCTTTGTCGGCGGCGCCATCCGCAAAGCGCTGTTGTCCCAAGCGATCGACGTGCTCGCGTTAACGCGCAAGGAACTCGATCTGCTGGCCGGCGGCGCAGCAGAAAAATTGGCGCACCTGCTGCGGCCTGACGACAGCGTGGTGATGGTATCGGCGATCGCGCCGGTAAAGACCGTGCCGATGCTGATGCAAAACCTCGCGATGGCGGAAGCCGTGTGTGCGGCACTGTCGCAGGCGCCGATTGCGCATCTGCTGTATATCAGTTCGGACGCGGTTTACAGCGACGACGCAAATCCGGTCACCGAGTCCTCCGCCTGCGCGCCGTCCACCCTGCACGGCATGATGCACGCCGCGCGTGAGCTGATGTTAAAGAGCGCGGCCGCAGCGCCGCTCGCCTGCTTGCGTCCGACGCTGATCTACGGCGCGGCTGATCCGCATGGCGGCTATGGTCCCAATCGCTTTCGCCGGCAAGCGGATAAGGGTGAACCCATTTCAATATTCGGCGAAGGCGAAGAGCGTCGCGATCATATTGCGGGTGAGGATGTGGCCGCGCTCGCGACGTTGATGCTGACCCACAAGAGCCGTGGCGCGCTGAACGCCGTTACCGGGATTTCTACTTCCTTCAGCGACATCGCGCAAATCGTGGCGCAACTGCACGGCGGCACGGTAAAAAGCGTGCCTCGACCCGGCCCGCGGCCACACCTGCTGCACCGGTTTTTCGATATTACGAATTGTCATAAAGCGTTTCCTGAATTTCGCTTTACGCCGTTGGCGGCAGGCCTGGCTCGCGCCAGAGCCAGCCACTGAGGAGAGTTGCCGTGGCTGAGATCAATCTGCTGGCGCGTTTGCCTACCATCAAACGCAATATCGAAAAACGCAAGGAAGCACAGACCGCGGAAAATATTGCCATTTCGCGGCAATACGGAGAGCAATATTTCGACGGGCCGCGCGAAGTGGGTTACGGCGGCTATCGCTACGATGGCCGGTGGATGCCGGTGGCCGAGGACTTCATCCGCCATTTCAATCTCAAGCCCGGCGACCGGGTGCTGGATGTGGGTTGCGCGAAGGGGTTTCTGGTCAAGGACCTGATGAAAGTATGCCCCGGACTGGAGGCGTTCGGGCTGGACATTTCCGAGTACGCGCTGATGCATTGCGAGCGCGAACTAGCCGGCCGGCTGCATCTGGGCAGCGCCGACAAATTGCCGTTTCCAGACAACAGCTTCAATGCCGTAATTTCACTGAATACGATACACAACTTTGAACGGCATGATGCGGTGCGGGCGGTGCGCGAGATCGAGCGGCTCGCGCCGGGAAAAGGGTTTATCCAAGTCGACTCGTATCGCACGCCCGAGCAGCGCGCGCTTTTCATGAGTTGGGTTTTGACCGCTAAATTTCATGACTATCCCGACGGCTGGATCAAGCTCTTTGGCGAAGCGGGCTATACGGGCGACTGGTTCTGGACTATACTTTAGCAGACGTAACTAATTGTTTTAAAAGGAATATTAATGAAGACCTACGCTGTCCTCGGCGCCGGCGGCTCGTTTGGCATCCACACCGCGCTGTATTTGCTGGACCACGCCGATCCCAAAAAGGTGATCGGCATAGGCCGCAATCCGCTGCGTCCGGAACCGTTTTCGCTGAATATCGAGAAGCGCAAAAATTTCAGCTACCACGCCTATCACATCACCTATGAGTTGGACTCGGTGCTTGAAGTGCTGGATAAGGAAAAACCCCAAGTCATTATTAATTATGCCGCGCAAGGTGAAGGCGCGGTGTCGTGGAAAAAATCGTGGCGCTTCTTCGAGACCAATTCCATGGCGCTCGCCAAATTGAGCGAGGAACTGATGTCCCGGGATTATCTGGAGCGCTTCATTCAGATTGGTACGTCCGAACTCTATGGCTCAGTGGATTTTGCAGCTAAAGAAACCACACCGATACAGGCCACCAGCCCCTACGCCGCTTCGAAAGCGGCGTTTGACATGTACCTGATGTCGGCGCACCGTTTTCTGAAGTTTCCGATGAATATCATACGTCCCTCCAATGCGTATTGCCCCGGTCAACTGTTGCATCGTGTGATTCCCAAAACCATAGTTTGTGGATTGACCGGCCGCAAGCTGCCGTTGCAAGGCGGCGGGCGTGCCGAGAAATCCTACATTCATGCGCGTGATTTGGCGCGCGCCGTATTGCTGGTGTCGGAGAAAGCGCCCCTGGGTGCGATTTACAACGCCGGCCCCAAGGATCCGACATCGATACGCCGGGTGGTTGAACTGACGGCACAGGCACTGGGTATGCCGTTTGAACAATTGTGTGAAATGACTGGAGATCGACTGGGTCAGGACTCGCGCTACTGGCTGGATTCCAGCGCCATCAAGAAAGACGTGGGTTGGGAGCCGCAAATCAGTTGGGAGGAAGGGCTTGCGGAAATGGTGGCGTGGGGCCGCAAGTACATCGATCAATTGCACGACTGGCCCACTGATTACGTGTTGCGGGCGTGAGCTTGAGCCCTTCATCGCACACTATGACGAATCCTGCTGCGGCACTGGATGTGGCGGCGGCACGGCGCCGCTGCCTGCAATACCGCCGCCGCATCCTTGATATCTCGCAGCAAGTCAGCGCGCTGCATGTGGCGCCGGCATTCTCCTGTCTGGAAATGGTGGATGTGGTGTATCACGGTTTGATGCGGCGTGATCCCGCGTCCGCTGCGGCTGCGTTCCTCGATGGTTTTGTCATGTCCAAGGGCCACGGCTGTCTTTCGCAGTACGTGATGCTCGAAGAACTGGGCATTTTAATGCGTGATGATCTTGCCGCGTATTGCACCCCCGCCGGACGGCTGGGCGCGCATCCCGACTACGGCGTGCCCGGCATCGAGGCATCGACCGGTTCGCTGGGTCACGGCATGGGCATATCTACCGGCATGGCGTATGCGGAAAAAATCAAAGATACCGACCGGCAGATGTATGTGGTGTTGTCGGATGGAGAAATGCAGGAGGGATCGACCTGGGAGTCGATGATGATGGCGGCGAATCTGGGGCTGGACAACCTGATCGCGCTGCTGGATTTGAACGATTTTCAGGGTCTGGGGCGCACCTCCGAGACCCATCCGCGCTTTTATCCGATACTCGACAAAGTGCAGGCCTTCGGCTGGGAAGCGGTGGAAGTCAATGGCCACGACGCAGCCGCCATACACCATGCGATAGTTTCGCGGCAGGGCGACAAGCCCTTTTTTCTGGTGGGCAAGACGGTAAAAGGCAAGGGCGTTTCCTACATGGAAAACGTTCCCATATGGCATTACCGCTCACCCAACAAGGACGAGTACCAAAAGGCCCTGGCGGAACTGGCCGAGGTGGGGTCGTGAGAAACACCTTCGCCAATACTTTTTTCGAGGCGGCAAAACTCGACTCGCGCCTGTGCGTGATCGTCGCCGACATCTCGCCGGCGGGCGCGATGGACAAATTTCGCCAGACGTTTCCGCGGCGCTTCATCAACACCGGGGTGGCCGAGCAGGTGATGATCGGCATGTGTGCCGGCATGGCGCTGCGCGGGCTGAGACCTTTCGCCTACACCATCGCGACCTTCACGCTGTTCCGACCGTTTGAGTTTGTGCGTGATGATCTGTGCTACCACAACCTGCCGGTAACCATCGTCGGCATCGGCGGCGGCGTTACCTATTCCACGCTCGGCGGTACGCACCACGCACAGGAAGATGTGGCGATCGCAAGCGCGATTCCCAATATGGCGGTGATTGCGCCGTGCGATCCGGCGGAAACCACCGCCGCCACGCTGTGGTGTACCCGGCAGGAGCGCGGACCGGTATATCTGCGTCTGGGCAAGGCCGGGGAGCCTGATTTGACTTCCGGCGCCGCGGACCCCTTCGAGTTCGGGAAGATCCGTTATCTGCAACGCGGACGCGACGTTTGCATCATCGGCTATGGATCAATACTGAAGCTGGGTAAGGATTTGGCGGCGGCCTTTGAGCGTCAGGGTAAATCCGTGTCGCTGATCTCGGCGCATACCATCACGCCGTTTGACCAGGCGGGCGTAGCGGCGGCGTTACACGCGCACAAACAAGTCGTGGTGATTGAAGAAATGGTGCCTCACGGCGGGCTGGGTTCGCGGGTCAAGGAGGTGGCGTGGGACTCGCGCGCGAGCTGCCGGCTGGATGCGTTTTCGCTGAAAGCGGAATTCATCCACAACTACGGCAGCCACGGCGATTTGTTGGCGGCTCACGGGCTGGATCTGAAATCACTGTCCGCGGCACTGGGCTTGTAGTTGCGCCGCGGACCGGTTGCCGGGACCCACGGCTAAATGGCTGAACCGGTTTTTCTCACGGCTGAGGACAAGTTGCGCGGTGACGACGCCGTCGCCGCCTTGCTGGTGCTTGACGATGGCCGCTATGTGATGCAATTGCGTGACGCGATTCCGCGGATTTTCTACCCTGGACATTGGGGTTGTTTCGGCGGCGCTGTCGAGGAGGGAGAAGAACCTGAACTCGCGCTGCGGCGGGAACTCGCCGAGGAAATAGAATTTGCAGCGGGCACAATGACAGAATTCACGCGCTTTGATTTTGACTTGCGCGGTCTGGGCCAAAAGAAAGTGTACCGGATTTTTTACGAAGTGCCGATCACGCAGGCAGCACTCGCAAAACTGGTGTTACACGAAGGCGCTGCATACCAGGTATTCAGCGGCGCGCAACTTTTGCAGGAAAGACACGTAACGCCGTACGATGCCTTCGCCATTTTGTTGCATTACCGGCGCGAGCGCTTTCAGCCTTGAACTGACCGCAACGTACATGCACTACCCAAGGTGCTTGCGAAAGAACGCCACCGTCAGCGCCAGCGCCCGATCCGCATCCGCCTTGCGATAAGGCTTGCCCCCATGCCGTGCGAACGCATGATCGGCTTCGGGATATTTGTGGAGAGTCACCAGCGGATTGGGTGACAGCCGCCGCTCCAGCAATTCATTCACTTCGGCTTGCACCCAGCGATCCTTCATCGCCATGTGCAGCATGAACGGCCGATGCAGATTGCCCGCTTCGCGAATATTGTGTTCGATGTAAGTGCCGTAATAGGCCACAGCACAATCGATATCGGTACGGCAACACAGCAGATAACACAGCTTGCCACCGAGACAATAACCGACCGCGCCCGCTTTGCCGTTGCACGCAGGCAGGCCCGCGAGATATTTCAGGGTGTCTTCCATGTCACGCACACCGAGGTCGTAGTCGAAATCGTAATAGAGATCGAACGCCTTTTTCCCGTCCTCGGGATTGCGGTCGGACAATTCCACCCCCGCCTCCTGCCGCCAGAACAGATCGGGCACCAGGCACACGAAGCCGGCTTCGGCAAACTCCTGTGCATGTTTGCGCATGGTGTCGTTGACGCCCCAGATTTCCATGATGGCGACGATGCCGCCCACCGGCGCACCATCCGGCACTGCAAGGTAGGCGCCCATCACGCCGTCGCGCAGAGGCACTTTGATGTTGGATGTTTTCATATTACGTGTTTTATTTGGTGCGCGATGTTATTGCGCCCGTGCTGCGCGACGCAGTGCGGGGCAATGTGGCCAGAAACGCTTGCGGTGCGTCACCGCTGTTCCGCCATTCCGCGAGATCTTCCGGCGTGTCCAGATCAAACGCCAGCGCCGCGTTGATACACGGAAAAGTACGCACACCACGCGCTTCGCCCTGCGCGATGTGCCGTGCGTAACTATCCTTGCCAAACGCGAACTTGCGCACGCTGGCATCCACCAGCAAGGCATTGGTGCCTGCGTGATGACGGTCGGGCGCGATCACTACGCCCTTACCGAAAACCGGCAGCATCTCCATCGCCTCCAACGCCTCAGCCTCCAGCCGCGGTAAATCACACGGCAGAATCAGCAGGCGCTGCGCGCCCAGCGCAGCGGCATGAGCGGCAGCCTGCGACAATGCAGCATTCAGCCCACCGGTGGATGCGTGCTTACTTGTGTGTTCCGGCAGCGCAATCGCTCCGGCTTTACGCGCCAGCGCGAGCGTGACTTCGCATGGGCTCACCACCACACAGCGCTGCGCGTCGCCCAGCCACCCGCTCACCACGCGCAAGGTGCGTGCGAGCAACCAACGATTGAGCTTGGCGCGCGCGGCCGGTTCCAGAACGGCGGACAATCTGGACTTGCCTTCATTCACGCCGCGATGCGGCACAATAATAAGTAAGTGTTTGTATTTAAACATTATTTATAGATCGGCCCAGCGCCAGACTGAGCACGCGGCGCGCGAGTATTGTGCTCTTGCGGCAATTGCTCATCAACGTATCGGTAACCAACACGCGCTTGCCCAGGCGTTCAATCGCGCCGGCTAACTTCACGTCTTGCTGGTCGATCACCCAGCGATCTACTGCGCTGCCATAGTGCCGCGCGACTTCCAGCGCAGTCGGCTGCATCCCCAGCTCCCGCATCATTTTCGCCGCCGGGCCTTTGACCGCCGCGCCGCCGATGATCGGTGACACCGCCACCACGGGAAACGTGCGCGCCTTCAACCACGCCTTGATGGCAGGCACGCTGAAGATCGGCGCAATGCTCACGAACGGGTTTGAGGGGCACAGCACCACGGCATCCACACGCCCTCGCAGCACACGCGCGAGCGCGTCGGGCACACGCGCATTGCGCGCGCCTGTGTAACGAAATCCGCTTACGCGCGGCTTGCACTGCTGCCGCACAAAGTAATTCTGGAAATCCATTTCGCCCGATGTTGTTTTCACACGGGTGCGCACCGCCGTCTCGCTCATCGGCAAAATCTTGTGCTGGATGCCCAGGCGCGCGGCAAGATCGCTGGTCACTGCCGAGAGTGATGCGCCCCCACGCAATGCTTCACGCCGCAGCACATGCAGCGCGAGATCGCGATCACCCAATTGAAACCAGTGTGCGCCGCCCAGACGCTTTACTTCGCTGATGAACTGCCATGTTTCGCCTGCGCGGCCCCAGCCGGTTTGCGGATTGTTGACGCCTGCCAGCGTGTACAGCACGGTGTCGAGGTCGGGACAAACGGTAAAACCCAGATGCTCGAAATCGTCGCCGGTATTCACCACAATGGCCAGTTCCTTCGGCGACAACACCGCCGCCAGCCCGACCGCGAGCTTCGCGCCACCGACACCGCCTGCGAGCGCCACGATCATCGAAATAAATCCTCGGCTTCGGGGCGCAGCAGTTCTTTGACGGAACTCTCACGCGGCGCGTACGGAAACCCGCGCACCAGCACGGCGGGCGTGCCCTCATCCGCCTGACCCATAACCAGCGAAGCGGCAGCAGCGAGTTCATCCGCAGCGGCCACCTGCGTCACCTTCAGGGTGCGGCCTTCGCGGTCCTTATTCCCGCGCAAATCAATCAGCGCCGGTATGCCGGCAACGCCAATCGCGGTGCCGGTCACGCCGTTGCGCCAGGCGCGTCCGAAGCTGTCGATGATGAGCACGCCCACGTCGACTCCACTGTGGCCGCGCAATGCGTCGCGCAGCTTATGCGCGCTGCCATCGGGGTCCACCGGCAATAACAACACCGCGTCTTCAGCGCCCGGCACATTGGATTGATCGATACCCGCGTTCGCCATCACGAAGCCCAGCTTGTGTTCGACGATAATGATGCCGGGCTTCACGCGCAGCACTTGGTGTGATTCACGCAGCATCAGTTCGACGATGCGCGGGTCTTTGTGGGCTGCCTTGGCCAGAGTCTGCGCCCGTGCAGAGGGCTGCACGCCCGCAAGTTGTACCAAACGGCCTTCGGCTTTGGAGACGATTTTTTGCGCGATTACGAGTATGTCGCCGGATTGCAGGGCCCTATGCGCACGCGCAATGGCGGTTGCAAGCAAATCGCATAGTGACGCACCTACAACCACTTCTGGTATGCCGGGCAACGCCACCAGACTCAATGCACGTTCAGTCACGCATCACACCAGTAATCCGTATCCCCGACCCCGCAACCTTGTAGCGCTTATTGATCGCGATCAGCACCGAAGTCAGCGCCTCGGACGCCACCGAATTCGCCAACACGCCCGCGTGCCACGCGCGCAGGCCCGCGTCATGCGCGAGGCCGATCACCACCTCACGCGCTTCGGCATCATCGCCGCACACCAGCACATCGCAATCGACCTCGTGCGCCGCATCCTTGAGGTGGGTGGCGGAAACATTCTGGAATGCGGAGACCACTTTCACCTGCGCGCCCAGCCGCCGCTGCAACGCAAGCACCGCCGATTCGCCGTTGGGCAACTGCACTTTATCCACTCGCGGTGGTGTGAGCGGTACCGTGACATCAATCAGAATTTTGCCTGCCAGCTGACCGGCAACACTTTCGGCAGTGGCAAGTTGTGCCGCGAAGGGGACGGTGAGCACCACTATCGCTGCCTGCGCCGCTTCCGCATTACTGGCGCCACGCACCCTCGCTTTGCCGCCGAGCAATTGATTCAATTCCGCCGCGCTGGTTTGCGCTTTGCCCGCATCGCGCGAGCCTATCACCACCGCGTGCCCTGCAAGCGCCCAGCGATAGGCGAGCCCGCTGCCTTCCTTGCCGCTACCGCCGAGCACGCCGATGTTCACGCGGCGCTGCGCTCTTTTTGCGCTGGCATGGGCAACGCCACCAGCGGTGGCGCCGCCTGCGCTGCAGCATGCCGCTCCAGCGTCGCGTCGCCATACAGCGTGGTGCGCTGCTGCGGCACGCGCCCTGCCGCACTGATCATCGCCTCCATGCGCGCCGGCGGCATTTCCTGCCCGTGCTGCGTGCCCGCGGCGCGCGAAATGCTTTCGTTCATCAGCGTGCCGCCAAGATCATTGACGCCGGCGGCGAGGCATGCGGCCACACCGTCTGCGCCCAATTTCACCCACGATACTTGTATGTTCTGTATCACCGGATGCAGCACCAGCCGTGCCACCGCGTGCATCAATATCGCTTCGCGCGACGTCGGTCCCTTGCGCGCGCGGCCCTGCTGATACACCGGCGCGCCCATATGCACAAAAGGCAGCGGGATGAATTCGGTGAAGCCGCCGGTCTTCTGCTGCAAGGCGCGCACTCTCAGCAGATGCCGCGCCCAGTGGCGCGGATGATCCACGTGGCCGAACATGATGGTAGCGGTGGAACGCAAGCCCAGCCCGTGCGCGGTTTCCATCACGGTGAGCCATTCTTCGGTGTTCACTTTATCCGGGCAGATCATGCGCCGCACTTCATCATCGAGAATTTCCGCGGCGGTACCGGGCAGGCTGTTCAGGCCCGCGTCGATCAACCGCAACAGAAATTCACGCACCGGCAAACCCAGTGTTTGCGCACCGTGGGTGACTTCCAGCGGCGTAAACGCATGCACGTGAATGCCGGGCGCCGCGCGTTTGACCGCGCGCAAAATGTCGAGATAGGTGTCGCCGGTGTACGAGGGATGAATGCCGCCCTGCATGCACACTTCGGTGGCGCCGCGCGACCACGCTTCGGCCACACGCCGCTCGATTTCTTCGAGCGGCAGATCATAGGCCGCGCCACGCAGCGACGCACTGTGGCGGCCCTTGGAAAACGCGCAGAAGGTGCAACGATAAGTGCAGATGTTGGTGTAGTTGATATTGCGGTTCACCACATAGCGCACGGTGTCGCCTACGGTATTGCGTCGCAGTGCGTCTGCCGCGGCGCAGATGTCGTGAAACGCGTCGCCGCGTGCGGTGAATAGCCGCGCGATGCCTGGTTCGGTTGATGTATCGTAAGTATTTGTTTTTATTGATAATTTTTTGGATCGTGATAACACGTTCAACGGCAGCGCCAACCCCGGCGACCAGCCATCGGCGCGCGCATAACCATCAGTGTCACTCGCACGGATTATGGCGGTGGCGATTTTCGGATGATGCCAGGCGTGCGCCTCGTGCACGTACGAGGGGTAGCTCGGCAGCCGCGCAACCAGTTCCTTGCCTTGCGCGGCAGTAATGCGGCGCAGTTCTTCAATGGCGGGCCACGGCGCTTCGGGATTCACATGATCAGGCGTCACCGGCGACACACCGCCCCAATCGTTGATGCCGGCGGCTATCAATTCCCCGCTATTCCCGGCACTCAGATTCGGTGGCGCCTGCAGGTTCATCTGCGCGCCCAGAATCATTCGCGCCACGGCGATGGTCCACAGCAATTCTTCGTGCGGCGCGTGCGGTGCAGTTGCCATGCGCGTAGCGGGCTTGGCGCGAAAATTCTGGATGATCACTTCCTGAATGTGGCCGTAGCGCTGGTGCAGATCGCGGATCGCAACCAGCGCGTCGATACGCTCCGCGCGTGTTTCACCGATGCCGATGAGTATGCCGGTGGTGAACGGTATCTTAAGCTCCCCCGCGAGCCGCAGTGTTTCAAGCCGCGCTGCCGGATGCTTGTCAGGCGAGCCAAAATGCGGTCCGCCTTTTTCGCACAGGCGCTCGGAGGTGCTTTCCAGCATCAAACCCTGCGACGCACTCACCTCGCGTAACCTCGCCATCTCATCGCGCGTCATCACTCCCGGATTCACGTGCGGCAACAGCGTAGTCTCGCGCAACACCAGCGCACACATCGCATGCAGGTAATCGATGGTGCTGGCGTAGCCCAGCGTCGCGAGTTCTTCGCGCGCGGCCTTGTAGCGCAACTCCGGTTTGTCGCCGAGTGTAAACAAGGCCTCGGTGCAATCTGCCGCCTGCCCTGCTTTGGCAATAGCCAGTACTTCATCGGGCGTGAGATAACCACGCACGCCCAGCTGTGGCGCGTGCGCAAAGGTGCAGTAGCTGCACACATCGCGGCACAGCCGCGTCAACGGAATGAATACCTTGCGCGAGTATGAGATGAGCGGGCCGTGGCCTGCGTCGCGCAGGCGCGCGGCTTCAGGCATCAGGCCGACTACGGGACTTGCTGTCAGGTGCTCAAACATTAACGGCCTGGATTTTTATTTTCCGTGGTTAATCAATTTTAGTTAATCCGCACACCCGTCACTTTCACCACTTCTGCCCAGGTCTTCACATCCTGCTCCATCACGCGCTGCATTACGTCCGGGCTTTGCTTCATCGCTTCAGCCGCATTGGCCAGGAAAATCTCTTTGGCCTTCGGTGCATCCACCGCTTTGGCGAATTCGGCGTTCAGCTTCTCGATGATAGCGCGCGGCACGTTGGCCGGGGCCAGCACGGCCGCGATCACGGCCGCATCCACGCCCTTGACAGTTTCGCCCAGCGCGGGGATTTCCGGCAAGGCTGCGGCGCGTTTGTCCGAGGTGAGACCGACCGCTACCAGCTTTTTCGAGCGCACGTGTTCCAGCGCCGCCGGTATGGTGGTGACGATCAATGCAATCTCGCCGGTGAGCAACGACACGGTGGATGTTGTACCGCCCTTGTAGTTGACGGCAATCAGGTCGATACCGGCCCGCGTGCGGAATTTCTCCGCTGCCAGATGCGTGACAGTGCCCGCGCCGGCATTGCCGCAGGTGATGCCGGGGCTTTTTTTCGCCAGCGCGATCAGCTCTTTTGCGTTTTTCACACCCACCGAGGGATGCGCCACCATGATCAGCGGTGACGCCGACACCGGCGCTACGGCAACCAGATCGCGCGCATGGTTAAAGCCGAGCTTGTGGTAAAGCGAGGGCATGATGGCGTGTGTGGAGAGGTCGGTAAACAGCAGGGTATAACCATCCGCTGCAGATTTGGCAACAAAGTCCGCAGCGAGCGTGGTACCGGCGCCAGCGCGATTTTCAACGATGACCTGGTGACCGAGGCTGCGCGTCATTTCCGCTGCGGTTACGCGCGCGAAGGTGTCGGTGGCGCCGCCGGGTGCGAAGGCTACGATCAGGCGCACGGGTTTGGTGGGAAAGGTTTGAGCCGTTGCCTGCCCCAAGGCAGCAATCAGCGCAGCACTCATAGCGGTAGTTAAGTAATTGTTTTTAATCATTTTTTCTTCAAGGCGGGTAACACATCCACAATGAACTGCGCCAGCTGCGCCACCTGATCCTCGCCCACCAGCCGTATGCACAGGTCGGTAACACCTGCTGCCTCGTAGCGCTTAAGCACATCAATCACCACCGACGCGGGTCCCAAGCCCATCATGCCACGGAAATTCACGCCGCCGCCGTAGTATTTTTCGAGGAACTCGTGCGTCAGCGACTCGGCCTTGGCCGCATCGTCTTCAAGCCGGATGGTAGTGTAAACGCACAGGGGAAAATCAGGGCGCGGGCGCGCGTGCTTCGCCATCGCCTCCGCGCACACCTCGCGCAGTTTACGGATATCGTCTTCAGTCACGTACGTGGTAATCACGCCGTCACCGAATTTGCCCACACGCTCGATCTGCGCCGGAATGAATTCGCCGCGATTGCCTGCGGTGACCAGCAGCGGCGGGCCTTCTTCGTTCCACGGCAGCGGGCCGATGGTGTGTTCGGTGAGCTTGAAGCCGCTGCCTGCATACGTCACCGGCCTGCCGCTCCACAGCATGCGCCACACTTTCATGTGTTCTTCGAGGTCTTTGGCGCGGCGCTTGTGTACTTGCCCGCACGCCTCCCACTCGCGCGCAATCGCGGGCAGACCCCAACCCACGCCGAGACCCAGCACCAGCCGCCCCTGCGAAATCTGATCGATGTTGGCGAGCTGATGCGCCAGTACCGTGGGCTGGCGCAATGCCGGCAACAAAACCGCAGTTCCCAATCTGGCGCGCCGGGTCATCGCCGCTACATACGCGAGCGTGGTCAGCGGTTCCAGACGCGGCTTGGCCACTACGCTGTCACCCACCCACACGTCCATGTCCGCCTCATCGCACAAGCGCGCGATGGTCCAGCAGTCTTCCACCGGCGGACGCCGCGCCGACTGAATAATCACACCCCGGTGGGGCAGCAACACGCCCAAACGCATGGCAATTCTCTCCTCAAACTTTGTAGCAGACTTCTAAACCATTCCGGCGCCATCGGCAAGCATTCTGCCATCGGCGCAATTGGTGTAGGCTCGCGCTATGAATGAGTGTCTTGGAGCGAATGTTATGAAATATTGCGCTATTGCCAGCACGCTGATGTTGGGCACGGCACTGGTTGCAAACGGTGTTGCGCACGCACAGACTTACCCCGCCAAGCCGGTACGCGTCATCGTGCCTTTTGCGCCGGGCGGCGGCACCGACATTCTCGCGCGTGTCATGTCACAAAAGTTGTCCGAACAGATCGGGCAGCAGTTTTTCGTCGAGAACCGTCCCGGCGCAGCCGGTAATGTGGGGCTGGAACTGACGGTGAAATCGGTGCCCGATGGCTACACGCTGCTGGTCGGTTCGACGTCGGAAATCGGCATCGGCCCCAGCCTCTATTCACGGCCGGCGTTCGATGTGCAACGCGATCTGGCCGTCGCAGCACCCCTTGCTTCAACGCCCATGGTGCTGGTGGTGCATCCGTCATTACCGGTAAAAACCGCAAAGGAACTTGCCGATCTCGCGCGCGCACGTCCCGGTCAAATCAATTACGCATCGGCCGGCACCGGCACCGGCAATCACATGTCCGCTGAAATGTTTTTGCATGTCACCAAAACCAGGATGGTGCACATCTCCTACAAGGGCGCCGGCCCGGCATTGACCGACGTAGTGGGTGGACAGGTGCATGTCATGTTCTCGACCTTGCCGGCAGCCACCGCGCTGATCAAGGCGGGCCGCCTGAAAGCACTGGCGGTTTCGTCGCCACAGCGTGCGCCCACCATGCCGGGTATTCCAACCATGCTCGAATCGGGGTTGCCCAATTATGAAGTCGAATACTGGTACGGTTTCTTCGCGCCCGCGGCAACGCCGAGGGAGGTGCTCGCGCGCATCCATACCGAGTCGCAACAAGTGCTGCGCAACGCAGATACCATCGCCCGGCTGGCGGAACAGGGCTTGCAGGTTATCGCCAGGACACCAGAGCAATTTACGGCATTCGTGAAAGCGGATATGGAAAAATGGGCGGCTGTGGTGAAAGCGTCGGGAGCGAAGCTGGAGTGATCTTCATCAAGTGCAGCTTGTGATCCGATTTTCGATTGCCGGATGACGGCCAGCTTCCTCGCGCCCATTCTCACCCCGCACGGCCATCTGCTGTTTGCGCCGGAGGCGGGTGTGCGGCGTTGCAGGGTGGATCACGCTGTATAGTAGTGCGCTCAACCAACGGAGGAGAAAGTAATGAATACGCATCACACACCTGGCGCAACCCATCCGCGCGCAGTGGATCCCGCAATTGTTTTCACCAGCTGCGAGCTCATTGCCGCGCAGGAGCCGCGGCTTGCTGCGGCGGCACAATCGGGCTCGGGCTCGGCGCAACCCGCGGTCAAACGCCGCGAAGTTGTGGTCAAGGGCCGCCGCGTGAAAACCATCGACGTGCACGCGCACTGTCTCATCCCTGGCGCGTCGAAGCTTCTCGGCGAGGACGCCTACAAGCACCATACCGGCGGCATCGTGATGGAGGATGTGACGACGCGGCTGCGCGACATGGACGTGCAGGGCATCGACATGGAAGCGCTCAGCATCAATCCGTTCTGGTATGAGGCCGATCGCGACACCGCCACGCAAGTCGTGCGTCTGAACAACGAAGGGCTGGTCGAGATCTGCGCACGCAATCCCGACCGCTTCGTCGCGTTGGCGTCAGTTGCCCTGCAGTTTCCCGACCTCGCCGCGCAGCAGCTCGAGCACGCAGTGAAGAAGCTCGGTTTGCGCGGCGTCGCGGTCGGCGCGAGCGTCGGCAACGACGAGTTCGCGGATCCGAAATTTCACCCGTTCTGGCGCAAGTGTGAGGAACTCGACATCCTCGTCTTCCTGCACCCGCAGGGCACGCCCGATCTGGCGCGGCGTCTGAAAGGCAATGGCGTGCTCGACAACGTGATCGGCAATCCGCTCGACACCACGATCGCGCTTTCGCATTTGATCTTCGAGGGGACGCTCGACATGTTCCCGGGGCTGAAAATTTGCGCCGCGCACGGCGGCGGCTACATCGCGTCCTACATGGACCGCTCCGATCACGGCTGCCTCACCTTCCCGCACCGCTGCAATCGCACGCTCAAGAAGCGGCCGACGGAGTACCTGAAGCAGCTCTACTACGACGCGCTCATTTTCACGCCCGAAGCGTTGCGGCATCTCGCCGCGAACGTGGGATCGAGCCAGATCATGCTCGGCACCGACTACCCCTACCCGTGGGAGGACAAGGCAGTGGATCACATCCTCGGCACGCCCAGCCTGAGCGACGACGAGCGCATCGCGATCCTCGGTGAAACCGCAGCGAAACTGTTGAGGATCAAATAACGCAATAGCCCGCTCGGGCAGGGACTCGATGCCCCTACTCCCGCCAGGCATCGATATCTACACATCTCAAAGAGACCCCCTCGCCCCGGAAACGGGGAGAGGGTGGGGGTGAGGGGCGGCTATCTCATGCTGCGGTAGTGCCCCTCACCCTAGCCCTCTCCCCGTTTCCGGGGCGAGGGAACTGTGAAGTGGAGATGTGTAGATACCGATGCCCGCCGGGAGAAGGGCTGGGGATAGCGCAGCGAGGGGGCCGAACGCGGGAAGGGACGCCACGTTCATGGGCGCAATTCGCGACGCACGCGCCGTGGCGTCACTCCCGCTCAATCGGGCGAGGGAGTTTCTTTGAACCGAGTAAATTGTCTTGCTTCACATCAGTTTCAATCGTACCCCCTACACCACCCCGCCGCTACGCAACGCCGCAATCTCCGCCTCACTCTTCTTCAGCACCCCGCGCAGAATCTCATCGGTATGCTGCCCCACCGCGGGCGGCGGGATTTCGTGCTTGATCGGGGTTTCGGAAAAGCGCATGGGGCTGGCCACCAGCGTTACTTTACCTGCCACCGCGTGCGGCAGTTCGATTTTCAGCCCGCGCGCGATTACCTGCGGTTCCTTGAACACTTCGGCGATGGTGTTGATGGGGCCGTTGGCGACACCGGCATCGTCCAATAACTTGACCCACGCCTGCGTGGAACGCTTTTCAAAAATCTCGTTCAGCACGCGCGTCACTTCGACGCGGTTCTTCACGCGATCACCGTTGGTGGCGAAGTGCGGGTCTTTGAGCAGGTGCGCGCAGCCTGCCGCCTCGCAGAATTTGTTGAACAGGTTGTCGTTGCCGCAGGCGAGTATCACCGCACCATCCGCAGTTTTGAAGGTTTGATAGGGCACGATGTTCGGATGCGCGTTGCCGATGCGCGAGGGTGATACGCCGGTGGCGAAATAATTCATCGCCTGATTAGCGAGGAAGGCGACGCAGGTGTCGAGCAGCGCCACGTCGATCCACTGTCCTTTGCCGCTGACCGCGCGATGGGTCAGCGCGGCGCATATCGCGATGGTGGCGTACATGCCCGTGGTCATATCGATGATGGGGATGCCCACGCGCTGCGCTCCGGCGCCGGGCAGGCCGTCGGCTTCGCCGGTGATGCTCATCAATCCGCCCATGCCCTGCGCCATAAAGTCGTAACCGGGACGCTCTTTGTAGGGGCCGGTCTGGCCGAAACCGGTGACTGAACAATAGATGAGACCCGGATTGAGTTTTTTCAGGTCTTCATACCCCAGCCCGTAGCGCGCGAGATCGCCGAACTTGTAATTTTCAACCAGCACATCGCATTGCGTGGCCAGTTCGCGCACCAGTTGCTGGCCTTCGGTCTTGCTGAGATCGACGGTGATCGACTTTTTGCCGCGATTGGCGGCGCAAAAATACGCAGATTCTTTGGTCTCGTTACCCTGCTCGTCCTTCAGAAACGGCGGCGCATAAGCGCGTGAATCGTCGCCCTTGCCGGGACGCTCAACCTTGATCACTTCCGCACCCAGATCGGCGAGGTTCTGCGCCGTCCACGGCCCGGCGAGCACGCGCGAGAGGTCGAGTACTTTGATGTGCGATAACGGTCCTGACATGATTGTTCCTGTAAAAATATAATAAAAACAAAGACTTATAATTTATCTACCAATGAAGTTCGGCTTGCGTTTTTGCTGGTAAGCGGCGTAGCCCTCGCGAAAATCCGCGGTATCGAAATAGGCAAAACTGGCGTCGATTTCAGCTGCGGTCAGCGGCTGCGCACTTGGCGTAAGCCGACGCACAAATTGTTTATGCCAGCGCGCCACCAGCGGCGCGCCCGCCGCGATGCGCTCGACGGTTGCGCGCGTTTCTTCGGCGAGTTGTGCATCGGGTGTCACGCGCGTGAGCAAACCTTTGGCCAACGCTTCGTGCGCATCCCACACGCGGCCTTCGAGCAAAATTTCCAGCGCGGCGGCGCGCCCCACCACCGGCAGCACCGCTGCGAGTTCGTCGCAGGCTATTGAAAACCCCAGCCGGTTGATCGGCACGCCAAAGCGCCCGGATACACCGGCGAGCCGCAGGTCGCACTGGCATGCAATTTCGAGCCCGCCGCCCACGCAGGGACCGTGAATCATCGCCACCACCGGATGCCGGCAGTCGGCCACCGCTTGCAGCGCGCCATACACGTGCTCGCGGTGATAGATAACGCCCTGCTCGCGCGTGTTGCGCACGGTTGCAAATTCGGCGATGTCGGCGCCGGCGGCAAACGCCTGGTCGCCCGCGCCACGCAGCACCACACAGCGCACATCGTCAGCTGCCGACAACTCGCGCATCACGCGCGCGAGTTGCTGCCACATCGCAACCGTCAGCACGTTTAACTTGGCGGGGTTGTCGATGAAAACGGTTGCTACCGCGGCAGACCGCTCGACACTGATTTGGCCTGGCATGGGCGCTAGCCGCCGAGCTCTTTACGCATGATTTTCGCGCCTTCGACCATTGCGCGCATTTTGCCGATGGCGGTTTCACGCGGCAGATACTTCATGCCGCAATCAGGCGCGACGATAATGTTTTCGGCTTTCACATACGGCAACGCACGGCGGATGCGCGAGGCCACCACCGCGCCGATTTCCACATTAGGATCGCCCAGATCAATCACCCCAAGCAGGATTTTTTTGTTATCGAGTTTGCTCAACACCGCGCAATCGAGATTAGGCTGCGCGGTTTCCAGGGACACCTGCTGGCAGGAACAGTCGCGCAACTCGGGCAGGAAGGAGTATCCCGTCGCCGGTTTATCGTGCACGACGGCAGCGTAACCAAAGCACAGGTGCACGATGGTGGTTCCGCTAATGCCGTCAAGCGCGCGGTTGATCGCCTTGATCGCGTACCGACGCGCCTTTTCCGGCCGCGCCTGCATGTACGGTTCGTCGATTTGCACAATGTCGGCGCCCGCCGCGAACAAGTCGCGAATTTCCGCATTGACCGCATCGGCGTACGCCATCGCCGCGCTTTCATCATCCGCATAAAAATCGTTCTGCGCCTGTTGCGTCATGGTGAACGGCCCCGGCACGGTAATCTTTATCGGCTTCGCGGTGTGTGCGCGCAAAAACCGCACGTCTTCGACCTCGACCGGGCGCGTGCGGCGGATCGGCCCGACGATACGCGGCACCGGGTTGGGATGGCCAGTACGGTCCATCGCCGTGCCGGGGTTGTCGAGATCAATACCATCGAGGCCCGTAGCGAAGCGGTTGGAATAGCTCTCACGGCGGATTTCGCCATCGGTGATGATATCGAGCCCGGCTTCTTCCTGCGCGCGTATCGCCACCAGCGTCGCGTCGCGCTGCGCTTCCTCGAGCAGCGGCTCAGGAATACGCCACAGCTCCTTCGCGCGAACTCGGGGCGGCAGCCGCGCCGACAGCCGCGCGCGATCGATCAGCCAGTCGGGCTGCGGAAAACTTCCAACGAGGGTTACTGGGAATAGCATGAGCGCGCTCCTGACCGGCTATTGATGCGAAAACAACTTCTTGCCCGCCACCGGCAATTGTGCCCGCAGTATGTCGCCGGACAGCGACTCGGTAATGTAGAGCGTTTTCAGATCGGGGCCGCCCGCCGCAATATTTGCCAGATGATGATGCCTGTGATCGGGCGAATGAATCAGGTGCGTGGGCAGCATGTTGGCATCGAAGCGCCAGATGCCGACACCCAGCTGGCACACCAGCAAACCGTTCTCGCAATCCATTTCGATGCCGTCGGGCCCGCCTACACCGCCGGAGAGTTGCACCGCAACGCCGGTCTTGGAGACATTGCCGTCAGCCATGATCGGCAGGCGCCAGATTTGCTGCGAGCGCGTCACGCCCACATAGCAATGTTTGTCGGTGGCGGAAAGCGTGATGCCATTGGGGCTGGGCACGTTGTCGCACAGCCGGTCGAGGCGCCCGCTCATCGAGAAACGGAACACGCGCCCGGTCGGATCGGCGATGCCGGTCTGGCCCTGATCGGTGAAATACAAATCGCCATTGGCGGCAAAATGCAGATCGTTCAACCCCTTGAAGCCTTCGCTGAACGCGGTGCGCAAAATGGTTTCGAGCTTGCCGCTTTTCGGGTCCAGCATCAGCAGGCCTTCTTTATAGTCGCAAATAAAAATGCGGCCGTCTTTGTGTATCTTCAAACCGTTGGGCCAGCCGTCATACTGCGTGACCAGTTCCCACTCCTTTTTCGGCGTGATGCGAAAAATGCGCCCGAACGGAATATCGACAAACCACAGATTGCCTTCGCGATCGAACGACGGGCCTTCGAGAAAGCATTCGACTTCCGCGCCCTGCCGATTGGGGTCCGACCATGCAGTGCGCTGCTTCTTGCGAAACTTTGCCGGCATCGACATGAACACTTCGGTTTCGATAAGTTCGAGTTTTTTGAAGGGGTTGAACATGACTCGCTTTCGCTAAAATTCCCTGAAGGAACAAACAGATTGCGCGTCGCATTATAACTGCGGCGGTGCGCAGGATTTGATGCCGCCCCGCCCTGGGTGAGAACGATACGTGTTGACACACCCACGAGGGGCTATAACAATGCCGTTTCCGATAAGAGACCCGCTTACGGGTTTGCGTCCTTCACCGAGGAGATTTACATGCCACGATTACTCCCTGCCGCTGCACTGGTTTGCCTTGCGTTTTCCGCCCACGCGCAGGACCCTTCGACAGGCTCAGGACAGGCTTATCCGTCCAAGGCCATCAACATTACCGTGCCTAATCCACCCGGCGGCATGAATCAGGTTCACGCGCAACCGCTGTCGACAATTCTTGAAAAAATTACAGGCCAGGCCGCGCCGGTGGTCAATCGCCCGGGCGGCACCGCGGCCGCGGGTACTGCCTACGTGGTAAATCAACCGCCTGACGGACACAGTTGGCTGGTGACCACGGCCAACCTGCATCTCGCGCTGGAGAAAGACATACTGTATGGCGTCAAATCGCCTTACGCGCTGAATCAGATTGGATTTATCGCGCTGATGAGTGCCGACCCATTGGTGATGGGCGTGCATCCGGTGTTGCCGGTAAAGACCGTCAAGGAGCTGATCGCGCTCACAAAATCAAAACCGAATGAGCTGGTGTTTTCGACCTCTGGCCCGTACGGCATCACGCACACGCCGATGGTGTTGTTCCTCGACGCCACCAAAACCACCATGCGTCATCTGCCCACCACCGGCGGCGGCCCGGCGATCACCCAGGCACTGGGCGGACACTCGCAAGTTACCGCCGGCGCACCGGCGACCATGTTGCCCCACAGCAACTCGGGCAAGCTGCGTCTGCTGGCCAGTTGGGGCGACAAAGTACATCCGGCGATCCCCACGGTGCCTACATTTAAATCGTTGGGCATCAATATCGAGGCTTATCTGTGGGTGGGCCTGTTCACCTCGGCGGCGGTGCCGGAAGTGACAATGACCAAAGTACGCGATCTGGCGCGCAGAGCCACCAGCGATCCGCTGTTCAAGAAGTCGCTGGAAAACCTGCAGGTGGTGCTCGATTACCGCGATGCGCCGGAATTTCGCAAGTTTTTTGACGCCGACCACCAACGCATGGCGCGCGCCGTGAAAAGCATCGGCAAGATTTAATGCGGTTGGGTACGCCAGAAAAGCAATCAAACCTCAACTTTAAGACAAGCCGCGAAATGCCCGGCGCGCACCTCGCGTAACGGCGGGCGTTCAGCCCTGCACGCTGCATCCGCGCGCGGGCAGCGTGTGTGAAACACGCAGCCCGATGGTGGTGTCAGCGGACTGGGCACTTCACCGCCCAGCACACGATGCGCGCGCTGCGCTTCGATCAGCGGATCAGGCACCGGCACCGCTTCGAGCAACGCCTGCGTGTAGGGGTGCAGCGGCTCTGCATACAAGGTGTCGCGATCGGCGATCTCCATCACCCGGCCGAGGTACATGACGATCACGCGATCCGATATGTGGCGCACCACCGCAAGATCGTGCGCGATGAACAGATAGGTGAGCCCCAGTTTTTTCTGCAGTTCTTCCAGCAGATTGATGATCTGCGCCTGTATCGACACATCGAGCGCCGACACCGGCTCGTCGCACACGATAAATTCCGGTTCCATCGCCAGCGCGCGCGCTATGCCCACGCGCTGGCGCTGGCCGCCCGACAACTCATGCGGGTAACGGCCTGCCATGTAGTCAAACAGGCCCACCTGCCGCAACAGCCCGCTGACTTTGGCGCGCGCCGCGGCCTTGTCCGGCTGCAATTTATATACCAGCAGCGGCTCGGCGATGCTGTCGCCGATAGTCATGCGTGGATTGAGTGAACTGAACGGGTCCTGAAAAATTACCTGTATCTTGCGGCGATAGGTTTTTAGCGCGTCGCCGCGCGCATGTGTGACGTCGGCGTTGTCAAAAGAGATGCTTCCGGCGGTGGAATTCTCCAGCCGTAACAACGTGCGCCCGACAGTGGTTTTGCCGCAGCCGGATTCGCCCACCAGGCCGACGGTCTCGCCCTTGAATACATCGAATGACAGATCATCTACCGCGCGCACTTCAGCCTTGTTGGCGGCGAAAGTTTTTAACCCGGTGGAAACATCGAAGTAGGTTTTGAGCCCGCGCACACTGAGCAAAGGCCGCTCGCGATTTACCGGCTTCACCACCGCTGCGCTGTGCGCGGCGGCTTGTAACCCCAGCGCGGCCGGGCCTTTATGTTCCATTTCCTGCGCGCGCAGGCACGCGCTGTAACGACCGGCAGTCACCTCAAGCATGGCAGGCAGGCTCAGCTCACACGCCGGCTGGCGCCCCGCACAGCGCGGCGCAAAGCGGCAACCCGGCGGCGGCGCGAGCAGATCGGGCGGCGCGCCATCGATGGTTTCGAGCCGCAGGCCGCGCGGCTGGTCGAGCCGCGGCACCGAGCGCAGCAGGCCAGCGGTATACGGGTGCAGCGGCTTGGCAAATACCGCTTCCGCCGCACCCTGCTCGGCCAGGCGCGCCGCGTACATTACATTCACGCGGTCGGCGTAGCGCGCGACGATGCCCAGGTTGTGCGTGATCACCACCAGCGCGATGTTGAGATCACGCGCGAGGTCCTGCATCAGCTTGAGTATCTGCGCCTGGATCGTGACATCGAGCGCGGTGGTCGGCTCGTCCGCAATAATGAGCTTGGGGTTGCAGGCCAGCGCGATGGCAATCACCACGCGCTGGCGCATGCCGCCGGAGAATTGGTGCGGATATTGATCGAGCCTGCGCTCGGCGTCGGGAATGCCCACCATTTCCAGCAGCTCCAGCGCCCGCGTGCGTGCCGCCTCCGGCGTCATATGCAAATGCAGAAACAGCGGCTCCATGATCTGAAACCCGACGGTGAGCACCGGATTCAGCGAAGTCATCGGATCCTGAAAAATCATCGCGATGTCGCGTCCGCGGATCGCACGCATTGCGTCATCGGCCAGCGTGAGCAGATCGCGGCCTTCGAACAGTATATGTCCTTGCGTCACGCGCCCTGATTGCGCCAGCAGCCGCATGATCGCCAGCGACGACACCGACTTTCCGCAGCCGGATTCACCCACCAGCGCGACGATTTCACCCGCCTTGACCGTATAGGAAATGCCTTCCACCGCACGCACCACGCCGCGCGGGGTGTGAAATTGCACATGCAGGTTGTCGACTTCGAGCAGGCAGGGCTGCCCTTCAACTGTCACGCCAGCGCGTCCGCCAGCACGCGTGCCACATGCACCGCCTCGCGTTGCGCGCCGTCGTGTATCTGGTGGCGGCAACTTGTGCCATCGGCGACGATCAAGGTATCTTTGCCGGCCTCGCGAACTTTCGGCAGCAATGCGGCTTCGGCCATTTGCATCGATACCTCGTAATGCTCAGCGTCGTAGCCGAAACTGCCGGCCATGCCGCAGCAACTGGATTCGATCAATTCGGTTTGCAGCTCGGGTATCAGATTCAGCACGCGCAGCACCGCGGGCATCGCGGCGAACGCTTTTTGATGGCAGTGGCCGTGCAGCAGCGCTTTTTTCTGCGGCAACGCTTTTAAATTCAGCTTGAAGCGCCCGGCGTCGAGCTCGCGCGCGATGAACTCCTCGAACAGGTAGGCGTTCAACGCCAGTTCCGCCGACTGGGGATTCGGCAGCATCGACAGGAATTCGTCACGCATGCCGAGCAAACACGAGGGTTCCAATCCGACGATGGCAATGCCGCGTTCGATGTAGGGCAGCAGCGCGGCTATGGTGCGCTCGGCTTCCGCGCGCGCTTTGTCAACCATGCCGGTGGCAAGGTACGTGCGGCCGCAGCACAGCGGGCGCGATTCGCCTGGTGCGCGCGGCAGGTGTACGGTGTAGCCGGCGGCTTGCAGCACTTTTAATGCTGCTTGCGCATTCTCGGGTTCGAAGTAGTTGTTGAAGGTATCGATGAAGAGGACGACTTCGCGCTTTACAGTACTTTCCCCAGTAGCATCGCTGGCGTTACCACTCAAAGAAACCCCCTCGCCCGCCTTGGGGCGGGACAAGGGAACACTTGAAGCGGAGCAGAGGGTGGGGGAGAGGGTAGGGGAAGCAAGCCCCTCACCCCCACCCTCTCCCCGCAAGCGGGGCGAGGGGGTTTCTTTGGATGCTGCCATAGAGGAGAGAACGCCAATTGCGTCACCTTTCCACTTCGGCAACGACCGCTGCGCGGCAAATCCCACAAAGCCCTTCGCCACCGCCTGCGCCATATTCACCAGCGGCCCCAGTTTCGATAGCCACGGCGCGTAATGCGGCAGGCCGGCAATCAGCTTGTCCTTCAAGCTATATCCATGCCGCCGTTTGTAATGATAAAGAAATTCGATCTTCATCTTCGCCATGTCCACGCCGGTGGGACATTCGCGCTTGCAGCCTTTGCAGGACACGCACAGATCCATCGCCTTGTGCATTTCGTCCGAGGTAAACGCGTCGGGGCCTAACTGCCCGGACAGCGCCAGCCGCAGCGTGTTGGCGCGGCCGCGCGTGAGATGCTGTTCGTCGCGTGTGACGCGAAACGACGGGCACATGGTGCCGGCGTCGAACTTGCGGCAGTGGCCGTTGTTGTTGCACATCTCGACGGCTTTATCCAGACCGCCCCACTCTTTCCAGTCGAGCGCGGTGCTGATCGGGATGGTCTTGTAACCGGGCTTGAAGCGGAACAGCGAGCGGTCGTCCTGCTTCGACGGGCGCACGATCTTGCCGGGATTGAGCAGACCTTTGGGATCGAAAATATCCTTGATTTCGCCAAACGCCTGGGTGAGATTGGGCCCGAAGAAGGGTGCTATCCACTCGCTGCGCACCAGGCCGTCGCCGTGTTCGCCCGAGTACGAGCCTTTGTATTGCTTGACCATTTCCGCGGCTTCTTCGGCGATGGCGCGCATTTTTATTGCACCGTCTTCACGCATATTGAGTATGGGACGCACATGCAGCGTGCCTACCGATGCATGCGCGTACCAGGTGCCGGTGGTGCCGTGTTTCTCGAATACGCGCGTCAAGCGCTCGGTATACTCGGCGAGATGTTCCAGCGGCACCGCGCAGTCTTCGATGAACGACACCGGTTTGCCGTCGCCCTTCATCGACATCATGATGTTCAGCCCCGCCTTGCGCACCTCCCACACGTCGCGCTGCAGCGCGGCGTCGGTGATCTCGATCACGCCGCCGGGGAATCCCAGGTCGCCCATCAGTTCGACCAATTGTTTTAACTTGTGGTGTTGCTCGTCCTTGTCGTCACCCGCGAATTCCACCAGCAAAATCGCGTCCGGGTCGCCCTGAATAAATTTCTCGACGATGGGCCGGAACGTGGCATTCGCACGCGCCAGCCCGATCATGGTGCGATCCACCAGCTCGACTGCGGTGGGCTTGAGCTTGACGATATGCAACGGCGCTTGCATCGATTTAAAAAACGTCGGGAAGTGACACACGCCGAGTGTCTTGTGCTTGGGCAGCGTTGACAGGTTGAGATGTATGCGTTTCGAGTACGCCAGCGTGCCTTCCGAGCCCACCAGCAGATGCGCCATGTTAAATGCGTAGCCCGACACCATGTCAAGGTTGTAACCGCCGACGCGCCGCAGCAGCTTCGGATAGCGGTGCTCAATTTCCTCGGCGTTGACTACCGCAATATCGCGGATTTTCCTCACCAGATCGCGGTAGCCCTGTGGCCCATCGAGTTGCGACAGATCCGAAGGCACACCGCCGAAGTGATATTCATTGCCGTCGGCGAGTACCGCATCCACACCGCGCACGTTGTGCACCATGTTGCCGTAGAAAATCGAGCGCGAGCCGCAGGAGTTGTTGCCGGTCATGCCGCCGATGGTTGCCTGCGCGCTGGTCGATACGTCCACCGGATACCACAGGCCGTGCGGTTTCAAAAATGCGTTGAGTTGGTCGAGCACCACGCCCGGTTGCACCACGGCCGTGCGCGCCTCAGCATTGAAATCGACGACGTTGCGCAAATACTTGCTGACATCAATGATCAGCGCCGCGCCCACCGTCTGCCCGCACTGCGAAGTACCGCCGCCACGTGGCAATACCGCCACGCCGGCGTCGAGCGCGATCTGCATGGCGACAATGGCGTCTTCCTCGGTCTGCGGAATGACCACACCGACCGGTTCGATCTGGTAGATCGAAGCATCGGTGGAATAGCGCCCGCGTGTTGCGGCGTCAAACAGCACGTCGCCGCGGATTTCTTGCTTGAGGCGGGTGGCGAGGGTCGAAGGCATAAAGGCGTGAACGAGTGAACGGGTTAACGAGTGAACGTGTGGGCGCCGTGGCAGGGGCACTTACTCGTTCACCCCTTCACCCGTTCACCCGTTCACGCCCTTATAATACCGCACCATTTTCCGGAGCACCGCCATGACTTACCAAGCCGGCCGCCATTTTCTGCAGATTCCCGGCCCCACCAATGTGCCCGACCGCGTGTTACGCGCCATAGACCGGCCGACTATCGACCATCGCGGGCCGGAGTTTCAGCAATTGGGTTACGACGTGCTGGCGGGCATGCAACGTATTTTAAAGACCAAGGGCGCGGTGGTGATTTACCCGGCGTCTGGCACCGGCGCGTGGGAAGCGGCTTTGGTCAATACGCTGTCGCCCGGCGACAAAGTTTTAATGTACGAAACCGGCCAGTTCGCGTCGTTGTGGCAAAAGCTGGCGCTGCGCATGAACCTGGTTCCGGAATTTATCGCCGGCGACTGGCGTCACGGCGCGGATGCCACAGCCATAGAAGCGCGGCTGATTGAGGACAAGTCGCACACCATCAAAGCGGTGTGCGTGGTGCATAACGAAACCTCGACCGCAGTCACCTCGCGCATCGCGGAAGTGCGCAAAGCCATCGACCGCGCGAAGCATCCTGCGTTGCTGATGGTGGATACCATTTCGGGCCTCGGTTCCATCGATTATCGTCACGATGAGTGGGACGTGGATGTCACCGTCGCCGGTTCGCAGAAGGGGTTGATGCTGCCGCCGGGATTGTCGTTCAACGCGGTCAGCGAAAAGGCGCTCGCCGCTTCCAAGACCGCGAAGCTGCCGCGATCCTACTGGTCGTGGGATGAAATGCTCGGTCCCAACAAAACCGGATTTTTCCCGTACACCCCCGCTACCAATCTGCTCTATGGGCTGCGCGAGGCGGTGGCGATGCTGGAGGAAGAGGGCCTCGACAATGTGTTCAAACGCCACGACCGCCACGCCGAAGCCACGCGCCGTGCGGTGCATACCTGGGGCCTCGAAATCCTGTGCAAAAACGAAACCGAATATTCCAGCGCGCTCACCGCGGTGCTGATGCCCACGGGTTACAGCGAGGTCGCGTTCCGCAAAGTGGTGCTCGATAACTTTAATATGTCGCTCGGCAGCGGACTGGGCAAGATCGCCGACAAGGTGTTTCGCATCGGACACCTCGGCGACTTCAACGATCTCACCTTGATGGGCACGCTGGCCGGTGTGGAAATGGGGCTGGCGCTGGCCAAGGTGCCGCATCAGCCGGGCGGGGTTGCGGCAGCGATGGAATGCCTGAAAGAAAGTTGTTTAAAAACAAATAGTTAACATGAAAATTAAATGCACGCTGCTCGCACTGGCGCTACTCTGTTTCGGCGCAACCGGATGGGCGCAGGGCTGGACCCCGCAACGCAACGTGGAAATCGTCGTCGGCTTCGCGCCAGGCGGCGGTGTCGACCGCACGGCGCGTACGCTGGAACGGATCCTGACGACCAACAAGCTGGTGAGCACGAGCATTGCAGTGGTCAACAAGCCCGGCGGCAACACCAACATCGCCTACACCTATGTCAGCCAGCGCCCTGGAGATGCGCACACCCTGATGGTGTTCGGGCAGACCATCATGACCAATCACATCACCGGCGCCATTCCGCTCAACTACACTGATTTCACCCCTATCGCATCGCTTTTCAGCGAGTACCATGTCTACGTGGTTAGCGCAAACACGCCGGTCAGAACCGGCAAGGACCTGGTGCAGCGCCTTAAAACCGATGTCAGGTCGGTGACTACCGGGGTCTCCGCGATCGGCAGCCCCGGCCACATCTCAGCCGGGCTGCTCAATAAAGCGATCGGCGGCAACGCGAAGGACCTCCGCATAATTGCCTTCAAGGGGTCGTCCGAAGCATTGACCAACGTGCTCGGCGGACATGTCGAACTCACGCCCGCCCCAGCCAGCATTGCCGCCCCACATGTCACCTCCGCGCATATCCGCATGGTAGCCGTTGCGGCCCCCAAGCGGCTCGGCGGTGCATTTGCCGCGATTCCGACATGGAAGGAACAAGGTGTCGATCTCGTGTATGGCCCCTGGCGCGGGATCCTGGCGCCGAAGGGCTTGACCGCCGCTCAGATCGCCTACTGGGAAAACACGCTGCGCAGAGTCACCGAATCCGCGGAATGGAAAAGCGACCTCGAGAAAATTCACGGGGTCGACGACTTCCTGACCGGATTGCCGTTTCGCAAAGACCTCGAAAAGGATTACGCCGACACCAAAGCGGTGCTGGTTGATCTGGGCATGGCCAAGTAGTGGCCGTCAGCGGATATTCGCCTGAGCCGTAGTCCCCAGCGGCACCGCATCGGGCACATGTTCCTTCTCAAAATTAAATTCGAGTTTGGTGCCGACCGGGTCGTATAAAAACACCTGGTAGCCCGCGTCCTTGATGTTTTGCTCCTCGAACTCGATATCGAGCTTTTTCAAACGCTTGCGGAAATCCACCGCCCCGCTCGCCTTCCACGCGATGTGATCGAGGCTACCGGAGTGATAGTCCTTCACCTGCGCGCCCTTTTTGAAGCGCGCACCGACGTGCAGGATGGGATCGTCGCCGTTATAAAGCCAAACGCCGGGGGCATTGAAATTGGGACGCGGCCCGGCCTTGAGGTCCAGCACGTCGCCGTAGAATTTTTCGATGGCCGGAAGGTCGTCCTCCGAGCAGCGGATGTTGAAATGCAAAAAACCCTGGAAGAATTTCATGATGTCTCCTTGAATAGAATCGATGGCGATATCTTACCCGCCATCGTGAAAACGGTCTAATGCCATTGCGTAGTCACTGCTGCGGCACACCCGCATCACGCGCGGCGGCAGCCCACGAAGCTAGCTGTTCTTTAATGAATGCAGGGAGTTCTTTGCGCGTAGGGCCTCCCGTTTCAAGGCCGATCTTTTGGAACTGCTCCTGGATCTCCGGGCGCTTTAGAACCACGTTGACCTCACGCTCAAGACGTTCAATTCTGGCCGCGGGCGTCTTTGCCGGCGCGAGCAGGGCGAACCATCCATAAATCGAGAAATTCGGAATGCCCGCCTCGACAATGGTCGGCACCTCGGGCGCCGGCCGCGTACGGGTGCGGGTAAGCGCGGCAAGTGCGCGCAATCTGCCGTCTTTTACATGCGGCAGCAGCAGGTTGGTGCCGCCGGTAAGGATATGCACACGCCCGGACAGCAGGTCCGGCACCGCCGCTGCGTCACCCTTATACGGGACGTTCAGGAAGTCCACTTTCGCAGCCGCTTTTATTTGCGCCATAGTGAAAATCGTCGGTGGATTGGCGGCGGCGACGATAAGCTTGCCGGGATTCGCGCGCGCGTAAGTAATCAGTTCAGCCAGCGTTTTTGCCGGCACGCCGGGATGCACCACCAACAGCAAGCTGCTCCATCCGACAAACACCACCGGCACGAAATCAGCAATCGAATCATACGGCGGATTTTTGCGCATAGCCGGCACGCCGGCAATATTGGAGCCGCTGCCCATCAGCAGGGTATGGCCGTCAGGCGTGGCTTTCGCTACCAACTCCGCGCCAATCGCACCGTCCGCGCCGGGCCGGTTATCGATCAGCACGGTCTGACCCAGTGCCGGCGACAGCGCCTGCGCGATAATCCGGCCCGCGGCATCGGTGGGACCGCCGGCGGGAAATCCAAGGACGAAACGCACGGGCCGGGTCGGATACGGCTCCGCCGCTTGTGTAACTGCACCAAACGCAAGGATTGCTGTTGTCACAACGGCGCGAACGATGTTTGTCATTTTTCGTCCCAAAATCCTTTAATCTGATTTTTTGCGGAAATCCATTTAAGCATATTTTGTTCGTCAACGCAGTGCCACACCTGGGTTTGCCGCGGTACTTTGCGCTATTATCAGGCAATCCAAACGGCACTTACACAGGAGGAGAAATGGGACTCAAGGATCGCATCGGCGTCGACATCAGCCGCCGCCTGAAACTGGAAACCGCCATCGACTGGGCGGCGAACAACGGCTTGAAACACATCGACATCCAGCTCGACACGGGGGATAACGCACTACCCAAGTTCGACACCAAGCGTTGTGCCGGCGTGCGCAAGTTACTGGATAAACACAATCTTAAGCTCGGCCTGCACAGCAGTTCGGCGGTGAACGTCGCCGAGTATTCGCCACTGGTGTCCGATGCAGTGACCGAATACCTGAAACGCTACATCGATCTGGTGGTCAAGCTCGGCGCCAGCTGGACCGAGATGCACGCGGGTTATCACTTCACCAAGGACAAACAAATGCGCATGGCGGCGGGCAAAGAGCGCCTCCAGCGCATCGTCGCCTATGCCGAGAAGAAAAAGGCACTGGTGCTGCTGGAAAATCTCAACAAGGAGCCGGATGACGCGGAAGTGCATTACCTCGCGCACACCGTCGAAGAGTGGCAGTACTATTGGGACATCAAGTCGCCCAGCTTCAAGCTGAGCTTCACCGCCAACCACGCGCACCTGGTGCCCGACGGGATCGAGGGTTTCGTCAAAGCGCTGAATTTCAAGCGCGTGCACGAAGTGCGGCTCGCGGATTGCTTTCGTAACGGCTTTGAGGTGCATCTGCCGCCGGGCAAGGGCAATATCGATTTCGGACTCATGTTCAAGCTGATCGAGGGCGCGGGCTACAAGGGCGGCTACACCAACGCCTTCGGCACGCTGGATGACATGCTGGCGGCGCGCGACACCCTGGTGAATCACGCGCGGGCAGCCGGGGTGAAGGTGTAGTTACGAGAGCAACCCGTGGTTTATCAACCGCAATACAACGCCTGTCATTCCCGCGAAGGCGGGAATCCATACGACGCGGCATATGGCACAGTGTTATAGATTCCCGCCTTCGCGGGAATGACACGTGAAAAGGTAACCTGAGCTTATCTGTGTCAGTCCCTGTTCATCCGTGGTTAAAAATATTTTTTCTCGCCGCCTGCGCGATGCAAACACACGAGCAGAAATGAATAGAACGTTGACAGTATCGTTGCTCAGTCTGCTGCTGACAGCCACGAGCGCGCACGCGCAAACGAAATCACCGGTGGCAGCGGCCAAAGACAAGGGGGCGCCGCCGCCAACCGAAGCGCCCAAGCCCGGTGCTTATCCCAACAAACCTATCCGCTTCATGGTGCCGTTCGCGCCCGGCGGCACTACCGACCTGGTCGCACGCATGGCCGGTCAGAAGATGTCGGAGTCGCTGGGCCAGCCGCTGGTGATTGACAATCGCGGCGGTGGCGGCGGCACCATCGCCACCGACATCGTAGCCAAGGCCGCGGGCGATGGCTACACGCTGATGATGAATCACCAGGGCATGACTTTTAACGCGACGCTCTATGCCAAACTGCCGTATGACACGCTCAATGATTTCGCCACCATCGCCATGGTCGGCGTCACCCCCAACGTGCTGGTAGTCAATCCGGGTGTCGCGGCGAAATCGGTGAAGGAGCTAGTGGCGCTGGCCAAGGCCAAATCCAATAGCATCAACTATGGCTCCGGCGGCATGGGCAGTTCCGCGCATCTCGCCGTGGAATTGTTCGTGCGGCTTGCCGGCGTGCAACTGCAACATGTGCCTTACAAGGGCGCCGGTCCAGCACTCACGGATACTATCGGCGGACAGATTCAAATGATGATCGCTACCATGCCGGCGGCGGCGGGTCACATCCGCAGCAACCGGCTGCGCGCACTCGGTGTGTCGGGCGCAAAAAAATCGCCGGCATTTCCAGAACTGCCGACCATCGCCGAGGCCGGCGTACCGGGGTATGACTACACCACCTGGTACGGCATCCTCGGCCCAAAGGCGTTGCCGCAAAACATTGTGCAGTATCTGGCAGCGGTCGCCAATAAAACGCTGTCACAAAAAGATTTGCGCGACAAACTTTCACAGCAGGGCATGGAAGTGGAATTGATGACGCCGGAGAAATTCGCTGAAGTGCTCAAAAGTGATGTCGCGCGCTGGGGTAAGATCATTCGTGATGCCGGCATCAAGGCGGAGTAGCTTGAAGTCCGAACCCATACTCGTCACCCGCGACGGCAGCATTGCCACCGTCGCGCTGAATAATCCCGACCGCCTTAACGCGCTGAACAAGCCGATGTGGGAACGCCTCGGTGCGGCGATGCGCGAATTGTCGGCCGACGACACGCTGCGCTGCGTGGTACTGCGCGGCGCAGGTGAAAAGGCCTTCGCCGCAGGCGCCGACATTTCTGAATTCGCGTCTGAGCGCGCGAATTCAACGCAGGCCAAAATCTACGGTGATCTGGTACACCACACCATGCAGGCCGTGGGCATGTGCAAGCATCCGACGGTGGCGATGATCAAAGGCGCGTGTGTCGGCGGCGGCCTCGAAATCGCCGCCATGTGCGATATGCGCATTTGCGGCGTATCGAGCCGCTTCGGCGTGCCGATCAACAAGCTGGGCCTGACCATGGGTTACGGCGAACTCGCCGGTCTGCTGGCGCTGGCAGGGCGCGCTGTGGCACTGGAAATTTTGCTCGAAGGCCGCGTATTTGATGCGAACGAGGCACTGCAAAAGCGTCTCGTCAATCGTGTGGTGGCCGACGATCAAGTGGAAGTCGAGGCCTACGCCACCGCGGCACGCATTGCCGCCGGCGCGCCGCTGGTTGCGCGCTGGCACAAGCAATTCATCGAGCGCCTGACGGTGCAGGCCAGTATTGCGCCGGAGGTGTGGGACGAGGGGTTTGCGTGCTTTGACACCGAGGATTACCGCTTGGGTATCGCGGCATTTTTGGCCAAAAAACCACCGCAGTTCAAGGCAAGATGAAATCTCTCCTGGTCTGCTGCGCACTGCTTACGCTGGCCGCCTGCGCACCGCCGGCGCAGGCGGCGGTCGATCTCAGTGATCAAGTCGAACGTTATGCTATCGAGGGCGCCACACCGGCTGACCTGCGCCGCGAAATGAACACCAGGGGGCCGCAAGGCGCGGGAGGCCGCCGCTTCGACGGCTATACGCGTTGGTTCGTGAGTTGGCGTTACAGTTACCGCAACACGGGTAGTGGGTGTGCCATCGCCTCCGTAACAACCAGCGTCAAGGTGACGATGACACTGCCTCAATGGGACGACGAAAGCCGGGCGAACAGCGTCACGCGCCAGCAGTGGGCCCGCTATCTCGCCGCGCTGGAGCTGCACGAACAGGGGCATCGCCGTCACGGCATAGATGCGGCCAACGAAGTCGATCGCGCGATCGCCGCCATGCCGCCTGCCGGCAATTGTGATGCGCTCGGCAAAAATGCGAACGCGCTGGGCATGAGCATCCTGCGCAAATACAACCAACTCGATCTCGATTACGATCGCGACACCGGGCATGGCGCAAGCCAGGGAGCACGGTTTCCATAGTGTGCTGAACCTGAAATTCGTAGCGAAAATGCAAGGCAGAACAATGCCATATCTGAATTTTTTTGCATGCGCGTTGCAGCGCGAAGGGCGACGAGGCAGGGTTGGGCACCCGGTGAGGAGCGCGACAGAGCTGCAGCGCGCAGGCAAAGAAATTCTGCTGCGAATTTCAGACTCAGGACACTCAGCCATGCGCGCACTCGCCTACTTACTGTTTTTTGTGGTGTCGGCAAGCTGTTTTGCGCAAACGGCTCAGCCGGACTACGCCCGCGAAAAGCGCTGGGCGGACGAAATCACCCCGGCGATACTGGTCGGCGATCCGCTCTATCTCGCGCTCAAATCGGGACACAAATTTCTGGCGCTCCACGCACCCAACCCCAAGGCGCGCGCAGGCGTGATCGTGGTGCATGGCTTGGGTACGCATCCGGACTGGAATCTTATCAACGTGTTGCGCAGCCAGCTTGCCGAACAAGGCTACACCACACTGTCGGTGCAAATGCCGGTGCTGGCCGCGGATGCCAAAGCGGATTCATATACTGCGCTATTTCCCGAAGCCGCAGAGCGCCTGCAAGCCGCTGTCGCCTTTCTGCGTGAGCAAGGGCACCGCAAAATCGTCCTCGTGTCGCACAGCATGGGCGCGCGCATGGTGAACCATTTTCTGGCCGCCGATCATGACAGGGGCGGCGCGGTCGACGCCTGGGTATCCGTGGGCATCAGCAGCGGCGTTTATCTGCATCCGGAATTGTTCAAAGCACCGGTGCTCGACATCTACGGCGAGAAAGATTTTCCGCTAGTGCTCGCCAACGCCGCCAGGCGTGTCGATGCGATCAAGCGCGTGCGCGGCTCCGGGCAAATGTCAGTGGCTGGTGCCGATCATTACTTCACTGGCGCGGAATCAGATCTGGTGCGCCACGTAAGGCGCTTTTTGGATAACTTAACGCGATAACATACGCCCGTCGTTCCGCGCTTGAACCGAAACCCTGCGCTTTTCTGGGTGCTGGCGCACGCCAAAACGAGGATTTTGATTATCCATGAGGAGACGTTCAGTGTACACAACGAAAATGGTCCACGCCATCGCAGGGCTTGCGCTCGCCGCGCTGGCCCTTGCCGGCAACGCTCATGCCGCCTGGCCGGAAAAGACCGTGCGCATAGTCATTCCGTGGCCGCCCGGCGGCAGCACCGATATCGTCGGACGCCTGATGGCGGCTGAACTCACGCAGCGCTTGAAGCAGCAATTCCTCATTGACAACCGTGCCGGGGCCGCTAGCATCATCGGCCTGCAACTCGCTTCACAGCTACCGCCCGACGGCTACTCGTTGATGATGACTTCGACCGCGTATGGTTTTCTGATCGACAAACCTAAGGTACCGATTGATCTGGTCAATTCGTTTGCCCCTGTGGCCTTTATCGGCATGGGGGACAGCGCGTTCGCGATTCACCCTTCGTTGCAGGTGAATTCGGTGAAGGAGCTTATAACGCTTGCCAAGAAACGGCCTGGAGAAATCTTCTATGCATCATCGGGCATCGGCGGTTTTCCGCACATGTCCACCGAACTCTTCAAAATGATGACCAAGACGAATCTGGTTCACGTGCCGTTCAAGGGCGGCGGGCCGGCCGCAGCCGATGTCATGGCGGGGCATACGCAAATCCTGTTAGGGTCGCTGCCCACGGTGACGGGAATGATCAACGCAAAACGGTTAAAGTTGCTGGCGACCGGCGGCAAGCAGCGCAACCCGCATTTTCCGAAAACGCCCACCGTGGCCGAAACGGTGCCCGGTTACGAATCGACGATCTGGTGGGGCCTGTTCGCACCCAAAACCACGCCTGCCGAACTCATTGCCCGCGTGCATGCGGAGTTTAACAACGCGCTGACTTCGCCCGAATTGCTCAGGCGTCTTGAAGAGCAGGGCGCGGTACCGTCAAAAATGAGTTCCGCGGAGTTCGGCAAGTTGATGGTGTCGGAAACCAACAAGTGGCTGGAAGTGATACGTGTAGCGGGTATTAAAGCCGAGTAAACGGCCACGGCGTTGATTGGTTTAGCTATTTGTTTTTTGAATGACGGATTCAACGAACAAGCTCTGATTAATAATTGTGCGGGAGCGTAAGATACAGACCGATTTGTTGAAAAGGAAGAGAAGTTGGCAGACGCACAGCAACGCCAGGGCGACGAATTATTCATCGTCGATAACAGCGATTCCGACTGGAAAGTAAGGGACTATCTTCGCGAATGGTCGGGGATATCCCGTGCTTTCGATATCGCTACCGGGTACTTTGAAATTGGCGCATTGCTGGCCTTGGACGGGCAGTGGCAGCAATTGGAAAAGCTTCGAATCCTCATGGGTGACGAGGTATCGAAGCGTACTAAAAAGGCGCTGCTGGCGGGCATCCAAAACGTCAATCAAATTCTCGACGCGAGTCTTGAGAAGGAGAAAGAAAAAAACGACTTCCTCACCGGTGTGCCTGCAATCGTTGAAGCGATTCGGGATCGCAAGATCGAATGCCGGGTTTACACGAAGGAAAAGTTTCACGCCAAGGCTTACATTACCCACTCCAAACTAGCGGTCGTCGGCTCCGCAGCACTGGTTGGCTCCAGCAATCTTACCTATCCGGGACTCACCCAAAACGTCGAACTTAATGTTCAATTGCGCCGTGAAGTGCCGGTATTGCAGGAATGGTTCGAGCGACACTGGAATGAGGCGGAAGACGTTTCCGACGAGATCCTCAAAGTGATCGAGCGGCACACACGGGATTACCTTCCGTTCGAGATTTACGCCAAGGCACTTCAAGAGTACTTCCGCAACCACGAAATCACTGTGGGCGAGTGGGAGTTACTTCATTCGAAAATGTTTTCTGTGCTCGACCAGTACCAAAAAGAGGGCTATCAGGCGCTAATCAAGATCGCCAACACTTATCACGGTGCATTCTTGTGCGATGGCGTCGGCCTTGGCAAAACGTTTGTCGGCATGATGGTGATCGAGCGTCTCATCATGCACGACCGCAAGCGCGTCATGCTGCTGGTGCCCAAAGCCGCACGCAAACCTGTATGGGAAGCGGCTCTCAAGCGGTATCTGCCGCATCTCGCGGGCGACTTCAGCAACCTCGTTATTTTTAATCATACCGATCTTCAGCGTGAGGGCGAATACCCTGAACGATTCGAGCGAATGAGAGAAATGGCGGACGTGATTCTGGTCGATGAGGCGCATCATTTCCGCAACCCCGGTATCAAGGGCATAACGGGCAAGGCCCCGTCCCGATATCGGAAATTCTTCGAATTGGCACAGGGCAAGCAGTTGTTTCTGCTCACCGCTACGCCGATCAACAACAAGCTCATCGATCTTCAACACCTGATCGAACTCTTTTCACAGCGCCAGGCGGACTATTTCAAATCGGCGCCGCTCGGTATTCATTCCTTGCCCGGCCACTTCCGCCGGATGGAAAAGGAGTTGGATCGGTTGGTTTCCGGCGCCGCCCCGGGCGCACAACAACAACTGGAAATTAGCGAAATCGAGGCCGAGCGAGTACTAACACAGGACGCTTTATTCCAGGCGCTGGTTGTTCAGCGGAGTCGTGCCTACGTTACTGCGAGCCAGAAGCAGCACGGGGGAAGCGAAGCGCTCTTTCCGCAGCGGGAGGATCCTCGCGTCGCGGCCTACTCAATCAAAAAAACCTATGGGCGCTTACTGACCATGATGGAGGAGGCATTCTCAAAGAGTAAGCCGTTGTTCTCGCTACCGATGTACTACCCTTTGGCTTACTTCAAGGGTGACGATAAGAATGTGGATCCGCTAATCGAAAATCGCCAGAAGCAAGTCGTGGGCTTGATTCGCATTCTGTTTCTGAAGCGTTTCGAGAGCTCCGCCAAAGCATTTGAAACGTCATGCGAGATGCTATTGCTCAAGCTGCTGACCTTCATGACGAAGAATTCCAAATCGGCTTCGGAACTTCGTGTACTGGAACGCTGGAAGCTGCAGCACGCAGATTTGATCGGTTATGTACAAAAGCACCAGCTCGAGTTGTTCGGCGAGGAGGACGAAGAGGCCGACGAGGACATCATCACCGAAGAAATGCTGGACGAAGTGGAGGAGCTTTCCCGTGAACAATACAGGGTTGAAGAGATATTGCAGGAAACGGTGCTCGACCTCGATCAGGTCGCGCAGTTTCTGGAAGAGTTGCGCAAATTCAAGCCCTCGCATGACGACAAGCTGCGCGCATTGATTTCGTTATTGAAAAACGACCCTGTGCTCAAAAAGCACAAAGTTTTGATATTCTCAGAATTCATGTCCACCGCCCGCTATTTGCGGCATCAGTTGAGCGACGCGGGGATAGGTGGCATTGACCAGATAGACAGTGCTACCAAGCGCGACCGCGGCGAAGTGATCAAGCAGTTCGCGCCTTACTATAACGATTCGTCGAGCGCGCAACTGGCTGCTGCAGGGCTAACCGAAACAACGGTGTTGATATCGACGGATGTGCTGTCAGAAGGCCTTAACCTGCAAGATGCGACCCGCCTCATCAATTACGATCTGCATTGGAACCCGGTCAGGCTGATGCAACGCATCGGTCGCGTCGACCGGCGCATGAACCCGGAGATCGAGGCCAGGTTGATTGCGGATCACCCTGACGAGAAGAAACTTCGCGGCAAAGTCGTGTATTGGAACTTCCTGCCCCCTGAGGAACTGGATAATCTGCTCGCGCTTTACGGCAAGGTATCGCATAAAACGTTGCGCATCTCGAAAACGTTTGGCATAGAAGGTAAAAAGCTCCTCAAGCCGGATGATGATTACGAAGCCATGAAGGACTTTAATCATTCCTATGAGGGCGCCACAACGGCCGATGAGGCCATGCACCTCGAATACCAGCGCTTGCTCCAGGAGCACCCTGACCTTAAGGCACGGCTCGACGTACTGCCGGGCCGGGTTTTTTCCGGCAAGGCGCATCCTGAAAAAGGCAAGCGGGCAGTATTTTTCTGTTATGCCTTGCCCGCGCAGGATCAAAGCATAGCCGACGAGGCTGCACTGGACGCTGGCCGTTGGACTATCGATTCGGGATACACGCGGTGGGTCTTATATGACTTTGAAACGAAGAAACTGATTGAGGACGCAACCCAGATTATCGAGTTTATCCGCAGCGGTCCGAATACCCCGCGTGTGGTGGCGATTCCGCAACTGACGCTGGGCGAAATTCGAGGCGAGGTGGAGAAGCACTTAAGAAACACCTATCTCAGGCAAGTGCAGGCGCCGGTCGGCGTCAAACCTGTGTTGCGAGCGTGGATGGAATTGAACTGACAGGGGAAGCGTGTGACTGACGAGCAGCGCAAGCGTTTGCGCAACATCAAAACGTTTCACCAGCTCATTGCTTTCCTGCGTGATGAGTTGTGGTGGCCCATTGACCGGGGCGAAGACGAAGATGATCTGACATTCGATTGGTCCGACGACCTCGGGCTCGAAGCATCCGCGAAAGTAGGTATTAAGGAGATAAAGCAGCTCCGTCCGCTCGAGAGCGGCCAGCCCTGGGGCATCTTCTTCATCAACTTCGAAAAAAAGCGCCTGCCTATTGTTATCCTGCGCCGCATCCTGAATGCGCTGGTGGTCAAAAAGCGCGCCAGCGCCAACAAAGGCCAGCGTGCCGCGTGGCAGCAGCATGACCTGCTGTTCATCTCGGCCTACGGTGAGGACGACGAAGCGCGCCAGCTCACCTTTGCGCATTTCAGCGAACCAGCCAGCGAACTCGCAGATACCAAGCCCACCTTGCGCGTATTGGGCTGGGACGACGACGACACCAACCTCAAGCTGGACTACGTCGCCGACAAGCTCAAAGAAAAACTTACCTAGCCGGAGAATACTGCTGACCTGAAAACCTGGCGCAAGCGCTGGTCTGACGCCTTCGAGTTCCGTCCTCGGCAGGTGATCAATACATCCGAAGAACTTGCACTGCGGCTCGCCGAACTGGCCAAGCGTATCCGTGGCCGTGTGCTGCTCGTGCTCAAGCACGAAAGCGAAAAGGGCGCGTTACGCAAGTTGATGAAGGGTTTCAGGACTGCGCTGATCCACGATCTTGACGCGGATCAGTTCGCCGACATGTATGCGCAGACGATCACTTATGGGCTTTTCTCGGCTGCGGTTTCCCGCACAGTGCCGGGCGCCGGGACTGCTGTGGTGCAGGAAAACGTGGCCGACATGGTCCCGGTTACCAATCCTTTCCTCAAGGAAATGCTCGAAACTTTCCTCAGGGCCGGTGGCCGCAAAGGTAAGCTGGATTTCGATGAGCTTGGCATTCAGGATGTCGTCGAACTGCTCAATGACACGAACACTCGCCTCGATGCCGTGCTGCGGGACTTCGGCAACAAGACCCGGCAGGAAGATCCCGTTATCCATTTCTACGAGCACTTCCTGGCTGTCTACGACAAGAAACTCAAGGTGCAGCGCGGCGTTTTCTATACGCCGTTACCGGTCGTTTCCTACATCGTCCGCAGCGTGCATGAACTTCTGCAAACGGAGTTTGGCCTTGAGGACGGTCTTGCCTCAACCGTTACATGGGGCGAAATGGCGCTCGGATTCCCTCCCCCGCTTGCGGGGGAGGGCAAGGGTGGGGGTATCCGAATCCCCGATGGAACTGGCCCTGACGAACCTTTTGTGCAGATTCTCGACATCGCCACCGGCACCGGCACGTTCTTCATCACAGTGATCGAGGTTATTTTCCAGCACCTCAAGGCAAAGTTCGCGAAAGGCGGCATCGCCGCCATGCCGCGAATCCACAATCCAAAATCGCCAATTCGTAATTGGAGCGACTACTGGAACGCTTATGTCCCCGTGCACCTTCTCCCCCGCATCTTTGGCTACGAGTTAATGATGGCCCCCTACGCCATCGCCCACATGCGCGTGCCGCTGAAACTCAAGGAAACCGGATTCACCGCCTGGAGCGAATTGACCGAGAAGAACCGCGTCAATATTTACCTGACCAATTCCCTTGAACCAGCGACCGACGACAAGAGGCAACAGGAATTTGAAGAGCTTGCCCCGGCACTCGCCCACGAGGCGCGGGCGGTTAACACCATCAAGCGGAAGCAGCGGTTCACGGTGGTGATCGGGAATCCGCCGTATGCGGGCCACTCCGCCAACGCAAGCAGAGACAATGAGGGTATGCACAATTTCATCGGCGCGCTCATTCACGATTACTACTTCGTTGACGGAGCCCCGCTTGGCGAGAAGAACCCCAAGTGGTTGCAAGACGACTACGTAAAGTTCCTCCGTTTGGGCCAGCATCTGATCCAGAGGACCGGTGCCGGGATGCTCGGCCTCATCACCAACCATAGCTACCTCGACAACCCCACCTTTCGCGGCATGCGTCGAAACCTGATGCAGTCTTTCAACAAGCTGCTTTTCTTGGACCTTCACGGCAACAGCAAGAAGAAGGAGGTCAGTCCCGATGGATCAAAGGACGAGAATATCTTCGATATCCAACAAGGTGTCGCGATCTGCCTGCTCTTGCGACGAGTCGGGAAGGCTCCGGAGCCCGTACCTACATCTGGCCTTTTTCACGCAGACCTATACCGTACGCGGCAGGAAAAGTACGCTTGGCTCTCCGCTGTTCCCCTGAAGGTCGGCGAATGGGAACGGCTCTCGCCCAACAAGCCCTTTTACCTCTTCGTGCCGCAAGACCAGGCAGTCCGGGCAGTGTACGAGCGGGGATGGAAAGTCACGGACATTTTTCCCCTGAATAGCGTTGGCGTTGTCACAGGACAAGACGGCCAGACGATCGGGTTCACTGTCGAGGAGGCCCGGCATCTCGCCGACAGCCACAAACTTCCAGCTGACGTTGTCATACCTTACATGTATCGCCCCTTTGACATCCGAAATATCGTGTACGATGGCCATGTTGTAACTCGACAGCGCGTCGAGGTCATGCGCCACATGCTGGCCTCGAAAAACGTCGGTCTAACTGTCGGCCGAAGCGGCGCAGTCACAGGTGATGAGGAATGGAATCTGGCTTTCGCCTCTTCCCAAATTCCGGATTTCAACCTTTACCGGCGTGGAGGCGTCCAACTCTGCCCCCTATGGCGCTACCCGACCGAGAACGAGGCGGCGATGGGCTTCGAAAAGGAGCTGAACCTAAATCAGTTGTTCCTAGATGCATTGGGTTCCGGCAGCGGGCTGCGATTCGACCCCAACACTTCGTCAGAATATACCAACGATTCATCAGCAGGATTCCGCGCCCCGCTTGAGGAAGATAGCTTCTCCCCCGAGGATGCTTTTAACTACATTTACGGGCTCCTACACTCGCCGACGTATCGTTCGCGCCACTCCGAGTTTCTTAAGATCGATTTCCCGCGATTCCAACCTCCGGGCAGCCAGACCCTATTCCGCGCGATATCTCATCTCGGCGGCGAACTAGTTGCCCTCCACCTGATGGCGTCGCCCAAGCTCGACCACTACATCACCACCTACACTGGTTCAAAAAACCCCGAGGTTGGGCGGGTTGGATGGGCGAACGACACCATCTGGCTCGACACCCCTGCAAAGAGCAAGGGCCAGTCAGCCACGCCCGGCACCATCGGCTTCAAGGGCGTTCGAGAGGATGTATGGAATTTCCATATCGGCGGCTATCAAGTCTGTGAGAAGTGGCTCAAGGATCGCAAAGGCCGCACGCTGTCTGCAGAAGATATTCAGCACTACCACCGCATTGTCGTTGCCCTTTCAGAAACCATCCGCTTGATGGCCGAGATCGATACGGTGATAGAACAGCATGGTGGCTGGCCCGGCGCTTTCCAGGGAGTAACGGACGTTGCCGAAGCTGCTGCGGCTCCTGAGAATGTTGTTGAATTACAAGCGAAAAAGCCGCAACCCGTTGAGGCGTATGCACCCGAGCGAACACTACTACTAAAAGCTGCTGAGCGCGGTTCGCCGCGCGAACGGGTTACGCGCGAGCAGCAAACAGACGATGCTCCGATACCGGTTGATGAACTGGATCGCGCAGATTTGATGTGTATGATCCGGCAGCTATTTGGCGATGGTGAGCCTATTCCCCGCGACGAGGCGGTCAAAGCGCTCTCGCGTCAACTCGGTTACGACCGGGTGGGTACCCATATCGGCGAAGAACTCGACAACGCGATCCGCACCGCTGTACGCCGGGGCATCGTTGTGCGCAATGGCGATTCGCTATCGCTACTCGCGCGCAGCATTGAAGGATATAAACGTGATTTTCTAAAGGAGCAATTTCTCGCTTCACTGCAAGGACATTCATGGACCGAGCGCGACGACGCCATCCGGCATTTCGCCCGCTGGCTGGGCTTCCGGCGAACGGGCCAATCTATTGACGAATCGGCGCGCTCACTGATCAACGGCCTGATCCGGGATGGCAGTCTTGAAAGCGAGGGCGGCGCAATACGCAGAGTGCCGTGAACACGCTGCCTAACATACTCGGAGCAACATAATGCGGCTTTGGTCGAGTATTGTTTGATCCAGCCTCCTGCGACGACCGGGGGGCAGCGGTAGACACCATGCCGCGCTATGGGCCGCGCGTTAATGAGATAGTTCGCTATTGATCTACTTACTCTTGGAAATGGCCATGTCTAATGTCATAGCGCAGCTACTAAGTGAATTGACGCCAGATCCTTGGCGCAAGGAAGTAGGATTTAGCCCCGAGATGGAAGAAGCCCAAAAAGTCTTGTTGGACAATCGGGCATCACACGACGATCTCCGGCGAGCGCTCGGCGCTTGGCTTCACCGCCATCAACCTTGTTTATTCGGTAACATCGCCGCAAGCCGTGGTTTCTTGAGTTATTGCATTCTGACAGAAGCCGATATACAGATAGGGGATAGTCACATCAACGACAAAATAGAATCGGCGCGGAAGTCATGGACGCGAGAAGGATTTGAAGGGAAAAAAAGCGGATTCGTCGTTCTTTTGGTATCGGAGCGGTTGACCTATGCAATACCTGATGAAACCACGAAGAAAATAGCACTACGTCTTGGCACTTTTTACTTGAAGACAGAGCTTGTTTCGGATCGCGTATTTCTTGAGGATATATTCCTCGAAAAGCCCGGTACACGGCAGACAACATGGCGATGGGATGCAGGCGTCAACTATTTTTCCGCTCAAGGGGATAAGCGCTGGTGGCAAGATCACCGGATTCCAGGAGGAATTGCGTTCTCCGTTAATTCCGTTGGCCATATGGTTAAGTCCCAAATACTTTCCAAGTCGATGGTCGAGATGGAAAAGGCGCTTGGCGCACCCGAAGAAGGATGGGCATTTTCCAAAGTTGGATCGCTCGCAACGGCGCTAGAGTTTGCTATGCGAACAATTTCACGAGCGTCGCTTGGTCCCTCCGGGAAAGCCACGGAACTTTTGTCGCTGCCCCAAGAGAGTGACAGTTCTACCGCGCCGAAATGTCCATACAATTTACATACCGAGTTCAAAAACAATGATTATTGCAGCTATCTCGGCCGCTATCATACTGACTACACAATCCCCTCCGAATACTTCCGCGCGGATGTAACCCGGCCAGCGGAGCTACCGAACCACATTTTGGATTTCACGTACTTATTTCATCGGGACGTCGAAAATCCTGCATTTATAACGATGGGGGAAGGTCAACAAATCAGAGCCGGCGATGAGATCGAAAGCTCGCCAGATACGAGAAGGATGATAGTTGGCCGAATGGGCAGAGTTGCAGAGCGCGAGGTGAAAATCAGCGACTACGCGCGACTTGTCAGTGCGCTGGAGTCACCATAGTGGTTACTCAACGAGCTCACACTCTAAGATTTTCGCTAGATACCTCGAAATCAAGTTAGTCGGTGCTTGCGCTTCACGAACCATCACGACAGCCAAAAACTGCACGTTGGATCTAGTGCTTGTGGTATCCACGATAATATCGATTGGATCAAAGTACGCAGCCGAAATACGAATAATCCCAATATATCGAGCCAGCGAAATTGCGGTGCCAAGTCTCGTGATACGGTCGGGCACGGCATCTTCTACGCCGAGAAAAAGGCTTTCTACATACTTATGTGCTCGCACTATCCATGTATCTATCGTAATCGCAGGATCTGGCAACTCGTCCGACGGAATCTGATGCGTTTCGATTAGTTGCAACACCTCTTTTACCACGCGCAAAGCAAGAACCCGCAAGCCTGGATAGGCTAGGCGAATCTTCGGATGAAGCGGTATGAGAATATGGGTAATCTGCCACGTTTCCGGTTCACTTTTTTCCGAAACGCGCCGCGACGAAATTAGTAGGTTAAGGCGTTTCTTTTGGCATATTTCATCGGATTTATTACTCGCCTTCGTTTCGGTGAGCGTAGCAAATTCAGTGCGAAGGTATGGCCCGCGTCGATCATCGTGAATGTACAGTCCTATCATATTCCCCGCAGCGTCATTTATGCCTTCGCTGACGATAGAGGGATCAAACGCCGATTTAACTTTCATACCGACAACTGCGACAGCGTGTTCCCCTACGGCTGGGTTGGAAAGAATTAAGACCGGCGCAAATCCCGACTTTATCGCGGAGTAAAGGTAGGATCGCGCTACAGCTTCGTCATCCGCTCGAAACAGATTCGGTGCCACTCCGAGCGCCTGGACCGATTGGCACATTTGATCAACTGATAGCCCCTCCGATGGCATAGGTCGGCCAAAGGGTAACGAATACTTCGCTGCAAGCATCGTGATTTGTGCAGGAGTTGCTGCAGTAATTTCTTCATGATTGCTCGTTTGCTGTAACGCCGTCCAAATTGCCGTAGTCGCGCAAGCGCTCACGCCGACGTCTTGCTGTTGAAAAGCCAACCCCTTAACGGTGAGTTCGACTCCTGCGAAATGTGCCTTGTATATCCGAGTGCAGCCAAAATTACGGCGAAATCGCCTCCTGTTGTTTAGTTCCTGTGGCTCCTCGGGAAAACATTTGAGTACTGTTCGCCCCACGGGACTGCCGCCCAGAGGTTTGATTACTGCAAACCCAATGTATGCACTAGAGGAGAAGTTTAGGCATTCGGTATGATACTGCTCAACACCGTTACGAATGCCTTTCGTAACGATCTCCTTCAGCCTGGCTTGGGCTTCGGCTACACTGACGGAAAAAAAATGAACTCGACGACAGTAGTTAACGTATGGGAATAGACTTTTTGAATAGAAGACACTGTGGTCTTCCATGTGATCGCGGTCAATGTAGTGGCTTTCTATTGCAATTGATCTACATTCGCAATCGTTAGCGTAGGCTTCAACGTAACGTAGTTGGGTAAACGATTCGTTTATCGGGGTAAGCGGAGGGGCAAAGAGCTTTAGAAGTTCCTTCAGCTTCCCTGTCACAAATTCGCCTGACGCGCACGGTAGCAAGTCGTGCCACTCGGGCGGCTCGACCAGGTTCACGCCGCCAACCACATCAATCTCGAGTGTTGATTTGGATAGCTAGGTCTTTCTGCGTAATCTGCTCCGATGCCACGACGGCGTTCTCTAGCGGTCGGATGACCTTTTCCCATTTCTGTGCGGCGGCTTCGTAGCGTTGTCGTTCTTCGGGACTAGCATTGCTCCAGTCACGAAGACCTTCTTCAATCCGCGAACAAGTCTCAGCAGAAAGGGACACGGATTTTTTTGGCGACACCATGCGACCTCCTATCTAATCACAATGACGATCATTAACGTTAGGAACAAGCCAGCGGAATACAGCATGTGAGGTGGTTCTGAGAAAGGAAAAGTTACTTTTCGATTAGCAAACATCCCGCGCCGTTTGTGAGCCATTGTGCGCGCGCGGATCCCACCAGATGTGGCGCTGCGGACGCAACCTTGCACTGTTCCGCACCGTGGGCAATCAACATATGCTAGCGGCGGAAAGGCAGGAGCAAGCGGGAATTGAAAATTACAGGTACCTTCATGAATGCGGTCGTGAGCAAATGCCAGCCGCATCCGCGTTGCATTACCATCAAGAATAAACCACTCCGATCTGCTGAGCACAGACCTCATTGGCATGTCATACACTGTTTATTCTCAATGGCCGCGAAGGGCACAACCATGTTCTCTTAATGAGACTTAAGTGTCAACGGGAGGCCTTGATTTTAAAGGCTTTTTTATTTTCTCGCCGAAGTTCATGTAAGTTACGCTTGGCGATATATATCTAACTGGTTGATTTTAAAACAATAAAATACAGCTAGAGGTCGTGCAACATCGTAAGCAGTTAGGCCAGCAGTGGCCTGCGGGAGCGCGGGGGAGGGGTGAGATATGAGTGGCCTCGATCGAAAGTGCCACTACAGGGAGGGTGCGATTCTTTTTTCCCGCCCGCGCTGTTGCAGGCGAGCGAACTCACTCGATCTTGATATTGACCGTCTTCGCGACGCGCCCCCATTTCTCAATTTCCGAGCGGATGTACGCGCCGAACTTCTCAGGCGTGGAGGGCGCCGGGTCGAGGTCCTGTTCGATAAATTTGTCGCGCACGTCCCGCTGCGCCAGTGTTTTCTTCAGCGCTTCCTATAGTTTCGCCACTGCGGCGGCCGGTGTTCCGCTCGGCACCAGCAAACCCTGCCAGCCGTTGGCCTGGAAGCCCTTGAGTCCCTGTACTTCGAAAGTCGGCATATCCGGCAATACGGCGCTGCTTGTGTGGCGTTTCGAATCGGAGACAGGCCGTGATTCATGGTAACTTATTGATGCGTTTTGTTCGGACGACAGCGCGTCCGCCGCCAGCACGTTTGAATTGAGAACACCATGCCTGACCACCCAATACTAAAGCCCCCGCTCGATTTCCAGCAGCACCTCGCTGACCTAGAAAAACACGGCCTGCTGGTGCGCGTGGATCGGCCCATCAACAAAGATACCGAATTGCAGCCGCTGGTGCGCTGGCAGTTCGTCGGCGGCGTGCCGGAAGAGCAGCGGCGCGCGTTTTTATTTACCAACGTGGTCGATGGCAAGGGCCGGCGCTACGAGATGCCGGTGGCGATCGGCGTGTTCGCCTCTTCGCCGCAGATTTACGCGCGCGGCATGGGACAGAAAGTCGCAGACATCGGAAGCGCGTGGGTGAATGCCATCCGGAATCCGATTGCGCCGGTCGCGGTGGACAAGGCCGCGTGTCAGGAAGTGGTGATCACAGGCGACGCTTTGCGCGTACCCGGCGGCGGGCTGGCGGCGCTGCCGGTGCCGGTGTCCACACCGGGCTTCGATTCCGCGCCGTATCTCACAGCGACGCTGTGCGTCACGCGCGATCCCGAAAGCGGCATACAGAACATGGGCACCTACCGCGCGGCGTTAAAGGCGACCGATCGCCTGGTGGTGCGCATGGTGGCGCGCGTAGGTGGCGCGGGCGGCTGGGTGCATTGGTTGAAGTATCGTGAACGCAAACAGATGATGCCGATTGCCATCGTGCTGGGCGCGGCACCGGTGGTGTTTTTCACCGGCCCGCAAAAACTGCCGGTCGATATGGATGAAATGGCAGTGGCGGGCGGCCTCGGCGGCGCGGCAATACGCATGGCCAAATGTGTGACGGTTGATCTGAACGTGCCGGCCGATGCGGAGATCGTGGTCGAGGGTTTGATCGACCCTTCCACACTCGAACCCGAAGCGCCGTTCGGCGAGAGCAATGGCTATGTCGCGCTGGAAGCATACAACATGCCGATGCAGGTGACCGCGATCACCCATCGCAAGAACGCAGTGTTTTCGGCGATCATCAGTCAGGTGACACCGAGCGAATCCAGCGTGGTGAAAAAAGTCGCCTACGAGCCGATGTTTCTTAACCACCTGCAGCACACACTCGGCATCCGGGGCGTGAAACGCGTGGTGATGCACGAACCCTTGTCGAATCTGCGGCCGGTGATTTTTGTGCAGTACGCGCGCGACACCGTGCGCACCGAGGTGTGGCGCGGCCTGCAGGGGGCGGCAACGCTGCGCGCGGATTGCGGAAAAATCGTCATTGCCGTTTCCGAAGATATCGATCCGGAGAGTACCGACGCCGTGTTCTGGTCAATGGCCTATCGCTCCACGCCATCGGAGGATGTGCAAATCATCAACTACCGGCGCGGTGTGCAGGGCTCGCAGTACGGCCCCAAGACAGCGGAATCAACGCTGCTCATCGATGCAACGCAGAAATTCGCCATGGCGCCGCTGGCGTTGCCGGGCAAGGCATACATGGAGCACGCAAAGACGCTGTGGGAAGAATTGAAGCTGCCCGCGCTGTCACCCAAGGGGCCATGGCATGGCTACACGCTGGGTGACTGGACCGACACCTGGGAGCGCTTTGCACAGCGCACTATCGCGGGTGATTGGGAGGCAAATGGCTTGGAAACGATCAAGCGGCGGCGGGAGGATTTGACGCCGGAGACGCCGACGGCGAAGCATGAGAAACTATAACAACACGAAGAATTACCCCCTCGCCCGCCTTGGGGCGGGAGAGGGCTGGGGTGAGGGTGGGGAAAATTTCCGCGTATCGTTAAGACCCCTCACCCTACCCCTCTACTTCGTTTCAAGTGTGCCCTTGTCCCCGCAAGCGGGGCGAGGGAATCCGTTATGAAACCCGCCCCTTTCACCTACCACGATCCGCGCAGCGTAGCCGAGGCGACAGAACTGCTCGCCACGCACGACAATGCGCGCGTGCTGGCGGGCGGCCAATCGCTGATGCCGATGATGAATTTTCGCTATGCGATGCCTGATCATCTGATTGATCTCAACCAGGTCAGTGAACTCGCGTATATCCGCGTGGAGGGCGATGCACTGAAGATCGGTGCGATGACGCGGCAACGTGACATCGAGTTCTCGCCCGAAATTGGCAGGCACTGCCCGCTGCTGCACGCGGCACTGGTGCATGTGGGTCACAGGCAGACGCGCAACCGGGGCACGCTTGGCGGCTCCTTGTGCCATCAGGACCCCTCTGCGGAACTCGCCAATATCGCGGCCTTGTTCGGGGCGACCATGCACGTTGTGTCCCAACGCGGCACACGCGATATACCTTACGCGGACTTCGCCGTGTCTTATATGACCACGGCACTTGAACCCGACGAAATGCTGGCAGGGATTACGATTCCGCTGCGCCGCAACGCTCGCGGTCACGCCTTCGTGGAATTTGCCCGTCGTCACGGCGATTTTGCCATCGTCGCCTGTTCCGCGCTGCTGGCGCTGGATGCAAAGGGCAACATCGCCGATGCAGCCCTTGCGCTGTCAGGATTGGCGCATGCACCCGTCAGGCCCGCCGCCATCGAACAGGCGCTGCGCGGACAAGCGCCCGACGCGGCAACGTTTAAAGCCGCTGCCGCAGCCGCCGAAAAACTGGAAGCCGGCGCTGACGCCTATGTCAGCTCGGCCTACCGCCAGCATCTGGCGCGCGTGCTCACCTATCGCGCACTGGAACAGGCCGCCGCGCGAGCGCATCAACATGGCTGATACAAGGACAATCACGGTAAACGTCAATGGCAAAGCGCGCACCGCCACCATTGAAACGCGCATGACGCTGGTGGATTTTCTGCGCCATGAACTCAAGCTCACCGGCACCCATGTCGGCTGCGAGCATGGCGTATGTGGCGCCTGCACGGTGTTGGTCGGCGGCATCAGTGCGCGCGCCTGTTTGATGCTGGCGGTGCAATGCGACGGGCAGGCAGTCACCACCGTTGAAGCGCTGGCGACGGACAGGAAGCTCAATCTTTTGCAGCAGGCGTTTCAGGATAACCACGGCCTGCAATGCGGTTTTTGCACGCCGGGCATGCTGATGACGCTCACCGAATTTCTGCGCGACCATCCCGAGCCCAGCGAGACTGATGTGCGCGAAGCGCTGTCCGGCAACCTGTGCCGCTGCACCGGCTATCAGGGTATCGTCGATGCGGCGCTCGACGCGGCGAAAAAAATGCGCGAGGGCGCGCCATGAAAACCAGCGGTGCTGAAAAACTGACGGGCTCATTTACGGGATTTGGCGCCTCGGTCAAACGCAAGGAAGACCCGGCCTTCCTGCGCGGCGAGGGCCAGTTTGTCGATGACATACATCTGCCGGAAATGCTGCACGCCGCCTTCGTGCGCAGCCCCTACGCGCATGCCCGGCTGGGTCGCATCGACAAGAGCGCAGCGCTCGCTCTGCCGGGCGTGCATGCGGTGATCACGTTTGCCGATCTGCCCGAGGCGATACGACGGCAGACGCTGCCGCTGCTGGTGCCGCATCCGGCGATCAAGCAGCCGCTGCTGCCTTACGCCCTGGCAAAAGACGAAACCTGTTACGCCGGCGAGCCGGTGGCGTGCGTGATCGCGGACAGCCGTTATATCGCCGAAGACGCCGCGCAGTTGGTGGAGGTCGATTACGAAGCATTGCCTGCAGTCAACGATTGCCGTGCGGCGATTGAAGACGGCGCGCCGCTCGCGCACCTGGGCGCGGAATCCAACGTGGCGGCGCGCTTTCCGGTGAAGGTGGGCGATGCCGATCGCGCCTTTACCGGTGCCGCCCATGTGTTCCGCGAAAAGATTTATCAGCATCGCGGCGGGCCGTTTTTCATGGAATGCCGCGGCGCCATCGCACAATACGACGCGCAGTCGCAAGGCTATACGCTGCATATCTCGTCGCAGGGTTCGCACCGCCTGAAGCGCAGCATGCTGGACATGTTCGACCTCGGCGACCATCAAATGCGTGTGATTGCGCCCGACGTGGGCGGCGGCTTCGGGCCCAAAGGTTCGTTCTACCCCGAATACATCAATATCGCGGCGGCGGCGCGCCTGCTCGGCCGGCCGGTGAAATGGATCGAAGACCGGTGTGAGAATTTTCTCACCACGCATCAGGAACGCGACCAATACTGGGACATGGAAATCGCCGTCGACGCCCATGCCAAAATCATCGGCGTGCGCGGCCTGCTCATTCACGAAACCGGCGCCTACGTGCCGTGGGGCATCGTGCTGCCGTGGATCACCGCGACCACAGTGCCGGGGCCCTATGTCATTCCGCATTTCAAACTCGACGTCATTTCGGTGTTCACCAACAAAATCCAGACCACGCCGGTGCGCGGCGCGGGGCGGCCCGAAGCGGTGACGACGATGGAGCGCCTGATGGATCGCGTGGCGCGCGAATTGAAATTGGATCGCGCAGAAGTGCGGCGGCGTAATTTCATCCAGCCGCAGCAGATGCCCTACCAAGTGGGCATCATTTTCCGCGACGGGCGGCCAGTGACTTACGACAGCGGCGATTACCCGGCGTGTCAGGCGTCCGCATTGCAAGTATCTGATTATGAAGGATTTTTCAAGAGAAAAGCAGAGGCACTCGCGCAAGGCCGCTATCTCGGCATCGGCATCGCCAATGCTGTCGAGGCCACCGGCCTCGGCCCCTACGAAAGCGCGACGGTGCGCGTAGCCACCTCCGGCAAAATCGTGATTTACACCGGCGCCACACCGCAGGGCCAGTCGCACAAGACCACGCTGGCGCAGATTGCATCGGATCAACTGGGCGTGGATTTCAACGATATCACCGTGGTGACTTCCGACACCGCCACCACCGCTCTGGGCATGGGCAGCTTCGCCGCGCGCACAGCAGTTAATGCCGGCTCATCGGTACACCTCGCTGCCATAGAAGTCGCCGCCAAAGCCAAAAAAATCGCCGCCGGCATGATGGAATGCCTGGAGGACGACCTCGAACTCGCGGACGGTTACGTGCGCCTGAAAAGCGCGCCGGACGTCAGGAAAAGCCTGCGTGAGATCGCGGTCAAATCCATCGGCATGCCGGGCTTTTCGATGGCCGGCGGACTGCCGCCGGGACTGGAACACACGGCGCACTTCACGCCCGATCAGGCGGTGTATTCCAACGGCGCGCATGTGGCCGAAGTGGCAGTCGATATCGAGACCGGTGAAGTCAAAATTTTACGCTACACCGTCGCCCACGATTGCGGACGTGTGATCAATCCGATGGTGGTCGAAGGACAGGTGGTGGGCGGTGTGGCACATGGCGTGGGTAATGCTTTGTTCGAGCGCCTGGCCTTTGATGAAAACGCGCAGCCACTGTCCACCAACTTTGGCGAGTACCTGTTGCCGATGGCCACCGATGTGCCGCGCGTGGATCTGGTGCATCTTGAAACCCCGTCGCCGCTAAACCCGCTGGGTATCAAGGGCGCGGGCGAAGGAGGCACCATCTCTGCTATCGGCGCGATTATCAGCGCGGTGGAAAATGCGCTGTCGCCGTTTGGCGTAACCATCGCCGAAGCGCCGATTTCACCGCAGCGTATTGTTGAGTTGCTGGGGGAACATGCTCGGGGGCGGACACAATGACTACAAAATTGATTCGGCTCACGGTTTGTATCGCGCTTGCTGCCAGCGCCGCATCCGCCGCCACCTTCCCCGAAAGACCGATCCGCGTGGTCGTCCCCACTGCCATCGGCGGCCCCTCGGATTTGTGTTTGCGCGCAGTCGCCGACGCGATGCGCATCGATCTTGGTCAGCATATCGTGGTTGAAAACATCACCGGCGCCACCGGCAACATCGGGCTTGAGCGCGTGGGCAATGCCACGCCCGACGGCTACACGCTGTCGCAGGCGAGCGCGGGCAACACCGCCAATCTCGCGGCACGGCCCAAGGCGGCATTCGACATCCTGAATAACATGAAGCCCGTCGGCAAAGTGTGTCAGGCATCCTTCTCGCTGGTCGCCGCGCCGGGCTTAAACGTAAAGACGGTGGAAGAATTCATTCGTTACGCCAAAACGCAACAGGGCAAGCTCTCGTACGGCAGCATCGGCTACGGCTCCAGCCAGCATCTGGTGGGTGAAATGTTTGCCGCGGCTGCCGGGCTCGACATGATCCATGTGCCGTTTCGCGGCGAAGCGCTGGTGACACCGGAACTGGCGGCCGGACGCATACACCTGATGTTCATGGCGGGGGCGAAACCGTTCATCGATGGCGGGTTGGTGGTTGGGCTGGCCACCACCAATCGCGATACCTGGGCGCCGATTCCGAATCTGCCGCCCATCGGAAAATCATCCGTGCTGCCGGGATTCACTTACAACGGCTGGAATGGTTTGTTCGCGCCGAAAAACGCGCCCGACACGGCGGTGCGGCGCGTGAGCGCAGCGCTGGTGAAAGCGCTGGCCGATGAGAAAGTACGCGCCATCATCCGCACGCTGGGCAACGAGCCGGGTGTGGGCACGCCTGAAGAGCTGGCCGCGCAGGTGCGTTCGGATATCGCCAACTTCCGGCGCATTATTGAACAGCGCAAGCTGGTGTTTCAGGATTAGTTAATTCATGAATCTGCCCGCGCTTCCAACCGCCGTCGGTATTGGATGCCTGCTGTTGGCGGCACACGCCACCTACGCCCAGGACAAATACCCCAGCAAAGTCATCCGCGTATTAACCGCCACCCCCGGCAGCAACCACGACTGGGGCGCGCGCGTCGTGGCGCAGGAGTTGATGCCACGCATCGGTCAGCGCGTGATCGTCGAAAATCGCGGCAGCATGTCGACGGAAATCATCGCCAAAGACACAGCACCCGATGGCTACACAATACTGTTTTACGGCGCGTTTACCTGGCTGCAACCGCTGCTCGCCAAAGTAAACTGGGACCCGCTCGAGGACCTCGCGCCAATTACGCTGGCGATCAGTTCGCCCAATGTGTTGACGGTACATCCCTCGCTGCCGGTGAAATCCACGCAGGAACTGATCGCGCTCGCCAAGGCCAGGCCGGGCGCGCTCAACTACAGCGCGGGCGGCGGCGGCTCTACGCCACACATGGCGGCCGAGTTGTTCAACCACATGGCAAAAACCAAAATCGTGCGCATCAACTACAAAGGTTCGGGTCCGTCGATGATGGGCCTGTTTGTCGGCGAAGTGCAATTGATGTTCGCCGCGCTCGGCCCGATGATGCCGCATGTCAAAAGCGGCAAGGTCAAGGCCTTGGCGATTACCACGCCGAAACGCTCGCCGCTGGCGCCGGACCTGCCGCCGGTAAGCGATGCGCTTCCCGGTTATGCATCGGAAGCGGCCATCGGATTTTTTGCACCGAAGAAGACACCCACACCCATCATCAGGATACTCAACAGCGGGATTCAGCAAGCGCTAAAAGGATTGGAGCCACAACTTGTTTTGAATGCCGGCGTGGAAATCGTCGGCGGTTCGCCCGATGATTTTGCGCGCTTCATCAAAGCCGACATGGCCAAGATGGGCGAAGTCATCAAGAGCGGTTCCTTCAGTAACTAAGCTCCTGTGCAAGTCGAAAACCACTTCGATATACCACTGCCACCTGCAACGGCGTGGCCGATCCTGATGAATGTGCCGCAAACCGCCGCGTGCTTTCCGGGCGCCAGCATGATCGAACAGATCAGCGCGGATCAGTACCAGGGCCGCGTCACCGTGAAGCTGGGCCCGCTGACCATGGTGTTCTCCGGCAATTTACGCATCGAGGATCGTCAAGATACGGGGCACAGCGCCATCGTCAAAGCCAACTGGACCGAAACCAAAGGACGAGGCAACGCGAATACGGTTACGCGTTTCGCGCTGAGCGAACAGGACAGGGGAACACGCGTGACCCTGCACAGCGATCTGCAACTCGCCGGTCAGGTCGCGCAATACGGGCGCGGCGTGGGCATGATCTCGGCGATTTCCGCGCAACTGATTTCGACGTTTGCGGAAAACCTGCGGGTGCGGATTCAGGCGGTAGGGGCGGGCGGGACTACACCGCCGGAGTCGCAGGCCGCTGCGGAAATTTCCGGGCTTACGCTGATTGCGAAGGCGTTGGGGAGTCAGCTGAAGCGGTAGCGGTAACGATTGCGATGAGGGGCGCGCTTTAGCGCGTTCCGCTCGATTGGAAAGTCAGGCTGGAGATACAGCGGGCGAGAATGAATGTATGCCGGCCAGGCGTTTTCTAATGCTCGCCTCTGCGGTTTTCAGATCGTAAGAGGCTTGCAGATTGAGCCAGTATTGTGGTGACTGATCGAAGGCACGACCGAACAGCAAAGCCAATTCTGCCGTCACTGGACGCGCGCCCTTGAGAACGTGTGATATCCGCATGGGTGATACCCCGATAGCTCGGGCGAATTCAGCTTGCGAGATACTCATTTCTTCCAGAATTTCACCCAGGAAATTCCCCGGATGAATTGCAGGCAACCCCTTCTTGGCCATGTTAATTTCTCCTTAGTGGTAATCAACGATTTCAACATCAAAGGCGTCGCCATTCTTAAAGCGGAAGCATACGCGCCACTGTTCGTTAATACGGATACTCCATTGCCCTGCGCGATCATGAACCAGCGCTTCCAGCCTGTTGGAAGGCGGAAGGCGCAAATCCTCAATGCGCGTGGCCCCATCTAACTGCATCAATCGCATTGCCGCACGTTTGAAAATCTTCGGCGGCAGCCTGCGTGATTTGCCGGTGGCAAAGAAACGCTCCGTTTCGGGTGCGGCGAATGTTTGAATCACAAAAAGAATCATAAACAAAAAGTTTATGAAGGTCAAGTAACTTTGCGCACTGAGAAAGCCTAAACCAGAAACGCAAACACCCTTAGTTTCAGCATGTCCCGCTTATTCAATGGGTCCGGAGAACAATTACCACCGTGGGATAAAAGCATACGCGTAGGCACGGCGCGCGTCCAACGCGTTCGGACTTCTCCGTAGCACACAAGAAAGCGGTAACTCAAGCGTCCTCTTCGGCGCCCGCGCCCGCAGCCGCCCGCCCCAGCCGATCCCGCACCGCCGCCCATTCCATCGCCAACGGCGGTTCTTCCACCAGCATCACATCACAAGCAGCAGCATCGAGCTGGCGTAGGTTGGCGTAAAGGTCGTGCGCGTAGCCCGCCGGTGCTGCGGGTGCAGTGATCCACACCAGGCTGTCGATCAACGGCTGGTGCGCATTGCGTGCCAGTACGGCTATACGTTTGCCCTGCCGCGCGAAGCTGCGTGTGAGTTCGTCGATGAGGTCGCCTTCGACCAGCATCAGCGGCGTGCGCGGCGCGTAGTGTTTTTCAAGTGTACCCGGCGCGCGCGGCGAAGTATCGCCTGGCTTCGCCAGCGGCGCATCGAGTACGGCTTCGATCTGCCGCGCAGTGATGCAGCCGGGGCGCAGCAGCGCTGGTCTAGCGCCCGACAAGTCGATGATGGTGGATTCAATGCCCACCTCGCAGGCGCCGCCGTCGAGCACGCGATCGATGGTGTCGCCGAACTCCTGTCGCACGTGTTGCGCAGTGGTGGCTGAGACACGGCCGAAGCGATTTGCCGACGGGCCCACCACCCCGCCACCGAACGCTTTCAGCAGCGCTTGCGCCAGCGGATGCGAGGGCACGCGTAACGCGACGGTGTCTTGCCCGCCGGTGACGAGATCGCTTACGCCTGGCGCGCGCTTGAGTATCAGCGTGAGCGGGCCGGGCCAGAATTTTTGCGCCAGCGTGTGCGCGGCTGGTGGAACGTCACGTGCCCAGTCGGTCAGTTGTGTGCTGCTGGCGAGGTGTACGATCAGCGGGTGATCGCGGGGCCGGCCTTTGGCGGCGAAAACTTTTTTAATGGCTTCGGGATTGGAAGCATCAGCGCCGAGGCCGTAAACGGTTTCCGTGGGGAAGGCGACGAGGCCGCCTGCGCGCAGCGTGGCTACGGTGCGGCGGATGTCGGCTGATTTAACTTCGTGCGCCATGTTTACTATTTATTGTTTAAAAACAATTACTTATGGTGGTATGGCGCTTCCCCTCACCCTAGCCCTCTGCTCCGCTTCATGTGTGCCCTTGTCCCCGCACGCGGGGCGAGGGGATTTCTTTGTGAGGGAGTATTATTTTACTGGGGCGGCTTGAACTGCTTGCTCAGCTTGAGTCCCTGCGCCTGATAGTTGGAGCCGATGCTCACGCCGTAGAGGCGCTCCGGCTTGCCGAGCAAACGCTCGTAAATCAGGCGCCCGACCCCCTGCCCGTGCTCGATCAGAAACGGCACTTCGTGCGAGCGCACCTCCAGCACCGCGCGTGCGCCGTTGACGTCGTTGTTGCCATAGCCGAATCCCGGATCAAAAAACCCTGCGTAGTGGATGCGAAACTCGCCCACCGAGGGATCATACGGCACCATCGTCGCGGCGAAACTCGGCGGTATGCGGATGCGCTCGCGTGAAATCAGGATGTAAAAATCGTCGGGGTTGAGCACCAGACTGCGATGCGCTTCACTGCGCAGCGGTTCCCAGAATTCCACCGGGTCGTAATGGTCGATGCGGCTCAAATCAATCAATGGCGCATGCTGCTTGGCACGATAGCCGACAATGCCGCCGCTGGTGTCGCCCTCAAGATCGACGGATATCCACAGCCCGTCGTTGACGATGGCGGCCATCGGCGACTCGGCATCCGAATACACCAGTGCGTCCAGCGATTGCAACTCGTCAAGCTTTTGATCGGACGGCGGCGGATTGCCGCGCACAAAACGCATTTGATTCAGCCGCGCGCCCTGCTGCGCCAGCACGCTGAAGGTGCGTGGCACGATTTCGAGATAGAGCTTGCCGCGATACCCTTCGGGCACGCTCTCGAATTCGGTGCCGCCGTCGGCGATCAGGCGCGTGAAAATATCGAGACGGCCGGTGGAGCTTTTGGGATTGGATTTGCCCGAAATATCCGCCGGCAGCCGCAGCACTTCCATTAGTTCGGCGATGTAAACACAACCCTTTTCGAACACGGTGGGCTGTGTGAGATCGATCTGGTGCATCATCATGCGCTCGATCTTGGCGCTGACCGGCGAGCCCTTGCCCGGCAGAAAACTCGCGCGCACGCGCCATGCGGTTGCGCCCAGCCGCAGATCGAGGCTCGCCGGCTGCATCTGCGTGTCTTCAATCGGCGCAGCCGCGTTGATGCGCCCGCCGTTCACCAGCTTTACGATATCCTGATACGGCAAAATGCCGGTGGTGAAATCGGCGGTATACGGCTTGAGGTCTTTCTCAAGTTCGGGGAAGAGCGTGCCGAGTTCGCGCTTCATCAGGGTCTGTGGTGACCGGAGCGCGCAATTACTGCGTCAGCAACCGCTGAACTTCGCGATATTTATCCGCAGTCCTGGCGAGCACTTCCGGCGGCGGTGTGGGCGCGGGCGGCTGTTTGTTCCACATCGTTGTTTCCAGCCAATCGCGGATGATTTGCTTGTCGAAGCTCGGCGGGCTGATGCCGCTGCGATAGTCGGCGGCGGGCCAGAAACGCGACGAATCCGGGGTGAGAATTTCGTCGATCAGCAGCAGATTATTCTGCGCATCGACACCGAACTCGAATTTGGTGTCGGCGATAATTACGCCGCGTGTGGCGGCAAAATCCGCGGCCTCGGTGTAGAGGCGTATCGACACCTCGCGCACCTGCGCTGCGAGTTGAACACCCACCAGCACCTCGACATCGGCGTAGGTGATGTTTTCGTCGTGCTCTCCGGCAGGCGCCTTGGATGAGGGCGTGAACAACACCTGCGACAGTTTCTGCGCCTGCTGCAGGCCCGCTGGCAAACGAATGCCGCACACCGCGCCGGTTTTTTTATACTCGCTCCAGCCCGAGCCGATGAGGTAACCGCGCACCACTGCTTCGACCAGCAACGGTTTTAGTTTTTTGACCACCATCGAGCGGCCCGCAACTTGCGCACGGTCCGCCTCCGATACCACAGATTCCGGCGCGATGCCGGTCAAGTGATTCGGGATAACGTGAGCCAATTTCCTGAACCAGAAATTCGACAACTCGGTGAGCACGCGGCCCTTGCCCGGTATCGGCACCGGCAGGATCACATCGAACGCGGAAAGCCGGTCGGTCTGTATCACCAGCAGTTTGTCGTCGCCCACCGCATACAGATCGCGCACCTTGCCGCGGTGCAGGAAGGGGAGACTGCTGAGTTTGGTTTCGAGTAGGGCGTCGGTGTTGGGCATGGTGCGATAGGTTTGGCTGATGGCGTACAGTTTATCCGAGTTTGGTGAAGGTCAAAAACCCACACTGTCGTTCCCGCGCAGGCGGGAACCCATACGGTGCCGCCAGTGGCCAATGTGTTATGGGTTCCCGCCTGCGCGGGAACGACCCGGTTAGTGGTTTTGGTGTCTACAACTCCGGCAGTTTCGCCGCTTTCACCGCTTCGGTTTGTTTCTTGCGAAAAGCGATCAGCTTCTTCGCCAGCGCAGCATCGTGCATCGCCAGCATCGCCACCGCGAACAACCCGGCATTCGCTGATCCCGCCTCACCGATGGCGAACGTCGCGACCGGAATGCCTTTGGGCATCTGCACCATCGACAGCAGCGAATCAAGTCCGCCCAGATGTTTCGACGGCATCGGCACCGCCAGCACCGGCAGCGTGGTCTTCGCCGCGGCGACACCCGCGAGATGCGCCGCGCCCCCCGCGCCGGCGATGAAACACCGCGCGCCGCCGGCAATCATTTTTTCCATCCATTCGATCAGCAGATCGGGGGTACGGTGCGCCGACAACGCGCGCGCCTCGTAAGCGACGCCGAAATCCTTGAGTTGTTGCGCGGCGTGCTTCATGACATCCCAGTCACTGGTACTGCCCATGACGATGCCCACTAGCGGATTGCTCATAGCGAAAACTCCAATGCGCTGAGAAAGGGCGTTATTGTAGCCGAAGCCCCGCCTGCGCAAGATGGTTACACAAGGTATTTTCAATGGCTTCCACTACCCCCGCCCGCTACGCGCACGTCACCAGCGCGCGCTGTTTGCGGGTCATCTCGTTTGCATGGGCAACATTACGAAACGTAATCGGTTGGCCCAAATAATCGTATCCATCGCGAATCTGAATGCATGAAATATTTGATGACTGCGGATCTACCCCCAATTTGATTAAAATACTTCCATGACCCCATCCATTGAAGACCTTTTCACTCACAACCGTGCGTGGGCCGCGCAGATTGAGCAGGAACGCCCCGGCTTTTTCGCCAGCCTGATCGAACAGCAAACGCCTAAATACATGTGGATAGGCTGTTCCGACAGCCGCGTGCCGGCCAACCAGATCACCGGCCTGGAGCCGGGCGAAATATTCGTGCATCGCAATGTGGCCAATATCGTGGTTCACTCCGACCTTAATGCCTTGTCGGCCATCCAATTCGCGGTGGAGCTGCTTAAGGTCGAGCACATCATGGTGGTCGGACACTACGGTTGTAGCGGCGTTCAAGCGGGTCTCGAAGGCCGGCGTATCGGGCTGGCCGATAACTGGATTCGGCATGTGCAGGATGTGCGTGACCGCCACTGGCATTTGCTCAACGGCATGCCGCCGGAAAAACGCGCCCATGCGCTGTGCGAGCTCAACGTGATTGAACAGGTGGTCAATGTCTGTGTCAGCACAGTGATGGTCGATGCCTGGGCCAAGGCGCAGCAGGTGAGCATCCATGGTTGGGCCTTCGGTGTGCATGACGGCTTGTTGCACGACCTCGAAATGACCATTAGCAGCACCGATTCAATCGAGTCGCTGTATCAAAGCGCGCTGAAGAGCGTGATCGCGGCCCACAGTTAAGACTTTCAATTTTTTGGAGCGCTCCATGGCAAAGAAATCCCCACCTGACATCTCTCCGGTGATGCAAGGCCTTGCGACCTACATCTCGCAAGCCACCAAAAAACCGCCGCCCAAAGAAGTGGTGGAGCGCACTAAGCATCATCTGCTCGACACTCTCGCCGCCATGGTTTCCGGCTCGCGCCTGCCGCCGGGGCGCGCGGCGATTTCGTATATCAAGACTTTGGGTGGCACCAAACAATCGGTGGTGATCGGCAGCAGGTTTGTCACCACCGCGGAACACGCTGCGCTCGCCAACGGCATGCTGGCGCACGCCGACGAAACCGATGATTCACACGCGCCTTCGCTCACCCATCCCGGCTGCGGCGTGGTGCCCGCCGCACTCGCCATGGGCGAACGCGAGCACTGCAACGGCACGCAACTGCTGCGCGCGGTGGCACTGGGTTACGACGTCGGCAGCCGATTATCGCTGTCACTGCATGCGCATGATTTCCGTGAAGCCGGCCACTCCACGCATACCTTTGGCCCGATGTTCGGCGCGGCGGCGGCGGCGGGCGCGCTCGCCAAACTCAACTACGACCAATGCCGCCATCTGCTGTCGTACACCGTGCAGCAGGCTTCCGGCGTGTCGTGCTGGATGCGCGATGAGGAGCACATCGAAAAAGCGTTCGACTTCGGCGGCATGCCCGCGCGCAACGGCACCGCGGCAGCGGCGATGGTGTCGCACGGCTTTACCGGCGTCGAAGACGCGCTGTCCGGCGAACGCAATTTCTTTCACGCCTACAACGAGGAACGGCGCATCGGCAAGCCGCCGCAGCCGGAGCGGCTGATCGAAGAACTCGGCAGTCGCTACGAAGTCATGCGCACCAACATCAAGCGCTGGTCGGTAGGGTCTCCCATACAGGCGCCTCTCGACGGGCTGCTGGAACTGATCCGTGCCAACAAGGTAACCGCCGATCAGGTGGAGAATCTCACCGTGCGCGTGGCGCATCAGGGCGCCAACACCACCGACAACCGGCACATGCCCGACATTTGCATGCAGCACATGTGCGCGGTGATGCTGATCGACGGCATCGTGACCTTTGAATCCGCGCACGACGAAAAACGCATGAAAAATCCCAAAGTGCTCGCCGTGCGCAGCCGCGTCACGCTGCTGGGCGACGACGAAATGGCCGCCGCCATGCCCGCACGCCAATGCCGGCTCGCGCTCAAACTCAAAGACGGCCGCCAACTCAACATTCACGTCAAAGCGGTGCTCGGCACTGCGCAAAATCCGATGACGCGCGCGCAGGTCGATGAAAAATGTTTTCACCTGATGGCGCCGATACTCGGCAAAACGCGTGCGCGCAAACTGTGCGATGCGGTGTGGGCTATCGAAAGCATCAACGACGTGCGCAAGTTGAGGCCGTTGTTGACGGCGTAACATCCGACGTCCGAAAAATCCCTACACCCGTCATACCGGCGCAAGCCGGTATCCAGTGCGTGTCCTCATGCGCAGCATCTTAAATGATCCTTCGGAACGCGAATAGCGCCCCCAACCTACCTTCCCCCAAGGGAAGGGGATACCGGCTTGCGCCGGAATGACGAGGTTGGTGTTGATGTGCTTGAGCGTCATGCCATGTCTTTGAATGTTCTGAAGAGCAAGCGACGACGCCGGCGCCGAAGACGGGTGATGCTATGATCGCCCGATGCATCCCACTCTAACCTGGAAAGAAGCGCGCACGACGCACAGCGTGCGCTGGCGTTCCGAGAGCGGCCTGCCGCCGCCCAAGCGCGTGATCGTCGCTGATGACACCCTGAAAGCGGATGCCGCGTATCACCACACCTGCGAAGGCACGGCGCTGCTGTGGCGCGGCGACTTTCAGAACGCGAAAATGCTGTTGCAGGCCATAGCACGCCGCGCGGACAATCGCGCGCGCGCGGCGCTTGAGGCGAATAAAGCCGACGCTACGCCCGTGGCATTCCCGCAGGCGTTTCATTTGCATCGGCAGGCGCAGGCGCAACGCGCGCGCATGCTCGGCATGCTGCTGATTCCGTTCGACGCCGGCCATGTCATCCCGCTCGGGCGCGCGCCGGATGTGCAATTGGCGTGTTATCAAGTCCACGGCGCGGCGGACCAGCCTTACGTCATGTCGCTGCGCGAGCTGCTGGGGATTATCGGCGCGCACGAGTGGCGCAAGAGCGGCATCGACCTCACTGCGACCGGCGGACGCATCCATCCGCACTACGGCGTGTTTGCGCCGGTGCGCAGCGAATATGTGCAACTGGTGGCGGAAGCGCCGCTACCTTCCACGGCGCTGGCCTTCGATATCGGCACCGGCACCGGCGTGCTGGCTGCTGTGCTCGCGCGCCGCAGTGTGGCGCGGGTCATCGCCACCGAGAGCGATGCACGTGCGCTGGCCTGCGCGCGCGAGAACATTGCGCAATTGGGGCTGGGGACTCGCGTTGAAGTGGTGGAAGCGAATCTGTTCCCCGCGGGGCGCGCGCCGCTGATCGTGTGCAACCCGCCGTGGATACCGTCGAAGCCCAGCTCGCCGCTGGAACACGCCATCTATGATTTTGAAAGCCGCATGCTGCGCGGCTTTCTCGACGATCTGGCTGCGCATCTCGCGCCCGGCGGCGAAGGCTGGTTGCTACTGTCGGATATCGCCGAGCACCTGGGCTTGCGCACGCGCGCGGAGTTGCTGGCGTGGATAGCAAAAGCAGGATTGAAGGTGCAGGGAAAAATCGACATCAAGCCCAAACATCCGCGCGCCGCGGATGTGACCGATCCGCTGCACCAGGCGCGGGCAGCGGAGGTTACTTCGTTGTGGCGGTTAGCGGCCCTCGCTTGATACGCAAGCCATTAATTAACGGGCCTCAGTTCCCCGACACCTGAATACCCGCATCGCGTACCGCTTTTGTCCAGCGTGCAAGCTCGCTGCGCACCCATGCACTGAGCTCCTGCGGTGTACTGCCGGCCGGCTCCATGCCGATCAACTCGATTTGCTTGCTGAACTCGGTGTTTGCCAACGCTCGTTTCATCTCCGCGTTGAGCTTGTTGATGATTGGTGCAGGCGTGCCCGCGGGCGCGAAGATTCCATACCAGCCGTCATTGATGAATCCGGGCAGTAACTCGGCGATCGTGGGCAACTCGGGCATGCTGCGCAATCGCTTGGAATGGCCGGTAGCGAGCGCGCGGATTCTCCCCGCCGCGACTTGCGGCTGAGTGCCGGTGACGCTGCCGAACACTGCTTGGATGCGGCCCCCAAGGAGATCGATCATCGCCGGGGCGACGCCCTTATAGGGCACGTGTAGGAACTTCGCACCAGTCGTCGTGTTGAGCAGCGCGATACTCAGATGGCCTGGTGTCCCGGCACCGGGCGAGCCGAAGTTAATTTTGTCCGGCTGTGCTTTCGAAAGATCGATCAGCTCCCTAGTGTCTTTCGCCGCTACGGAAGGATGCACGACCAGGAGTTGCGGCACGTAGGCTGCGAGCCCCACGGGGGCGAAATCCTTGACTGGATCATATTCAAGCTTGGTTCCAAAGGCGGGGTTGGTGGACAGTCCGGAGGAGGCGCCCAGCACCAGCGTGTAGCCGTCTGGTGCAGCTTTGGCTGCCAGCGTATGGGCGATTGCGGTGCCGGCGCCGGGGCGGTTATCGGCGATTACCGACACGCCAAACTTGTCCGCAAACCAGGCGCCGAACGCGCGCGCCAGCGGATCAGCGGAACCCCCGGGCGGAAACGGCACGAGCAAACGAATCGGCCTGGTCGGGTAAGTGGTCTGCGCTGCGTGAGTCGCCGTGGCTACAGCGAGCAGCGCGAGGCCCGCGGAAACGATGCTCAACAGTGAACGTGCCAACATGGTTATGTCTCCTCCACAGGTACAGGTTCGACAAAGCATGGCATTGCTATTGCCGCAAAGCAAATCCGTGGAAATACTTAGTCGATGCGGCGAACCCTGTACGACCCTGGCCGTTGGCTTACGGCAACCCTCACTCGGGTTTGATGCCGGCCTCGCGCACGATCTTGCTGAATTTCGCAACTTCGTCACGAATATACCTGTCGAACCCTTCCGGCGTGGTGGGCGCGGGATCGGCCCCTAGCGCGAGCAATCGCCCTCGGATCTCTGGCAGTTCCAGGATGCGCGTAATTTCGCCATTCAGTTTGACCAGCACCGGCTTCGGTGTCTTGCCTGGCGCAAGAAGGCCAAACCAGGGGTCGAACGCAAAGCTCGTGATGCCGGCTTCGGCGACGGTAGGCAAATCGGGTTGCGCAGGCGAACGCTTTGCGGTCGAGGCAGCGAGCGCGAGCAGCCTGCCATCGCGGGTAAGCGACAAGGTATTCACCACCGGTGAGAAATTAAACTGGACCGCACCCGAGATCACAGCAGTCAGGGCATCAGGAATGCCCTTGTACGCAATGTGTGCTGCCTGAATTCCGGTCAGCGTCTTGAACAACTCGCCGGCGAGGTGATTGGCGCTGCCGATGCCGGGCGAGGAAAAGTTAAAATTCCCCTGCCGTGTTTTGGCGAGTGCGACCAGCTCTTTCACCGCTTTCACACCCAGCGCAGGCGACACCACCAAAATGCTGGGCACGTTGGCTATCCGGTTCACGCCCGCGAAATCCTTGATCGTGTCATAAGGGAGCTTCGCGTACATGGCAGCGGTCGCGGCATGGCCGGCCGAGACCATCAGCAACGTATAGCCATCTGACGGCGCAGTTGCCACCGTGGTCGAGGCGACGATTCCGCCGGCGCTGGGGCGATTGTCGACGATGACCGGTTGTCCCCATGATTCCACCAGCTTCTGGCCAACGGTGCGCGCAAGCACGTCAGTGGTGCTGCCGGCAGTGAACCCAACAACGATGCGGATGGGTTTCGCCGGATAGGACTGTGCCAGAGCAGGGACATTGAAGATCATGGAAATCCATGCCAGCGGCGTCAGTGCCGCAACGATCATTACTTCTCTTGCTTTGCTAACATTCCTGAACCACGAAAAATTTCTCTGCAGATCAATCATGCGCGCTGCCTTTTGCTGAGGGCGCACCGTGTTACGCCGAAGGGACGGAGATTGGGAGCGCACTACGCACGCACCAACGGTCTTTCTATGATCAATAGTAGGTGATTAACCATTGCATCACAACGCGTCGTTTTAACCGGCGTTGCCTGCAATTTGAAACCTACCTGGCACTGCCGGCAGCGACTTGTTGGGCAGCATCGCAGACGCGTGACAGCTTGTGTCCTATTCTGCGTAATTTGCGCGGCAGGCTCGTCTCAAGCGGCGCGCAGATCACCGAACCTGCGCAGAGGATTGCGTAGTTGGCCAAAACAGCGTGAAATAGCATCTGGTTGGCCATGCATCGGGCATCTCCAACCGGCGTGTAAGGTCATTTTGTTTCGAGGAATGAAATTCATGGATGCCACACCAGCGGTCGCGCACAGGCAGGATACGGCAGCAGCGACGACATACGACGCCATTGTCATCGGCGCCGGGATCTCCGGCATTCATCAGCTTTACCGGCTGCGGGAGCTCGGCATGAAGGTGCGGGTGTTTGAAGCCGGCACCAATGTCGGCGGCACCTGGTACTGGAACCGCTACCCCGGCGCGCGCTTTGATTCGGAAAGCTGGACCTACGGTTATTCTTTCTCGGAGGAATTGCTGAAGGAATGGGACTGGAAGGAGCATTTCTCGCCGCAACCGGATACGCTGGAATACCTGAACCTGGTCGTCGAAAAATTCGACCTGCGCCGCGACATGCAGTTTCGCTCGCGCGTGACCGCCGCGCACTGGAATGACGCAGCGAACCAGTGGACCGTTACCCTGGAAAGCGGGGAGACTGCAAACGCGCGCTTCCTGATCACCGCTATCGGCATACTGTCGGCGCCCACGCTGCCGCGCATTCCGGGAGTGGAGAGTTTCCGTGGTCCCGCCTTTCACACCGGGCGCTGGCCGCACACGCCGGTGGATTTCGCCGGCAAGCGAGTCGGCATCATCGGCACCGGGGCAACCGCGATCCAGGCGATCCCGGAGATCGCCAAGCAGGCGCAACAACTTACCGTTTTCCAGCGCAGGCCGAACTGGGCCGCGCCGCTGCACAATGCCAGGATCAGCAAGGCGGAGATGGAGGAGATCAAGAGCCGCTACGCGGAGATTTACGCCCACTGCGCCGGGACGCCGGGCTGGTTCATCCACGCGCCCGACCCCCGCAAGACGCTGGACGTGCCGGCGGAGGAGCGCGAGGCGTTCTGGGAAAAGCGGTATGCCGAACCGGGCTTCGGCATTTGGATGGGCAATTTCAGCGACATCCTGATCGACGAAAAGGCCAACGCGGTGATCAGCGAATTCATCGCCAAAAAGACACGCCAGCGGGTGAAGGATCCGCAGCTTGCGGAAAAACTGATCCCGAAAGACCACGGATTCGGCTCTCGCCGCGTGCCGCTGGAAAGCGGCTATTTCGAGGCATACAACCGCGATAACGTTGTGCTGGTGGATGTGAACGAAACGCCGATCGAGCAAATCACGCCGGGCGGCATCAAAACCAGCGAAAAGGAATATGAATTCGACATTCTGGTCTACGCCACCGGCTACGATGGCGTGACGGGCGCATTCGACCGCATCGACTTTCGTGGCCCCGGCGGTGTGCGGTTAAAGGACGTGTGGGCCGACGGGCCGCGCACCTATCTCGGCCAGTTGGCCGAAGGTTTCCCCAATCTGCTGATGGTGCTGGGCCCGCATACGGCGCGTGGCAACATCCCGCGCGCCATCGAACACAGCGTGGAATGGCAGACCGGGCTGCTGCATTTCATGCGCGAGCATAACTACACCCGCGTGGAAACCCGGCCCGGGCATGTAGCGGAGTGGACGCAGACCGTCATCAAGGCGGCCGAGCGGCTGCTCTCCAGCAAGGTCGATTCGTGGCAGACTGGCGTGAATCGCAACATAGACGGCCACACCGTGCGCCGCGTGCTGGGTTACAACGGTAATGGCGTGAATTACCGGCGCAAGACCGCTGAAGTTGCCGATGGCGGTTACCAGGAGTTCGCGTTCCGGTAACGGTGTACACCACGCCGCGCTCCGCTAATCGTGTGCAATCCGCCGTGGATCCCGTCGCCGCCCAGCTCGCCGCTGGACCACGCCATCTATGATTTTGAATGCCGCATGCTGTGCGGCCTTCTCGAAGGGCTGGCTGATACTGTCGGATATCGCTGAGCATTTTGGACGAGTGGCTCCGTGCACATTCGCGCAGATGTGGCCGCTGAATCCCCCTGAGAGCCGCCGAGCAGCACAGCGGAAACTGGAGGGGTCGGCGAGGACTGTTTGAGTCCTCGCGTGCTTTTTGCGAGGGCGAGTTCCGCAGCCGCCAGTTTTCGCGAGCAGCGCAGGCAAGGGCACACTTGAAGCGCAGCAGTAGCCCGAAGGGCCGGCGAACCGGGGGGGCGGCTGCGACTCGTTAGCCGCAGGCCCGTTTGCGGGAGCAGCCGCCGGCGCCCCGGCAATCGCCTGTAGACGCAGCCGCTGGCGCCCCTCCCGCACCTCCGCTGCGCGGCACCGGGTCCGGGGCGCCCCTTTTCTTGGGTTACTTTCTTTTGGCCGTACAAAAGAAAGTGACCAGCCGCCGGGCTGCCCCCGGCGAACTTGAAGCCCCGTGTCGACTATGAACCGCTCTGCAACCGGCCCTACCCTCGGGCCAACCCGCCCAAACGGGCAAGGGAGCCACGCTGCAGGGACGCAGTTTGATACCGTTGTAGGAGAATTACACCGCAATCTTCCAAAAGTCCCGCGCATACTCCGGCATGGTGATATCGAAATTCACGCCATTGGGGTCGGTATATTTACGCTCGGTTTCGAGCCCGCTGCCAGTGCCGAGTATGCCGCCGTGGAAAACCGCACCGTTGGCTTCGACTTTTTCAGTGACCTTGGCCATGTCGTCGATCAGAAAACCGATGTGATGCAGGCCACGCACGGTTTCGCCCTTCATGTTGGGGTTGTCCGGATGGATGACGACCAGGCTTACCACGCCGTCCGTCATTGCGATGGCGGTCTTGTGCTCACGCACGCGCGTCATGCCAAACGCTTTTTCATAAAAGGTCGCGGTTTTTTCGATGTCCTCGACGAGCATTGCGATGTGTCTTAGTTTTGCCATGACTTGCTCCTGGGTGGTATGCGAAAATAAAAAAGTAAAAAGCGTTTTAACCACAGATGAACACAGATAAACACGGATTAAGCCTATCGATTTGCCAAAACATCATCTAGAATAAATAGCTTTTAAAAACAATGGCTTACATAAGGAACTCTGTCTGTTCTGAGGGTTTGGTTTTCATCTGTGTTTATCTGTGTTCATCTGTGGTTAATGACCTTCAGCCCTTTACGGATACATCGCCCAGCCCACGCGATGGGTTGGCGCCTTGAAGAAATGTCCCTGTGTGCTGGTGACGAACACTGTGGTCATGTCGGGACCGCCGAAGCAAACATTGGTCGGCCGGTTCGCCGCCACGGGGTGCGTTTCGAGTACTCGTCCCTGCGGCGAAAACACATACAGCATCGGACCCGGACCGCTCACTTCCCAGCCCGCGGTAGCGATGATGTTGCCTTCGGCGTCAAAGCACATGCCGTCGATGCCGCGATGCACGCCGCGCGCATCGTCGCCCCAGGTGAACAGCGCGTCGTATTTGCCCAGACTCCCGTCTTCAAGTATCGGATACGCGCGCAACTGACGCGGCACGCCGACGGTGTAGCTGCTCTCGGCGACATACAGCGTGCGGTTATCCTGCGACACCAGTATGCCGTTGGGTTGGGTGGTGTCGAAGGTGACGCGCGTCACGGTGTAGCTGCCGTCTTTTTGCGGGTCGGCGCGTAACACCGATTGGTTGTCGAGTTCTTTCACCTCGGTCTTGTCCCAGTTGCCGTCATTCACCGGATTGGTGAACCAGATGCGCCCTTTGCGATCAATCGCCAGATCGTTGGGGGTGTTGAGTTTCTTGCCGTCCACGCGATCGGCGATCACTGTGTTTTTGCCGTCCGGGTCAAAGCGCACGATCGCGCGCCCGCCGGAGCAGCAGCCGAACAGCCGCCCGTTCGCGTCATGTGCGAGGCCGTTGGTGCGATTGGTGCCGTTGCGCCAGTCGGTGATGGCGTTTGTTTTCAGGTCATAGCGCAGGATTTTGCTGGCCTGGATATGGGTAAAGTACAAAAACTCGCCGTCCCACACCGGGCCTTCTGTGAGCGGTATCGCGCCCGGTTTCATCAACAGTTCAAATTTCCACGACATTTGTTTTCCTTTCGGCGATTGGTAACGTGCGCGGCGCGCGCACTACTGTCTTGAGGGCTGGTGATAGGGCTGGCCTTTGCGATAGCGTTCAAGCCGCTTGCGCGCAGCATCGCCCTGATCCTTTGCGAATTCGGGAAACTCCAGCGCCTTTTCCTGCCAGCGCACGGCCTCGGAAAAATTCGCTGCCTCGGCATAAGCAGCGGCCAGCGTATCCAGTATGTCCGCGTCTTTTGATTTGGACAGGTCAGCCGCCTTGCGCGCCAGTTCCACCGCGCGCGCGCCGTTTCTGACCGCTGCTACGGGTGCCGTGGCCAGTAACCAGGCAGCACTGTTATGGATGCCCGCGTTCTGTGGATTGAGACGCAGCGCTTCATTGTAGTCGGCTATGGCGCGGTTGTAGTCGCCCTTGTCGACCCACGAATGGCCGCGGTTGGCATAGGCAAGCGCATACTGTGGATTGATACGCAGCGCCTCGCTGTAATCGGCAATCGCCCGCTCGTAATCGCGTTTGCTGCGCCACGCATTGCCGCGGTTGTAGTAGGCGAGCGCGTACTGCGGATCGAGGCGCAGCGCTTCGTTGTAGTCGGTCATCGCGCGCTCATAGTCGCCCTTGCTGGCCCACGCGTAGCCGCGGTTATTCAACGCCTTCGCGTCCTTTGGATTGAGACGCAGCGCTTCGCCGTAGTCGGCTATCGCACGCTCGTAGTCACGCTTGCTGGCCCATGCGATGCCGCGGTTGTTGTAGGCATCCGCATACTTTGGATTCAGGCGCAGCGCCTCGCTATAGTCGGCAATCGCGCGATCAGCATCGCCCTTGTTACGCCATGCAATGCCGCGGTTGTAGTAGGCAAAGTGGTACTGTGGATTGAGACGCAACGCTTCGGTGTAATCAGCAATCGCGCGGTCATAGTCGCGCTTCTCGGACCACGCGATGCCGCGCTTGTTGTAGCCTGCCGCGTCCTTGGGATCAGCGGCCGGGGATGGCGCCTGCTTACCGCCGGGATCCGTGGATGGCGCCGCCTTGCGGCCGCTTTCAGGACTGGGGCTGCCGCGCTTGTCTCGCTCTGCCATGAAGCGGTGGTAGTAGACGACTGCGTAAAACGGATTGATGCGCAACGCCTCGTTGTAATCGGAAATCGCTCCACCATAATCACGCTTGTCGGCCCGGGCAAGGCCGCGCTGGTGAAATGCCGTTGTAAAGTGCTGCGACGATAACTGCCCCGAGTCAATCAGCCGCGTGCACGCGGCTATGCGCTGGTCGGGTTTGCTGCTGGTGCTGGTGCAATCGTCAAGGCCTGCCGGCGCTTGCTGGCCGCATGACCCCAGGGCCAAAAGCAGGAACAGCAATAAGGGCAGTGCGCGGTTCATGGGTTTTCCTTTCACGGCGTAAGTGCTGTGCAGGTGGTCGCGGCGATGCAAACCGCGAAACGTTCCGCCCTACAGTCAGATGCTCATTTCCAGCGTATACAGCCCGCCGCTGAATCGATCCACCGCATACACGATATTGCGGTCATCGACGTAAACATCGTTCATCTGGATCGCGCCTTTGGGCGAGAGCGCCGGCGCGCCGGGCACGAAGTAGGCAACCTCGCGCGGCTGATATTGATTCGAAATGTCGTAAACGCGAATGCCGGCATTGAAGCACGCAGCGAGAATGATGTTCTCCGAGCGGAACGCGTGTTTGGCGGGATAGTTTTCGTAGATGTTATGCGCGCCAAAGCGGCCGCCGCGCTTGCCGAAGGCTTCCACCGACGGCAGCGGCAGGGTCGATATCGGCACCAGGTTGGTTTCGTCGCGCATGTCGGCAATCCAGTTGAATTTGGGCCAATCCACGCCGTCGTCCTTGTTGCATTCGTCGGCGAGCACCATCAGGCCACGACCGTGCAGCGGCATCGCGGTATGCGCCATGCCGTTGTAGGGTGGCGAGATTCTCAGGCGCGAAATTTCTTTCGGGTGCGCCTTGTCGCTGATATCGAGTATCACCACGCCGCCGTCGATGTAGCCCATGTAGGCGCGGTCCGGCCGCTCCGGATAAACGCTGATGTTGTGGGGACGGTAGCCGCCGTCGAACTTGGGGTGGCGCGGCACCGGCGGCTCGGCGTCGCCTTCCTTGGTGCCGGGATACCACCAGCGGCCGGCCTCGACCGGCTTCGACGGATTGCGCACATCGACGATGCGGTAAATCTGGTGGTCTTTGGGATTGCGCGGCTGATGGTCCGGCGCGCCGCAACTCATATGCACGAATTCGCCGTCGACAAACCAGCAGCAGTGCGCGCCCAGCGAATGCGGCCCCGAGGCGTCGAAATGCGAAATCAGTTTCGGTTTTTCGGGCGTGCTGATGTCGAACAGATCAAAGCCCGCGGGTTTCATCCCCGCCATGTCGCGAATGTTGTTGGGGTCGTTGGGATTGCCCTTGCCGCCGCGCACCTGATAACACACCACCATCATGTCGCCCACGACTTCCAGCGAATTCGAGCGCACCTGGGCATGCGGCAATTCCGTCTGCACCACCACCTTGAGGTTACGCGGGTCGGTGACATCCACGCCGGTGAAATTCTTGGGCGCGGACTCGTGCGCGAGCCACAGTATGCGCCGTCCGTTGCCGGTCAACTGCATGGTACAGCCTTCGCCGATGCCGCCAAAACCATCGAGCTCGTGCTGCGCCAGCAGCTTCATGTTGAGCGACAGCGTGCGTGATGCCTGCGACGCCGGATTTAATGATCCCATCCCCTCACCTAAAGCCATCGTGTTCTCCCCTGATTGAGTGGGTTGATTCTATTTGATTAGGCCCAGATACGTCATGACGTTTTTCGCCTGTGCATATTCGGCTTCCATATGTTTGCGCGTGTCGGCGGCATTCTTGAATATGGCCTCACCCTGAACGCGTTCTGCGCTTTTGCGAAACTCGTCACTGGCCGCGACCTTGTACAGCATCCCCTCCCAGTAGGCGATTTGCGCGGGCGTGATGCCCCTGGGCGCGAGGATCGCGCGCCAGGTTTCACTGACGGCTGCCGGATGGCCCAGCTCCACCCAGGTTGGCGCGGTACTGAGGACGCCCGACAGTCGTTTGGGCCCGGTGACCGCGATCACGCGCAGGTTGCCACTTTCGACCTGCGGCAGAAACCCGACCGCGGATCCCACCGCCACCTCTACGTGACCGCCGAGCAACGCCGCCTGTTGCTTGCTACTTTCCAGCACCACCATCTTTACCAGCTTGATATCGATGCCGGCGGATTGCAACACGCGGCCGGTGGCGATGCGCGTAAGTATGGTGTTGATCGCTATCGACAAGGTATCCGGCCGCGCCTTAAGCGCATCCACGAAATCCTTGCCGCTCTTAAGCGGCGAGTCCGCGCGCACCACGAAGACATAGGCTTCAGTCATGATGGTCGCGATCGGCGTCACATCGGTGTAGGTCACGGACAGGCGGCCGGCAAGATGATTGGCCAGCAGCACCGGCGAGGCAAGGCTCAGAAAATGCGGGTCGCCGGTGCGCTGACTCAGGTAGGTGTACGCCAGCGCATGTTCTGCTCCGGAACGATTCGCCACGGCACTGGTTACCGGAAGCAGCTTCTTCTCCTGCCACAGCCGCTGCACGATGCGCGCGGTGGAATCCATCGCCCCGCCGGGTGCGTTCGGCGCGATTAACTCTACATGGCGTTGCGGCGCCCAGGCTTGCGCAGCTGCCACAGGCGTCAATCCCAGTGCCACAACCAGCGTCACAACTATCGCCGGTAAGCGCAAGCCGTTCATGATGAATACTCCTTTGTTGGTTTCATCCGGGTTTGTGATGAGTCTTTCACTACCCGCACCAATCCGTAATTCCAGCGAAGGCTGGAATCCAGTACGTAATTCTATGCGAAGCATCCAAATTAAGGCCCTTCGGGCAGGGTAACGACCTGGGTTCTAGCCCCCTGATCGTGGTCCGGGGCGTGCTTCGCTGGAACGACGGGGTTGGTATCGACCCACACGAAAGTCTGATTTGCTTGCGCTCGGGCCAGCGGCTTGTGACAATCGCGCCTCTCAGATTTTTGCCGCGATGGCCCAATAAATGGACTTCAAACTCTCCTCCGAGTAGCAACAATTTCGCGCTGCCGTCAGCGGCCTCGCGCAAAAGCATCTGAATAAAAACAAATAGTTATGAATGATCCCCTGGCACTTCTCCGGCAACAGGTTTTCTCCCCTGGTGCCGTCGCACTTATCGGCGCTTCCAGCGACGCCACCAAGAACACCTCACGCCCGCAGCGCTATATGCGCAGGTACGGCTACGCCGGCAAGTTGTTTCCGATCAATCCCGCGCGCGAGGAAATGTTTGGCGAAAAGGCCTATCCCGATGTGACGGCGGTGCCGGATGCCATCGATCACGCCTTCATCATGGTGCCCGCGACCCGGGTGAAAAAAGCGCTGCAACAATGCGTGGCAAAAAAAATCCCGGTGGTAACAATTTACACCGACGGCTTCGCCGAGGTCGGCGCCGACGGCCGCGCCATGCAGGAAGAATTGCAAGGCATCGCCAAGGCCGGCGGCGTGCGGCTGATCGGGCCGAATTGCATCGGGCTTTTCAGCAGCCAGACGAATCTCGCTCTGTCGGTAAACGCGGTGCTGGAATATTCCGATATAAAACCCGGCCCGCTTGCCGTGGTTTCGCAAAGCGGCAGCATGACCGGCGGGTTGCTGTCGCGCGGCCTTGGGCGCGGCCTGGGCTTTTCCAAATTGGTGTCGGTGGGCAACGAAGCCGACATTGGCGTGGGCGAATTCGCCGACATGCTGGTCGACGATCCGCACACCGGCGCGATTTTGTTGTTCATGGAAACCCTCCGCGACGCCGGGCACCTGGCGCGTGCGGGCCGGCGCGCGTATGCGGCGGGCAAGCCGATCATCGTGTTCAAACTCGGGCGCTCGGAAATCGGGCAGGACTGCGCCGCATCGCACACCGGCGCGATGGCCGGCTCGGACGAGCTCGCCGATGCGTTTTTCAAAGCACATGGCATTCTGCGCGTCGATCTGCTCGAAACCCTGTTTGAATTGGGGCCGATGATCGCCGGCGCCAAACCGAGCAAACATCATCGTGTGGCGATTATGTCCACCACCGGCGGTGGCGCGGCCACTGTTGCCGATCGCCTCGGCACGCTGGGCGTCGATGTGGTGGGGCCGACACAAGCGGTGATCGATAACCTCGCGAAAAACCACAACATCATCATCAGCAAGGCGCGCGTGACGGACTTGACGCTGGCGGGGGCGAAAAAAGAAATCTACAGCGCAGTGCTGAACGAACTGCTCGCCTCCGATCACTGTGATCTGGTGTTGCCCATTGCGGGCAGCTCGGCGCAGTTTCAACCTGAAATCGCGGTGGCGCCAGTAGTGGAAGCCGACAGGCGTGACAAACTGCTGGCGGTGTTTTTGGCGCCTCAGGCAGATAAGTCGCTGAACCTGCTGACTGAAGCCGGCATCGCGGGTTTTCGCACGCCGGAATCCTGCGCGGATGCGATCCGCGCGTGGCGCGACTGGACGCCGCCGCAGATGCATCCCGCAATCGACACTGCGCGCGTTAATGAAGCAAAGACTTTGCTCGCTGCTGCCAACAGCAAACAACTCAACGAATTGGATGCCTGCCGCGTGTTTGCGGCGCTCGGCGTGACACAAACCGCCACTGCAGTAATCCAGTCGCCGGATGATGCTGCCACTGTGCCCCACGTACCCTTTCCGGTGGTGGCGAAAATTCTCTCACCCGACATCGCGCACAAGACCGACGCCGGCGGCGTGATCCTCAACATCGCCGATGCCTCCGCGTTGAAAACGGCTGCGCGCGAAATTCTCGATAGCGTCAGCAGGAAACACCCCGCCGCGAAACTCAGCGGCATCCTGGTGCAGCGCATGGAGCGCGGACTCGCCGAAGTCATCCTCGGATTCAAACGCGATCCGCAGGTAGGGCCGGTAGTGGTGCTCGGCATCGGCGGCGTGCTGGCGGAGATTTACAAGGATTTCTCCGCGCGCTTAGCCCCGGTGAGCGTGGAGGACGCCGCGAAAATGATAGCGCAGGTAAAGGGTCTCGCGCCTATCCGCGGCTATCGCGGCATGACCAGGGGCGATTGCATAGCGCTCGCCAAAGCCGTCAGCGACTTTTCGCAATTGGCGTACATCGATAGTATTGCCGAGGCGGAGATCAATCCACTGATCGTCAAGGCGGTGGGTTCGGGTGTAGTAGCGGTTGACGGGTTGATTGCACAGAAATAGTATAAGCATCTGTTTTTATTGAGTATTTTGTATAGAAGACCAGCATGCTGATGCAACAGATCGCCGACTACGCGATACGCGAACAAACATCGAAACTGCCCGCCGAAGTGATCCATCACGCCAAGCGCGCGGTGATCGATTGGTATGCCGCGCTATTGCCGGGCAGTCTGTGCCCGCCGGCCACGTTGCTGGAACAGGCGTTCGCCGACGATCTGGATCGCGGGTGTGCGCGGCTGGCACGCGGGCGGCGCGCCACCACGCGTACGGCTGCGCTGATCAACGGCGCGGCCTCGCACACGGTCGAGTTCGACGACATTTATCGCGATGCGGGTTATCACCCCGGCAGCCCGACGATTTCAGCGGCGCTGGCGGCAGCGCAAGCCAGTGGCGCCAGCGGCGAGCGATTTTTACGCGCAGTGATTGTCGGTTATGAAACGTCCACCCGCATCGGCGAGGCGGTGATGCCCTCGCACTATCGTTTCTTTCACACTACCGGCACCGTCGGCGCATTCGGCGCGGCGGCTTCGGCGGCGATGGCGATGAATCTGAACCACCGGCAATTCATGCACGCGGTGGCCACTGTCGGCACCTTTGCCGCCGGCTTGAAGCAGGCGTTTCTGTCGCAGGCGATGAGCAAACCGCTGCATGGCGGACATGCGGCTGATGCGGGCGTGCTGGCGGCGCTGGCGGCATCCAAAGGGGTGACCGGCGCGCTCGATATCCTCGAGGGCAAAGAGGGTTTTGGCAATGCAATGAGCGTGAATCCCGACTGGTCGAAAGTAACCCAGGGTCTCGGCACCGATTACCACATCAATCACATGACCTTCAAAGCGCATGGCTGCTGCGGCCACAATTTTCCGTCGATCGACGGGGTGCTGCATCTGGTGCAGCAACACAAACTGCTGCCGCATGACATCCAGAAAATCACGCTGGCCACCTATCAAGCGGGCCTCGACATCATCGACAACGCCACGCCCGAAGGCGAGTATCAAGCCAAGTTCAGTCTGCAATACACCGTGGCGCACGCGGCGGTGTACGGCAGCGTGCGCTTGAACGCATTCACCATCGAGCGTATGAGCGACCCTGCGGTGCGCGGCATGATGAAAAAAGTGGTGTGCATGGCCGACCCGGTATTTTCGAAGGGCTATCCCGGCCAGCGCGCAGCGCAGGTCGATATCGAAACCGTCGATGGCCGCAAGCTCGCGCACTTCCAGCCCTATCGTAAAGGCGATCCGGAATTGCCGCTCACCGATGATGAATTGAACGCCAAGTTCATGGAGTTGGCTGAGCCGGTGCTGGGCAACGGCGGTTCCAGACGCTTGCTGGAGCAACTGTGGATGCTCGACAAACTGCCTACCGCAGAGTTTGAAATTCTGAGTGGCGAGGTGCGCGCGACGGGGTGAACGCAGTTAATCCGCCGTCACCTTAATCGCCTTCACCACCTTCCCCCACCGCTCCAGGTCGGCGCGGATGAGCGCGCCGAATTCTTCCGGCCCCTTCAGGGCTGGTTCGGCGCCTTGCTGGAATATGAATTTCGAATACTCCGGGCTGTTGACCACACGCGCGATGTCCTGATGCAGGCGCTGCACTATTGCCTGCGGCGTTTTCGCGGGCGCGACGATGCCCATCCATTGCGACACGTCAAAACCCTTAAGCCCCTGCTCGTCGAGTGTGAGCAAATCCGGCAGCAGCGGCGAGCGTTTGAGCGGCGTTACGCCGATGCCGCGTACTTTGCCTTGTTTGATGAACGGCGCGGCGTTGGTCACGCTGGTACAGCTCACCTGAGTGTGTCCGGCGATGGTGTCGATCATCGCCGGCGTACCGCCCTTGTACGGGATGTGCAGCATATTGATCCCGGCCATACTCATGAACAATTCGGTGCACAAATGCGGCGTGCTGCCGGTGCCGGCTGAGGCGTAGCGCAGCTTGCCGGGATGCGCCTTTGCCAGTGCGATTAATTCTTTGAGGTTTTTCGCAGGCACCGAAGGATGCACGACGATGATGTAAGGCGCTAACGCCACCAGCGCCACCGGCGTAAAGTCGCGCAGGGTGTCGTAACCGAGCTTGGGATAGACGAAAGGCGCGATGGTCATCGGCCCGGTAACGGCCAGCAGCAGGGTATAGCCGTCAGGCGGCGACTTGGCCACTATTTCGGTACCGATGGTGCCGGCAGCACCCGAGCGATTGTCGAAAATAACTTGCTGGCCCAGCGGTTCCGACAGGCGCTGCGCCAGCGCGCGGCCCAGCACGTCATTGACACTGGTGCCCGCAGGGAACGGCATCACGATTCTTAGCGGGCGGTTGGGGTAGTTTTGGGCCAGTGTGGATAGTGATACCGAAAAGAGCAATGCTGCCGCGAACGCATTTCTGGCCAGAGTCATATTTAGTCCTTTTGCTGATTGCAGCAAATATAGATCAAAAAGTCCGCCTGCGCCCGCCTGTGATGAACCTCGCGGTGGCGGCAGCGGCGCTTTGTCAGCATAATGATTAAATCAACCTCTTCAGGGACTAGCCATGGCACACCAATTCGTCAAAGTGGACGTCAGCGATTTCATCGCCACCGTCGTCATGGACCGTCCGCCGGTCAATGCGCAAAATTCACAGTTTCGTATGGAGATCATGGAGGTATTCGATGCCTTCAATGATCGCGATGACGTGCGCGTGGCAATCCTGACCGGCGCCGGCAAGGTGTTTTCAGCAGGAGCAGACATCAAGGAACGCATCGGTCTGGTCAAACAGCCCGGTGATTACTGGCGGCACAATCGCGCTGCGCGTGAATACACCAACTGTATCCGCGAGTGCAAAATACCGGTGATTGCCGCGGTCAATGGCGCCGCGCTCGGCGCCGGCTTCGGACTGATGGCGGCCTGCGACATTATGATGGCCTCCGACAATGCGGTATTCGGCATGCCTGAAATCGATGTCGGCCTCGCTGGTGGTACGTCCATGCTGACAAATCTCGTGGGCAAGTCACGCGGGCGGCGCATTGTGTTTACAGGGGATCGGATTCCGGCGCAGGAAATGTACCGTCTCGGCGTGATCGAATGCTGCCTGCCGCGCGAGGCGTTAATGGAAGAAGCGCTGAAAATGGCGCGCATCATCGCTGCCAAGAGCCCGCTCGCCATGCGCCTCGCCAAAGAGGCCTACAACGTGTGCGAGAACATGCCGCAACGCGATGGGTATCGCTTCGAACAGAACATCACCGAGCAGTTGTCACATACCGAAGATGCGCAAGAAGCGCAGCGCGCTTTCGCCGAAAAACGCAACCCGGTGTTTAAGGGGCGTTAGGTTTGCAGCGTATGGAGCAGCGCTGAAATATCTTCAAGGGTGTCCAGTTTCTCGCACAGCGCTATCACCTCGGCCTGTTTCGCCGCTGACAGCCGGCCGGCGGTCACCTTGGAGAATTTTTCCACCACATCGGCGCGCTGCACCGGATTGTCGGCGTCGCCGCGCGCCTTGCCCCACGCTGAAAGCACCGTGCCGTCTGTAAGTTCGATCTCCAGCGGATTGCCTTGCGTATAGCCGGTCCCGTCGAGGGCGGGGTCGTGCGTGATGCTGATGCGCTTGATCAGATCCAGCACTTTCGGGTCGCGAATTTTCTCCTCGGTGAACTGGGTGATGAAGACATCGTTCTCGAGCAGCATGATCGCGGTGACATAAAAAAGATTGAGCTGCGCGGAGGTGATCGTTGTCGGTGTGTACGCCCAGCCGACGTTCTGCAGGTAGCCGCGGCCAAGGCGAATGCGCACTTGTTTCACTTGTTCGACCGGTATCGGGTGTTGCTCGCGCAAATGCCGGATCGCTTCCAGCGTGCCGTGATTGGGCGCGCGCGTGGCCCACATTTTGAATCGCACCTGCTCAGTGTGGTACTTGCTGCCGAGATCCTTGGTGAGCTGGGTTAGGTCGTAGGCCGCGGGCCGCTGGTTGCCGGTGTGCGCGGAACAAAAGCCGCGTACTCAGCCTCGAACACGTTCGGGGCATTGGTAAACCCGTTTTGCGCCAGCAACGCCGCAAAAGTGCCGCCGCGCACGGCCTGGCCCGCGAGCAGGCGCTTGCCCATGCCGCCATGGTGCGTGAACATGAGACTGGCCGCCTGCTGGCCGGCATGGCCCAGCGCGTGCACTACGTCGTCGGAGCCAAGGCCCAAGGCATGCGAGGCGCTCGCCACCGAGGCGAAGGCGCCCATGATGCCGGGGCCGTGGAATCCCAGGCCTTCGTGGGGAATCCGGCCCACGCAATTTCCCACGCGTGCGGCAGTTTAGATGCCCAGCACCAGCGCGTTGATCAGCGCGGCGCCGCTCAGTTTGCCCTGGTGCTGCGCCATCGCCGCCGCCGAACTCAGCGTGACCGCGCCGTTGTGTCCGCCGGGGCCGACATCGTCGAGCTCGAACGCGTGCACCGCGGTTGCGTTAATCATTGCCGCTGTCGGCGCGGAGTAGCGCAGCGGCGTGCACCACACAGATACGCGGCCGGGCGCTTCCATCGCCTGCGCCGTCGCACGCAGGCGCTCGGACCACGGCAGCGACGCGCCGTAGATGCCGACGCCTAGCGTATCCAATACCAGCAGCTTGGCGTACGCTACTACGGACTTGGGAAGATCGGCGTAGGTGCTTTCCGAAATCTATTCGGCAAGTGCTCGGGTGTAAGGGCCATCCATATATAGTGCTCCTCGACGCGGTAACCAGGGTTCGCTGGCCGTATTTTGCCACGGCCAGTGTTCGTGGCGTTGGCCTCAAGTTAAACTAAACCGCTGAAAAACAATTATATTCGCGCATGTTTACCTATCTTCAATCACGCATACGCGGCACTGCCAGCACAGGCCCGGGCGCGCCGCCGCGCGGGCTGCTGACGTTCTACTGGCACTTCGTGCGCCAGACCAAGGGCTGGTATGCGCTGATGTTCGCCACCAGCCTGACGGTGGCGTTGATCGACACGGTGATCCCGGTGTTCATCGGCAAGCTGGTGTCGCTGATGGAGGCCACCGACCGCCACGCCGCAATGGCGCAACAGACACCGATGCTGCTGGGCATGGTGGTGCTGATGCTTTTCGTGCGCCCGTTGGCGTTGCTCGCCGACAACGCGATCCGCCAGAACGCGTTGCTGCCGGGGGTCACCAGCATGATCCGCTGGCAGAGCCATTGGCACGTGATACGACAGAACTGGTCGTTCTTCCAGAACGACTTTGCCGGGCGTATCGCCAACCGCGTGATGCAAACAGCAAATGCACTCCGCGAAAGCGTGATGTCGGCGATACGCGCGGTGTGGTACATCGCGGTCTATGGCGTCAGCGCACTGGTGCTGATGTCGCTCGCAGACTGGCGGTTGGCGCTACCCACCCTCGCATGGTTTCTCGGTTACATGTTCTTTCTGCGCCACTTCGTGCCGCGCATGCGCGATCTGGCGAAGGCGAGCTCCGAAGTGCGCTCGCTGGTGATGGCGCGGATTGTCGACAGCTATACCAACATTCTGACCGTCAAGCTGTTTGCGCGGCTGGCGGATGAAGACGCCTATGTGCGCGAGGTGATTGACGAGCATCAGGCCGCGATCGGCGCGCACATGCGGTTGATCACGCAATTCATGTTTTGCCTGTCGATAATGAATGCGCTGCTGCTCACCGGCACTGCGGCCATCGGCATCTGGCTGTGGGTGGAGGGGGCGGTGAGCGCGGGCGTGGTGGCCACCGCACTACCGCTGGCCTGGCAGATCGCCAACGTGGCGGGCTGGGTAAGCTGGGAGGTTACCGGCATCTTCGAGAACATCGGCGTGGTGCAGGAAGGCATGCAGACTATCGCCGTGCCGCATAGCGGCGTCGACCGCGCGGGTGCGCGCGCACTCGAAACGTCGCGCGGCGAGATTCGCTTCGAGGACGTTCACTTCACCTACGGCAGAGGCGACGCGCGCGCTGTGCTTGATCACGTGAACTTCACCATCCGCCCCGGCGAGCGGGTGGGCCTGGTGGGCCGTTCCGGCGCCGGCAAATCCACGCTGGTGAATCTGCTGCTGCGATTTTACGAGCTGGAGCAGGGCGCGATCCGCATCGACGGGCAAGACATCAACCATGTGACGCAGGAAAGCCTGCGCGCGGCCATCGGCATGGTGACTCAGGACACCTCGCTGCTGCACCGCTCGATCGCCGCCAACATTCGTTACGGCCGGCCGGGCGCCAGCGACGATGCGGTGCAGGCGGCCGCGCGCAAAGCGCAGGCGCACGATTTCATTCTCGGTCTGCAGGACTGGACCGGGCGCACCGCCTACGATGCGCACGTGGGCGAGCGCGGCGTCAAGCTCTCGGGCGGGCAGCGCCAGCGGGTGGCGATTGCGCGCGTGGTGCTGAAAGATGCGCCTATACTGGTGCTGGATGAAGCCACTTCGGCGCTTGACAGCGAAGTGGAGCTGGCCATCCAGGAACAATTGCTGGGCCTGATGGAAGGCAAGACGGTGATCGCCATCGCGCACCGCTTGTCCACCATCGCGCGCATGGATCGCTTGATCGTGCTCGATGCCGGGCGCATTATCGAGCAAGGCTCGCACGACCAATTACTGAGATTGGATGGTCACTACGCGAAACTATGGCGGCACCAGTCGGGCGGGTTTCTGGCACCCGAAGTGATGACTACCGAAACCGCAACCGAACCGTCAGACTCGCCCGCGCCCGACGAGACACACGCGGTAGCAGCGCCCGAGCCCGGTACCGACGATGCACCGGTGGTGACGCGAGCGTAAGCGGATCAAACGCGCGAAGCGGGTGTATATGGATGGGCTGGAACCTAACCTCTTGATGTATCATGAACCGCAATTTGTATTGGAGCGCTGCCGTTGCATCGTTATTCTTTTTCGCGCACGCTACCGCGCAAAGCTACCCCACAAAATCCGTGCGCTTCGTGCTGCCGTTTCCGCCGGGTGGCGGCACCGACACGCTGGCGCGCATTGTCGGCGCGCATCTTTCGAAAACCATGGGCCAGAGCATGGTGATGGACAACCGTCCCGGCGCCGGCGCCAATATCGGCGCGGAAATTGCCGCGCGCGTAGCGCCCGATGGTTACACGCTGCTGATAGGCAACATCGCGCATGCGGTGAATGTCACCTTGTATCGCAGGCTTTCGTATGACTTCGTGAAGGATTTCGATCCAGTGACCATGCTCGCAACCGCGCCCAACATGCTGGTGACACACCCGTCGGTAGCCGTGAAAAACGTGCTGGAGTTGGTGGTGCTGGCCAAAAAATCTCCGGGCTCGCTTAACTATGCGTCGTCGGGCAGCGGCTGTTCGTCGCATCTGTCGGGTGAATTGTTTAAAAACATGGCCGGCACCGACATCCTGCACGTGCCCTACAAAGGCGGCGACCCGGCAGTAGCGAGCCTGCTGGGCGGCGAAACCCGCGTCGGTTTCGCTACCATGCCGTCGGTGCTGCCACAAACCAAGTCCGGCAAGTTGCGCGCGCTGGCGGTGACCGGCGACAGACGTTCGCCCACCGCACCGGAAATTCCCACTATCGCGGAATCGGGCGTGACCGGCTACGCGGCCAGCGGCTGGTATGGCGTGCTGGTGCCGGCCGGCACACCGAGGCCTGTAGTCGCGCGCCTGCACAAAGAGCTGATCGCGACGGTGAACGACAAAGATGTGCAAGTGCAGCTGGCGCGTTTTGGTTATGACATCGAAACCGGCACGCCGGAAGCCTTCCGCAAAACCATTCTCGCCGAAATCAAGAAGTGGGGTGTGGTAGTAAAAGCCGCCAATCTGCGCGCGGACTAACAGCGCAAAGGCGCCGAAGACCGATGAAGAATGGGCCAAGGTGCGCAATGGCGCCGCGACGCTGGTGGAATCGGGCAACTTGCGAATGACGCAAATCCGCGCGCGCGACGTCGTTGCTGATGTGGGTATGCATCGTGACTTTTGGGCGGTGGACAAGGACGGCTATCCGGTATGGGGAAAAATTTCACACGACCCTTATGGCAACCGCACGTCGCCGAAATAGCCGCGGCACGAACCACAAACAACGAAATATCACGAAATCTTCGTTGAAACAAATCTGATGGATGAAAAGAGAGAACAACCCTTCGGCTGTGCGCGCTGTTGGCCGCCTTCTGCGGATGCTGCATGGGGCTTCAGGCGGAGCCTTGCTTGTGAAGCCGATCTGCTTGACGAGTCGCACTTCCATGTCATGCTCCTCGCCTGTCCCGCTTGTTCTCAGCGGTTCGTTTCTGTCTTCACGGAAACGATAGACTGGGCGGACGGCGAAGACCCTCAATACTGGACGGTGCTGCCGATCACGGCCGCGGAAGCCGCCGGTCTCGCCCGGCGCCGTGGCTCACTTACCGAAACGGAACTTAATGGCCTGGGTCCCGGCCGGCGCAGCCTGCGGCGTGATCATCCGAAGGGCGCGGCCCCACGCAGTTTCTGGGACGCCGGAATTTCTGTGCGTTGGCACGATTGAGCGCCCGCAGATGACGAGCGCCGGTCGAAGCCCTGCTATTATTCAGGCCTCTTCCTGATCATCGAGAAGTTCTGATCGCTAATTAACTCTGGGAACAAAAATGAAAATCAAACGTATCGAACACGTCGGCGTGGTGGTAAGCAATGTCGATAAGAGCCGCGCACTGTGGGAAGACTGCTTTGGCATCAAGTTGGGCGAGGTGGAAACCAACCCTCTGCGGCCGGTGAAGCTCGCGCTTTATCCGGTGGGCGAGTCGATGGTGGAACTGATCGCCGGCACCACACCGGACAGCAAACACGCCAAGATGATGGCCGAAGGCAAAGGCGGCATCAATCACATTTGCTTCGAGGTGGAAGACATCGACGAAGCGCTGGCGGAACTGAAAGCCAAGGGTGTGCCGCTGCTGGATGAAACGCCGCGCATCGGTCACGCGGGTTGCCGCATCGCGTTTCTGGATCCGGCGGGAACCGAGGGCTGCCTGATCGAGCTCGCACAACTACCGGCGGCGCCGCATCACGCCTGATCGTTGTCGCGTTTTCGCTCGAGCGGCAGGCCAGGAGAAAGCGGTGGTTTACACGTCCAGGTTGCGCACGCCCAGCGCATTGGTTTCGATAAAATGGCGGCGCGGCTCTACGGCATCGCCCATCAAAGTTGAGAAAATCTCGTCGGCGCCGATGGCATCTTCGATTTGCGCGCGTAGCAGGCGGCGCACTTTGGGATCCATGGTCGTTTCCCAAAGTTGTTCCGGATTCATCTCGCCCAAGCCTTTGTAGCGCTGCACGCTGACACCGCGTTGCGCTTCGTTGAGTACCCAGTCGATGGCTTCGCGGAATTTCTGCACCGGCTGCTGATGATCGCCAAATTTGACATACGCGCCTTCGCTCAGCAGGCCCTGTAAAACAGCGGCTGTTTTCTTGATTTGCGCATAGTCTCCACTTTGCGCGAAATCGGCGTCGATGCGCGTACGGTGCTCAACACCATGCTGTATCTTATTGATTTGAATAATAAATTGTTCCGTTTTTTCGTCGTAGACAGGTGCTATTTTTATTTTGTCGAAGGACACCAGGGCTGATATAGCTTTGGCGCTGCGACTGGCTGCGGCTTCATTTGAGAGGTCGATTTCAACCGGCTGCTGCAGTAACGCGTGCAACACCGCTTCGTCAGCGAGCCGGCTGGCGCGCTCGATGACGGCTTCCGCCAGCAGATAGTCTTTGGCCACGGCTTCGAGCGCTTCTTTGCTCAGCGGCTGTGCCGAGGCAGACGGGTACAGGTGTGCACCAGCAAGCGCGAGTTTTAGCAGGTATTGTTTGTGCTCGTGCTCATCCTTGAGATAACGCTCGGTCTTGCCATGCTTAAGGCGATAAAGCGGCGGCTGCGCGATGTAAATGTGGCCGCGCTCTACGAGTTCGGGCATTTGCCGGTAAAAAAACGTGAGCAGCAGCGTGCGTATATGTGCGCCGTCCACGTCGGCGTCGGTCATGATGATGATGCGGTGGTAACGCAGCTTGTCGGCGGAGTACTCGTCTTTACCGATGCCGGTGCCAAGCACGCTGATCAGGGTGGTGATTTCGGTGGAAGACAGCAGTTTGTCGAAGCGCGCTTTCTCAACGTTTAGAATTTTGCCGCGTAGCGGCAGGATGGCCTGAAACTTTCGATCGCGACCCTGTTTGGCGGAGCCGCCTGCGGAATCGCCCTCTACCAGGTAAAGTTCGCATAACTTCGGGTCGCGTTCCTGGCAGTCTGCCAGTTTTCCAGACAAGCCGAATGAATCGAGCACGCCTTTGCGGCGGGTTAGTTCGCGTGCTTTGCGGGCGGCTTCCCGCGCACGCGCGGCATCCACGATTTTGCCGCAAATGACTTTCGCTTCCGTCGGTTTTTCCAGCAGAAATTCCATTAATTTTGCCGCGACTACTTCTTCGACTGCCGGGCGCACCTCTGAGGAAACGAGTTTTTCCTTGGTTTGGGAAGAAAACTTCGGTTCCGGTACTTTGACCGACAACACGGCGGTCAGGCCTTCTTTCATGTCGTCGCCGGTAGTTTCGACTTTGGCCTTTTTGGCGAGCTCGGTGCTTTCGATATAGTTGTTAAGGGTGCGCGTCATCGCCGCGCGCATGCCGGTCAGATGCGTGCCGCCGTCGCGCTGGGGAATGTTGTTGGTAAAGCACTGCATCGATTCCTGGTACGAATCATTCCATTGCATGGCGATTTCGACAATGATGCCGTCTTTTTCGCCAGTGGCATGAAAAATAGTCTGGTGCAATACGCTTTTGCTGCGATTCATAAATTCGACAAAGCCCTTGATCCCTCCGCCATACGCGAAGTTATCTTCCTTGCCGGTGCGCTGGTCCAGCATGGTGATTTTCACACCGTAATTCAAAAACGACAGTTCGCGCAGGCGCCGCGCGAGTATGTCGTGATGAAACTCGATTTTGCCGAACACCTCGGTGCTGGCCATGAAATGCACCTCTGTGCCGCGGCGCTCGGTTTTGCCGGTTGCTTTGAGCGGCGCGACCGCCGCGCCGTCGCGAAATTCCATGTGGTGTGTTTTACCCTCGCGGCGGATGGTGAGCCGCAACCATTCCGAAAGCGCATTCACCACCGAGACACCAACGCCGTGCAGGCCGCCCGCAATCTTATACGAGTTGTTGTCGAATTTTCCGCCCGCGTGCAGCTCCGTCATCACCACTTCAGCGGTGGAACGCTTGTGTTCGTCCTCTGGATGGATCTCGGTCGGTATGCCGCGGCCGTTATCGACTACGCTGATCGAGTTGTCGGTATGAATGGTGATGGCGATTTCGTTGCAATAGCCGGCCAGCGCCTCGTCGATCGCGTTGTCGACCACTTCGAATACCATATGGTGCAAGCCCGTGCCATCACTGGTATCGCCGATATACATGCCGGGCCTCTTACGTACGGCCTCGAGGCCTTTGAGCATTTTGATGCTGGACGCGTCGTAATCGCTTGCGTCTTTTAGCTCTTTCGAGTCCTTATTTTCCGCCATTTTATGGTGTTCTTTTTTTGTATTTGTTAAATGCGCATCGGCATCACGACATAACGGAAATCTTCGCGTCCGGGTAGCGTGATCAACATGCTGCTGTTGGCGTCACCAAACGAACACTCAACGTGATCTGTATGCACGTTGTTAAGCACATCGAGCAGGTAGGTAATATTGAATCCCAGATCCAGTGCCTCACCATTATAGGCGACTTCCATTTCTTCCTGGGCTTCTTCCTGCTCGGTGTTAGTGCATGAGATGCGCAAGCCGCTGCTGCTGAGCATCCAGCGCACACCGCGAAACTTTTCATTTGAAAGAATAGCCGCCCGTTGCAACGAATGCAGTAATTCCTGGCGCCCGAGAGTGATGGTTTTATTGTAGTTAACCGGTATTACGCGTGTGTAATCCGGAAATTTACCGTCGATAATTTTGGTGATAAGTTCGTTGTTGCCATAACGGAAACGCACTTGCGAAGCGTATATTTCTACTTGCACCTCATCGTCCACGGAACTCAATTGTCGAGAGAGCTCCAGCACAGCTTTACGCGGCAGTATAACCTCGCGTTTCTCGTGGCTGTCGGTGAGCGGGCCTTCAGCATAGCTCAAGCGGTGGCCGTCAGTGGCAACAACTTTTAATTTTAATCCGTCCAGCACCAGCAACAAGCCATTCAGGTAGTAACGGATATCCTGTTGCGCCATCGCGTATTGCACCAGGAGCAGCAACTCCTGCAATAGTTTTTGGGGAATGGCGAATTTCGCTTGTAATTCACCCGCTGATGCCATTTTTGGAAAGTCATCGGCGGGCATGGTTTGTAAATTAAAACGGCTCTTGCCTGCCTTGACCTGTACTTTGTTGGCTTGCAAATCCAGCGTTGTCTCGGTGCCGTCAGGTAATGAGCGCAGAATGTCCTGCAGCTTGCGTGCTGAAACCGTTAGGCTTTGCTCGGCGCTAAGGTTTCCGCTGACCTGGCAGATGGTGGTGATCTGGATTTCGAGGTCGGTTGCTATCAGATTAAGGGTGTCTTTTTTTCGCTCGATCAATACATTTGAAAGTATGGGAAGCGTGTGGCGTTTTTCTACAATCCCGGTTACAGCTTGTAAGGGCGTCAGTAGCGCGTCACGATCTATTTGAAGTAGTTTCATATAATTGACTTAATAATAGTAATAAGAGCGCAGGCGGTCTGTGGATAACTGGAAAAAGAATAATTAAAGTAATTGCTTAGCGTCTAGGAAAAGCGCGGTATAAAGGGCCGGCTAGTTGAGCGCAGAATGTGTGCAGTTTGGTAGGCCAGACGAAAACCAGCAGATATCAACAATTTAGGTGGAAGTTATCAACAAGGTTGTTTGATCCAGGGAATTGCTAACAGCGCAAGACCTTTAGCAAGGAAGAGATGTCGCGGCTAATGTCGCCGTTGGTTGTTTTGAGGTCGGTAATTTTGCGGCAAGCATGTAGCACGGTCGTGTGATCGCGTCCGCCGAAAGCATCGCCTATATCGGGTAGGCTGAGTTGGGTAAGTTCTTTGGCGAGCGCCATGGCGATCTGCCGCGGCCGCGCGATGTTGCGCGTGCGTTTCTTGGAGTACATCTCGGAAACCTTGATCTTATAGTAATCCGCGACGGTCTTTTGAATGTTCTCTATGGAGATTTGGCGGTTCTGTACAGCCAGCAAGTCGCGTAGTGCTTCACGGCACAAATCGACTGTTATGTCGTTTCCGGTAAACCGTGCGTAGGCGAGGATGCGTTTTAAACCGCCTTCCAGTTCGCGCACATTGGATTGTATGTGGCGCGCCAGGAAAAAGGCCACGTCTTCGGGTAATTTGATGCTGTCTATGTCGGCCTTTTTAATAAGGATAGCCACACGCATTTCAAGTTCAGGCGGTTCTACCGCAACCGTAAGCCCCCAACCAAAGCGGGAAATCAGCCGATTTTCCATGCCGGCGATTTCCTTGGGATAGGTATCGCAGGTAATGACCACTTGTTTGTGCGATTCGATCAGCGCATTAAATGCATAAAAAAACTCTTCCTGCGTACGGCTCTTGCCGCTGAAGAACTGTATATCGTCGATTAGTAACATGTCCAGCGAATGGTAATACCGCTTGAAATCGTCAAACGCCTTGTGCTGATAAGCGCGCACCACGTCTGATACATATTGTTCGGCGTGGATATAGCGCACCTTGCCTTGCGGATGATGTTCTCGATAATAATTGCCGATAGCGTGGGCAAGGTGGGTTTTGCCAAGGCCGACGCCACCATAAATGAAAAGCGGGTTGTATGCAGCACCGGATTGTTCTGCGACTTGCGCGGCGGCCGCGCGTGCCAGTTCGTTTGCTTTCCCGGTGACGAACGTGTCAAACGTGAAACTCGGGTTCAAGCGAGACAAATCGCGCGGCAGTATGGGCAGGCGTATTGAGCCCGCGGCGGCTACTGTTGCCGGCGTGCTGACAAAGCCGCTGCGCGGCGGTATCGGCGCGGCAGCGGCGGTCGCTGTGCCAGCGACAGTGTCTTTGTTGGCAAGCAATAATTCGATCTCGATCGCGTGGCCAAAATGCGCCAAGGCCAGTTCGTGCACGCGCGCGAAAAATTTGTCGCGGATCCATTGCAGCACAAAGCGGTTGGGGGCGACTAGGGTGAGCGAGGCGGGCGAATTCAGCCGTATCGCCAGTGGTTTGATCCAGGTAATGAACTGCTGCGGCGGCAGTTCTTTTTCGAACTGTGCGAGACAGGATGGCCAAAAAGTATTCATTGTTTTACGAGGCCGTCTCACTGACGCTAACGATTGAAAAGAAATAGCACAAAGAGAGGACGCAAAGCATGGTGCGTGCGCGCGGTGAACTTACTGTCGGGCCGAACTGCTATGTAAGTAAAATCCAGCACGACAAAAGTACCGGTGGCCCGCAGAATACCGTAATCACTGGACGCGTAGAAAATTGGATACACAGACACTGTTACGGCACCACGTGCAACAAGGGTGATTTTACGTGGTTTAGGGTGAGTTATCCACAGGCCAGGCGACCGTCTTTGATGGTCGTGGTTGAATAGCGGTGCCGCGTCGCCACCCGAACGTTGCGCGGACGTAGTGGCCATAGAAGTAATTACATTGACAAGAGACCCAGAAACACGATGTAATAACAGGTTTACTCAGGCGCGAAATCTCTGCGTTTGAGTACAGACCTCGTTCAGGATGATTTAGCCATGAAAAGAACCTATCAGCCTTCGAAAATTAAACGTGCCCGCACCCATGGATTTCGCGCCCGCATGAAAACGGTAGGCGGCCGCTCGGTGATACGCGCCCGCCGCGCTAAGGGCCGTGCCGTGCTTAGCGCGTAGTAGTTTCTCGCGAGGCGTCCGCCACAAGGCCGCTGTGATTTCGTAAGCCATTGTTTTTAAACTAATAGTATAACTTTGACTGAGGCATGCCGGTGGCACATTCGATACCGCCGGCACACCCGAGAAAGTTAACGCGGGCGGCTGAATATCGTGCGGTGTTGACGGCGGAAAGCCGCTTGTCGGGACCAAGCTTCTGGTTGCGCGCCAGCAGCAACCAATTACCACAAGCACGCTTGGGCCTGGTCGCCAGCCGCAAAGCGGCGCGAAGAGCCGTAGACCGTAATCGCGGCAAGCGTCTGGCGCGGGAGGCGTTTCGGGCACTGGCCGCGCACTTGCCGGCGGTGGATTTTGTGGTGCAATTGAAGAATGATCTGCGCAATGCCGGAAACGGTGAGTTACGCAAAGAGCTGGACCAGCTGTTGCGAGAGACGGCACGGCGTTTTGGCCCACCGTCGCCTCGCTGACATTGTTAAACATCCCAGATCGTTCTAAACCGAGCCGGAATCGAGTGATATAGATGGATACGCAGCGGCTAATACTGTTTTTTGTCTTTGTGTTTTCCACATTTATGCTGGTGGACGGTTGGCAGCGTGATCAAAAGCCACAGCCACCCCAGTCATCTACAGCGCAGCCAGTGGGCAAGGCCGCGGGCAAAAACGATGGTAAGGCAGAGGCCGGTGGCATACCCGTACCACAGGCGCCGACCAGTGCAGCGCCGCCGGCGGCTACAGCGGCCGCAGGGAGCGCTCCGGTCGCAGTACTGGGCACCGGTGGCGAGTTAATCAAAATAGAAACCGATGTATTGCGCGCGGTGATCAGCACCAAGGGCGGCGATATCCGCCGCCTCGAATTCAAGGAACACAAAGGCACGCTCGATAAGAGCAAAAACTTCGTGCTGTTTCAGAGTGACGCGGAGAATACCTATGTGGCGCAGTCAGGCTTGATCGGACGCGAAGGGCTGCCAGATCACCGCGTGACGTACACCGCAGGTGCCCGGCAATACACGTTGGCCGATGGGGCGAAGACGGTAGAGGTGCGCCTTACCGCGCCCGAATCCGATGGCAGCAAGGTGGAGCAGGTCTATCGCTTCACCCGGGGCAGTTACGTCATCGACGTGTCGTACGAGATTACCAACGGTGCGGACAAGCCGTTGCAACCGTACGGTTATTTTCAGTTGGTGCGTGACCGCAAGCCGCCCGACGGCGATTCGGCGATGTTGCCGACGTACACGGGGTTGGCGGTGTTTACCAAGGCCGAAAAATTTCAGAAGGTCGCGTTTGACGACGTCGACAAGGGTAAAACGCCATACAGCAAAACCGGTCAAGACGAAGGCTGGGTGGCGATAGTTCAGCATTATTTCCTCAGCGCTTTTTTGCCGAAAGACAAGACCCCGCGCGAGTTCTATACCAAAAAGCTCGACGGCGGGTTGTATGCGGCCGGCGTGGTGGTCACCGGCGCGGCGATTCCCGCAGGCGCGCGGGGGACCTTGAGCGTGCCGCTCTATGCCGGCCCGCAAGATACCAAGACGTTGGAAAAACTCGCACCGGGGCTCGATTTGGTGGTGGATTTCGGCATATTAACCGTGATCGCAGTCCCACTGTTTACGGTGCTTACCTGGATACAGGGATTGGTAGAAAACTGGGGCATCGCGATTATTCTGTTGACGGTGTTGATTAAGGCGTTGTTCTATCCCTTGCAGGCGGCGAGCTACAAGGCGATGGCCAAGATGAAAGTCATCGCGCCCAAGATGCAGCAGCTCAAGGAGCGTTATGGCGACGATCGTCAGCGCATGCAAAAGGCGATGATGGAGCTGTACCAAAAGGAAAAGGTCAATCCGATGGCAGGGTGCCTGCCAATAATAGTGCAAATGCCTGTTTTTATTGCTCTTTATTGGGTTATTTTAGCTTCAGTCGAACTGCGTCATGCGCCGTTTTACGGCTGGATTACTGATCTTTCGGCGATTGATCCGTGGTATGTGTTGCCGGTGCTGATGGGCGCGTCGATGATCATTCAGACCAGGTTGAATCCGGAGCCGCCGGATCCGGTGCAGGCTAAAGTAATGAAGATTATGCCCATTGCGTTTAGCGTGTTTTTCTTTTTCTTCCCGGCGGGGCTGGTTTTGTATTGGCTGGTGAACAACGTGCTTTCAATTGCGCAGCAGTGGCAGATCAACGGCGCCATCGAACGGGCGAGCCAGAAACCTGGCAGCGCCAAGGCGTGACGGAACAAGTGGGTGTGTTTCACGTGAAACACAGGTCGTGCCGGATCACCACACCATAGCAGCAATAGCGACCGCGCCGGGCCGCGCCGGCATCGGTGTGGTGCGTCTGTCCGGACACAATTTGGGCGAACTCTCCCAAGAGCTTTGCGGCAAGACGCCGCGCGCGCGAGTGGCGACACTGAGTTATTTCAGCGACGGCGCGGGCGGGGTCATCGACCAGGGCTTGGCCCTGTATTTTCCGGCACCGCATTCCTATACCGGCGAAGACGTCCTTGAACTGCAGGGACATGGCGGGCCGGTGGTGTTGCATCGGCTGCTGAAACGTTGCCTTCAGCTGGGTGCGCGGGTGGCCGAACCGGGCGAATTCAGTAAACGCGCTTATCTCAATGGCAAGATGGATTTGGCCCAGGCCGAGGGCGTAGCCGATCTGATCGATGCCGCTACCGAGCAGGCCGCACGTTGTGCGCAACGCTCGATACAGGGGGAGTTTTCCGCTGAGATACACGCGCTGGAGGGGCAGTTGGTGCAACTGCGCGCGCTGACCGAAGCAACCCTGGATTTTCCGGAGGAAGAAATTGACAGCGGCACGCGCGCAGATCAGGTGCGTCGATTACATGCTATTCAAGAAAAGCTGGCGCAACTGATCAACGCGTCCGACCAGGGCAGCCTGTTGCGCGAAGGTGCTTTGGTGGTGCTGGCCGGGCGCGCCAATGCGGGAAAATCCAGTTTGCTTAACCGGCTGGCGGGGGAGGAGGTGGCCATCGTTACCGAAATCCCCGGCACCACGCGCGACCTGATTCGTCAGAGCATTAACCTTAATGGCGTGCCGGTGCATATTATAGATACCGCGGGCCTTCGCGAATCCACCGATCCGGTGGAGCAGGCGGGCATTGCCCGCACCTGGGCCGCCATCGGCAAGGCGGATTTAGCGCTGCTGGTAATAGATGGCAGCGTAGCCGAATCAGAGGAAGACCTCGCGCTTGCGGCGCGCCTGCCCAAAGGGCTGGCCTGCCTGCGGGTTTATAACAAAAGCGACCTGGCGGCGAAGACAGCGTGCCGCATACGCGAGGGCGGTACGGAAGCGGTGGTGTTATCCGCTAAAACAGGGGAGGGTCTGGACATGCTGCGCGCCGCGATAGCCGAAGCTATCGGCTGGCGCGGCGATGCTGAAGGCGTGTTCATGGCGCGCGCACGGCATCTGGAAGCATTGCGAGCCGCGCAGGCCGGGCTGAATCGGGCCGCAGCAGAGCAGCGGCAGCAAGAATTTTTTGCCGAGGAGTTGCGCGGGGCTCACGCTGCGCTGATGTCTATTACCGGCGAAGTCACCGCGGACGACCTGTTGGGCGAAATTTTCTCGCGGTTTTGTATTGGCAAGTAGTTCGGCGGGCGTTTCACGTGAAACATCGCCGCTTGGCAGTGCTATCGCCAACCTCCTGAGTTCGCTATAATGCGTACCTTGCCGCTCTCGTATTAAAATATGCAACATATTGATTTATATGATATTATTGTAATAGGAGGCGGACACGCTGGAAGCGAAGCCGCGCTTGCCGCTGCACGTATGGGTTGCAACACCTTGTTGCTGACACACAGCGTCGAAACGCTGGGCCAAATGTCGTGCAATCCCTCCATTGGCGGTATTGGCAAGGGGCACCTGGTTAAAGAAATCGATGCGCTGGGCGGCGCTATGGCTGCAGTCACCGATGAGGCCGGCATCCAATTTCGCATCCTCAATTCACGCAAAGGCCCGGCGGTACGCGCTACGCGCGCGCAGGCTGACCGTGTGTTGTACCGTCACGCAATGCGCTCGCGGCTGGAGAACCATCCGCACCTGCGCGTGTTTCAACAAGCGGTCGATGACCTGATACTGGAAGGTGATCGCGTCACCGGTGTCATCACGCAAATCGGCGTGCGCTTCAAAGCGCGCGCAGTGGTGCTGACGGCGGGCACCTTTCTCGCGGGCCGCGTGCATGTGGGTCTTGAAAATTATCAGGCGGGCCGCGCCGGCGATCCGCCGGCGCTGACGCTCGCGCAACGGCTGCGCGAACTAAAGCTGGGCGTAGGACGCCTCAAAACAGGCACACCGCCACGCATCGATGGTCGCAGCATAGATTTCTCGGTGATGACGGAACAGCCGGGAGACCAACCGTCGCCGGTGTTTTCGTTTATGGGCACGCGTGATCAGCATCCGCCACAACTGCCGTGCTGGATCACGCACACGCACGAAGGCACCCACGACATCATTCGCGCCAGCCTCGATCGTTCGCCGCTGTTTACCGGCGTGATTGAAGGCATCGGCCCGCGCTACTGTCCTTCGATCGAAGACAAGATTACGCGCTTCGCCGACAAGAAGTCGCATCAGATTTTTCTTGAGCCCGAAGGACTGACGGTACACGAGTACTATCCGAATGGCATTTCGACGAGTTTGCCGTACGATGTGCAATACGCGTTGGTGCGCTCTATCAAGGGCCTCGAAAATGCGCACATCACCCGGCCGGGATATGCGATTGAATATGACTACTTCGATCCGCGCGGACTGAAGAGCTCGCTCGAAACCAAAGCCATCGCCGGGTTGTATTTTGCCGGCCAAATCAATGGCACCACCGGTTACGAAGAAGCCGCCGCGCAAGGCTTGCTCGCGGGCCTTAACGCTGCGCTGCAAGTAAAAGAGCGGGACGCGTGGTGTCCCAAACGCAACGAAGCGTACCTGGGTGTGCTGGTGGACGACCTGATCACGCGCGGCGTGTCCGAGCCGTACCGCATGTTTACCAGCCGCGCGGAATATCGCTTGTCGCTGCGTGAAGACAATGCCGATCTGCGGCTTACCGAAATCGGGCGCAAGCTCGGCATGGTGGATGATGTGCGCTGGGCCGCGTTCGAGAAAAAACGCGAGGCCATCGCGCGCGAGCAGGAGCGGCTGAAATCCACCTGGGTAAACCCGCGCACGGTTGATGCCGCACATGCGCAGCGCGTGCTGGGCCAGACGATGGAGCGCGAATATCCGTTGCTGGAATTGCTGCGCCGCCCCGATGTGACTTACGCCGCGCTGATGACATTACCCGGCGCCGGGCCTGGCGTAGACGATGCGCAGGTGGCGGCGCAAGTCGAAATTCAGGCCAAGTATCACGGCTACATCGAACGCCAGCAGGAAGAAATCCAGCGCAGCGCACAACAGGAAAACACGCGCTTACCGCAAGACCTCGATTACGCAAAAATTTCCGGTCTGTCGATAGAGGCACAACAAAAACTAGCCCTGCACCAGCCCGAAACTTTGGGTCAGGCGGCACGTATTTCAGGCATTACGCCGGCGACGATTTCGGTGCTGCTGGTGTATGCCAAGCGGGGCTTTGGCGGGCAACGCAAATCCGCATGAGCGCGCAAGGATTAGCAGATGGCCTGGCACGGCTGAATCTTCCACTGCCGCCGGAGACGCAGCAAAAGTTGTTCGATTACGTGGCACTGGTGCAAAAGTGGAACAAGGTTTATAACCTCACTGCCGCGCGCGGCACGGACAAAATACTGACGCATCATTTACTCGATAGCCTTGCTGTAGTGCCGCATATTGCCGGCGTAAAAACCATACTCGATGTCGGTAGCGGCGCCGGGCTGCCGGGCATACCACTGGCACTGGCGTTGCCCGGCGCGCACGTGACCTTGCTCGACAGCAATCAAAAAAAAACCGCCTTTCTTCATCAGGCCGTGATCGAACTCAAGCTAAGCAACGCCACTGTCGTGTGCACACGGGTAGAAAAATTTCCGCTACAACAAAAGTACGATGTTGTGGTGTCGCGGGCGTTTACCGCGCTGCCGGAATTCGTCGCGCTGGCGGGCGGGTTGGTAGCGCCTGGCGGCACGTTGTTGGCGATGAAGGGGGTGCTCCCCGAAGGCGAAATCGCACAACTCACAGGAGCCTTCCAGTTGAGCCGCGTTAAACCGCTCCGCGTGCCCGGTCTTGACGCCGAGCGTCATCTGGTCTTTTTGAAAGCGGCGTAATCTTCATGGCGCGCATACTCGCTATTACTAATCAAAAAGGTGGTGTCGGCAAAACCACCACCGGCGTGAATCTCGCGGCCAGTCTGGCGGCGGCGAAGCAGCGCGTTTTGTTGATCGATCTCGATCCGCAGGGCAATGCCACGATGGGCAGCGGCATCGACAAGCGGTCGCTGGCGGCAACGGTATACCAAGTGCTGCTCGGCGAGAAAACCCTTGTAGAAGTCTGTGTGCGCCAAAGCAGCGGCGGATACGACGTGGTGCCCGCGAATCGTGAGTTGGCCGGCGCCGAAATAGAAATGGTGGATATGGAGCATCGCGAAACGCGCCTGAAAGACGCCATTGCTCCGCACGCCGACGAGTACGATTTCGTGCTGATCGATTGTCCGCCTGCGTTAAACCTGCTCACGGTGAATGGCCTGACTGCTGCGCACGCGGTGATGATCCCGATGCAGTGCGAGTACTACGCGCTCGAAGGACTTTCGGATCTGGTGCAGACGGTGAAAAGAGTGCGCGCCCATTTAAATCCGCAACTCGAGATTGAAGGCTTGCTGCGCACCATGTACGACCCGCGCAATATGCTGGCGCAGCAAGTGTCGCAACAATTACTGGCGCACTTCGGCGACAAGGTCTATCGCACAGTGATCCCGCGCAATATTCGTCTTGCCGAAGCGCCCAGTCACGGGCTTTCGGCAATGCATTTTGACCGCGCATCGAAGGGCGCACAGGCGTATATCGCGCTGGCCGGTGAAATGCTCAATCGCAATCCGGCGCCCGTGGTCACGCTGTAAGTCATGGCCAAACTCAAAGGATTGGGACGCGGCCTCGATGCGCTACTCGGCGGCGATGAACCGGCGGCGACACCGGCAGCCACGCCAGGCGACACGCAGCGCGAGCTCGCAGTCGATAAACTGCAGCCGGGAAAATATCAGCCACGCACGCGGATGGATCAGGAGACGCTGAAAGCGCTCGCCGAATCGATCAAAACGCAAGGCGTGATTCAACCGATTCTGGTGCGCCCAGTCGACGGCGCTCAGAATGGCGGCAAGTTTGAAATCATCGCGGGCGAACGCCGCTGGCGCGCCGCTCGCATGGCGGGCTTGCAGTCGGTGCCGGTGGTAATTCGGGATATACCTGATAACCAGGCGCTGGCGGTCGCGTTGGTTGAAAATATCCAGCGCGAAGACCTGAATCCCCTCGAGCAGGCTATTGGCATACAACGGCTAATCCACGAATTTGGCTTGACGCACCAGAGTGCGGCCGACGCATTGGGCCGTTCGCGCACAGCCGTAACCAATATATTGCGGTTGCTGGAACTCGCGCCACCAGTGCGTGAGTTGCTGGCTGAAGGCAAACTCGATATGGGTCACGCGCGCGCATTGCTGGCCTTGCCGGCGTTGCGCCAGGTCGAACTCGCCCATGTGATCGTAGCCAAGGGCATGACAGTACGCGAAGTCGAAAAACGCGTGAACGAATTGATCGCGCGCCCCAAGCCCCGCGCGCCGCGCACGGTCGATCGTGATGTGGCGCGGTTGCAGGAAGACCTCGCGCAAAAATTGGGCACGCGCGTGCAGATCAAACAAAAAAACAAAGGCCGTGGCGCGCTGATCGTGGAATACAGCAACCTTGATCAACTCGAAGTGTTAATCGAAAAGCTCAGGCGCTAGAACACTCTGCTGCGTCGCATCACATTTGACCGGTGGGAACAAAAGCGCGTACAATCAACGAGTTCGCTCACTTAGCTTTCCAGATGTTGAAACGAGATTTTGAAGCGCATTGAGAGCAAACCGATGCGAACTGTTCTGCGCTGGCAGATAGTCGCAACAGTCGTAATGGCGCTAGGTGCCGGGCTTACCTCCGGTTTGCACGGCGCGATATCCGCGGTTGTGGGAGGCGGCATTAACCAAATCGCGGACCTGGCTTTCGCCCTGCTGGTTTCGGGTGGTGGCATTAGAACAGCGGGGAATACCCTGCGTACGCTTTTCCGGGCGGAAGCCGTACGTATCCTCGTGATCGTATTTTTGTTGGGCGCGGTGTTGACGTCCTACAAGGAAGTCGTTCACCCGGCGTTTTTTTTGTCGTTCGTCGTGTCGGTAATTGTGTTCCGTGCGGCGATCCTGGTTAAAGAGTCGTAATCGTTCAAGAATTAGTCTACGAGACAGCACCATGGCCGCCGCAGGACAGGAACTGACCCCGACCAGTTACATTGGTCACCACCTTACCAACAACAAGGTTTCGCTTGGCGACAGCCCGTTCTGGACGCTGCATCTGGATACGTTCCTGACGGCGGTGATGCTCGGCATCGTGGGTTTCGGCTGTTTGTGGTGGATCGTGCGTGGCGCAACCTCAGGCGTACCCAACAAGCGGCAGGCGTTCGTCGAAATATTGTTTGATTTCGTTGACGATCAAGTCAAAGGCATATTCCACGGCAACCGCGCGTTTGTAGCGCCATTGGCGCTGACGGTGTTTGTGTGGGTGCTGCTGATGAACGCGATGGATTTTATTCCGGTTGATATCGCGGCGGTGTTTACCACCAACGTGCTGCAGCAACCTGAGTGGAAGCCGGTGCCGACTTCGGATGTCAACACCACCTTCGCGCTGGCGCTCTCGGTATGGGCGCTCATGCTGTTTTACAACGTCAAAGTCAAGGGCATCGGTGGCTGGACGCATGAGTTATTCTGCACGCCGTTCGGCAGCAATTTTCTGCTGTGGCCACTGAACTTTTTGTTTAATCTGGTGGAGTACATCTCCAAGCCGCTGTCGCACTCACTGCGGCTTTACGGCAATATCTACGCCGGTGAAATTATTTTCATGCTGCTGTGGATGTGGGCTGCCACCGGGTTGCTAGGCTCGGCAGCCGGCGGCGTGCTGGCGCTGGGCTGGGCGATTTTCCATATTCTTATCGTGCTGCTGCAAGCCTACATTTTCATGATGCTCACCATCGTCTATATGGCGATGGCGCACGAGAGTCATTAATAAATAACCTATTGTTTTAATTGATATTTTCTTAAAGGAGAAGGTGATGGACAAGATGCAATTGATCGCGATGGTTCAGGCGTATACCGGCATCGGTATTGGCCTGATGATCGGTCTGGGCGCTGCCGGCGCGTGTATCGGTGTGGGTATTATGTGCAGCCGCTTTCTGGAAGGCGCCGCGCGTCAGCCTGAACTGATGCCGCAACTGCAAGCCAAGGTGTTCCTGTTGCTCGGCCTGATCGATGCGTCGTTCATTATCGGTGTGGGTCTGGCCTTGTGGTTTGCCACCGGCAATCCGCTGCTCGCCAGTTTGAAATAAACTACCGTTCCCGCAGGGGAAACCTATGAACCTAAACGTTACGCTGGTTGCTCAGGCGATCACGTTCTTCGTCTTCATTTTTTTCTGTGCGAAGTTCGTGTGGCCACCGATGGTCAGGGCTATCGAAGCGCGCCAGAAGCAAATCGCTGACGGACTGACGGCAGCCGAAGAAGGCAAGAAGTCACTGGAAAGCGCTTCCAAGCAAGCGGAGGTAGCTATCGCGCAGGCGCGCGCACGGGCGACAGAAATCGTCGGCCAGGCGGAGAAGCGCGTGAGCCAGATGATCGAAGAAGCGAAACTCGCGGCCAAGGCCGAAGGAGATCGCGAAAAGGCCGCAGCGAAATCCGAGATCGAGCAGGAGGTGTCGCGCGCCAAGGAAACGTTGCGCACGCAGGTCGCCACCTTGGCCGTCGCGGGCGCCGAAAAAATTCTCAAGCGCGAAGTCGATGCCAAGGCGCACGCCGATATTTTGTCTGACGTGCAAAACCAGTTGTAATTTGATCTGCCATGGCCGAACCCGTAACCATTGCCCGACCCTACGCTGAAGCAGTGTTCAAGCTCGCGCTCGAAGGCGGCGCGCTGCCAGCATGGTCGGACGCACTCGCCAACATCGACGGCGTGGTGGCGGACGCGCGGGTGCAGGCCTGCATCAGTGATCCCAAAGTCAGCGCGCAGCAACTCGAAGGGTTGGTGCTGGGCGTGATAGGTGACAAACTTGCCGGCGACGCGCGCAACCTGGTGCAGGTGCTGGTGCAGAATAACCGGCTGGATCTGATGCCGCTGATTCGTTCACACTACGAAGCCCTCAAGCGCGAACAAGAAGGCGTGCTCGAAGCCACCATCATCTCGGCGCTGGAAATGAGCGATGAACAGGTGCGGCAACTCGTCACGGGCCTCGAAACAAAATACCAACGCAAAGTCACGGCGCAGGTTGAAACCGACGCGGCACTGATCGGCGGTGTGAAAATCATTGTCGGCGACAAAGTTATTGATGCCACCGTGCGCGGCAAACTCGACGCTATGGCTGCCTCACTTGTCAACTGAGTTACCCATTAAGTAGTACTCGGAGCACACTATGCAATTGAACCCTTCCGAAATCAGCGAACTCATCAAGAGCCGCATCCAGAACCTAGCGAGCACCACCGAAGCGCGCACGCAAGGCACCGTGATATCGGTGACCGACGGCATCTGCCGCATCCACGGTCTTGCCGATGTGATGCAGGGCGAAATGCTGGAGTTTCCCAAAAACACCTTCGGCCTTGCGCTGAACCTGGAACGCGATTCCGTCGGCGCGGTGATTTTGGGGGAATACGAACACATCTCCGAAGGCGATACGGTAAAGACCACCGGCCGCATTCTCGAAGTGCCGGTGGGACCCGAGTTGATCGGCCGCGTGGTGAATTCGCTGGGCCAACCGATCGACGGCAAGGGCCCGGTAAACGCCAAGATGACCGACGTAATCGAGAAAGTCGCGCCGGGTGTGATCGCGCGTCAATCGGTATCGCAACCGGTGCAAACCGGACTGAAATCGATCGATGCCATGGTGCCGGTGGGCCGCGGCCAGCGGGAGCTGATCATCGGCGACCGCCAGACCGGCAAGACCGCGGTGGCGATCGACACCATCATCAATCAAAAAGGCAAAGACCTTTTTTGTATTTACGTTGCGATCGGCCAGAAAGCCTCGTCGATCAAGAACGTGATCCGCAAGCTCGAAGAACATGGCGCTATGGCCTACACCATTGTGGTGGCTGCAACCGCTTCCGAGTCTGCCGCGATGCAGTTTATTGCGCCCTACTCCGGCTGCACTATGGGCGAATACTTTCGCGACCGCGGCCAGGACGCGCTGATTATTTATGACGACCTGACCAAGCAAGCCTGGGCCTATCGTCAGGTGTCGCTGCTGCTGCGCCGTCCGCCGGGCCGCGAAGCCTATCCCGGTGATGTGTTCTATTTGCACTCACGCCTGCTGGAGCGCGCCGCGCGCGTCAATGTGGCTTATGTTGAAGCCTTTACCAAAGGCGCGGTCAAAGGCAAAACCGGATCGTTGACCGCGCTGCCGGTGATTGAAACGCAGGCCGGCGATGTGACCGCATTCGTGCCGACCAACGTGATATCGATTACCGACGGGCAGATCTTCCTGGAGACCGACCTGTTCAACGCCGGTATCCGCCCCGCCATCAACGCCGGTATTTCGGTATCGCGCGTGGGCGGCGCTGCGCAGACCAAGATCGTCAAGAAACTCGGCGGCGGCGTGCGTCTGGCGCTGGCGCAGTATCGCGAGCTGGCGGCGTTCGCACAATTTGCCTCCGACCTCGACGAAACCACGCGCAAGCAGCTGGAGCGCGGCCGCATGGTCACCGAACTCATGAAGCAGCCGCAATATGAGCCGCTGCAAGTGTGGGAAATGTCGCTGACTTTGTTCGCAGTCAGCGGCGGTTACTTCGACGACATCGACGTGAAAAAAGCGTTGGCGGCGGAGCGTTCCCTGCGCGACACCATCAAGAGCAAGTACGGTGATCTGGTACAGCGCATTGAAGAGACCAAGGATTTGACCAAGGATGACGAAGCGAAGCTCAACGACGCGGTCAAGGACTGGAAGCAGAACGGCTCGTACTAAGTTGCAGAACCTCTGTTAAATACTGTTATAAAACAAATACTTATATCATGGCTGGCTCCAAGGAAATCCGCACCAAGATCAAGAGCGTGCAAAACACGCGCAAGATCACCAAGGCTATGGAAATGGTCGCGGCCTCCAAAATGCGCAAGGCGCAGGAGCGCATGCGCACGGCACGCCCCTACGCGGAAAAAATCCGCAATGTCGCCGCGCACATCAGTCATGCAAATCCGGAGTACCGGCATCCGTATCTGGTGGATCGCAATTCAGTCAAGCGCATCGGCATCATCGTCATCACCACCGACAAGGGATTGTGTGGCGGCCTGAATACCAACATTCTGCGTCTTGCGCTGAACAAGATGAAAGAATGGGAAACAGAAGGCGAAGAAATCGAAGTTTGCGCCATCGGCAACAAGGGTCTGGGTTTTATGCAGCGGCTGGGCGCGAATATTATTTCGCAGATTACCGGTCTGGGTGACCGCCCGCAGATGGAAAAGCTGATCGGCGCGGTGAAGATCATGCTCGACGGCTACACGCAGGATCGCTTCGACCGTTTGATGATTTTCAACACGCGCTTCGTCAATACCATGAAGCAGGAACCGGTGATGGAGCAGTTGCTGCCGCTGGTGGGCGATGCGCTGGGCGCACCGGAAGGCAATTGGGATTACATCTACGAGCCCGACGCAAGAGTGGTTTTGGAGCAAGTGCTCACGCGCTACATCGAAGCACTGATTTATCAGGCGGTGACCGAGAATATGGCATCCGAACAATCGGCGCGCATGGTGGCGATGAAGGCCGCGTCCGATAACGCGGCGACGGTGATCGACGAACTGACGCTGATTTACAACAAGTCGCGCCAGGCGAGTATTACCAAGGAATTGTCCGAAATTGTCGCCGGCGCGGCAGCAGTGTAATGATTAACAGCAACGGCTTTTAAAGTTTCTTATTAGGACACGACGATGAATCAAGGGAAAATCGTTCAATGTATTGGCGCGGTTATCGACGTGGAATTCGCACGCGACCAGCTGCCGCATATTTATGACGCGCTCAAGATGGATGGCACCGAGCTGACGCTGGAAGTGCAGCAGCAGTTGGGCGACGGCGTGGTGCGCACCATTGCACTGGGTTCATCCGACGGCCTGCGCCGCGGCATGATGGTGACCAACAGTGGCGGGCCGATCATGGTGCCTGTGGGCCCCGGCACGCTCGGGCGCATCATGGATGTGCTCGGCCGCCCGATTGATGAAGTCGGTCCGGTACTGTGCGACAAAACCATGTCGATCCATCGCAAGGCGCCGTCGTTCGAGGAACTGTCGCCTTCGACCGACCTGCTCGAAACCGGCATCAAGGTGATTGACCTGGTATGCCCGTTCGCCAAGGGCGGCAAAGTGGGCCTGTTCGGCGGCGCGGGTGTGGGCAAAACCGTGAACATGATGGAGCTCATCAACAACATTGCCAAAGCGCACTCCGGGTTGTCGGTGTTTGCCGGCGTGGGCGAGCGCACGCGCGAGGGCAACGACTTTTATCACGAGATGATGGAAGCGGGCGTGGTTGATGCCAAAGACTTGTCCAAATCCAAAGTGGCGATGGTCTACGGCCAGATGAACGAGCCGCCGGGCAACCGCCTGCGCGTGGCGCTGACCGGGTTGACGATGGCGGAAGCGTTCCGCGACGAAGGCCGCGACGTGTTGTTCTTTGTCGATAATATTTACCGCTACACGCTGGCGGGCACCGAAGTGTCGGCATTGCTCGGGCGCATGCCTTCGGCGGTGGGTTATCAGCCGACGCTGGCCGAAGAAATGGGCCGCCTGCAAGAGCGCATCACCTCCACCAAAGTGGGCTCGATCACCTCGATACAGGCGGTGTATGTGCCCGCGGACGACTTGACCGACCCGTCGCCGGCGACCACTTTCGGCCACCTGGATTCAACCGTGGTGTTGTCGCGTGACATTGCATCGCTGGGTATTTATCCCGCCGTGGATCCGCTGGATTCCAGCAGCCGTCAGCTTGACCCGCATGTGGTCGGCGAAGAACACTACAACACCGCGCGCGCGGTACAGGCGACGTTGCAGCGTTACAAGGAATTGCGCGACATTATCGCCATTCTGGGCATGGATGAACTGTCGCCTGAAGATAAACTGGCGGTGTCGCGCGCGCGCAAAATTCAGCGTTTTCTGTCACAGCCGTTCAGCGTAGCCGAAGTCTTCACCGGCTCGCCGGGCAAATACGTTACGCTCAAAGACACCATCAAGGGTTTCAAGATGATCGTCAACGGCGATTGCGATGCCCTGCCCGAGCAGGCGTTTTATATGGTCGGCGGCATCGAAGAAGCGTTTGAAAAAGCGAAGACACTGTAGTGAGGCGTGAATACGTGAAGGGTGAAGAGTGAAGGGGCGAAGCGCCCGCGGATCATCACCACTACTCTTCACCCTTCACTCTTCACCCTTCACTCTTCACCCTTCACTCTTCACCAGGACTTAAAATGGCCAACACTTTGCACGTAGACGTCGTCAGCGCCGAAGAGCAAATTTACTCCGGCGAAGCGGAGTTCGTGGTGCTGCCCGGCGAAGCGGGCGAGCTCGGCATTTACCCACGCCACACGCCGTTGATCACGCGTATCAAAGCAGGCGCGGTGCGCATCAAAGTACCGGGTCAGGCCGAAGAAGAATTCGTGTTCGTCGCGGGTGGCGTACTGGAAGTGCAGCCCAAAGTGGTGACGGTGCTGGCCGATACCGCGATACGCGGCAAGGATTTAGACGAGGCCAAGGCAACCGAAGCGCTCAAGCAGAACGAGGAAGCGCGCAAGAACGCACAGAGCAAGCAGGAAATAGCAACTGTCGAGGCTGAATTCGCAGTATTAGCAGCGCAACTGGCGGCTATCCGAAAGCTGCGTGCAAAGCGATGATTTCATATGGATGTATAGCAAAAGAGGCGGCTTTTAGCTGCCTCTTTTTTTGGGTGCGAAAGAATTGTATCCGCTAAGCTAAACGTATGACCAGCATTCCTGCCCAAGTTGATTTGTTAGTCGTAGGCGGCGGCATCAATGGCGTCGGTATTGCGCGTGATGCGGCGGGACGCGGCCTCAAAGTGTTGCTGTGCGAGCAGCACGATCTCGCGCAGCACACCTCGTCCGCCAGCAGCAAGCTGGTGCATGGGGGCTTGCGTTATCTCGAGCAGTTCGAATTCCGCCTGGTGTCCGAATCGCTGGGCGAGCGCGAAGTGTTGTTGGGCGCAGCACCGCATATCGTGCATCCGATGCGCTTTGTGATGCCGCATGTGCCGGAGCTGCGACCGGCATGGATGATACGTGCGGGCTTGTTTCTGTATGACTATCTCGCACGCCGCGATACGCTGCCCGGCTCGCACCGCATTGATTTGCGCGCGCCGCCGTACCGGGACGGACTGAAACCCGGGTTATCCACCGGCTTTATCTACTCCGATTGCTGGGTGGACGATGCGCGCTTGGTGATCGCCAACGCGCGCGCTGCCGCCGATCTCGGCGCGACGGTTTTGACGCGCACCCGCTGCACCACCGCACGCAGAGATGGCGCACTGTGGCGCGTGACTTTGCAACCCGAAAACGCGGCGCCGGTAGAGCTAAGCTGCCGCGCGCTGGTCAATGCCAGCGGCCCGTGGGCAAAACAATTTATCAATGAAAACATGTGCTTAACCACAACCTTCGGACTGAAGCTGGTTAAGGGCAGCCATATCGTGGTGCCGCGTCTCTACGCTGGAGAACACGCGTTCATACTGCAAAACGACGATCGGCGGGTGGTGTTTGTTTATCCCTACGAGCGGCACTACACGCTCATCGGCACCACCGATGTTGAACATGACGATGAACCGGGCGATTGCGCGGCCAGCGCCGACGAGGTCGACTATCTGTGCCGCGCCGCCAATCGCTACTTTGTGCGCACGCTGACCGCTGCAGATGTAGTGTGGCGCTACAGCGGCGTGCGGCCGTTGTTCGATGACGGCGCGAAGAACGTATCGAAAATAACGCGCGACTACACCCTGCGTGTTGATGGCGATACGCAGGACGCGCCGGCGCTCTCGGTGTTCGGTGGCAAGATCACCACTTACCGCAAACTCGCGGAACACGCACTGGAAAAACTGGCGGACTGGTTTCCGCACATGAAGCCGCCATGGACAGACCAGGCACAATTACCCGGCGGGGGGCTGAAGGGATTGTCTGTGAACGAGTACGTCGAGCAAGTCCATGCCGGGCGCCCCGGAATCCCTCGGGTACAAATCGACGCGCTGGTTCGCCGCCATGGTGACGCGACACCGGCGCTACTGGGTGACGCCAAAACGCTTACTGATTGTGGTCTACACTTCGGCTATACACTTTATGCCAACGAGGTGGACTACCTTTGTAAACATGAGTGGGCGCTCACGGCAGAGGATGTGTTGTGGCGCCGAACCAAGTGCGGGCTGCATTTAAATTCGCAGCAAAAACAAGCGCTTGAGACTTATTTTACGAATTTTAGTGCGGCGGCTGTGCGATAATACTTTTCTATGTCACTTAATGTCGTTGTGCTGGCCGCGGGACAGGGCAAGCGCATGCATTCCAACCTGCCCAAGGGGCTGCATTTGCTGGCAGGACGCCCCTTGTTGGCGTATGTGCTAGACGCCGCACGCGCCTTGTCGCCGGCAAAAATCATCGTGGTTACCGGCCATGAAGCCGCGCTGGTGCGAGCAGCTTTCGCCGCGCCGGATGTCGTTTTTGTGAATCAAACGCCACAGCTGGGTACGGGCCACGCCATACAGCAGGCGGCAGGCGAACTTTTGCCGGGCGGCAAGACGCTGGTGTTGCTGGGTGACGTGCCCCTGATTCAGGCGTCTACGCTAAAGCCGTTGGTTGAGGGCGCCGTCAATCGTGTGTCGATGCTGACCGCGTTGCTGGAGGATACGCAAGGCTATGGCAGGGTGGTGCGCGATGCGCGCAAAAAAGTGAAGCGCGTGGTCGAACAAAAAGATGCCACGCGGGTGCAGCTCAAAATTCGCGAAATCAATACCGGCATCTTTTGTTATCCTACCGCGCGCCTTGCGCCATGGCTGGGCCGGCTTAAGAACCATAATGTGCAGGGCGAGTACTACATTACCGACGTGTTGCCGATGGCGATAAAGGCAGGCGTGCCGGTCGAAGGCGTGCTCTGCAACGACGCCGCACAGGTTGAGGGCGTCAACAACCGTATGCAGCTGGCGCGGCTTGAACGTCTGCATCAACAACGGTTAGCCGCACGTTTAATTGAGCAAGGCGTGGCCATCGCCGACCCCGCGCGCATGGATGTGCGCGGCGATCTTAGCTGCGGCCACGATGTCGCCATCGATATCGGCTGCATCTTTGAGGGTCATGTAAAGCTGGGCGACGGCGTACGGGTATACGCGTACTGTGTGTTGCGTGATGTTGAAATTGCCGCGGGCACGCACATAGAGTCGTTTACCCATCTGGCGCAAGCCACGATAGGCAAGAATTGCCGTATCGGCCCTTATGCGCGCATACGGCCCGACACGCAGCTCGCGGACGACGTGCATATCGGCAATTTCGTCGAAGTGAAAGCCAGCGAAATCGGCAATGGCTCCAAGGCGAATCATCTGGCATACATCGGCGACACCACGGTCGGCCGCAATGTTAACGTCGGCGCGGGCACCATTACCTGCAATTACGATGGCGTGAACAAACACCGTACGATCATTGAAGACGATGTGTTTATTGGGTCCGATACGCAGTTGGTCGCGCCCGTCACCGTGCGGCGGGGTGCAACCATAGGTGCTGGTGCGACTATCACCAAAGAAGCGCCTGCCGGCCAGCTGACCCTATCGCGCGCCAAGCAGGTTTCCCTTCCAGACTGGAAACGGCCGCTAAAAAAACGTGCATGACCACGGCGCGGGCAGCCGTTGCAACTCATCGGGATTTCTCATGTGCGGAATTGTAGGCGTGGCCTCCACGCGAAACAGCGTCGATATACTGATCGGTGGTATCCGCAAGCTCGAATATCGCGGCTACGATTCAACCGGTATTGCCTATGTCACTGGCGAGCGTTTGACGCGCTTGCGCTCCACCGGGCGCGTGGCGCATCTCGATGAACTGGTGAAAAACAAGAAAGTCGTTGTGCTGACCGGTCTTGCGCACACGCGTTGGGCGACGCACGGCAAACCCTCGGAAGTTAATGCGCACCCGCATTTTTCCATCCGCGCAGGCCTGGAAATCGGCATCGTGCACAACGGCATCGTTGAAAATCACGAGGTTCTGCGCACACGCATGAAGGCCAAAGGCTACCGCTTTACCTCGCAGACCGACACCGAAGTGATGGTGCACCATGTGCATTCGCTGGTGGCGGCCGGCCTGTCACTTTTCGCGGCGGTGCAAAAAGCCAGCAGTTCCTGGGACGGCGCATATGCGGTCGGATTTGTCTCGAATCAGGAGCCGCAAGTGGTGGTCGGCGCACGCAAAGGCTCGCCGCTGCTGGTGGGACTGGGCAAAAATGAAAATTTTCTGGCGTCGGACGCCAGCGCCATACTCGCGCGCACGCGCGACATGGTTTATTTGCATGAAGGCGACGTGGTAGAGCTGCGCCCGGATCGCGTATCGATTTGCGACGCACGCAGCAAAGCTGTCCGGCGCACCACCACGCGCAGCCAGCTCAATGCCGATGCCGCCGACCTGGGCCGCTACCAGCACTACATGCAAAAAGAAATATTCGAGCAGCCGGGCGCTATCGCCAATACCCTGGAAATGGTGATGAACGCACGTTCGCTGCACCCCAATTTGTTTGGCGTGCCCGCCGAAAAAATATTTAGCAAAACCCACAATATACTGATACTCGCCTGCGGCACAAGCTATCACGCGGGTTTGGTGGCGCGCAATTGGCTGGAAGCCATCGCCGGCATTTCAACCAGCGTGGAAATTGCCAGCGAGTACCGTTACCGCGACCCGGTGGCCACCCGCGGCACGCTGGTGATTACGATTTCGCAATCGGGGGAGACTGCTGATACGCTGGCCGCGCTCAAACATGCGCAGGCGCTGGGGTTAAAAGATACGCTGACCATCTGCAACGTGCCTGAATCAGCGTTGATCCGGCAATCAAAGCTGCGCTTTCTAACGCGCGCGGGACCGGAAATCGGCGTCGCCTCCACCAAAGCATTTACCACGCAACTGGCCGCATTGTTTGTGCTGACGCTGGTGCTGGCCAAACAACGCAGTCGCCTCACCGCAAAGCAGGAGGGCGATTTTCTGGCGGCATTACGGCATCTGCCGCGTGCGATGGAATCGGTGCTGTCGGTGGAGCCGCAGATTGCAAAATGGGCGCGGCGTTTTAAAAACAAAAACCATGCGTTATTTCTCGGGCGCGGCCTGCATTTCCCGATCGCCATGGAGGGCGCGTTAAAGCTGAAGGAAATCTCCTACATCCACGCGGAAGCTTACGCCGCAGGCGAGTTGAAGCACGGCCCGCTGGCGCTGGTGGACGAAGACATGCCGGTGATCACCGTTGCGCCCAACGACCAATTGCTGGAAAAACTCAAATCCAATTTGCAGGAAGTTAGCGCGCGCGGCGGCGAGCTTTACGTGTTTGCCGACAAAGGCGCCCGCATAACACAAGGCCCGCGACTGCACGCGATTGAACTGGCTGATCACGCCGGACCGCTGTCACCCATACTGCATGTAATACCCCTGCAACTACTGGCGTATCATGTGGCGTTATTAAAAAACACCGATGTGGATAAACCGCGCAACCTCGCGAAATCGGTGACGGTGGAGTAACCGCGGGCGAATCCTCAGATCTTCTTGCGGCGTGCGCGCGCCAGATTGATCAGCCCGTCTATCGTGGGCATCACGTTCTTCAACGAACCCGCCTGCCCCCCGCCGGTTTGATAGCGGCCATCCACGACCAGCACTGGCGTGCCGCGCACATCATAATCGCGCCCCAATTCCACGGCGCGCACCACATTATTGCGCACCGCCTGCGAGCTGTAAGCACTATCCCATTTGGGGCGATCCAGGCCGTTCGCTTCGGCCCACTTTCCCCAGGCTTCGGTGTCGGTGGCTTGCAGGCGATCGCGGTGGAAGGCTTCGAATACCTTGGTGTGCAATTGTTCCACCGCGCCCAGCGCTTCCAGCGTGTAATAAATATGCGCTTCGGGCACCCATTCCTGGCGCAGCACCGCGGGCACGCGCCGCACCGCGACGTCGGCAGGTTTGGTTTTTTCCCACTCCGTCATAAAGGGCAGCAACTGGAAGCAGTAAGGGCAGCCGTACCAGAAAAAATCAATCACCTCGATACTATCGCCTGCAGGCGTAGCCTGCGGTGTGATGGAGCGGTAACTTTGCTCGAAGGGGCGTTCTTGCGTCTGCGCTGCGGCAACGCCGGCAAGCGCAAAACCCGCTGCGCCCGCCGCGAGACATAAAACAGCACGTCTGGAAATCGTCATGATAAAGAGCTCCCTTACTTTCCTTTGCGATTGGCGCGAGCCATTGCGATTAACTGATCGACGTTTTTGAAGAAGCGCTCATAGTCAACGGCGTTCGCTTTTGGCGGCACCATCACGGGCGCTATCAGATACCGTCCATCGACGGCGATTGACGGCGTGCCGGTCACCCCGTACGCCGAGGTGATGTCGATGGTGCGGTTCGTTTTGCTCACCACCGAAAACGAATTGTAGGCATCGGTGAATTTCCTGACATCAATCTTTTGTGTGCCCACCCATGCGAACAGCGATTTCGGGTCTTTCACCAGCACTTTTGGATCCAGCGTTTTGGTTTTATGAATCGCGGCAAAAACTTCAGAGTGCAATGTTTCCACCGCGCCGATGGTATCGATGGCATAAAAAGTGCGCGCAAGCTGCGTCCATGATTCTTCAAAAGCCGCCGGCTGGCTGCGAAACACCACATCGGAAGGCTTGTTCTTGAGCCACACCTTTAACGACGACTGTAGTTGAGAGCAGTGCGGGCAGGCGTACCAGAAAAACTCCAGTACCTCGATGGGCTTACCAGGTGGGGATGGTTGTGGCGGTGAGATCGCCTGATAATCCCTGCCGATCGTCAATTGCGCCTGAGCCGCAACAGCGGTAAACGCCAAAAGCATTACCGCGGCCAGTTTGGAGAAGTAATTGAATACCTGCATTTAGACAAACTCCAGAGGATGCTGTGACGACGGCGCAGCGCCCTACTTATCCGCTTCGCGCACCCTGACCAGCGTGGTTTCGATATTATTCTGCTTGAGAACGCCGCGCACCCGATTCAGTTCCTCGACATCGGCGTAAGGCCCTACCCGCACGCGGTGCCAGACGCCCTTCTCCGGCAAGGGTCGCGTTTGAATCGAGGCTTCGAACCCGAGCAAGGCCAGGCGCGCTTTGAGGTTGTCGGCATCGGGCGCATTCTGAAACGAACCCGCCTGCAGGAAAAACGCTTCCTTGGCGGCGGGCGTAGCCACGACTTCCGCCGGCTTGTCCGCGGCGCCGGTCGCTCGCTCGCCCTTGGTCAGCATCTCCTGGGCCGAGATTTTGGACTTGTCGCCGCTGGCCGCCGTGGAATCCGCCGCCTTTGCTTTTGCATCTTTAAGCGGGTCCACTGTTGGCGCGCCCTTGGGTGCCGGCGCCTGCGGTTTTTCCTTGAACGGATTGGGCAACTTGCTGATATACCAGGCAACGCCTAACGCTATGGTCAACCCCAGCACCAGGCCGATGAGGATGCCGACGAAGGTCGAGCCGCCGCCACCGGCAGCGTGCTTTTTACTGCCGGTTCCATCGCGTGTGTGGGCCTGCTTGGCGGCGTGTTTACGCATAGCGCTATATTACATTTTTTCGGGCGCAGAAACACCCAACAGCGCGAGACCATTCGCGATCACCTGCCGTGTAGCGCCGGCCAGCGCGAGCCGCGCGTCGCGCGCGGCGGCAGCGTCCGCCAAAAAACGCACCTGGTTGTAATAACTGTGGAACAGCGCGGCGAGATCCTTCAGATAAAACGCAATCAGATGCGGCGATAATTCGCGCGCGGCGATGGCCACCAGTTCGGGATACTCCGCAAGTTTTTGCAGCAACACCAACTCGGCATCCGAATCCAGCGGCGACAGGTCGGCGTGGGCAAGTGCAGCGGCATCCCCGCCCCACTGCGCATACACACTGCATACCCGCGCATGCGCGTACTGAATGTAGTACACCGGATTTTCATTGCTGCGCGATTTCGCCAGATCAACATCGAAATCCAGATGCTGATCGCTTTTGCGCAGCACATAAAAAAAGCGCGTGGCGTCGGCGCCCACTTCCTCGCGCAACTCGCGCAGCGTGACAAAATCGCCGGAGCGTTTGCCCATCGCGACTTTCTCGCCGCCGCGATACAACACGGCAAATTGCACCAGTGTCACCGTGAGTTTGTCCGGGTCCGCGCCCAGCGCCTTCAAGGCGCCCTTTACGCGCGCGATGTAGCCGTGGTGATCGGCGCCCCACACATCGATCACGCGATCGTAGCCGCGCGCGATTTTGTTCAAATGATAGGCGATGTCCGACGCGAAATAAGTGTTATGCCCGTTCTCGCGGCGCAACACACGGTCTTTTTCGTCGCCAAAGGCGGTGGAGCGAAACCACACCGCGCCGTCTTTTTCATAGAGGTGACCGGCGCTTTGCAGAGACGCCATTGCACGTGTTACCTCGCCGCTGTCGTGCAGCGACTGCTCCGAAACCCAGTGCTCGTAGGTTACGCCAAACCGCGCCAGATCGTCGCGTTGATCCGCCAGCATGGCCGCCAGTGCAAACTGGTGCAGCAGGCGCCAATTTTCGCCCAGCGACTGTTTTGCGCGCGCGATCAGCGCATCCAGCGCCGCATCGGCGTCGTCGCCCGCTGCGGGCGCGGCGGTGGCAAACGCGCGCTGAAACTGCTCGCCATGCGCGGTGTCGAGCTCGCGCGCGATGTCGCGAACATAGTCGCCGCGATAGCCGTCGGCCGGAAACGCCACTGCCGCGCCGCGCGCCTCGAGATAGCGCAGCCACACCGACGCCGCAAGGATATCCATCTGCCGGCCCGCGTCGTTGATGTAAAACTCACGCGTCACCTCATGCCCGGTGGCGCTCAGCACGTTGGCGAGACACGCGCCATAGGCAGCGCCCCGCCCGTGGCCCACGTGCAGCGGGCCGGTGGGATTGGCCGAGACAAATTCGATTTGCACTTTGTGCTTTGCGCCAAAGGTGCTTTCGCCGAATTGCGAACCTAACGTAAGTATTTGATTTACAACACTTTGTTTGTAAGCGCGCTTGAGAAACAAATTGATAAAACCCGCGCCCGCAATCTCGGCTTTGTCGAGCAGCGGTGACGCCGGTAAATTCGCCACCAGCCTTTCGGCAATATCGCGTGGCTTCGCGCGCAGTGCCTTGGCCAGCTGCATCGCCACGTTGCACGAAAAATCGCCGTGCTGAGCTTGCTTGGGGCGCTCAAGGGTAATGGTCACGCCAGTGGTGTCTGGCGCGGTGGTTTTGAGTGCGCTGATCAGCACATCAAGGATCGCTGCTTTAGCGTCGGTGGTGTATGCGGTGCCCATGCAAGTCGGCTACACCCCATTCAGCGCCTGGGGCGAAAAGTCCTTTAAAAACAAATGATTCTACCATGGCGAACACGTTCGTAGCGCGCGCAGCCTAGAGTTCCAGCGGATCCACATCGATAGACCAGCGCGCGAGTGCTGCGCGCTTTTCGGTCAACGCCGAGCACCATGCCGCTAGAAACCGCTGCAAGCGATTGCGGCTGGATGACTGCACCAGCAGTTGCGCGCGTTCGCGGCCCGCCAGTCGCATCATGCCCGCAGGCACCGGATCGTAAATCGTCACCGCGTCATCAATGCCGCGACCGAGTGCGGCAGCGTGCGTCAGCCACTGTATGGCGGTTTCGAGTTTGGGTGCTTCGGCGCGCAGCAACGCTTGATATTGAAACGGCGGAAAGCCCGCTGCACGGCGCTCTTTCAGCAAGGTGCCGGCGAAGTGCGCGTAGTTCTGATCGCGCAGCGCCGCGTAGAGCGGGTGATCGGGAAAATCCGTCTGAATCAACACATCGCCCTGGACCGTCCCGCGTCCGGCGCGCCCCGCCACTTGCGTGAGCAGCGCATACAGTTTTTCAGGCGCACGAAAATCCGTGCTGTAGAGCAGACTGTCGGCGTTGATCACGCCCACCAGGGACAGGCCCGGAAAATCATGCCCCTTGGCGAGGATTTGCGTGCCGACGAGGATATCGACTTCACGCGCTTCGATGCGCGTGCGCATGCCGCGCCATGCGTTGCGATTGCGCGTGCTGTCGCGATCGATGCGCAGCACCCGCGCCGTCGGAAAGTGCGCCGCCAGCGCCGCTTCAACTCTTTGCGTGCCCTGCCCCATCGGTGACAAATCAGCGTTGCCGCAGTCCGGGCATGCCAGCGGCGCCGGCGCTTGATAGCCGCAATGATGACAATGCAACTGGCGATCACGCATGTGCAAAACCAGCCGTGCGCTGCAACGGTGGCATCCGGAAACCCAGCCGCAATCGTGGCACAGCAGCACCGGCGCGAAGCCGCGGCGGTTGATGAAAATCAGCACTTGCTCACGTGCCGCCAGCCGCCGTTGGATGGCGGCGATTAACGCCGGCGCCAACCCGTCTTGCAGTTGAACGTCGCGCGTGGCCACGCAATGGATGCGCGGCGGGGTGTTGTTAATGCGGTTGGGCAGAAGAGTGAGGGCGTAGCGCGCGGTTGTCGCGTTATGCCAGGTTTCCAGCGACGGCGTGGCAGAGCCCAGGACTATGGGCACGCCACGCTGGCGTGCGCGCACCACGGCCAGGTCACGCGCGGAGTAGCGAAAACCGTCGCTTTGCTTGAACGAGGCATCATGTTCTTCATCCACCACAATCAGTCCCAACTGCGGCAGCGGCGCAAACACCGCCAACCGCGTGCCCAGCACGATACGTGCAGCACCCGACTGCGCGGCAATCCAGTGCTTGAGGCGCTCGGTTTCGTTAAGGCCGCTGTGCAGGCTGACCACTTCGAGGTGCGGAAAACGCCCTCGCACCGTGGCTTCAAGTTGTGGCGTGAGCGAAATTTCGGGCACCAGCAGCAGCGCTTGACGGCCGTTTTTTAATACCGCATCGATGGTGCGCAAATAGACTTCAGTCTTGCCGCTGCCGGTGACGCCCAGCAGCAAGTGCGTTTTGAACGCCGATAAATCCGCGCACAGAGCTGCGACGGCAACACGCTGATCTGGCGTAAGCACTGGCAAAAGCGGCGAAATCGCAACTTCAGCCGCGCCGGGCGCTGTTCGGAGTGACCCCTCACACTGTATTACATATCCTATTGTAACTAGTTGTTTTAGAACGGATATTGCAGTAGGAGCGCAGGCGCGTATGGCGCCTAGTCCAAGCGCTTTTTGCGCCTGAAACAATGCCAACAAGCGACGCTGAGTGGGCGCTCGCTTTGATAAGCTGTCGATAACTATGGCGGCACCTGCGTCGGTCAGCCTGTAGTGCATGAGCGCCGCCGCCGGATGCCGCCGCACGCGTCGCAGCCCCGCCGGCAATGCGCTCATCACCACCGCGCCGAGCGGATGATGGTAGTACTCGGCGGCAAACCGCATAAGTTGAAGGTCATCTGCGGAAAACCCCGGCGCCTCCCGCAGTATTTTTGAAATGGGTTTCAGTCGCGATTTGGCGAGCGGGCTGCTATCGGCAAGCGCCAATATCACGCCAACCGCGTTGCGTTTGCCAAAAGGCGCCAACACCCGTACGCCGATGTCCTCCACGGTTGCAGCGTCACAGCGGTAATCGAACAGCGTAGCCAGCGGTACGTCAAAACCGACGCGGACGATTTTCATGGTGACAGGGAGCGAAACCGCCGCAAGTTAGCGCTGACCGTTGAACGCAGGCTGGAGTGGATGTTTCAGGTCAGGCCGCGGTGTGGTAGGCGCGGCTCAGATCATGCACCGCGTCCACCAGTGCGCCCACGTGATCCGGGGTGGTGAACTGCGACACCCCGTGGCCGAGGTTGAATACATGCCCCGTGCCCTGCCCGTAAGACGCCAGCACCTTTGCTACCTGCGCGCTAATTTGCTGCGGCTGCGCAAACAAAGCCATCGGGTCGAGATTGCCTTGCAAAGCGACTTTGGCGCCGACGCGCGCGCGCGCCTCGCCGATATCGCAAGTCCAATCGAGGCCCACCGCGTCGCAGCCGCTGGCGGCAATAGCTTCCAGCCACAAGCCGCCGCCCTTGGTGAATACGATGCTCGGCACCCGCTCGCCATCACGCTCGCGCGTAAGCCCGGCGACGATGCGCTGGATGTAAGTGAGCGAAAACTCACGATACGCCGCCGCGCTGAGCGAGCCGCCCCAGGTGTCGAAAATCATTACCGCTTGCGCGCCGGCTTCGATCTGCGCGTTCAGGTACGCCGTTACCGCGCGTGCGTTGATGTCGAGTATGTGATGCAGCAGATCAGGCCGCTCGTAGAGCATGGTTTTGACGGTGCGAAAGTCAACGCTGCCGCCGCCCTCGACCATGTAACACGCCAGCGTGTAGGGGCTGCCGGAAAAACCGATCAGCGGTACGCTGCCATCAAGCGCCCGGCGGATTTGCGTGACCGCATCGAGCACATAGCGCAAATGCTCGCCGGGATCGGGCACGGAAAGATTACGAATCTCCCACTCTTCCCGCAGCGGACGTTCAAACTTTGGGCCCTCGCCTTCGGCGAAATACAGTCCCAGACCCATGGCGTCGGGGACGGTGAGAATATCTGAAAACAGAATCGCGGCATCGAGCGCAAAACGCGCCAGGGGCTGCAACGTAACTTCGGTGGCGTAGTCGGGGTTTTTCGCGAGGCCGAGAAAACTGCCGGCACGGCGGCGCGTTTCGTTGTACTCGGGCAGATAACGCCCTGCCTGACGCATGATCCATACCGGCGTGTAGGGAGTTGGCTGGCGCAGCAGGGCGCGCAGGAAGGTGTCGTTTTTGGGAAGGGACATTTGATGTGCCACTGCAATTATTTCGCGGGCGGCAAGCCCGCTCCGTGAGGAGGTAACGGGGGGCGGCGGCACGCCCCCTGTTCGTGTTATGCCCGAAGGGGGACGGACCTACCGCGCATCAGCGCGGTAGGTCCGTAGCCCCCATCAAAAATTCATCCACCGCGCGCGCGCACTGCCGCCCTTCGCGAATTGCCCACACCACCAGCGACTGCCCGCGGCGCATGTCTCCGGCGGCAAATACCTTCGCCACCGAGGTTTGATATTTCTCCGTGTCCGCTTTCACATTGCTGCGCGCGTCCGTTTCAACGCCGAGCTCTTCAAGCAGGCCTTTTTGCGTCGGACCGAGAAAGCCCATGGACAGCAGCACCAAGTCCGCAGGCATTTCGAATTCGGAGCCAGGCACTTCAATCATCTTGCCGTCTTGCCATTGCAGCCGCACCGCTTTAAGCGCTTTGACCCGGCCATTCTCGCCGACGAAGGATTTGGTCGCCACCGACCAATCGCGCATTGCGCCCTCCTCATGCGACGAGGAGGTGCGCAAACGCGTCGGCCAATACGGCCATACCGGATTGCGCTGCGTAGCGTCGGGTTTTCCCAGCAACTCGAATTGCGCGATGGATTTCGCACCGTGGCGATTGGATGTGCCTACGCAGTCGGAACCGGTGTCGCCACCACCGATCACCACCACATGTTTGCCGGTGGCCATGATTTGACCGGCGACCTTGTCGCCGGCAACCACTTTGTTTTGCTGCGGCAAAAACTCCATCGCGTAATGCACGCCTTGCAACTCGCGGCCCGGCACCGGCAGATCGCGTGGGCGCTCGGCGCCGCCCGACAGCACAAGCGCATCAAATTCCGCCAGCAGCTTGCGTGCGGGAACATTGCCGCCAATCTCCTGATTAACGCGGAACACCACACCTTCGGCTGTCATCTGCTCGATACGCCGGTCGATGAAATGTTTTTCCATCTTGAAATCGGGAATGCCGTAACGCAGCAGGCCGCCGATACGATCATTTTTTTCGAACAGCACTACGTCGTGTCCCGCGCGCGCAAGCTGCTGCGCGCACGCCATGCCCGCCGGGCCGGAGCCGATTACCGCGACGCGTTTGCCGGATTTTTGCGGCGGTGGCTGCGGCGCCACCCAGCCGTTTTCCCAGCCCTTGTCGATGATCGCGTGCTCGATGGATTTGATGCCTACCGGGTCGGCGTTGATGCGCAGGGTGCAGGCTTCTTCGCACGGCGCCGGGCACACACGCCCGGTGAACTCCGGAAAATTATTGGTGGAGTGCAGCGTGTCCAGCGCGGCCCGCCAGTCCTGTTTGTAAACGAGATCGTTCCAGTCGGGAATGATGTTATTGATCGGGCAGCCGCTCATGCAAAACGGCGTGCCGCAATCCATGCAGCGCGCACCCTGCACGCCGGCCTGCTCGTCGCTCAAATGGCCGACGAACTCGCGGTAATGCCTGGTGCGCGTGCTTTTGTCTTCGGCCGCTTCCGTTAGCCGCTCGTATTCGAGAAATCCGGTGACTTTACCCATTGCGGTCTTAAATAAGTATTTGATTACGCAGCAATTTTTTTGCCGCTATTGGCATTGCGAGCCATCTCGCTGAGAGCGCGCCGGTATTCGTGCGGGAATACTTTCATGAACTTTGCGCGCTCAGCCGGCCAGTTATCGAGGATCGCTTTCGCGCGCACGCTGCCGGTGTTGCAGACGTGCGCTTCGATCATTTGCTTCACCACCGCTTCGTCGCTCATGCCGCGATGCCACAATTCGTGCGCGACTTTGGCGTCCTGCTCCTGCTCGCTAAGCAGCGGCTCGAGCTTCACCATCGCCGCGTTGCAGTACGCTTCGAACACGCCGCTCTCGTTATAAACATACGCGATGCCGCCCGACATGCCGGCGGCGAAATTGCGCCCGGTCATGCCCAGCACAACAATCGTGCCGCCCGTCATGTATTCGCAACCGTGGTCGCCCACGCCTTCAACTACCGCGTGCGCGCCGGAGTTACGCACCGCGAAACGTTCGCCCGCAACGCCGCGAAAATACGCTTCGCCTTCAATCGCGCCATACAGCACGGCGTTGCCGGTGATGATGTTTTCCGTAGGATCGCCCTTGAACTTTGGCGACGGTTGCACGCATATGCGACCGCCCGACAGGCCCTTGCCGGCATAGTCGTTGGTGTCGCCGATTAAATCGAGCGTTACGCCGCGCGCAAGAAACGCGCCGAAACTTTGCCCGGCGGAACCGGCGAAGCGCACGTGGATGGTGTCATCGGGCAGGCCCGCGTGCAGATAACGCTTGGCGATTTCGTGTGACAGCATGGTGCCGACGGTGCGATTGATGTTGCGGATCGGCATGTCGATCGCGACTTTTTCGCGGCGCGTCAGCGCAGGTTGCGCCAGTTCGATCAGCCGCATATCCAGCGCCTTGTCGAGGCCGTGGTCCTGCGTTTCGCAGTGGAAGCGCGGGACTTCCGGCCCGATTTTTGGTTGCGCAAAAATGCGCGAGAAATCGAGGCTCAGCGCTTTCCAGTGCACGATGCCTTTTTGCGTGTCGAGCAGATCGGCACGGCCGATAAGGTCGTTAAACTTGCGCACCCCGAGTTGCGCCATCAGCTCACGGATTTCTTCGGCGATAAAGAAGAAAAAATTGATTACGTGCTCGGGTTTGCCGGCGAATTTCTTGCGCAGCACCGGGTCTTGCGTCGCCACGCCCACCGGGCAGGTGTTGAGATGGCACTTGCGCATCATGATGCAGCCCTGCGTCACCAGCGGCGCGGTGGCGAACCCAAACTCATCGGCGCCGAGCAAGGCGCCTATCACCACGTCGCGGCCGGTTTTTATCTGGCCGTCCACCTGCACGGCGATGCGGCCGCGCAGTTTGTTGAGCACCAGCGTCTGCTGTGTCTCGGCAAGGCCGAGTTCCCACGGCGTGCCGGCGTGCTTGATCGAAGACCACGGGCTCGCGCCCGTGCCCCCGTCGTGGCCGGAAATGGTGACGTGATCCGCTTTGGCCTTGGCCACGCCGGCCGCCACCGTGCCCACGCCGATTTCCGACACCAGCTTGACGCTGATAGACGCGCCGGGATTGCCGTTTTTAAGATCGTGTATCAGCTGCGCGAGGTCTTCAATCGAATAAATGTCGTGGTGCGGCGGCGGTGAAATCAACTCCACGCCGGGCGTCGAGTAACGCAGCTCGGCAATGTACTCGGACACCTTTTTGCCCGGCAACTGGCCGCCTTCGCCGGGCTTGGCGCCCTGCGCCATTTTGATCTGGATTTGCTCCGCGCTGGCGAGGTACTCGGTGGTGACACCGAATCGTCCGGATGCGACTTGCTTGATTTTCGATTTCAGCGAGTCGCCTTCGCGGATCTCGGTGTAGTTTTCCACGCGCGTGGCGCCCAGCTTCGATTGCAGCGTTTCGCCCGCCTTGACCGGCGCGAAACGGTTACGGTCTTCGCCGCCTTCGCCGGTGTTGGATTTACCGCCGATGCGGTTCATCGCAATCGCCAGCGAGGTGTGCGCCTCGGTGGAAATCGAGCCCAGCGACATGGCGCCGGTGGAGAAGCGCTTGACGATATCCGCAGCGGATTCCACTTCTTCTATCGGCGCCGGCGTACAAAGCGCGAACTTGAATTCAAACAGGCCGCGGAACGTCATGTGCCGCTGCGACTGATCGTTGATGATCTGCGTGTATTCCTTAAAGCTGGCATAGCTCTTTTGGCGCGTCGCGTGCTGAAGCTTGGCGATGGCGTCCGGCGTCCACATGTGTTCTTCGCCGCGCACGCGCCACGCGTACTCACCACCCGCGTCGAGCGCGCCCGCGAGCACCGGGTCGTTGCTGAACGCTGCGCGATGCGAGCGTATCGCTTCTTCGGCGACGCGGAACAAGCCTATGCCTTCGATGTTTGAGGTGGTGCCGGTGAAATACTTGTCCACCAGCGCTTTCGCCAGCCCGACAGCCTCAAAAATCTGCGCGCCGGTGTAAGACATGTAGGTCGAGATGCCCATTTTGGACATGACTTTGCGCAGGCCCTTGCCGATGGCCTTGACGAAATTCTTGATGGCTTTTTTGCCATCGACATCCGCGCCGAGCAGCTTGCGGTCGGCGAGATCCAGCAACGTTTCCATCGCCAGATAAGGATGCACCGCCTCCGCGCCGTAGCCGCCGAGCAGGGCAAAATGGTGCACTTCGCGCGCACTGCCGGTTTCAACCACCAGGCCGGCGCTGGTGCGCAGACCCTTGTCGACCAAATGTTGATGTATGGCCGATAGCGCCAGCAACGCAGGGATCGCCACCTGGTCGCGATTGACCTTGCGGTCGGACAGAATAATGATCGAATAACCCGTACGCACCGCGTCTTCGGCCTGTGCGGCGAGGCTTGCAAGCCGCGCTTCAATGGCCTCGTTGCCCCAGGCCAGCGGGTAGATAATTTCGAGCTCGCACGATTTGAATTTGCCATCGGTATAGCGGTCGATGTGACGGATTTTCTCCATCTCGAAAAAATCGATCACCGGCTGGCTAACTTCCAGGCGTATCGGTGGATTGTTTTCGTCGATGCCAAGCAGGTTAGGCTTCGGGCCGATGAACGACACCAGTGAGGTCACCAGCTCCTCGCGAATCGGATCGATCGGCGGATTGGTCACTTGCGCAAACAACTGCTTGAAGTAGTGATATAACGTCTTGTTTTTATTGGATAAAACGGCCATCGGCGAATCGTTGCCCATGGAGCCGATAGGCTCTTCACCGTTTAAAGCCATCGGCGTTAACAGAAACTTGAGTTCTTCCTGCGTCCAGCCGAACGCCTGCTGGCGGTCGAGCAAGCGCACCTCGCTGCGCACCGGCTGCGCTTTGTCGGTTTCAACCTCATCGAGTTTTACGCGTATGCGGTCTATCCACTCCGCATAGGGCTTGGCCGAGGCGAGAGACTCCTTCAATTCCTGATCGTCGATGATGCGGCCTTTTTCGAGATCGACGAGGAACATTTTGCCGGGCTGCAGGCGCCACTTTTTGATGATTTTTTCTTCGGGTATCTGCAGACAGCCGCATTCCGAACCCATCACCACCAGATCATCGCTGGTGACGATGTAGCGCGCAGGACGCAGGCCGTTGCGATCCAGCGTCGCGCCGATCTGACGGCCGTCGGTAAATGCAATCGCGGCGGGGCCGTCCCACGGCTCCATCATCGCCGCGTGATATTCGTAAAACGCGCGGCGGCTGGCATCCATCAGGGTGTGGCCTTCCCAGGCCTCGGGAATCATCATCATCACGGCGTGCGCGATGGAATAGCCGCTCATCACCAGCAGCTCCAGCGCGTTGTCGAAGGAGGCCGAATCGGACTGGCCGGGATAAATCAGCGGCCACAGTTTTTGCAGATCAGCGCCGAGGATGGGGCTCGAAATCGCGCCTTGCCGCGCGCGTATCCAGTTGACGTTACCGCGTAAGGTATTGATTTCGCCATTGTGTGCGATCATGCGAAACGGATGTGCCAGATCCCATGTCGGGAAGGTATTGGTCGAAAAGCGCTGGTGTATCAGCGCCAGCGCCGACACCACGCGCGGATCCTGCAAATCCTTGTAAAACACGCCAACCTGATTCGCCATCAGCATGCCCTTGTACACCACCGTGCGCGCCGAAAACGACGACACGTAATACTTGCCACCGTGCTTCAGGTGCAGAGAACGAATGGCATGGCCGGCAGCCTTGCGCAGGATGTAAAGCTTGCGCTCCAGCGCGTCGGTCACGGTTACGCCGGGGCCGCGTTTCACAAACACCTGACGGATCACCGGCTCGATTTTCTTGACCGATTCGCCCAGATCGGTGTTGTCCACCGGCACGTCGCGCCAGCCGATCAACACCTGGCCTTCGTCTTTAATCGCGCGCTCGATTTCGTACTCGCACGCAAAGCGCGAGGCGGGCTCGCGCGGCAAAAACACCATGCCCACGCCGTACTGGCCAAACGGTGGCAACGCGACGCCCTGCTTGGCCATTTCTTCACGGAAAAACTTGTCGGGCATCTGAATCAATATGCCCGCGCCGTCCGACGCCTTCGGATCAGCCCCCACCGCGCCGCGATGGGTGAGATTTTTCAGAATAGTCAGACCCTGCTCGATGATTTCGTGGCTTTTTTTACCCTTGATGTTCGCAACAAAGCCGACGCCGCAGGCGTCATGCTCGTTGGCGGGGTCGTACAGACCTTGTGCGCCGGGCGGATAATCCGCATTCAGGGAAGCGAAGGCGTGCAACGGGTTGTCCACGATAAGCCTCAACAAATAATAAATAAAAACAATAACTTATGAACATTTTATTGCGCTGCCACAGGGTGTCATGGCGAAAGCAAAAATAGCAGGGTGAAACCCTACGAGTCTACCGGTACCAAGCCCTTGCTTCAATAGAGAATTTTGACGATGGCAAGGCGCAAAATGTGCTGCGCTCTGCATCCGGTCATGGGACTCGCCAGCGAAATCGCGGTCCAACTCAGCGGTGTAAGCCGCACACGCCCGCTCAAAGCGTGTGCGACTTGTCGCCGCGCGCAAAGCCGACGAGCGCGACATCCACGCCTTTGCCCAGCGCGATGACTTTGAACAGTTCGCCCATCTCCGCCGGTGACAACAGTTTTTGCGCCTGCGCCGCGAGCGGTGCGTAGGCGCGCGTGTCGATAGCGGGTGTAGCCGAGAGCAACGCGGTGATTCCGCAGTTGATCAAAAACTGCGCCTGCGTCGCGTAGCCGCACAATTGCGCACCGCCGTCATGTGCCGCGACGGCCATCGCGCTGAAATCAACGTGGGTGGTAATGTCCTGCAACCCAACCAACGCAAACGGATCATCGTGTGCATGGTGGCGGTAGTGGCACATCAGCGTGCCTTGGTCGCGCTGCGGGTGATAAAACTCGCGCGCCGGGTAGCCGTAGTCGATGAACAACATTACGCCGCGCGTGAGCACATGTGCGAGGCTTGTTACCAGTGCGCGGGCGGTTAGATTGATCTCGGTGCGGTAGCCGTCGGCGGGCAGCGCTATGCCTTCGGCACAGCGCCGCAATTCCTCCGACGCCCTGCTTTCAAACCAATGAAACGAACTACGTCCGGCGTGGTGTTTCACCAACGCTTCGAGAACTTCGCCGCCACGGGTTGTAACGACTTGCGCCGGCGTGGCATCCAGCACTTCGTTGGCAAGTATCACGCCCTCAAATTGCGCGGGCAGCGTCTCCAGCCAATGCACGCAATCCGCCAGCGCCGGCACGCGCCGCGAAATCAGTTCGCGCTGCCGTTCGCGCAAATCGCCACTGAGCTCCAGAATCAGATAGCTCTCCGGCGCGCAGCCGAGCACTTCCATTTCCAGCAGCACATCCGCCGCCAGCACGCCGCTGCCTGCCCCGATTTCGAGAACGCTGCGCAAGCCATACGTATGCAATTGCGCAAGCTGCCGCGCGAGGCAACGCGCAAACAGCGGCGACATCTCCGGCGCGGTGATGAAATCGCCGCCTTCACCCAGTTTGCGGCTGCCCGCGCTGTAGTAGCCCAGGCCCGGCGCATAGAGCGCCAGTTCCATGTAACGCGCGAAGCTGATCCCGCTCCCTGCCGCCTTTATTTCGTGCGCGATCAATGCCGACAATTGATCGCTCAGCGCTTGTGCTTCGGCAGAAGGCGGCGGCAGATGCGCCAGATGCGGCGGAATAATCACGCCGGAATGATCCCTGAATACGCTAAAATAAACAATACGTTATGAAACTTCCTCTGCAAAACAAAACCGTGCTGGTGACCGGTGGCGCGCGGCGCCTGGGTGCGGCGATTTGCCGGCGTGTGCATGCGGCCGGCGCGAACGTGATGATTCACTATCGTACTTCGGCGGCGGAGGCCCGCGCACTGGCGAAGCTGCTGAATGCAGTGCGCAGCGGGAGCGCTGCCTGCGTGAAGGGTGATCTGCTTAACGCCAAGACGCCGCACGCTCTGGTGGCGGCGTGCATTGCCGAGTGGGGACGGCTCGATGCGCTGGTGAATAATGCATCGAATTTTTATCCTACGCCGGTGGGCCGCATGACCGAGCGCATGTGGCACGATCTCATCGGCGCCAATCTTAAGGCGCCGCTGTTCATCGCGCAGTGTGCGGCAGGCGAATTGAAAAAACGCCGCGGTGCGATTATCAATATCGTAGATATACACGCCGAGTTTCCGTTGAAGGACTATGTTATTTACAGCATTGCCAAGGGCGGGTTGGCGGCGCTCACGCGCTCCCTTGCGCGCGAGCTTGCGCCTGCAGTGCGTGTAAACGGCGTGTCGCCAGGGCCGATCTTGTGGCCGGATGCGAACATCTGGAAAAGCCCGCACACGCGCAAGCGTATTTTGGAGCGCACCTTGCTTAAGCGCGTGGGGGCGCCTGACGATATTGCGCGCACGGTGGAGTTCTTATTAACCGGCGCACCCTACGTCACCGGGCAAATTATCGCCGTGGACGGCGGCCGCAGCATTGCGCTGTAAGGGCGTGAAGGGTGAAGGGTGAAAGGTGAAGGGGCGCTCCTGCGCGCACCCTTTTTAATCGAGAAAGCGTAAACATGGACACACAGGTCATACACATCACCCCGCGTAGCACCAGGGAGCGCAAGCAGGGCTACGAGTCGAATAAACTTGCCAAACGCCTGCGGCGCCTGACCGGACAGGCGATCGCCGATTTCGACATGATACGCAATGGCGACAAGGTCATGGTGTGCCTGTCGGGCGGCAAGGACAGCTACGCGCTGCTTGATATATTGCTGCATCTGAAGGCACACGCGCCGCTGCACTTTGATCTGATCGCGGTGAATCTCGACCAGAAGCAGCCGAATTTTCCCGAGCAGGTGCTGCCCGAATATCTGACGCAGCTTGGCGTCCCGTTTCGCATCGAGGCGCAGGATACCTACAGCACCGTCAAGCGCCTGATCCCCGAAGGCAAGACCATGTGTTCATTGTGCTCGCGGCTGCGGCGCGGCGTGCTGTATCGCGTGGCGGGCGAACTGGGGGCGACTAAAATCGCATTAGGCCACCATCGTGACGATATTCTCGAAACTTTTCTGTTGAATATGTTTTACGGCGGCAAGCTGAAAACCATGCCGCCGAAGCTGGTGTCCGACGATGGCAAACACATCGTGATTCGCCCGCTCGCCTATTGCGAAGAAAAAGATCTCGCCGAGTGGGCCGGGGTGAAACAGTTCCCGATCATTCCCTGTACGTTGTGCGGCTCGCAGGAGAACTTGAAACGCAAAGAGGCAAAGGCGCTGCTGCGTGAGTGGGAGAAAAAGTTTCCGGGGCGGGTGGAGACCGTGCTCACCAGCCTGCAGAACATTACGCCGTCGCATATGCTGGATCGGCAACTATTCGATTTTAAATCGATCTCCACTGCCGGTCACGCTGTGCCGGATGGCGACAAGGCGTTTGACGAGGCCTATGCGTTTACACAGCGCAGCGGTGCCGCGCCGCGAGGAAGGATGTTGTGATGCAAAAGCGTTTTCTGTCAAGGTTGTTTAAGGGCGTGCTGTTGCTGATACTGGCCGCGTTGCAAACTGCGTGGGCCGCCACGCCATGCACGAGCGCCACCTCCGACTGCAGCGAATGGATCACCGTTGCGGGCGGTCCCTCACGTTCTCTGGTGTATCGTTCGCATGCGCTGCAAACACGCAATGACGGCATCACGCGTGCGTTGGTCATCGTGCATGGCGGGTCGCGCGACGCCCACACCAACTTCACACACACGCTGGCGGCGGCGTTTATCGCGGGTGCACTCGACAACACGGTTATCGTGTCGCCGCGCTTTGCTTCCAATCATGAGGCCATCGCTAAAACATTAACCGGAGAAGATGCGGTGGCCGCCGCGCGTGCGCCCGCGCGGGATACGCTCGCCGCCGGCGAACTGAACTGGGTCAGCCAGTTCGGCGGACGTCACTGGAACGCGGGCGGCGTGGCGTCCAACGCAAAGATTACGTCGTATGAAGTGATCGACGAAATCCAGCGCAAACTCACCGACAGGAACGTATTTCCGAATCTTAAATCCATTGTGGTGGCGGGGCATTCTTCCGGCGGACAGTTTGTCGGCCGCTATCAAATGGTTAACCGCGTGCATGAGCAAATTTCACAAGCGGGCGTCAAGCTTTCTTACATCGTGTCCAATCCCGGCGCGTACACCTATCTCGATAATCAGCGGCCCACCGCCAGCGCGATTCCGCCGAATGTATCGGCATCGGTGCCGGGCTTTATCGACATGAGCACCGCCAAGCCGCCACCGCCGTACCGGCCCTACGCGGACTCGCGTCATTGCGCGACGTACGATGTATGGCCGTATGGCATGAAAGATCGCGTCGGTTATGCGTCACAGTTTCCTGATGACCAACTTATCAAGCAGGCGGTGAGCCGTCCGACGACGTATGTTCTGGGCGAACTCGATATACTGCCGCTGGTGAATTTTGATATTTCGTGCCCCGCGATATCGCAAGGCAATTCGCGGCTTGCGCGCGGCCTCGCATTCAGCCGCTACATCCGCGACAACTTCGGCGCGCAGCACCTCACCGTGGTGCTGGATGGCTGCGGCCACAGCACGCGCTGCATGCTGACGCATGACCGGATGCTGCCGCTGTTGTTTCCGAAGGGATAGCCTGCTCAGCGCGCTTAATCCGCCGCTTTGACGCCCGACGCCTTAACCGCTTTGCCCCACCGCTCGACCTCTGCTTTCATGAACTTGCCGAAGGCTTCGGGCGCCGTCGGTGTCGGGTCGTAGCCGCGGTCACTGAGTTGCCTGGCGGCGTCGCTGCCGCTGAGGATTTTGCTGAATACGCTGTTCAACTGCATGATGATCGGCTGCGGTGTACCGGCGGGGGCCATCAGGCCGTACCAGCCGCTAATGACGAAACCCTTGTAGCCCTGTTCGTCGAGGGTGGCGACCTCGGGCAGTTCGCGCGTGCGCCTGGCAGTGGTGACGGCGAGCGCGCGGATTCTGCCAGCGCGTATCTGCGGTATGGCTGCGCCGGGGCCGGAAAAGAGCGTTTGCACTTCACCCGCGAGCGCCGCCGTCATCGCGGGGCCGCTGCCGCGATAGGGAATGTGCGTGAGTTTAAGCTTTGCGGTCTGGTAAAACACTTCCTGCGCCAGATGCGCGGTGACGTTGCCGGAGCCGTAGTTGTAACCGTTGGGTTTGGCTGCCGCGAGCTTGATGAAGTCCGCCAGTGTTTTGGCCGGCACGCTGGGATGCACTGATACGATGTACGGCTGCTCGATCAGCTGGGTGATAGGCGCGAAATCGCGGCTTACATCGAACGGCACTTTGTCGTACATCCACGGCGCTACGGCGGTAGCGCCGATTTCCGCGATGATCAGCGTGTAGCCATCCGCATTTGCCTTCGCGCCGATGGCGGTGCCGCTGGTGCCTTGCGCGCCACCGCGATTGTCGATGAGAATTTGCTGGCCGAGTGCACTGGTCAGCGCCGGTTGCAGGATGCGCGACACCAGATCGGTGCCGCCGCCGGGCGGGAACGGCACGATCAGGCGGATGGATTTGTTCGGGTAGGTGCCGGCGGTACCCGGCGCGGCCTTTTCCGCAGCAATGGCGATTTGCGGTGGCAGCAGCGCGCTCGCCGCCAGCGCGGTCAGCACATAAAACCAGTTTTTCATCGATAGTCTCGGAGTCAGATTGTAGAGTGACATTACCACGGCTTGAGTCTACACAAAAGACTTTCCATCACAGAATGATGTTAGCGCTCTAGTAAAATATCAATAAAAACAATAAGTTATGCATTAAATATAAAAGTAACATTGAATTGTCAAATTAATTTTGCCGTGTTATTCTTTCACTCAAGGAAATTCCATGACTTGCGCACAACGCCTCGTAGAACTTTTCGGCAGCCAGGCCGAAGTTGCCCGCCGCTTCAGTCTCGATCGCGCGGTGGTCAGCAACTGGGTGAAGTCGGGCTACGTGCCGGCGCGTTGGGCGATGGAGGTCGAGCAGGTCACCGGCGGTGATGTAACCGCGGCGGATGTTCTGAACGAAGCAACTGCACGTAAACCGAACCGGCTTAAATCGCGCCCGGACGGCGAAAATCTTTATATCTCCAACGCAGGGAGCAACGCCATGAATAACGAATTTGCACCACACAAACGCATTCATTCTTTTCACCCGCCGCAGCGCACGCTGCTGGGGCCGGGCCCGACGGAGATTCATCCGCGTGTGCTTACGACCATGAGCCAGCCGGCGATTGGTTATCTTGATCCGGTTTTTGTCGAGATGATGGAAGAACTCAAAGCGCTGCTGCGTTACACCTATCAGACCAACAATCCGCTGACGTTCCCCCTCTCCGGCCCGGGTTCGGTGGGCATGGAGTTCTGCTTCGTCAACATGGTCTCGCCCGGCGACAAAGTGATCGTGTGCCGCAATGGGGTGTTTGGCGGACGCATGATCGAAAACGTGGAACGTTGCGGCGCCACCCCCATCGTGGTTGAAGATAAATGGGGCGAGCCGATTGATCCGCAAAAACTGGAAGACGCGCTGAAAGCCAACCCGGACGCGCGCCTGGTGGCGTTCGTGCACGCGGAAACATCCACCGGCGTACTGTCGGACGCGAAAACGCTGGTGAACATCGCCCACCAGCACGATGCGCTGACCATAGCCGATTGCGTAACTTCACTCGGCGGTTGCGAAGTGCGCGTCGATGAGTGGAAATTCGACGCGGTGTATTCCGCCAGCCAGAAATGCCTGTCCTGCACGCCGGGCCTGTCGCCGGTGTCAATCTCGGAGCGCGTGGTTGATTTCGTGAAGGCGCGCAAAGACAAAATCCATAGCTGGTTCATGGACATGAACCTGCTGCTCGGTTACTGGGGCTCGACCACACGCACCTATCACCACACCGCGCCCACCAATTCGCTGTTCGGTTTGCACGAAGCGTTGCTGCTGATCCGCGAAGAAGGTGTCGAAAACAGCTGGGCGCGCCACCGGCGTCATCACACCGCGTTGAAAGCGGGTCTGGAGGCCATGGGCCTGAAGTTCCTGGTGAACGAAAAATACCAGGTGCCGCAGATGAACGCGGTGTACTGCCCGGAAAAAATCAATGAGGCGCAGGTGCGCAAAACGCTGCTCGACGAATTCGGCCTCGAAATCGGCGCAGGCCTGGGCCCGCTCGCCGGAAAAATATGGCGCTTTGGTTTAATGGGTTATTCGTGCCGTCCCGACAATGTCATGTTGTGTTTGTCGGCGCTGGGTTCGGTGCTGGAAGACATGGGCTACGCGGTGCATGTGGGTGACGCCGAAGCGGCGGCGCATGCGGCGTATGCCTCGATGCACAGTACTGAAGCCGCCGCCAAAAAGCGCAGGACAGCCAAGGCTGCCTGATCAGTCAGCGCACCAATAACGTTGCCAGACCCAACAGCAGTCCCATACTGACCACATCCGTTGCGGTAGTAAGAAAAATGCTCGACGCCGTGGCCGGATCGGCGCCAAAGCGCTTCAGCGTTAGCGGTATCATGGCGCCGCAAATACCGCTCACCACGCATGCGCCCACCAGTGCGAGCCACACCACGGCGGCGAGGGTCAGCGCGTGCGGCGATTTTTGTATCGTGGCGTAGGTGAACATGCCGAGGGCCGCCACGAGTCCGGTGGATGCGCCGTTCAAAAAACCGAGCGAGGCTTCTTTCATCACCAGCATGCGTTCCGATCCGGGTTTCAATTCACCGAGTGTAAGACCGCGCAAGGTCACCGCCAGCGCCTGACAACCGGTGTTGCCCGACTGACCGGCGAGCACCGGCAAAAATGCCGCAAGCACCACCAGCTTTTCCACCGTGCCTTCAAACAGGCCTACCACCGCACCGGCGGCAAACGCCGTGAGCAGATTGAGTTGCAGCCACGGGTGGCGGAACTTGAAGCTCTGCGACCAGCGCGTGGCGAGCCGCTCCTCTTTCTCAACACCGACCATGGTGCCGGCCTGCGCGGTGATGTCGAAGGCCTGCTCCTGAAACATCGCCTGCCCGCGCACCAGACCGAGCAGCACGCCCTGCGCGTCACACACCGGATAGACCGGATAATGCCGGTCGAGCACCAGCTTCATCGCATCCGCTAACGCCAGCTCGGGTGCGAGCGCGAAGGCATCACGCAACATCAGTGCATCGAGGCGCGTGTTGCCTTCGGCAAACAGCAGATCACGCATGGTAATAACGCCGAGCAGCTTGCCTGCCGGGTCGGTGACGTAACCATACGTGATAAACGCCACTTTCACCAGGGTGCGCAACTCGTCCACCGCCTGCTCGACCGTCATTGCGGGCGGGAACACCGCAAGCGCGGGCTCCATCATGCGTCCGATGCTGCCGTCTTCGTAGGCCTGATTGCGCGTCCACTGACGCGCGGTTTGTGGTGGCACGGCGTGCATCACGCCATCGACCAGCCCGCGCGGAAGGGCAGCGAGTATGTCCTGGGTGAAAGCGGGGCTCAGCTCGGCGAGCACACTTGCGATAACGGCCGCCGGATGCTGCTCCAATAGCGCCGCCGCTTCAGGCGCGGACAGCGACTTTACCAGCGGCGCCAACGTCACGTGCGTAGGCTCGGCGGTGGCGGGCGTAGAGACGTTGTTGCTGACGGACATGCGGCGCTCCCGGATCAAGATTTTACGCGGGCATGTTAGCAGTTTAGACGCTGCTGCCGCTAGGACGTTACAACCTGGCGCTATGTCTGATGTGCATTCCGGCGGCTATGGAAAACTACAGCCCCAGCCGCTTCCAAATTGCGGTGGTCAGCGCCGACTGGTTCATGGTGTAAAAATGCAACCCCGGCGCGCCGGCTTTGAGCAGGTCCTCGCAGAGCCTGGTCACGACATCGAGTCCGAAGGCGCGGATGGAGTCGGTATCGTCGCCGTAGCCTTCGAGTTTTTTACGTACCCAGCGCGGGATTTCCGCGCCGCACGCATCCGAAAAGCGCGCGAGCTGAGAAAAACGGCCGATCGGCATGATGCCCGGAACTACCGGGATTGTTATGCCCATCCTCTCGCACTGCTCAATGAAGTGGAAATAACCATCGGCGTTGTAGAAATATTGCGTAATCGCCGAATGGGCGCCGGCATCGACCTTACGCCTGAAATTATCGAGATCGTCGCGTGCGCTTTTCGCTTGCGGATGGTATTCGGGATAAGCCGCTACATCGATATGAAAATGGTTGCCAAACGCCTCGCGAATAAATGCCACCAGTTCATTGGCGTAATGAAACTCGCCCGCCGATGCGGTGCCCGACGGCAAGTCCCCGCGCAGCGCAACCACGTGCTGGATGCCGTTATCCTTGTATTGCTGAAGCGTGTCATGCAGGCCCGCGCGCGTGGAACCGATGCACGAAATATGAGGCGCCGCGGCATGACCCGCCGCGCGCAAATCGAGCACGGCTTTCAGCGTACGCGCCTGGGTTGAACCGCCCGCGCCGTAGGTCACCGAAAAAAACTTCGGCCTCAGCAGTGCCAGTTCGCCGGCGGTGACCGCGAGTTTTTCCGCGCCCTCATCCGTATTGGGCGGGAAAAACTCGAAGCTTAATGTGAGTGAGGCGTTAGGCGTGAGACGTGAGGGGGTCATGGTTCTTCCTGAGCGCGCAGTGATTTCATCAGGCCGCCGAGCAGACCGAATGCCTCATCCAGGCGCGTAAAGATTTCGGATTCAGGATCAAGATATTTCAGTTTTTCCGCGATGATAAATTGCGTTTCCAGTTCGCTTAAGGAGCCTCTTGCCATGCTGAGAAAGTGCAAGAACTCCTTTTTGCTGCTGCGTGCCGCGCCTTCCGCAATATTGCTGGCGACGGATATAGCAGCACGACGAATTTGCCCGGTGAGTGCGTACAGTTCGTGCTTTGGAAATGTTTGCGTTGCAGCGTAAGCGGCGGTTACGAGATCAATAGCCCGTTGCCAGGCCAATAAATCATGATGCCGCCGCTTGCGTTTCACGCCCGCCATGTCACGACTCCTAACACCTTACTCCTCACGCCTAACAGTTAATACCGGTAGTGATCCGACTTGAACGGTCCAGCCACCGACAGGTGCAGGTACTCGGCTTGTTTCTCGTTCAGGGTCGTCAGTTGCACGCCGAGTTTTTTCAAGTGCAGGCGTGCGACTTTTTCATCGAGGTGCTTGGGCAGCACGTAGACTTCGTTCTTGTATTTGCCCGCTTGCGTGAACAATTCAATTTGCGCCAGCGTTTGATTGGTGAACGAATTCGACATCACGAACGACGGATGCCCGGTACCGCAACCGAGGTTAACCAGACGCCCTTCGGCGAGAATGATCAGCCGTTTGCCGTCGGGGAAAATCACATGATCGACCTGCGGTTTGATGTTTTCCCAGGGGTATTGCTTGAGTGCGGCGATTTCAATTTCGGAATCGAAGTGGCCGATGTTGCATACGATGGCGTTGTGCTTCATGCGCTTCATGTGCTCGTGATTGATCACGCTTAAGTTTCCAGTGCAGGTGACGAAAATATCCGCCTTGTCCGCGGCGTAATCCATGGTCACCACACGAAATCCCTCCATCGCGGCCTGCAACGCGCAGATCGGATCGATCTCGGTCACCCACACTTGTGCCGACAGCGCGCGCAGGGCTTGCGCGCTGCCTTTGCCCACGTCGCCAAAGCCGCACACCAGTGCGACTTTGCCGGCGATCATCACATCGGTGGCACGCTTGATGGCGTCTACCAGTGATTCACGGCAGCCGTAGAGGTTGTCAAACTTCGATTTAGTCACCGAGTCATTAACGTTGATCGCGGGGAACGGCAGCCGGCCTTCTTTTTGCATCTGATACAAACGATGCACGCCGGTGGTGGTTTCTTCAGTCACGCCTTTGATGTTGGCTTCGATCTTCGAGTAAAAACCGGGCTTTTCCCTGAGCGTTTTGCGCATGGCGGCGAACAGCACCACTTCTTCTTCATTGGTGCCTTCCGGCGGCTGCGTTTTGTTGCGCTCGTGTTGCGCACCCAGGGTAACCAGCAGCGTGGCGTCTCCGCCGTCGTCGAGTATCATGTTGGGCGATCCCCCATCCGACCATTGCAGGATGCGGTGGGTGTAATCCCAATAGTCTTCCAGCGTTTCGCCTTTGTAGGCGAACACCGGAATGCCGCGCGCAGCGATGGCGGCGGCAGCATGATCCTGCGTCGAGAAAATATTGCACGAAGCCCAGCGGATATCCGCGCCCAGTGCCGCCAGCGTTTCAATCAGCACCGCGGTCTGGATCGTCATGTGCAACGAGCCGGCGATACGTGCACCTTTGAGCGGCTGGCGGCCGGCGTATTCTTCGCGCAGCGCCATCAGACCGGGCATTTCGGTCTCGGCAATGGCGATTTCCTTGCGGCCGAAATCGGCGAGCTTGAGGTCTGCTACGTAAAAGTCGGTAAAAGTCTTAGATGCGGCGTTCATCACGCGCTCCTTTCCAGTTGGAAAAAAAGTTCGTGAGCGCCGTTGCGGGGTTAGGTCCACCGAGCCTGGCAGGTTCACTTAACTTCAACGGAACCAGTCGCAACGCTCCTCGGCGAGGGCGGCATTATAGCCCAAGCCGGCAATAAATAAAATACAGTGTAATAACAAATAGTTACATAGAAAAAGCCGCTCGAAGGCGGCTTTTTATAGCGCATACGACTGGCGTTACCGGGCGTCGGCTTTTAACGCCTCGACCTTATCCGTCGCCTCCCATGTGAACTCCGGCTCATCGCGCCCAAAATGCCCGTGCGCGGCGGTTTTTTCGTAGATCGGGCGCAACAGGTCGAGCGAGTGAATGATGCCTTTCGGACGCAGGTCGAAATGTTTCTCGACCAGCTGGGCGATCTTTTCGTCGGAAATCTTGCCGGTGCCGAAGGTTTCAACCAGCACGCTGACCGGGCGTGCAATACCGATCGCATACGCCACCTGAATTTCGCACTTGCTGGCAAGGCCGGCGGCGACGATATTTTTTGCGACGTAACGCGCGGCGTAGGCGGCTGAACGGTCGACCTTCGAGGGGTCTTTGCCGGAGAACGCGCCACCACCGTGACGCGAATAGCCGCCGTAGGTGTCGACTATGATTTTTCGACCGGTCAAGCCGGTGTCGCCTTGCGGCCCGCCGATGACGAAACGCCCGGTCGGGTTGATCAGATACTTGGTGTCCTTGGTGATCATATTCCTCGGCAGTACCGGCTTGACGATTTGCTCGATCACGCTTTCGGTGAGCGGCTCGTGCGAAATGTCCTCGGTGTGCTGGGTGGAGATCACCACGGTGTCGATGTGATGCGGCTTGCCATCCACATAACGCACCGATACTTGCGATTTTGCATCGGGGCGCGCCCACGGCAGACGGCCATCACGGCGCAATTCCGCATGGCGCTCCATCAAACGGTGCGCATAAAAAATCGGCATCGGCATCAATTCCGGCGTTTCATCGCAGGCAAAGCCAAACATCAGGCCCTGGTCGCCCGCGCCTTGATCGAGGTCCAAACCCTTACCCTCATCGACGCCCTGCGCGATATCCGGCGATTGCTGGTCGTAACACACCATCACACCGCAGCTCTTGTAGTCAAAGCCGATATCGGAATCGGTGTAGCCGATGCGTTTGATCACCTTGCGCGCCACTTGCGCGTAGTCCACGCGCGCGCTGGTGGTGATCTGCCCGGCCATCACCACCAGCCCGGTGTGCGTCAGCGTTTCGGCGGCGACACGGCCGGTTTTGTCTTGCGCCAGAACGGCGTCGAGTACGGCATCGGAAATCGCGTCCGCGATTTTGTCGGGATGGCCTTCGGACACGGATTCGGAGGTAAAAAGGAAATTGCTCATGGGTGTGATCTTGGGCTTCGTTGAGTTTAAAAAAGCGCATAGAATACCATGAAGGTCTTGATTCTTCACGATAATCCATGATTCGCCTGCTATTTCAATGTGTTGGCCGCATGCCGCTGAGGGCGCTGCACGCCTTGGGCGCGGCGGCTGGCTGGCTGGTGTATATCTGCTCGCCCACGTACGCGCGGCGCTTGCGCGAGAACCTGCGTGCGAGCGGGGTTTGTGCGGCGGACGCCTGCGAAACGCTGCAACGGCAAGTAGTAGCTGAAACCGGCAAAGGCGCCGTGGAACTTGCCGCGTTTTGGTTTGCCCCGGATGCGGCGATACAGCGCTGGGTCATTTGCGACACCTGGGCTGACGTGGAGCGCGCGCGTCTGCCTGGTCAAGGCATCCTGTTTCTAACGCCGCATCTGGGCGGGTTTGAAATCACCGCGCAATACATCGCGCAACGCATGCCGATCACGGTACTGTACCGGCCGCCGAAACTGCGCTGGCTGGAACCCTTGATGATCGCCGGCCGCAGCCGCTGGCAATCGCGAGTCGCACCGGCTAATCTGCGTGGTGTGAGGCTGTTTTTGAAAGCCTTGCAGCGCGGCGAAGCGGTGGGCTTGCTGCCGGACCAGACGCCCGCTGTGGGCGAGGGTAGCTGGGCCAATTTTTTCGGCCGCCCTGCCTATACCATGACGCTGGTGAGCCGCCTGCGCAAGACCACGAATGCACTGCTGGTGATGATGCACGCAGAGCGCCTGCCGCGCGGACAGGGCTATCATTTGCGCTTCGAGCCGTTGCCAGCCGACGGATTTGACGAGACGGCGCTGAATCGCGCCGTAGAATCCGTGGTACGGCGTTGCCCGGCGCAGTATTTGTGGGGCTACAACCGCTACAAGGTTCCTGACGGCGCGCTCCCGCCGCCGAACCACTCGGACGTGAACACGCAATGATGCGGTTGGGACTATTTGTAGTGTGGCTACTGCGCCTGCTGCCGCTGGCACTGTTGGCGCCGTTGGGCCGTCTGACCGGATTGCTGCTTTACGCCGTGGCAGGTGAGCGACGACACGTCGCGCTCACCAATCTCAAACTGTGTTTTCCACAATGGCGTGATGCCCAGCGCGCACGCGTTGCACGCAGCCACTTTCAAGTGGTGGCGCGCGCTTTTCTGGAGCATGGTATTTTGTGGTGGTCATCCAGGGAACGCATACAAAACATCGTGCGCGTCGAAGGCATCGAGCACTGGCAGGCCGTAGCGCATAAGCCGGTAATCTGGCTAGCCCCGCATTTTGTGGGGCTCGACATGGGCGGCGCGCGCATCATCACCGAATGGCGCGGTGTTTCCGTGTACAGTCAGCAGAAGAACCCCGCCTTTGACCGCGTGCTGCGGCACGGACGCACGCGCTTTGTGACCCCCTTGTTGCTTTCGCGGCAGGATGGCATACGCCCGGTGGTGAAAGCCGTGCGCGAGGGTCTGCCGCTGTACTATTTGCCGGATATGGATTTCGGCGCGCGTGATGCGGTTTTCGTGCCGTTTTTTAATGTGCCGGCAGCGACCATTACTGGCCTCTCGCGGCTGGCGCGGCTGGCGCGTGCGGTGGTGGTGCCCGCGGTGACGCGGCAGTTGCCCGGTGCGCAGGGTTATGTGTTGCGCTTTTATCCGGCATGGGAGAATTTTCCGACCGCTGATGTCGTGGCGGATACGCGCCGCATGAATGCCTTCATCGAAGAACGGGTGCGCGAAATGCCGGAACAGTACTACTGGGTGCATAAACGCTTCAAGACGCGGCCGCCAGGGGAGGAGAGCCCGTATGTCTGAGATTCGCACGCTGCGTGAAAGCGAGATTCCGCAACTGTGTGCGCTCGCACGTGAAATCTGGCGAGCGCATTATCCGGGCATCATCAGCAATGCGCAGATAGAATACATGCTCAATGAGCGTTACGACGAAGCGGTGATCCGTGAAGAACTCCAGCGCCGCGATTTGTGGTGGGACGTGTTATTGCTGGGCGGCGAAATGACAGGCTATACCTCATATTGTTTAACGGACGCGCCGGGGATGATTAAAATCGACAAGCTCTATTTGCATCCGCGTGCGCAGCGCAAGGGGCATGGCGCAAGATTGATAGCCCATGTTGCAAATCGTATGGCCGCCCACGGCTGCACGCGCCTGACGCTCGCGGTAAACCGGCACAACAAAGCGGCGATCGCAGCGTATCTCAGGCATGGTTTCGAAATCGCCGAGACCTCACTCAAGCAAATCGGCGGCGGGTTTTGGATGGACGATTACATTATGGTTAAGGCCGTGAATGACGTGAAAGAGTGAAGAGGTGAATGAGTGAAGGGGGTACCCCATTCACCCCTCCCCCCCCTTTACCCCTTCACGAACCCTCAACTCTCAACTGACTCACCGGGATCATTACCCCTAAATGCGCGTATCGTTTACCAAAATGCACGGCCTGGGCAACGACTTTGTGGTGCTCGATGCCACCATTCAGCCGCTGCAACTGGAAACCGCGCAACTGCGCGCGCTTGCCGACCGGCATTTCGGCGTCGGCTGTGACCAGGTGCTGGTGGTAGAAAAACCGCGCAGCGCGGACACGGATTTTTACTATCGCATTTTCAACGCCGACGGCGGCGAGGTTGAACAATGCGGCAATGGCGCGCGCTGCTTTGTGCGCTACGTGCATGAGCGTGGGCTGACGCACAAAACGCGCCTCCGTGTCGGCACCCTGGGTGGCGTGATTGAGCCGCAACTTGAAGCCGACGGGCAAGTCACGGTGAACATGGGCGCACCTGTTTTCGAGCCCCTACAAATTCCCTTTGATGCGCCGAAGCAGGCACTCACCTACGACTTGAAATTGGATAATAAACAGTTACAAATCAATGTGTTATCCATGGGAAATCCACACGCAGTGCAAGTGGTCGCTGATGTCGAACAGGCGCCGGTCGAGCGCGAAGGCCCGCTGATCGAATCACATCCGCGTTTCCCCCAGCGGGTGAACGCCGGCTACATGCAGATCGTCAGCCGCGACCACATCAAACTGCGCGTGTATGAGCGTGGCGCGGGCGAAACCCTGGCGTGCGGCACGGGCGCTTGCGCTGCGGTGGTTGCGGGCGTACAACGCGAGTTACTCGCCCGCCAGGTTCACGTGCGCGTGAGCACACGTGGCGGAGACCTCTCGATTTTTTGGGCCGGCGTTGGCCAACCGGTGCTGATGACCGGCCCGGCGGTTACGGTGTTTGAAGGGGAAATCGCGCTGTAGGCGATTATTGCTCAGGAATTTTACCTGTTGTGCGCACCGACAATAATCCAGGAACAACCATGAATTCAGAAGACGTAGCCGCCTACTTAAAACAGCATCCGGAATTTTTCGAGCAGTACGCCGAAACCATGGCCGGTATCAACATTCCGCATCCGCACGGCGGACGCACGATTTCCATCAGCGAACGGCAGATACTCACGCTGCGCGAAAAAAGCAAACAACTCGAATCGAAGCTGCGCGAAATTATTCAGTTCGGCGAAGAAAATGACGCACTGGGTGAAAAAATGCATGCGATCTCCCTGGCGTTGCTGCGCGCGCGCGACGCCGCGTCGGTAATCGATGCCGTGACCCAGCGCCTGCGCGAGGATTTCGCCGTGCCGCAGGTGGCGCTGCGCTTGTGGTGCGGCGCGCCGGCCGAACTAACCGCACACGCGGCGCTTGAGCCGGTGAGTGATGCGACGCGCCAATTTGTGATGGCCCTCAGTGAACCCAGTTGCAGCGCCGAAGCCGCCGCCGACGCTGCCACCCTGTTTGGCGCGGCGGCGCCCTTATTGACATCGTTTGCCTTTGTGCCGATACGGGATGGTGGCGAAGGCGCAACCTTTGGCGTACTTGCGCTGGCGAGTGAAGAACCGCGCCGTTACTACGCCGATATGGGCGCCTTGTATTTATCGCGGCTGGGCGGCTTGATCGGCTGCGCTCTGGCGGCGCACCTTCCGCCGGCATAAGCGGTGACCGTATGCCTGCGGCGCGGAGTCACTGGTGAAGCGTGAAGCACCGGCCCGCGTTGCAACGATTGCAACGAAGGACCACGCCGCGCGCCAACATCAACAGGATTTTCTGGCGTATCTCACGCACGAAAAGCGCTTGAGTGCCAACACCACAGCCGGCTACAGACGCGACATCGACGAACTGATTGCGCTGATGGGCGCGGGCAAGCTCGGCGAACTGCAATCACACCAAATCCGCCGCTTCGTCGGCCAACTGCACGCGCGTAATCTTGATGGCCGTTCCATTGCCCGCATGCTCTCCGCGTGGCGTGGGCTGTATCGTTATCTCGTGCGTGACCGCGGGTTTTCCGCCAACCCGTGCGTGGGCGTGCGCGCGCCCAAATCCGCGCGGCGCCTGCCGCACGCGCTGTCGCCCGACGCAGCCGCGCAGTTGATGAACATCGATGAAGACGGCGCGCTCGCGCTGCGCGACAAAGCCATGTTTGAACTTTTTTATTCGTCAGGGCTGCGGCTCTCCGAGCTCACCGGTCTGGCGCTCGGTGATATCAACGTTGCCGACACCACCGTGCGTGTCACCGGCAAGGGCGGCAAAACGCGCGTGGTGCCGGTGGGCCGCCACGCGCTTGCCGCAATCGAAGTGTGGCTGGCGCAACGCGTGCTGCTCGCGCGTGAATACGCACGTGAGGATGAAACCGCGTTATTTCTCGGCCAGGGAGGGCGGCGCCTCGGCGCGCGCGCAGTGCAATTGCGCATCAAACATTGGGCGGCAAAGCTGGGCCTGGATCGCTCCCTGCATCCGCACGTGCTGCGCCACTCGTTCGCCTCGCACCTGCTGCAATCCAGCGGTGACCTGCGCGCGGTGCAGGAAATGCTGGGCCACGCGAGTATTTCCACCACGCAGGTGTATACGCAACTGGATTTTCAGCATCTGGCCAAGGTTTACGATGCGGCGCATCCACGGGCAAAGAGAAAAGCGTGAGAGGTGAGGCGTGAGGCATGGGGCGAAGGCCGTAAGCGGGACAGCTACGCCCGCTTCAATTGCAAAGCTCATCCTCAAACCCGGCCGCGAAAAATCTCTCAAGCGCCGCCACCCGTGGGTATTCGCCGGCGCCATCGCGCGTGTCGAAGGCAACCCCGACTCTGGCGCTAGCGTCGAACTGCTTGCAGCCGACGGCGCGATGCTCGCGGTTGCAGCCTACAGCCCCGCATCACAAATTCGCGCGAGGGTGTGGGCGTGGGAGACACGCGACATCGATGCGGCTTTTTTTCGCGAGCGTGTCACGCATGCGGTACAAGCGCGTGAAAAAATTTTGGCCAGCGGCACTACCAACAGCGTGCGTCTGGTGCACGGCGAATCCGACGGGCTGCCCGGCGTAATTGCCGATCAATACGGTGATACGGTGGTGGTGCAATTGCTGGCAGCGGGCGCAGAGCGCTGGCGCGACGCGATTGCTGACGCATTAGCCGCGTTAGCGGGCGTCACCCGGGTATGGGAACGCTCCGATGCTGACGTGCGCACGCTCGAAGGCTTGCCCCTGCGCAGCGGGTTGTTGCGAGGCGCGCCGACTGCCGGCCCGATCCTCTTGCACGAACACGGCCTGCGCTTCAGGATCGAAATCGAGTCCGGACACAAAACCGGCTACTATCTCGATCAACGCGATAACCGTTTGTTTTTAAAGCATATTTCAAAAAGCGCCGCAGTGCTGGATTGTTTTTGCCACAGTGGCGGATTTGCCTTGAGCGCACTCGCCGGCGGCGCGCGAGCGGTCACCGCCATCGACAGTTCCGGCCCGGCACTTGCCCTCGCGCGCGAGAATGCGCGCCTGAACCAACTGCCCGGCGTGGAATGGATCGAAGGCGATGTGTTTCAACTGCTGCGCAAATTTCGCGATGCGGGACGGCGTTTCGATGTGATCGTGCTTGATCCGCCCAAGCTCGCGCCCACCGCGGCGCACGCCGAAAAAGCTGCGCGAGCCTACAAAGACGCCAACCTGCTCGCGTTCAAGCTGCTCAATCCCGGCGGCGTGTTGATGACCTACTCATGCTCGGGCGGTGTGTCCGCCGAACTGTTCCAGAAAATCATCGCGGGCGCGGCGCTGGACGCAGGCGTCAACGCGCGCGTGGAAGCATGGCATCACGCCGCGGCAGATCATCCGTTGGTGCTCAATTTTCCGGAAGGCGAATATCTGAAAGGCTTGGTCTGCCGCGTGTAGGTCGGAGTCGCTGCGCATTCCGGCCTACGACTTCTTTACCCCTACACCTTTCACGCTTTCTTCCGAGGCACCTCATCCACCCCGCCCGCACACCACGGATTACAGCGCAGAATGCGCTTCACGCCCAGCCAGCCGCCGCGCCACGCGCCGTGAACTTCAATCGCCTCTTTGGTGTAGCTCGAACAGGTGGGGTAAAAACGGCACTGCTGGCCGAAAAAGGGCGACAGCAGCAGCTTGTAGGCGTCGATCAGGAATATGAAAACGGTTCTCATGGTGAAGCGCGTCTCAACATTGCGGCACGATGGCAGCGGCCGGCAAGGCCGCAAAAACAAGACGATAGGTGAGTCATAGGAATGCAACAAGCGGCAGGACACAAAGGCGACGGTTTTAGTTTAGCCCATCCACGTTTACACTGTCGGCTATGAAAACTATCCTCTTACCTGGCGGTGAACACGTGCCTGCCCTGGGGCAGGGCACCTGGAACATGGGCGACACGCGCGCGAAACGCACGCAAGAAATAGCCGCATTGAGGCGCGGGCTGGACTTAGGCCTGACGCTCATCGACACCGCCGAAATGTATGGCGATGGTCGCTCGGAACAATTGATCGCCGAGGCGATTGCCGGGCGGCGCGACGAGGTCTATCTCGTGAGCAAGGTGCTGCCGGGTAACGCATCGCGGCGCGGGACGGCGGCCGCTTGCGAGCGCAGTCTGAAGAACCTCAATACCGACCGCATTGATCTTTATCTGCTGCACTGGCGCGGTAGCGTGGCCTTCTCTGAAACACTCGAGGCGCTGACAACGTTACAGCGCGCCGGGAAGATTCGTCATTACGGCGTGAGCAACCTCAACCTTGCCGAGATGAAAGAATGGTGGAAAACGCCCGGTGGCGCCGCAACCGCAACCAATCAACTGCTCTACAACCTGTCGCGTCGTGGCATCGAATGGGACTTGCAACCATGGCTGCGCGAGCGGCGTGTGCCGGTGATGGCTTACTCGCCCCTGGAGCAGGCGCGGCTGGTCAAGAATGCAAAGCTCGCGGCGTTGGCGAAAGCCTCCGGCATTACGCCGGCGCAGTTGGCGCTGGCGTGGCTGCTGGCGAAAGAAGATGTGATTGTGATTCCCAAGTGCTCACACCCGGGACGGATGGATGAGAACGCCGCCGCGCGCGATATTGAACTTACCGCGGTGCAGTTGCTTGAATTGGACAGTATTTTTCCGCCGCCTAAGGGCCCGCGTGCGCTGGAATTGCTCTAACCAGAATTGCGCCCGCAAACCCGCGTGAATGCTGGGTTTCGGTCGATTCGACTTTGCAAGTTACCCCAACCGTTTCTTCTGACCGCGTGGTGCTGGCGCCCATGCGCTTCACGCCCCGTTTATCTCGCTCCAGCGTCACAGCAATCCGGTAAGAGGGAGGACGAGCTTCAGCGAATCTTCCGGCAAAGGCCGAAATCCGTACTTGCGGTAGAAGGCCGCAGCTCGCTCGTCCTTCGCATCGACAAAAAGCGCGTGAATACCGATGTGTTCCAGCACGCGCCGTGATCGGTCGATGGCATCCATTAACAAGTGCTCGCCCAAGCCCTGCCCTTGCACAGAGCGGTCCACAGCGAGCCGGCCCAAGCGGATGCCGGGTATTTTGCGCGGGAGCTTCTTGGCGAGATCCTCCGGCAATTCTTCGGTGAGTACCTCGCAAGCGGTCAAGGCATAGTAACCGAGAATGCGTGCAGGTTCGTCATCCGAAATGGCGACAAAGGTCTTCGATATACCGCGCCGCTGGTGCTGCTGCGCAGTTTGCCGAAGCCAGTCGTCAAGCGGCGCGCTTGCGCTCGCGAACGCGCCTCGGTCGTGGCGTCCAGTTAAAGGTTGAATCCGCAGCATCGATCGTCTTCTTCTTGTAGGCCTGGAAAGCCTTGCGGAGCCTTGCATTTGGCGCCGGCGGCTTCTCCAGTAGTGTCATGAGAAACGCCGCATCGGTGCTGGAAAGAAGAATCACCCTATCGCGCTCGATCACGCGCCGCGCTTCACTGAGCGCAGCCTGCACGACAAACTGATTCAGCGTTGCCCCTACCAGCTCAGCCGCCTGCTGGAGTGTGTCCTGCACTTTTTGTGGCACCCTGGCTGTAATCCGGCCTCGTTCATCGGTCAAGAGAGTCATTGGCTTGGCAATCGCTTGTCAGTTGTAGGCTCGGTCATTCGGGAAATGTCTGCGTGGATGTCGGTAATAAGTTTGCAGTCTTGAGTTTAGAGTCGAAATTCTGCGTTCAAGTGAGCATTTTACCTTACTGGTGACAATTTGTCACCACCCACCCGCCCAAACGTACGGATGAGCCACTCTTCGTCCCGGATGACCACCCGCGTGCCTGGAGCAAATCGGGCAGATTCGTGCTGATGCGTCTCTTGCACTCGGTCCTCATAGGCTTTTTTTGCAGCTTTCCCTCAGGAGATGATCAATGCTGTCTGGCACCTCCCCGCGCGCAAGCATACGACGGAATGTTTCATACACATCGGTCTTGGAACCGGCTTTGCGCAGCGAGTCCTCGTCGTTGAACCAGACGTACCCTTGCTAGTGCTCGGTTACTGACCAGGAAATCCTGCACATCGCCTACACAGATCAATAAAAAATAACCCACACGAATTAACATGTAAGTCATTGAGTTATTGGTGGCCAAGGGCGGAATTGAACCACCGACACACGGATTTTCAGTCCGCTGCTCTACCAACTGAGCTACTTGGCCCCTTACTGCAGGAAGGGCCGTATTTTATCGTACAGCGCCTGCGGCACAAACCATTGATTTAAATACCAGACGACGTCACACAAAAAAGAAGCCCCGCATCGCGGGGCTTCTTGCTGTACTGCGGAGGAGTCTACGGAGGGAACCGCTTAGTTCCCTCTGTTCGACTATCCGCTGGGTAGGTAATCGCGCGTAGCGCGAATTACATGCCCATACCGCCCATGTCACCCATACCACCACCGTGGCCATGACCGCCACCACCGCCCGACTCTTCCTTCGGCGACTCAGCAACCATTGCATCGGTGGTGAGAATCAGACCAGCAATCGATGCGGCGTTTTGCAACGCGCAACGCGTGACTTTGGTCGGATCCAGCACGCCCATCTGCACCAGATCGCCATACTCGCCGGTGCCGGCGTTGTAGCCGAAATTGCCTTTGCCTTCGACCACTTTGTTCAGCACCACCGAAGGCTCGTCGCCCGCGTTGGCAACAATCTGACGCAGCGGTTCTTCCAGCGCGCGCAGCACAATCTTGATACCTGCGTCCTGATCGGGGTTGTCGCCCTTGATCTTGCTCATGTTGAGACGAGCGCGGATCAGTGCAACACCACCACCCACCACGATGCCTTCTTCAACGGCCGCACGGGTTGCGTGCAGGGCGTCTTCAACGCGGGCTTTTTTCTCTTTCATTTCGAGTTCGGTCGCAGCGCCAACACGGATCAGCGCAACACCGCCGGCGAGTTTCGCCACGCGCTCTTGCAGCTTTTCTTTATCGTAGTCGGAGGTGGCTTCTTCGATCTGCGTGCGGATGTTTTTCACACGGCCTTCGATGCCTGCTTTGTCGCCGGCGCCGTCGATCAGCGTGGTGTTTTCTTTCTCGATCTCGATGCGCTTGGCGCGGCCGAGGTCTTTCAGGGTCGCTTTTTCCAGTTGCAGGCCGACTTCTTCCGCGATCACGGTGGCGCCAGTGAGAATCGCGATGTCTTCCAGCATGGCCTTGCGGCGATCACCGAAACCGGGGGCTTTCACGGCACAGGTTTTGAGAATGCCACGCAGGTTGTTCACTACCAGTGTCGCCAGCGCTTCGCCTTCAACTTCTTCAGCGATGATCAACAGCGGCTTGCCGGCCTTAGCCACTTGCTCAAGCAACGGCAGCAGGTCGCGGATGTTGGCGATCTTTTTGTCGTGCAACAGCACATACGGATCTTCCAGTACGGCGATCTGTTTTTCGGGGTTGTTGATGAAGTAGGGCGACAGGTAACCGCGGTCGAACTGCATGCCTTCGACCACTTCGAGTTCGTTGTCGAGGCTCTTGCCGTCTTCAACGGTAATCACGCCTTCCTTGCCCACTTTGTCCATCGCGTTGGCAATGATCTTGCCGATCGACTCGTCGGCGTTGGCCGAAATGGAACCGACTTGCGCGATTTCCTTGTTGGTGGTGCAGGGCTTGGAGATTTTTTTCAGTTCTTCGACGGTGGCGGCCACGGCTTTGTCGATACCGCGCTTCAAGTCCATCGGGTTCATGCCGGCGGCAACGAACTTCATGCCTTCCTGCACAATCGACTGGGCCAGCACGGTGGCGGTGGTGGTGCCGTCGCCGGCGATGTCGGAAGTCTTGGAAGCGACTTCTTTCAACATCTGCGCGCCCATGTTTTCAAAGCGGTCTTTCAACTCGATTTCTTTCGCAACCGACACGCCGTCCTTGGTGACGGTGGGGGCGCCGAAGCTGCGCTCGAGCACTACGTTGCGGCCTTTGGGACCGAGGGTCACTTTGACCGCATCGGCGAGGATGTTCACGCCGGCCACGATTTTGTGGCGGGCGTTTTCATGAAATTTGACGTCTTTAGCTGCCATGTTCAATTCTCCAGTTCGTTTGTGTGGATTACTCGACCACGCCCATGATGTCTTCTTCGCGCATTACCAGCAGCTCGTCGCCGTCAACTTTGACGGTTTGGCCGGAGTATTTGCCGAAGAGCACACGGTCGCCGACTTTGACATCGAGCGGAATGAGTTTGCCCTCATCGGTTTTTTTACCCTTGCCCACAGCCTTGACTTCACCTTGATCAGGTTTTTCGGCGGCGGTGTCGGGAATCACGATACCGGAAGCGGTTTTGCGTTCCTCTTCCAGCCGCTTCACGATAATACGGTCGTGCAACGGACGAATTTTCATAAACTATCTCCTGTTGAATTTGTGACGGAATCTTCGAAGCGGCGGCAGCCGTAAAACGACAGGCGCAAGGCCAACATTCCAATGCCACAGGGCTGTTAGCACTCAACTCCGATGAGTGCTAATAGTAAGGCCGTACCGCGGCAATTTCAATAGGTTTGTACGAAAAATCAGGGAGTTAGCGCCGCCGGTACGCTAGCAAGCAGCTATTTACCAATCAAAACAATGCCTTATAAAATCAGGACGGCGCCTCGGTTTGTTCGGTGCGCGGCCCTGGTACACCTAAGTGGTACACCGTCTGGCGTTTGCCTTCGCAACGCGGCGGTATTGGGCGCAGCGGACACGGTCCCGCGCGGCGGCCCTCGGGTGATAGCGTCGCGTCCCCGACGACTTCGCCCCAGATACCCCCACTCACCGGCCGGAACAGCCACAACAGGTAACCCTTTATCGCCGCGAGCTTTAAGAGTTCGTCGGCATCCGGCGCATCCCTGACCACCAGCTGCTGGCCGTTAATGCCGTACGGAAACGCACCGAACGCCTGCATACACTCCAGCGGCTCGGTCGCGCGCGCGCCAGGGCGCAGGCACCCCGGACGCTCGGCGCGCGCCACATCCCACGCGCCCATTTGCCATGCCGCGTCCAGTGTTGCCTGATCCACCACCAGCAGATCTTCCCAACGCTCGTTTACCTGCAAGGCCGAACTGGGAATCGGCGTAAACGCTACGGGCGCGGCGCCTTCAACATCGGCGAGTCTCTCTTTGATAAAGCCGTGCCAATGCAGCGTAAGGATAATCGGTGTATCGGGACACGGCACCGCTGCCAGCGTAACGCCCACCAGCGGCAGCTTGGTGGCTGCGATCTGGCCCTCGATGCGTTCAAGTAACTGCATACTCATGTTGACCTCCATTAGGATGCGCACTCAGAATCACAGCAACAGCGATGCCGCTCGTACGTATAACGGCGGCGCAAGGTAAGTGTTGACGATTGGGGGATGCATTAAACATGGCGATGCCGGTAATCTTTGTACGGACTTGTGAAACAGAATGCAAACCAGCACTCGCAATAGTCTGCTGCTAAAACGCAGCCGGGCTGCCGTGTGGCATCCGTGCACGCAAATGAAGCAGCACGAGACGCTGCCGCTGATTCCGGTGGCGCGCGCACAGGGCTGCTGGCTCTATGATTTTGACGGCAAGCGCTATCTCGATGCGGTGAGTTCGTGGTGGGTGAATCTTTTCGGCCACGGCAACGCGCACATCAACGCCGCGCTGCGCGACCAACTCGATACGCTCGAACACGCCATGCTCGCGGGCTTCACCCACGAGCCGGTGGTGGAACTCTCGGAACGGCTGTCCAAACTCACGGGCGGCAAACTCGGCCACTGTTTTTATGGCAGTGACGGCGCATCAGCAGTGGAGATCGCGCTCAAAATGAGTTTCCACTACTGGCGCAACAGCGGCCAGCCGCGTAAAACGGAATTTATTCACCTGGCGGGCAGCTACCACGGCGAAACACTGGGCGCGTTGTCGGTCACGGATGTTGCGCTATTCAAAGACACTTACGCGCCGTTGTTGCGGAAGAGTACGCCAGTGCAAAGCCCCGACTGGCGGCTGGCGGAAGCGGGCGAATCCCCCCGCGCCTACGCGCTGCGTGCCGCCCAGGCGCTTAAAGCTCACCTGGAACAGTATGGCGCCACCACCGCTGCGCTAATCGTCGAACCGCTGGTGCAGGGCGCAACTGGCATGGCGATGTACCACGCCGCCTATCTGAGCGAAGCGCGCGCGCTGTGCGACCGCCACGGCGTGCATCTCATCGCCGATGAAATCATGACCGGCTTCGGCCGCACCGGCACGTTTTTCGCATACGAACAGGCGCAAATCACGCCGGATTTTTTGTGTCTGTCCAAAGGCATCACCGGCGGCTACCTGCCGCTGTCGGTGGTGATGACTACGGACACCGTTTACCAGGCGTTCTATGACGACAGCGTCACGCGCGGATTCCTGCATTCGCATTCCTACACCGGCAACGCGCTGGCGTGTCGCGCGGCGTTGGCGACGCTGGAGATTTTTGATGAAAAACAGATCGTCACTTCCAATCGGGAATTAAGCAGCGCAATCAGCCTGGCGGCGCAAGGCATAACCAGCCACCCGCGCGTGCGACACTTTCGCAACAGCGGCATGATTTGGGCGTTTGAAGTGGAAACCGACAACCCGTCATTCGCGCGTGACTTCCACCAGCGCGCACTGGCGAAAGAACTACTCCTACGCCCTATTGGCAACACCGTTTATATCATGCCGCCGTATGTGATCAGCGAAGAACAAATCATGCTGCTTGCGCGCGGTACACTCGACATACTCAATGCCTGAAACAAGCTGGATTGCGAACATTTTGGCTCATAAATTTTCAGGCAAATCATATACACACGCCGTCATTCTGGCGCATGCCGGAATGACGAAGGAGACTCATGCGTAACTATTTGCTTTTATTTGTATTTTTATGCAGTGTCGCTCAAGCACAACTGCCACCATCAGTGGCGCAAGCGCTCGCCCGCGCGGGTATCGCGGAAACCAGCGTCGGTGTATATGTGCATGAAATCGGCGCGGCTGAACCGCTGGTAGCGCATCGCGCGGAACAGCCGTTGAATCCGGCATCGGTGATGAAACTCGTCACCACCTACGCCGCCCTCGAATTACTGGGCCCTGCACACCAGTGGAGCACCGACATCTACACCGACGGCACGATGCAGAACGATGTGCTCATCGGCAACCTCATTCTCAAAGGCGGCGGCGATCCGAAGTTCACCATCGAAAATTTCTGGCTGTTACTTCGCGCCGTACGTGCCAAAGGCGTGCGCGAAATTCGCGGTGATCTGCTGCTGGATCGCAGTTTGTTCACCACCGACCATCCCGATCCCGGCCGCTTCGACGGCGAACCCATGCAGCCCTACAACACCACGCCCGATGCGCTGCTCGCCAATTTCAAAACCTTCACGCTGACCTTCGCGCCGGAGCCCGAAACGAAAGGCGTGCGCATCACGGTCGATCCGCCGCTGCCGCAAATCCAGATCATCAACAACCTCACGCTCGGCGAAGGCATCTGCGGCAATTGGCTTGCACGCATCAAGACGCAGGTGCGGGACAGCGGCGACATCGTCCAATTAACCTTCACCGGGCCGTACGCGCGCCAGTGCAGTGAAAAAGTCGATTATTACAGCGTGCTCGGGCATCGCGAGTACGGGGCCGCATTATTTCAACACCTGTGGCGTGATCTTGGCGGCGTGTTTAGCGGCCGCGTGCGTGACGGCGAAGCCACTGCGAACGCGGTCCTGCTCGCCAGACAGCGCTCGCCGGCACTGTCGGAAATCGTGCGCGACATCAACAAATTCAGCAACAACGTCATGGCACGGCAATTGTTGCTCACCATAGGCGCAACGGCGGGCGGCCCGGCGGCGACACCCGAGCGCGGCGCGCGCACCGTGCAGCAGTTTTTTGCCGGCCGCGGCCTGCAAATGCCGCAACTGGTGATCGAAAACGGTTCCGGCCTGTCGCGCATTGAACGCGTCAGTGCGCGCGAACTCGGGCACATGCTGCTAGCAGCGTTCCGCGGCCCGGTGATGCCGGAATTCATAGCCTCCATGCCACTGGTCGGGGTGGATGGCACCATGTACCGGCGCCTCACCAACAGCGGCGTTGCAGGCCAGGCCCACATCAAAACCGGCCTGCTATCCGGCGTGCGTGCGATGGCCGGCTACGTGCTCGATGCCAAAGGCCGGCGCGTGGTGACCGTGATGCTGATCAACCACGCCAACGCGCACAACGCCAATACGGTGCAGGATGCGTTGCTGCGGTGGGTGCATGGGCGCTAGTGTAGGTTCCCTCAAATAACTTTACGGAGCGTAGGGCGCAATCCCTATTGCGCCGCATGGCAACTTTGCAAATAGCATTCGGCGCAATGGGACGAGTGAACACTTGAAGCGAAGCATTGCGCCCTACGCACACCGCTCAGAACAAGCGTTCCGAAGCAATGCGCGCGCCTTCGACCAGCGCGCGCAATTTTGCCCACGCCACATCGGACGCCACTCGCCCCTGACCCGCGGTCGAATCAAAGCCGCAATCGGTGCCTGCCAGCACGCGCGTTGGGTCCCCCACCACTTCAGCCACGCGTAGTAGACGTTCGGCGACGGTTTCAGGATGTTCGACAAAGTTGGTGAGCGTGTCGATCACGCCGGCGACGATGATCTGATCGTCCGCGAGCGGCAGCTTTTCAAACACCCTGAACTCATGCGCGTGGCGGCCATTGGCGAAAGGCAGAACAAAGCCGCCCACGCGCAGCTTGCGCAGGATGGGCCAGATGGTTTGCAGCGGCACGTCGCAATCGTGCGGTCCTTCATAGTTGCCCCAGCACACATGTACGCGCACCCGCTCGCGCGGCACATTGCGCAAGGCGTGATTGATTGCCACGACGGTGCGTTCGACGAAATCCAGAAACGGCGCTTCCGGCTGATTTTGAAACGAGCGATGTCGTTCCAGCGCGAGATCGGGGCAATCGACCTGCAGCAGCAGCCCGTGTTTCACCACCGCTTCGTACTCGAGCCGCAGCGCCTCGGCCAGCGCTTCGAGGTAGGCGTCGTCGCTCGCGTAATGCTTGTTCTTGCACGCCGACGCGATGATGCCCGGTGACGGCGCCGACATGAAGGCTTCGCGAAAGCCGCCGTGCAACGCCTGCAGTGTCTGCTGGAACTCGATCGGCTCGGCTTCGGCCAGTGCCGGATCGCGATAACGCACGTCGCCAATCACGCACGGCGGCACCAGCGAAGTCACGCCCTCGCGACCCACGTCGCGCGCTTCGGCCATGCGTTTGTATTCGGGATAACGCTCGACATCCTGGCGCGGCCAGCGCCGCCAGCTGCCGCCAAATCCGGTCATGCGCCGCTGCGCGTAAAGAAAAAACCCTTCACGCTGCTGCTCGCCGTTATTGCCGACATCAATGCCGCAATCGATCTGGCCCTGCACTTCAGCGCGCATGGCGTCACGCCCTGCAGCTTCGATGGCGGCCTCGTCCACCGGCTCGCCGCGTGAGCGGCGGCCATACAATTGCAGCAGATTGTGCGGACGCGGCAAACTGCCGGTATGGGTTGTCAATATACCGTTTTCGCAGTCCGTTGTCGTGGATAACCGCGCCGGCGCCGGCGGCACACTGGCGGCGGGCATCGTGCTGCAAGCGGAAGCGGACGGCCATGTGGCACTGGTCAACACCTCGGCGCAAGTGGTCGCGCCATTCATGTACACCAAACTGCCGTTCGATATGATTCGCGATTTTGCCGCCGTGGCGCCGCTCGCCATTCAGCCGAATGTGCTAGTGGTGTCGCCGAAACACAACTGGAAATCGGTGCAGGATTTGATCGCCGCCGCCAAAGCAAAGCCCAAAGGCCTGAGCTACGGCACCGGCGGCAGCGGCACCGGCACGCACATGAACGCCGAGCGCTTCAGACTGCGCGCCGGCATCGACGCGGTGCAGGTGCCCTACAAAGGCTCACCTGAAGCGCTGGTGGATGTGATTGCCGGCCGTATTGATTGGTCGTTCCTGCCGGTATCGACGGCGCTTGCACAAACCAGCGATGGGCGCCTGCGCGCGCTCGCGTTAAGCGGCGAACGCCGGTCGCCGCATATGCCCGAGGTGCCGACCATCACGGAATCCGGTCTCGCCGATGCGGATTTTCCGTTTTGGGTGGGTGTGTTCGTATCCTCGAAAACGCCGCGCGCCGCAATTCAGCGCCTGCACACGGAAATTGCCAAAGCGCTCGCCGTCGCGGAGGTGCGCGCGCGGATTGAAAAGCTGGGCGCGGAACCGATGTCGATGACGTCCACGGAATTCGACAAATACGTGCGTACGCAGGCGAAAGTGGCTGCGGCAATTATCAAGGCTGCGAATATTAAGGCGAATTAGAATCCCAACCCCGCCCAAATTTCATCTACCCGCTTCTTAACCGCTGCATCCATCGCAATCGGCGTGCCCCAGCGCCGGTCGGTTTCAGCAGGCCATTTGTTCGTGGCGTCGATGCCCATCTTCGAGCCCAAGCCCGCCACAGGGCTGGCGAAATCGAGATAATCCATCGGCGTGGCATCCGCGATCAGCGTATCGCGTCGCGGATCGACACGCGTGGTGAGCGCCCAGATCACTTCTTTCCAGTCGCGCACGTTAACATCGTCGTCGGTGACGATGATGAATTTGGTGTACATGAATTGCCGCAGATAACTCCAGATGCCGAACATCACGCGCTTGGCGTGGCCGGGATACTGCTTTTTGATGCTGACGCACGCGATGCGGTACGAGCAGCCTTCGGGCGGCAGATGAAAATCAACGATCTCCGGAAATTGTTTTTTTAAGAGCGGCACGAACACTTCGTTAAGTGCCACGCCGAGCATCGCCGGTTCGTCGGGCGGCTTGCCGGTGTAGGTTGAGTGGTAGATCGCATTACGCCGTTGCGTGATGCGATCTATAGTGAACACAGGAAACTTCTCCTGTTCGTTGTAGTAGCCGGTGTGATCTCCAAATGGCCCCTCAAGGGCCGTTTCGTTGGGATAAATGAACCCCTCTAAAACAATTTCAGCGCTCGCAGGCACCTGCAACCCGTGCGTGAGGCATTTGACGATTTCCGTTTTCGCGCCGCGCAGCAATCCGGCAAACTGATATTCGCTGAGGCTGTCCGGCACCGGCGTCACGGCGCCCAGCACGGTGGCCGGATCGGCGCCCAGCGCCACCGCCACCGGGTAGGGCTCGCGCGGATGCGCGAGACTGTGATCGCGAAAATCCAGCGCGCCGCCGCGATGCGCCAACCAGCGCATGATGACTTTGTCTTTGGCGATCACCTGCTGGCGGTAGATGCCGAGATTCTGCCGCGCCTTGTGCGGCCCGCGCGTCACCGTAAGGCCCCAGGTAATCAGCGGCGCCACATCACCCGGCCAGCAGGTTTGTATGGGCAGGCGCGCGAGATCAACCTCGTTGCCTTGCCAAATAATTTCCTGACACGCTGCGCTCGATACGACGCGCGGCGCCATGGTCATGATTTGTTTCAGCAGCGGCAGTTTATCCCACGCGTCACGCAGGCCCTTGGGCGGCTCCGGCTCTTTCAGGTACGCCAGCGTCTCGCCGATCTCACGCAGCCGTGCGAGCGGGTCTTCGCCGGGCGTTGCGCCCATCGCCAGCGCCACCCGCTTCACTGTGCCGAACAGATTGCCCAGCACCGGCAGGGTGTGGCCCTTGGGTTTTTCAAACAGCAACGCCGGACCGCCGGCCTTTAACACGCGATCGCAAATCTCGGTCATCTCCAGCTTCGGATCGACTTCGACGGCAACGCGCTTTAACTCGCCAAGAGATTCAAGCTGCGCGATAAAATCTCGTAAGTTATTGTATTTATTCATGAATTTAAAACGGATTTCAGCCGCGGATTTACGCAGATAAATACAGATGGAACAAGATTTTGTTGGTTTTCATCTGTGTAAATCTGTGGCCAAAAAAAGGTTTGCGGGATCTTCACGCCGGCTGTATACCCGCATCCTTGATCGGCTTGGCCCACTTCACGGTTTTCACGTGCGTGCGCTCGGCGAGTAGCGCCGGTGTGTGCGGGCTAGTAGATCACAGGTATAAGGAAATAGTAGTCCAGCGCCAGTCCGCCAAACACCGCGGCGCCCACCCAATTATTGTTCATGAAGGCTTTGAAGCAGCGGTCGCGCTCGCGATTCCTGATCAGTTGCACTTGCCACGCCATCAACGCCAGCGCGAGCACCAGCCCCAGAAAATAAATCAGCCCCAGCTTTAGCCATACGCCGACACCCGCCATGATGGCGATAAACAGGCCGTGAAACAGTATTACCGCTGCCACGTCGAATACACCGAACAAAAGCGCGGAAGATTTGAGATTTAATTTCATATCGTCGTCGCGATCCACCATCGCATACTCGGTGTCGTACGCAAGCGCCCAAAAGATATTAGCCCCGAGCAGCACCCACGCCAGCGCGGGTACCGTGTTTTGATACGCGGCAAATGCCATCGGTATCGAAAACCCGAACGCAATACCCAGATACGCCTGCGGCAACGGGAAAAACCGCTTGGTGTATGGATAGGTCGCGGCGAGCAACAGCGCAATAAACGACAACGCAATGGTCAGTTTATTCAGAAACAACACCAGACAAAATGCCAGCAGCGCCAGCACGCCGGCCAGTAGTAACGCTTCCCTGGGACTGATCACGCCCGTCGCCAGCGGCCGCTGCGCGGTGCGCTCTACGTGGGGGTCAATGTCGCGGTCGGCATAGTCGTTTATCACGCAGCCTGCACTGCGCATGAGCACGGTGCCCAACACGAAAATCACAATGATTTCGATGCGCTGGTACAGCGGCGAGGCAAACCACAGGCCCCACAACACCGGCCACAGCAATAACAGGATGCCGATGGGCTTGTCGAGCCGCATCAGATTTTCGTAGGCGTCAAGCCGTTTCGCGAGCGTCAGTTTTTGCGGCTGCTGTTGCGTCATGTCGTGATCACCCCCGGCAGGAAAACCTCAGTCACCAGTATAGAGGATTTGCCGGGGTCTTGAGTCGCCGTTATTTCACTAAACAACGGCTTCACCGCGGAGGCGCAGAGGCGCGGAGGTTACGCAGAGAAATGCTTTTCTCTGCGGGGGTTCTTTGCGCCTCTGCGCCTCCGCGGTGAGGTTTACCGGGGTCAAACCTTGAGAAACTCCCCGCGCCCGCCCAGCCAGCGCGCCAGGTGCGCGCGCACCGCTTGCGGGTTCTCCATGAGCAGCGCCGCCGCCGCGTCGCGCGCGGCGTCGAGCAAATCCACGTCGGCGGATAAATCGGCAAAGCGCAGTAGCGGGACACCGCTCTGCCGCGCCCCCAACAACTCGCCGGGGCCGCGCATGCGCAAATCGTGGCGCGCCACTTCAAAGCCATCGGTGTTTTCAAAGATAATTTTAAGCCGCTCGCGCGCCATCAAAGATAACGGCGTGTGATACAGCAGGATGCATGCGCTCTGCGCCGCGCCGCGCCCGACGCGGCCACGCAACTGGTGTAGCTGCGAGAGGCCCATGCGTTCCGCATTTTCGATCACCATCAGCGACGCATTGGGCACATCGACACCCACTTCGATCACGGTGGTCGCCACCAGCAATTGCACTTCGCCGCGCTGGAATGCGCTCATCACTGCGGATTTTTCATCGCTTTTCAAGCGGCCATGCGCAAGACCCACCTTAAGATCGGGAAACGCCGCGCTGAGTTTTTCATGGGTTTCCATGGCGGCTTTGAGTTGCAGTGCCTCCAAGCCAACGCGGGCTGCGCGTGCGGGTGGGCGCGCGGGCTTTTTTTCTGCGGCCGTATCATCGGCTTCAATCTCTTCGACCAGCGGACACACCCAGTATGCCTGGCTGCCCGTGTTGCAGGCGTCGCGCACGCGCGCGATCACTTCGTCACGGCGTGTGTCCGACACCAGTTTCGTCGTCACCGGCGTGCGTCCCGGCGGTAGTTCATCGATTACGGACACATCCAGATCGGCGTAATAACTCATCGCCAGTGTGCGCGGAATCGGCGTCGCGCTCATCATCAGTTGATGTGGTTGCGTACTGACTTCGGGCTCGCTGTCGCCGGCTTGCGTGCCTTTTAAGCGCAGCGCGAGCCGCTGTCGTACGCCAAAACGATGCTGTTCATCGATGATAGCGAGGCCGAGATTGTGAAACACCACAGCGTCTTCAAACAATGCGTGGGTGCCGACGACAACCGGCGTTTCCCCGGTGGATATATCGGTAAGTATTTGTTTTTTTATTGATTTTTTGGTTCCGCCCACGAGCCACGCAACCTCGATGCCGAGCGGCGCGAGCCACCCCGAAAATTTCCGGTAATGCTGCTCGGCGAGTATTTCGGTGGGCGCCATCAACGCCACCTGATAATTATTTTCCACGCACTGCAGCGCCGCTAGCGCCGCCACCACGGTTTTTCCGCTGCCGACATCCCCCTGCAACAGGCGCTGCATCGGGTGCGGCATAGACAAATCGCCGCGTATCTGCGCGACCGCGCGCTGTTGCGCGCCGGTTAGCTTGAACGGCAGTTCCTTCAACAGGCGGCTGACCAGCGTGCCCTTAGTACCTTTTGGCCGTAGCGCCGGCGCGCCAACGCCGCGCCGACGTTGTTGATGCGCTCGCATCGACAGCTGCTGCGCGAGCAGTTCGTCGAACTTCATGCGTCGCCACGCGGGATGCGTGCGCTCCTGTAACGCCTGCTGAGAAACTTCAGGCGATGGATTATGCAGAAAAAATACCGCATCACGAAATGTCGGGAAGTGGTGTTGCCGGATCAGCGCATCGGGCAAGGTGTCATCCAGTTCTTCGGCAGCCAGCGCGCGCCCGATCAACTTGCGCAAGCTGTCTTGCCCCATGCCTGCGGTGGTGGGATACACCGGCGTCAGCGCTTCGGCCACCGGCGAGCCCGCCTGCACGATGCGGTAGCGCGGATGTACCATTTCCGCACCGAAGAAACCCTGGCGGATTTCGCCGAACGCGCGCACGCGCGCACCCGGCGCAAGATGTTTTACCTGACTGCCGTAAAAACTGAAAAACCGCAAGGTCACGTTGCCGCTGCCGTCTTCAAGATGGCACACCAGTTGGCGCCGCGGGCGATACTTGATGTCGGTCTCGACCACGGCGGCTTCAATCAGCACATCACGCGCGGCAGGCGCATCCTTGATCGGATAAAGATGCGTCTCGTCGTCGTAGCGCAGCGGCAGGTGCAGCACCAGATCGAATCTGCTGGCGATGTTGAGCTTGGCGAGTTTGTCGAGCGTGCTTTTACTCAGACCTGCCAGCGAAGCGTGAGGCGTGAGGCGTGAGGCGGGTGGGTCGCGCGGGGTTTCGCGTTTCGCCTCACCCTTCACGCCTCACCCCTCACAAAAGAACCATGACCGCATCAATCTCCACTAGCGCATCGCGCGGCAGGCTCGCAACACCCACTGCCGCGCGTGCCGGATACGGCGCCTTCAGATACGTCGCCATAATCTCGTTCACTTTGGCGAAGTGCTTGAGGTCGGTGAGATAAACGGTGAAGCGCACTACGTCGTTCAACGTGCCGCCCGCGGCTTCGGCCACGGCTTTGAGATTATCCAGCACGCGGTGTATTTGTGCATCAATGCCGTCAACCATTTGCATGGTTTGCGGATCGAGGCCGATTTGCCCGGCGCAGTAAACGGTGTCGCCTGCGCGCACGGCTTGCGAGTAGGTGCCGATGGCTTTGGGGGCTAGTTCGGTGTGGATGATTTTTCGGGTCATGATTGGTTAAGGCACGATGCAATGGGTTTACCCCTTCCCTTGAAGGGGAGGGAATCGCTACGACGGTAACTGTAGTACGTATTTCGACAGGATATTGCGCTGAATTTCGTTCGAGCCGCCGTAAATCGTGCCGGGGCGCGATACGTAGAATGGCGATATCACGTCGATTTTTTCTTCACCAAGGGTGATCTCATCAGCGAAGGCGCCGTATTCGGCGCCGGCTTCCAGCAGCAATTCGGAAACTTTCTGATAAGTGTCCATCGCAAACACTTTCAGCATCGACACATCGGGTCCCAGTGCTTCGCCGCGCCGCACTTTATCGACGTAGCGGCGGTAGAGCGAGCTCAGATCGTTCAAATCCATCTTCAACTGCGTATAGCGATCAACGAATCCCGCATCGTCAAACAGATGCTGCGCGCGCGCCAGCGCATCCAATTGTCCAAACGCCTGCAGCGGCCGCCGCGGGCTGCCGATGGACAAGCGTTCAAATGTGAGCAGTCCTTTGGCGATGGTCCAGCCTTCATTGAGTTTGCCGACTAGATTGTGTTTAGGTGTGCGCACATTGTCGAAAAATACCTGGCAAAACTCTTCGTCCCCCGCGATGTTGCGGATGGTGCGCAGCGTGATGCCCGGCGTTTTCATGTCCAGCAGTAAAAAACTGATGCCCCGCTGTTGTTTCACGGTTTTATCGGTGCGCGCGAGCACATAAATATGAGTGGCGTCGTGCGCCATCGAGGTCCAGATCTTGCTGCCGTTAATGACGTAGTCGTCGCCATCGGGCACCGCTTCGGTGCGCAGGCTTGCGAGGTCAGAGCCGGCATTAGGCTCGGAGTAACCCTGACACCATACGTTTTCGCCATTGATGATTTTCGGCAGGTATTGCGCGCGTTGCGCATCGGTGCCAAAACGTATCAGCGTCGGCCCCACCATCGTCAGCCCCTGATCGGGCATGCGGCCCAATCCCGCCCGCTCGGATTCTTCCCAGTAAATAATCAGCTTGGCAGGAGCGAGGCCCATGCCGCCGTGTTCACTGGGCCAATTCGGTGCGAGCCAGCCTTTTTTCGAGAGCTTCACCCACCACGCGTGGCTTTCCGCCCAGCGCATGCGGCGCGGCAAAAAGCGCAGCTGATCGGGATATTCTTGCGCAAACCAGGTGCGCAGTTCCATGCGGAACGCGTCGTCGGCCATGGCGTTCCAATCGGCAGTGCGGTTGCTCATGTTGCTGCCGCTCCTTCCAGAATTTCCGTTTTGGCGTAGCGCCGCCGATGGGCATTGCCGTTGCCCAGCCACGCGGCCAGTGTCATGGCGCGCTTGACGTAAAGGCCGACATCGCAATCTTCGGTAAAGCCAATCGCGCCGTGCATTTGTATCGATTGGCGCGTGATCAATAGTGCTGCGTCGGTGCAGCGTGCTTTGGCCCGGCTGGCAGCGGCGCTGCGTGCCTGTGCCACGGGTTCGACACCGTGCTCGCCGTCGAGCACGCCCAGGCAATCAGCGAGTACCGCGTTGGATAGTTCCTGCTGAATATACAGATCAACCGCGCGGTGTTGCAGCACCTGAAAACTGCCGATGGGTTTGCCGAATTGCACCCGCGTCTTTAAATAATCGAGCGTCATTTCCAGCGAGCGGCCCATGACGCCGCACAATTCCGCGCTGGCGATGACTGCCGTGTGATCGATCGCGCGCGAGAGTGATGCCGCGGCTGCGGTGCCGGTGTTGATGACGTTTTCTTTGGCCACGGATACGTCGGACAGATTCAGCGTGCCCGACAGCCGCCCGTCCGCCAGCGTATCAAATTCCGTCGTAGCCCCCGCGGCATCGCGCGGCACCCACAGCAATTGCATGCCCGCCGCAGCGTTTGCTGAGACGATGTATCCGTCGGCATGTGCGGCGCCAACCACAAAGCGTTTGCTGCCGTTTACCCGAAATCCGCCCTCGAAGGGCGTGGCCTGCATGTCGATATTACCGGGGTCGAGGGTGCCCGCGTGTTCCTGCCACGCGGTCGCTGGAAGCATGTCGCCCGACACCAATCCTTCGAGCAGTTTTTTCTTCAACGGCTCGTTACTGCTGTCCGCCAGCACGCGCGCTGCCAGTACCGCCACCGCCGTCAACGGCTCCGGCACCAGCGCGCGCGCCAGACCCTGTGCAACGATCGCCATGTCAGCCAGTTGTAACCCCATGCCGCCATACTCTTCAGGTACCAGCACGCCCAGCCAGCCCAGATCGGCCATCTGCTTCCATACCGCGCGGTCGCATTCGGTTTTGCTGTCGCGCAGGCGGCGCACGCGTGCGACATCGACCCCGCGCGCAAAATCCGTGACGCTGTTCGACAGCATGGCGCGGTGTTCGGTGGAATCCTGCTGGGACATCATCCATGCTCCGTTAAAAATATGAATAAAAACATATACTTACGAAATTTCAAATGAAGATCACACAGTATCAATGGCGCGACAGCCACACTGTAACGAATAGTGTTGCACGGCTCAACATCGATTCACAAACACGGCCCGCTAAGGGCGCTCTCGGCAAGGCGCCATAAGCGATTGACCAGCGCGCTAATCCAGCTTGATGCCCGCGGCCTTGATGGTGTTCGCCCACTTGGCGAATTCGTCCTTGAGCCGAGCCGCAAACTCGCCGGGTGTATTGCCAACCGGCTCGGCGCCCTCTGCTGTCAGCCGTGCGCGAATTTCCGGTAGTTGCAGCGCCCGCGATATTTCCTGCTGCAAGGTTTGGCGGATAGTCAGCGGCGTGTGCGCCGGCGCCATCATGCCGTACCACTGCGTAACCTCGAATCCGGGAAACCCCGACTCTGCAATCGACGGCACATCCGGCAATGCCGCCATGCGCTTGCTGCTGGTGACACCGAGCGCATGCACGCGCCCGCCGCGCAAATGCGGCAGCATGGTCAGCGCACTGGAGATCGCCACGTGCACTTGCCCCGATATGATGTCGGGAAACGCCAGCGCCATGCCCTTGTAGGGGATATGCACCATGTCGATGCCAGCAGCGGCACTCACCAACTCCGCCGTCAGATGCACCAGACTGCCTTTGCCGGGTGACGCGTAGTTAAAGCTGCGTGGCTTGGCTTTCGCCAAAGCAATAAACGCCTGCAGAGTCTTCGCCGGTACGCCCGCATTGACGGCAAACACATAAGGGTTTTCGCTGGCGAGGCTTACCGCAGCAAGATCGCGCAGCGTGTCGTAACTCACCTTGTAGAGCAGTTGATTGGTGACAAAGGTACTCGACGAAAACAACAACGTGTGTCCGTCGGGATTGGCGCGCGCGGTGAGTTCCACCGCGATGCTGCCGCCGCCGCCGGGCCGGTTATCGATCACGAATTGCTGGCCGAGACGCTCGCTCATTTTTTGCGCCAGCGAACGGCCCACGGTGTCGGTGCCGCCGCCTGCGGCTACCGACACGATGACGCGCACCGGACGCGTCGGGTACGGTGGGGTCTGTGCGGCCATTGCGCTACCGATAAACAGCGCGCCCGATGCGGCGATCAAAAACCCGTCGATTACTCGACGATGCACAGTCAGCCCTTGAGCGATTGCGCAATGTGCTCGGCAGCGCGCATGCCGAACGCAACGCCTTTGATCAGCCCGCCGACATAGCCGCCGCCGGCGCCGCCCTCCAGTCCGCCGGTGGTCGCACCCACGGCGTAGAGTCCTGCGATGGGCGCGCCGCGTGTGCTCATCACGCGCGCGTCGCCGTCGGTAAAAATGCCGCCGAAGGTGTAGGTCATTCCGGCGCATAAGGGCACGGCATAGTACGGCGGCCTGGCAATCAGCGATGGCACAATCGGCTGCACGCTGCGCGCTGGCGTGAGGCTGGCCGTCTGCGCGGACGCCAGTGCGTGGTTGTAGGCAGTCACCGTGAGTTCCAGCCGCTCCGCGCTGATGCCGGTTTTTGCAGCGAGTTCAAGCAGCGTGTCGGCCCTGATGATGGTGCCGCCCGCGTTGGCGAGTTGCGGATTGGCCGGAATGCGCGCAGCGCGCCCGGGCCCTTCCCAGATTGCGTGGTCGAATATGGCCCACGCTGATAACGGATCCGCCAGCCGCCCGATGGTGTTAGCGACGAAAACGCCACCCTGCCCCTCATCAACAAAACGTTCACCCGTGTCGTTGACAACGATGCCGACCGTTCCCAGTTCGTCGAGCTGCGGATACGGCCACACCCTGTCGTTGGTGAACGAATCACGCGACAGCATGTGGCCGTAGAAGTATTTCAACTCCGACAATTGCGCGCCCATCGCCTGCGCCATGCGCAGGCCATCGCCGACGCCGGTGCCCGCTCCGCGTGTTTTGACTTTGCTGGAGTCGATGCCCATGTGCTCGCGCACCAGCGCGGGGTTGCCCTGATAACCGCCGTCGGCCAGCACCACTGCGCGCGCGAGGAAATGTTGCTGCGCTGACGCCCCGCCCGCCTCAACGCCGATGCACTGCCCTTCTTTTTCCAGCAATGCAACGGCAGGCAAACGAAACATTTTTCCGCCGCGTTTTTCAAGATTCGCCACCAGTTGCCGCAGCGTAACGTCCGGGCCGCGGCCTTTCCAGTCCAGGCCGGCCACGATTGGTCGTGGCGGCGCCAGTACATGCTGCTGCCACACAATGTTGCCCACGCGGATGTACTTTGCGCCTTCATCACGCAGCCAGTCGATGGCGCGGCCCGCGGTGGTGGCGAGCGCGCGCGCAAGTTGCGCATCGGCCCTGCCGCTGGTGGCGTCCTGGATAACCGCCAGCAGTTTCTCTGCGGGGTCTTTGGCGTTATGACAAGCGATGTGCAGCACACCGCCGGAGTAACGCGAGTTGCACAGATAGCGCTCATCGGCGCCACGCTCCAGCACTGCAACTTTCAATCCCTGTTGCGCGGCACGGTTGGCGGCGCAAAGGCCGGCGATGCCAGCACCGACCACCACCACATCGAAGGTTTCGTTTGTGTTCATCAAGAGGCATATTGTAATCCACGGCTTGCTGCTAGACTTGCCGCCAGCGTAGGCTATGCACACAAGGAGAGTTCCATCATGTCGTTTACCGGCCGTATCGGGCTGCTCGCGCCCTCATCCAACACCACCGTCGAAACCGAGTTTTTCAGGGTGCTGCCCGACGGCGTCACCTTGCACACCGCGCGCCTGCCGATCACCACGGTTACGCCGGAATCCATCGGCAAGATGGCTGGCTCGCTGGATGTCGAATCGAAGATGCTCGCCAGCGCCGATGTCGATGTGATTATTCTGGGCGCGACGGCGCCGAGTTTTCTCAAGGGTCTGGGCTACGACCGCGAAGTCAGCAAACGCATTGAAGACGTCACCGGCAAACCCGCAACCACGACTTCCACCGCGCTGCTGGAAGCGTTCAAAGCGCTCGGCATCACACGCATCGCGCTGGGTTCCGCCTACAGCCCGACGGTGAACGATATCTGCGCCAGGTTCATCGAAGCCAACGGCATCAAGGTGGTGGCCAAAGACGGCCTCAACGTCATCGATAACCTCGAGATTGGCCGGCTCGATGTGCAGACGGCCTACGATCTCGGCATGCAAGTGGATTGTCCCGAAGCACAGGCGGTGGTGCTGGCGTGCACCAACTGGAAAAGCATGGCGATCATCGAGCGCCTGGAACAAGCCATCGGCAAGCCGGTGTTGAGTACTACGCAGGTTAGTATTTGGGGGGCGCTCAAAAAAATCGGTTACACCGGCAGCATCTCCGGCTATGGCAGGCTGCTGCGCACGTTCACCAGCGATAAAGACCCTGTCACCGCCTGATTTTTTAGCGGCGCAGATGACGTTATTCAGCGTTCGCGTCCAGCCACCGTTCCAGCCCCAGTAAGTCACCCACCGCGACCGGCCGATCGTCGCCCTCCCACACGGCGTGCGTGCGATTCATCCAGATCACGCGCAGCCCGGCGGCGCGTCCACCGCGCACATCAAGCTCGATGTCGTCGCCGACATGTAACACGTCTTCGGGATCGCACGCGAGCTCGCGGCAGGCTATGTGAAACAGCGCCGGATCGGGTTTGCTGGCGCCGCGCGCATGCGCGGATATCGTGGCTTTGAAGTGGTGACCGATGCCGATGCGCGCCACATCGGCGTTACCATTGGTGAGCGATGCAAGCGCAAAGCGCTGCGACAGTCGCGTGAGGCAGCCGCGAACCTCCGGGTAAAGATCAACTTGGTTGCGCGCGGTCATGAATACGTCGAGTACGTGCTCGATCAGTTCATGTACCGCCGCGCCGGACAATCCCGCCGCTTCGAACGCGGCGCGCATCGCCATGCGCCGAATGCGCAGAAAATCGTGCTGCAGTTCGGGGTGTTTGCTGAAAATGGAAAGACGCAGTTCGCGCAATTGTTCTATCGACCACATCGCGGCGACGGCGGGCGCTTGTTCGGCGAGACACGCGTAGGTGCGCTGTTCGGCACGCGCGAGCGTGGGCGCGGACGGCCACAAGGTATCGTCGAGGTCGAGGGTGATTGCGCGTATTCTTGACAATGCGGGTAATGGGTTGTCACGGCAGCGATGTGCGCCGGTTGCGATGCATTGTACGCCCGTGGTACCAGCTTGACCGCCATGCATTAGCTGCTTAACCTCTGCGGCAGGGTTTTGCATACACACGAGCAATACCGGAGGCGCAACGTATGAGGTTACTGGCAGGCACTCAGCAACGGGCGAGGTTGACCATTGGCGTTTTGAGCGTGACCATGCTGAGTGGTGCAACAGCCGCCAGCGCGCAGGAATATCCGGCACGGCCGGTGCGCATCATTGCGCCATTTGCCGCCGGCGGTGGGGCTGATTTGGCGGCGCGGCGGCTGGCGGAGCGGCTGAACAACCGCTGGAAGCAGCCGGTCATCGTGCACAATATCGCGGGTGCGGCGGGCAACACTGCCGCGCATGCGGTGGCCAACAGCGAGCGCGATGGTTACACGCTATTTTTTGCGTCGCTGCCGATCCTGGTTACCAATCCCTTGCTCTATGCAAAGCTGCCGTTCAATGCGGAGCGCGATTTCGCGCCGGTGATACTGGTGAGTGACACGCCGCACATTCTGTTGGTGAGCGCGGCGTTTCGCGCGCGCACGTTGTCCGAACTCATCGCCTACGCCAAGGCGCAGCCGGGCAAGGTGAATTTCGGTTCGGGCGGACAAGGCACTTCGCTGCACCTGGCCGGAGAATTGTTCAAGACGATTGCGGGCATAGACATGGTGCATGTTCCGTATAAGGGCGCGGCACCCGCGGTTACCGCATTGCTGGGAGACGAGATTCAGATGATGTTCGATAACGGCGCAACGGCGCTCGGTCATATCCGCGGCGGGCGGGTACGCGGCCTTGGTATTGCCAGCAAGGTGCGCGCCTTGGCGCTGCCCGATGTGCCGACATTCGATGAAGGCGGCATTGCCAATTTCTACTCCGGCGTGCCGCATGGCGTGTTCGTAGCCGCCGGCACGCCCGCCAACATCATCGCCGCCATCAATCGCACCATCAACGCCATATTTCAGGAGCCTGAGTATCGAAAAATTTTGACCCAGTCCGGCGTCAATATTGCGGGCGGCGAACCTGCGCAATTGACCGCGTATCTTGCCGGCGAAAAGAAGAAGTGGCAGCCGCTGATTCAAAGTCAGGGTATTAAGGCGTATTAGCGGTTATTCCACCTCAAGTTCCGATGCCGTCACCACCTGCGCGCGGATGAACGCGCCGGATTCCCCGTCGCTGCCGCGTGAAGGCCCGCCCTCGTTTCAATGCAAAGGCATACTCTTCATGAATGCGCTGATTTGCTCCTGCCAGCTCGTCATCTCTACGCCGAAATCCCGTTTGAGTTTTGCCTTGCTGGTTGCCGCGTTGAGCGGGCGTGCGGCGGGCAAGGGGTAGTTCGCAGTGGTGGTAGGCCGGATTTCCGCCCACGCTGTTTCGGGCGCCGAGGATTGCTTGGCTGCTGCGATTATCGCGTTTGCAAAATCAAAGCGTGTTGCGTGACCGGCGGCCGACAGGTGATAGATGCCCGATGCGCTCGAGCGGTCTTTGATGCTTGTCAGAATTTGTGCCGAGGACGCCGCCAGCGATCGCGCCCAGGAGGGAGACCCCACCTGATCGTCCACCACGAAGATTTCTTTACGTTCGCGCGCAAGCCGTAGCATGGTGAGCACAAAATTCGTGCCATGTGCGCTGTAGATCCAGCTTGCCCGCAGTATCAGGTGGGCACAAGCGGTGGCGGTGATGGCGCGTTCGCCCTCAAGTTTCGAGCGGCCGTAGTAGTTAACAGGATTGGGCGCGTCATTCTCTTCATACGGTGCATTTTTAGCGCCGTCATACACATAGTCGGTCGAGTAATGAATCAGCAACGCGTTGATCCGGCGCGCTTCCTCGGCCATGATGCCGGGCGCCACCGCGTTGACCTGGTGCGCCAGTTCGCGCCCGGTTTCGGCCTGGTCGACCGTGGTGTAACCCGCTGCGTTGACGATGATGTCAGGTGCGTGGCTGCGTATCGCCCGGCGTATCGCATCCGGGTCGGTCAAATCCATTTGCGCGCGGCCGAGAGCGGCGACTGCGCCTAAGGGCGCCAGGGCCTGCTGCAATTCTCTACCGAGCTGACCGGTTTTCCCGGTGAGCAGGATGCTTGTCACCCCGGCAACTCCGCCTGGTCAAGGCGCAAGCCCTGCTGATCTTTAGCCGACAACAAGGGCGGGCCCTGTAGCGGCCAGGGAATATTGAGGCGCGGGTCATTCCACAGAATGCAGCGCTCGTGCTGCGGCGCCCAGTAGTTGGTGGTTTTATATTCGACTTCGGCATGCGCGCTGGTGACCAGAAAACCATGCGCAAAGCCTTCGGGTATCCACAGCATTTTGCGGTTTTCGCTGGACAGCACCTGTGCAGTCCAGGCCCCAAAGGTCGCGGAGTTTTTGCGTATATCCACCGCCACATCGTAGATCTCGCCGGCCAATACGCGGATGAGTTTCGCTTGCGCCTGCTGTATCTGGTAATGCAGGCCGCGTAAAACGTTTTGGGCGCTGCGCGAATGATTGTCCTGCACGAATTGCGCGCTGATGCCGGTTTTTTCGGCGAAGGTGCGTGCGTTGTAGCTTTCAAAGAAAAAACCGCGAGCGTCGCCAAACACCCTGGGTTCGAGTATCAGCACCTCGGGCAGGCTGGTAGATGAAACGTTCATGTGGCAGGGTATTCCAGCAACAGGTCGCTCAGGTACTTGCCATAGCCATTATTTCCCATCGACTTGGTCAGGGCCACAAGTTGATCTGCAGATATATAGCCCATGCGGTACGCGATCTCTTCAGGACACGCAATTTTGAGGCCCTGGCGCTTTTCGATGGTCTCGATGAACATCGAGGCCTCGAGTAAAGATGCATGGGTGCCGGTATCGAGCCAGGCGACGCCGCGGCCCAGCAGGGTGACGCTAAGCTCGCCGCGACGCAGGTATTCGTTGTTGAGGTCGGTGATTTCAAATTCGCCGCGGGCGGAGGGTTTTAGCGCGCGCGCGAGGTCGACAACATTGCGGTCATAAACAAAGAACCCGGTGACTGCATATTTGGATTTCGGATGCGTGGGCTTTTCCTCAATCGAGATCACTTTGTGATTCTTGTCGAACTCAACCACGCCGGAGCGCTCCGGGTCCTGCACTTGGTAGGCGAAAATCGTGGCCCCTGCCGCCTTCGCCATGGCCAGATTCATATCGCGCGTCAGATCATGGCCGTAAAAAATATTGTCGCCCAAAATCAACGCGCACGGTTCATCGGCAATAAAGTCGGCGCCGATGATAAAAGCCTGAGGCAGACCGTCAGGGCGGGGCTGCACCGCATAGGAAATAGTCAGCCCCCATTTGCGCCCGTCGCCAAGCAGTTGCTCAAAGCGCGGCGTGTCCTGCGGTGTCGAAATCAGCAATATGTCGCGGATACCCGCGAGCATCAGCGTTGACAGCGGGTAATACACCATCGGTTTGTCGTACACCGGCAGCAGTTGCTTGGAGACAACCAGCGTCGCAGGATACAGGCGCGTGCCGGAGCCGCCGGCGAGGATAATGCCTTTCATGCCGCGCTCCTTGCGCCGTAATTTTGTGTGATCCAGTTGCGGTAGGCGCCGCTGGTGACGTTTTCCACCCATTGTGCGTGATCGAGATACCACTGCACGGTTTTGCGCAGACCACTTTCAAATTTTTCTGTGGGTTGCCAGCCGAGTTCATTCTTTATTTTCGCGGCATTAATCGCGTAACGCCAGTCGTGGCCGGGGCGGTCTTGCACAAATGTGATCAGCCTGGCGTGCGGCGCGCCGGCGGGATGCAGCTGATCGAGTATGGCGCACAGCGCATGCACCACTTCCAGATTGGTTTTTTCGCTGTTGCCGCCGATGTTGTAGGTCTCGCCGGGCCGGCCTTTTTTCAGCGCCGCGCGTATGCCCGCGCAATGGTCGTTCACGTACAGCCAGTCGCGCACATTTTTGCCGTCGCCGTATACCGGCAAGGACTGCCCGTGCAAGGCATTGCGTATCATCAGCGGTATCAATTTTTCGGGAAATTGAAACGGCCCGTAATTATTCGAGCAGTTGGTGGTGACGGTGGGCAGGCCGTAGGTGTGATGATAGGCGCGCACCAGGTGATCAGAAGCGGCTTTCGACGCCGCATAAGGGCTGTTCGGCGCGTAGGCGGTGGTTTCCGCAAATGCGGGGTCGTGCGGCGCCAGCGAACCGTACACTTCGTCGGTAGAAATGTGTAAGAAGCGGAAGCGGCTCTTTTGCGGTTCCGCTAACGCCGACCAATAAGCACGCGTCGCTTCGAGCAGATGGAAGGTGCCAACCACATTGGTCTGCACAAACTCGGCGGGGCCGAGTATCGAGCGGTCCACGTGGCTTTCCGCGGCAAAATGCACGATGGCTTCGGGCTGGTGCTGGCTGAGCAGTTCGGCAACCTTGGTGCGATCGCCGATATCGCCGTGAACGAAAACATGACGCGCATCGTTGGCAAGACCCGCCAGGTTTTCTGGATTGCCGGCGTAGGTGAGTTTGTCGAGGTTGACGACCGGCGAGCCTTCGGCTGCGATCCAGTCAATAACAAAATTCGCGCCGATGAAGCCGGCGCCGCCGGTGACGAGAATCATAGGGAAAAAATAGCGTAGTGGCGTGAGCGCAAGCAGTGGAAGTAGGCAATTCCGGCTACCGATGCTACTCTAGCAATCTGGGCGCACCGGCTGAAAAGTCAATTATAACAAATACATGCAGTATCCAATGCGGCGTATTCTGCTGGTCAAAACATCTTCGCTGGGCGATGTGGTGCATAACCTGCCGGTGGTGAATGATATACGCGGCGGTTGCTCCGGCGCTGCCATCGATTGGGTAGTTGAAGAAGCGTTCGCGGCGATTCCACGTCTGCATGCTGGCGTAAATCGGGTCATCCCGGTGGCGATACGCCGCTGGCGGCGTGAGATTTTGCGTGCCAGTACGCGCAGTGAGTGCCGCGCATTCTTCAGGCAACTGCGTGAGCACGAGTACGAGGCAATCATAGATACGCAGGGATTGTTAAAAAGCGCGTTGGTCACGCGCGCCGCGCGCGGCCCGGGTTTTGGCCTCGACTGGAAAAGTTCGCGCGAGCCGCTGCGCCTGTTTTACCAGCGCACGTTCAGTGTGCCGTGGGGCCAGCACGCCGTCGCGCGCAATCGCAGTCTTGCGGCGCAGGCCTTGGGTTATGCCAGCGCCGCGCCAGCCAGTTACGGTATCCAGGCGCCGCGCCGCGCGTTCGCGTGGTTGCCCGCGGATCGTTATTCCGTGCTGCTGCACGCCACCAGCGCGGCACCCAAGCTGTGGCCGGAAAGCCATTGGCGCGACATCTCTAACCATTTGTTTTCAAACAATATTATTTCTGTTCTACCCTGGGGCAATGCAGATGAGCGCGCACGCAGCGAACGCCTTGCGTTGTCCATGTCAAACGCCGTGATTGCGCCCGCGCTCGCGCTCGACGACATGGCGGCGTTGCTGGCGCAGGCGCAAGTGGTGGTGGGCGTGGACACCGGCCTCACGCATTTAGCAGCGGCGCTGAACGTGCCCACAGTGGGCATTTATTGTGCCACCGATGCGGCGGCGACCGGCATATATGCCTGTCCGCGTGGGGTCAATGTGGGCGGTATAGGGTTGCCGCCCACAGTGCAGCAGGTCACCGCGGCTATCGGGCAAGTAACGCAATGAGAACAGGATGCGAATAATCTATACGCTGCTCATACGCGTTGCCGCGCCGTTCGTGCTGTTACGGCTGTGGTGGCGCGCGCAGCGCCAGCCGGAGTACCTGCAGCATGTGGGCGAGCGGTTTGGTTATTTTGGCGGTTCCGGCGTCACCCACGCCACCTCGCCCATGCCGCTGATCTGGCTGCACGCGGTTTCCGTCGGCGAAACGCGCGCCGCCGAGCCACTGGTGCACGCGCTGCGTATGCACTATCCCGATCACCGCATTTTGCTCACGCACATGACGCCTACCGGGCGCGCAGCGGGCGAGGCACTGTTCGGCAGTACTGTGTTGCGCTGCTATCTGCCCTACGACTTTCCCGGCGCAGTGGCGCGTTTTCTCGATTGCTTTGCTCCCAGCGTCGGCATACTGATGGAAACCGAAATTTGGCCGAATCTGGTGCAGGCATGCAAGGCGCGCGCCACGCCGCTGTATCTGGTGAACGCGCGGCTCTCCGAAAAATCGTTTGCACGTTACCAGCAGGTCGGCACACTGACCACGGATACGCTGCGCGCGCTCACCGCCATTGCCGCACAAAGCGCTGATGACGCGCGGCGCTTCGAAGCACTGGGCGCGACCAGCGTTGCCATCACCGGCAATCTTAAATTCGATGTCGCGCCGTCGGGGGTGCAGCGGGCGCTGGGCGAACATTTGCGCGAAAGTTTCGGCGCGCGCCGCGTGCTGCTCGCAGCCAGCACGCGGGAGGGTGAAGAACTATTGATTATCAACAATAAGCTGCATGAGTTGCCCGAGACCTTGTTGGTGCTCGTGCCGCGGCACCCGCAGCGCTTTGATGAGGTCGCGGCTTTGCTGGATCAGCATCACATCCGTTATCAGCGGCGCAGCGCCAACGCGCCGGTGCACCCTGACACGCGTGTGCTGCTTGGCGACAGCATGGGTGAAATGGTGGCGTACTATGCCGCGTGTGATGTGGCGTTTATCGGCGGCAGCCTGTTGCCGTTTGGCGGGCAGAATTTGATTGAGGCCTGTGCCGTGGGCAAACCGGTGCTGATCGGGCCGCATACACATAACTTTGCCGAAGCCACCGAGCGCGCGATCGCCGCGGGCGCGGCGGTGCGCGTGATGGACGCCGCGGACTTGCAGCGCAAAGCCGCAGCGCTGCTCGACAATCCCAAAGTAACCGAGCGCATGAGCGCGGCGGCGTTGGCGTTCAGCGGTGAACATCGGGGGGCGACGCAGAAGTTGCTGGATTTGATTCGATTTTAGCGCACGAACAAATAAAACTGCTCACCGCAAAGGAAACGCAAAGGAAACCAGGTACTTCTTTGCGGGTTTTTCTTTGCGTTTTTGCGCCTTTGCGGTTAGGTGTTGGGGTAAATTGCGTCCTCGGTCACCACGTAATTGACGCGCATATCCGTCGGCGAGCACGGCACGGTATCAACCACTTGCGTTGAAAATGCGGCAGCCACCAGCGCGGGTTTGTGCGTGCAACTTGCGATCAGCTGGTCATAAAATCCCGCGCCGTAGCCGAGCCGTTCCCCCTGCGCCGCGAACGCCAGCCCGGGAACCAAAATCCAATCACTATCCGTTACTTGCGCTGGCGCGGTGGTTTCCGCGCGCGGCTCCAGAATACCCCACACGCCAGGTTGCAGATCAACCGCCAGGTCATTAACGCGATGCAATGCCAGGTTGCCGGAACCACGATCCACGCGCGGCAACAATAAATGTTTGCCGTTGGACAAGGCGTGATCGATCAGCGCGCGCGTATCGAACTCGCTGCCAAAGCTCATGTAGGCCAGTAGCGTTTTCGCAGCGTGATAACTGTCCAGTTCGAGCACGCGCGCGGTGATGCGTGCGCTCAAGTGCGCGCGCGTCGCAGGGGTGAGCGCGTCGCGTCGCGCAATCATTTGTGCGCGCAGCGCAGCTTTTGCCGCGCTGAAGGGGTGAGGTGATTGCATCATCGCCGTGGCGGTCTTGACGTTCGCACGGGGTTGCCGCGCGCTACCTATTTCGTGCGATCCAGCCAAGCATTGACCGCGACGATGTCCTTCTCGGTGAGCCGGCCGACTGCTGCCTTCAACTTCAAGGTGGACATGATGTAATTGTATTTGGCCTGCGCCAGATCGCGCCGCGCGGAGAACAGTTGTTGTTGCGCATTCAACACATCAACTTGCGTGCGCACGCCGACTTCACGTCCCAGGCGCGTTGAGTCGAGCGAGCTTTGCGAGGACGTGAGTGCGGCTTCCAGCGCCTTGACTTGTGCGATACCGCTGGTCACCCCGAGATAACTTTGCCGCGCCACCAGCTCGGCGTTGCGCCGTGTGATTTCGTGATCCTGCCGCGACTTACTTTCGTTGGCTGCCGCTTCGCGCACTCGCGAAGTCACCAGGCCGCCCTGGTATATAGGAACGGAAAGCTGTAGTCCTATATTTCTACTGTCAATATCGGTGCCAGGGCCGCCGAGGGTACCGACACCCGAAGCGTTTTTGGTGTAGCCGGCAAAAGCATCCAGCGTCGGATAATGCGCCCCGCGATTGCGCATGACTTCCTGTTGCGCCAGCGTAACCGCGATTTCCGCCGCGCGCACTTGCGGGTTGGCGGTGCGCGCTTCGTCCACCCATTTTTCGAGCACGGCGGGTTCGGGCATGATGAGTTGCAACGCGCCCAGCGGTGCCAGCGTGGGTGTGGATTTACCGATCAATAGTTCAAGCGTGCGCCGTTTGATCTCCAAATCGCTTTGCGCGGCGATTTCCTGTGATACGGAAAGATCGAACCGCGCCTGCGCCTCGTGGGTATCGGTGATGGTTGCGGTGCCCACCTGAAAACTGATTTTGGCCTGCGTCAGTTGCTCCGCAATCGCGATTTTTTGCGCACCGGCGAAGGCCACGTTATCGCGTGCCAGCAGCACATCCACATAGGCCTGTGCCACGCGGGTGATCAGGTCCTGCGCAGCCTGCGACAACACCGCGTCGGCTTGCTCGACTTGCGTTTTGCCTTGCTCGAACGCCACCAGATTTTGGCGGCGGTAAACCGGCTGCGTGAGCGAAAGCGACAACGCATTGGAATTGAAACGCGCGCCGCTGCCGCCGACCGTGGGGTCGCGAAAGCTGACGTCGCGATCGTTATATTGCGTGGAGGCGGAGAGCGCTATCGTTGGCAATAAACCACTGCGGCCCTGCGGCAGTTTTTCCTGCGTGGCCAGCCATGTAGCGCGCGCGGCGGCGTATTGCGCGTCGGCGGTTTGTGCCTGCCGGTAAACCTCAAGCAGATCGGCGCCCCCTGCCGGCGCTGCGCAAAGGCTTGCAGCGAGGACGGATGCGAGCAGGCGTTGGGTGGCGCCCATCAGCCTTAGAAAACAAACCGCGTGGGTTGCGGCGCATTGCGCAGCATGGGTATGCAGGTTTCAAACAGGCTGGCAGCGCCATAGGCGCCCGCGCCGGCGCAGGTGACAAGCCGCGCATCCATTGCCGGTGCTTCGCCTACCACCGCGAACAGCCGCCCGCCTGTGTTGAGGCTTTGCTGGAACGCGTCGCTCAAAACCGGTGTCGACCCAGTCAACACGATGACGTCGTAGGGGCCGTGCTTATCCCAGCCGCGCGCTGCGTCACCGGTTTCCAGCGTTACATTGTGTATGCCGTGTTGCGCCAGCCGCGCGCCGGCGCTTTGGGTAAATTCAGCTATCACATCCACGCTGTAAACATGTGCGCCCTGGCTGGCGAGCAGCGCGGTCATGTAGCCGCTGCCGGTGCCGATTTCGAGAATACGGTCTTCGGCCTTTACCGCCAGTTCCTGCAAAATGCGCGCTTCGAGCTTGGGCGAGAGCATTTTTTCATGGTGGCCGATGGGGATCTCCAGATCGGCAAAGGCCAGCGACTTGCAGGTATCGGGCACGTAGTCTTCGCGCCGCACCTGGTGCAGCAGATCCAGCACCCGCGTGTCGAGCACCTCCCACGGGCGGATTTGCTGCTCGACCATATTGAACCGGGCGCGTTCTACATCCATGCTCATGAATTGCCGATCGAAAAGTGGGTATATGCGCGCAACGCTTTAATACTAAAAGGAAAATCCGAATACCGGAAATCTCGTGAAAAGGCGGATTTCGCTTGCAATTATCCCACAATTCCATTAGCGTAAGCGTACACGTTAGGGGTCCCCATGCTGCATATTCACCAAAGTACGGTGGGGTGAGAAAGACCCTCGGAACCTGATGCGGGTAATGCCGCCGTAGGGAAGCGTGGCGCGCTAAGTGTGGTCTTGATCGTCAACCTTGCCGCCTCATGCTCCCTTCACTTTTGCTTAGTTGAGGAGCCATCATGAACGCCAATCCCAAATTTCTGAATACCACTGCGCACGTTGACGAAGCGGCGGTGAAATCGCTGCCCAATTCGCGCAAGGTGTATATCGAAGGCTCGCGCGCCGATATCCGCGTGCCGATGCGCGAAATTTCGCAGTCCGACACGCCGGCGGGCATGGGCCACGAAAAAAATCCGCCGCTTTTTGTTTACGACACCTCTGGCCCGTACACCGACCCGGCGGTGAAAATCGACATCCGCTCCGGCCTGCAGCCGTTGCGTCAGAAGTGGATCGAAGAACGCAACGACACCATCGTTATGAGCGGCCCCAGTTCCGACTATGGCCGTGAGCGTCTGGCTGATCCCAAGCTCGCCAGCCTGCGCTTTAATCTGCATCGCCAGCCACGCCGCGCCAAGCCCGGCATGAACGTGTCGCAGATGCACTACGCGCGCCGCGGCATAATCACGCCGGAGATGGAATACATTGCTATCCGTGAAAATCAGCGTTGCGAAGGGCTGATAGCGTTGCTCACCAAGCAGCATCCCGGTCACGATTTCGGCGCGAGTATCCCCAAGGCGATCACGCCGGAATTTGTGCGCGATGAAGTGGCGCGCGGGCGCGCGATTATCCCGATGAACATCAACCATCCGGAAATCGAGCCGATGATCATCGGGCGCAATTTTCTGGTGAAGATCAACGCCAATATCGGCAACTCGGCGTTGTCTTCCGGCATCCAGGAAGAAGTCGAGAAAATGACCTGGTCGATACGCTGGGGCGGCGACACCGTGATGGATTTGTCCACCGGCAAACACATCCACGAGACGCGCGAATGGATCATGCGCAACTCGCCGGTGCCGATTGGCACGGTGCCGATTTATCAGGCGCTGGAAAAAGTCGACGGCAAAGCCGAAGAACTGACCTGGGAAATTTACCGCGACACGCTGATCGAACAATGTGAGCAGGGCGTCGATTACTTCACCGTGCATGCGGGCGTGCGGCTGCCGTACATCCCGATGACGGCGAAGCGCATGACCGGCATCGTCTCGCGCGGTGGCTCCATCATGGCCAAGTGGTGTCTCGCGCATCACAAAGAGAGTTTCCTCTACACCCATTTCGAAGACATCTGCGAACTGCTCAAGCAGTACGACGTGTCGTTTTCATTGGGCGATGGCCTGCGCCCCGGGTCTATCTACGATGCCAACGACGAAGCGCAGTTGGCCGAACTCGCGACCTTGGGCGAGCTCACGCAAGTGGCGTGGAAGCACGACGTGCAAACCATGATCGAAGGTCCCGGCCATGTGCCCATGCACATGATCAAAGAGAACATGGATTTGCAGTTGAAAATCTGCCACGAAGCGCCGTTCTACACTTTGGGGCCGCTGACCACCGACATCGCGCCGGGCTATGACCATATCACCTCGGCGATTGGTGCTGCGATGATCGGCTGGTACGGTACGGCGATGCTGTGCTACGTCACACCCAAAGAACACCTTGGGTTGCCGGATAAAGACGACGTCAAAGACGGCATCATGGCGTACAAAATCGCCGCCCACGCCGCCGATCTCGCCAAGGGCCACCCCGGCGCGCAAATCCGCGACAACGCGCTGTCAAAAGCGCGCTTTGAATTCCGTTGGGACGATCAGTTCAACCTGGGTCTTGATCCCGATAAAGCCAAGCAATTCCACGACGAAACCCTGCCGCAGGAAGGCGCCAAACTCGCGCACTTTTGCTCCATGTGCGGCCCGCATTTCTGCTCGATGAAAATCACCCAGGATGTGCGCGACTACGCCGCGAAGCTGGGCGTGGACGAAAAAGACGCGCTGCAAAAAGGCATGGAACAGAAGTCGATCGAGTTCGTGAAAAAAGGCGCTGAGGTCTATCACAAGGTTTGAGCGGCATAGTTTGCTGCGTGGAGTGCGGAGCAAGTGTTCCCTTGTTCCGCACGCCAAATACTTCAATAAAAACAATACAGTATGAAAGTATCTCCTTGGCTTCGCGACGCAGATTCGTAACGGAGGCTTTTCGTGTACACGCTGGACATGGCTGGCTCGTTAAGCCAAGCTGAATCCTGTTCAACCCGTATCCTTCCATCCGGGAGTCTGTTCATGAAACTTCGTCATCTGATGTGTGTTGCGGTAGCGGGCGTAGCGTTCAGCCTGCCGGCAGCGGCGCAAAGCAAAGACCGGTTTGATGCCTTCGAGGCAATCCATCCGGAAGTTCTCTTCAAAGGCATCATTCGCGAAGACGACGTAACGCTGGTGTTCAAGCACCTGCGCGAATCAATGGCTGCCGCCGCACGTGGCGAAGAAGCGCAGGAATCCGAAGC
>CAMATZ010000003.1 GCA_945861275.1 Bordetella parapertussis
ACGTTCGACGACTACAGCACCTACTCCGAACGCGCCAAGACGGTGGTCGGCCCGCTCGTTGTGGACCTCTTGGGCTTGGGCCAGACCGTCGTGATGGACTATCCCGCGAACACCAAGCGTGCGCGCTTGTGGCTCCGTTCGCTATACGAATCGGCAAGCGCGCAGCATGTGCTGCACTATCTATCTACACCGGATGAGATTTGCTTGAAACGCATTGACAAGCGGAACATTGAGCGGCCTGAAGGTTCGTACCACCTTACGAAGGATGACTTCGACTATGTTTCGTCGTTCTTTGAGGCTCCCGAAGAAGGTGAGGGTTTCAATGTCGAGTTACACGCTGCTGCTGATGCCTGAGCAACGTCCCTGGGCACGAGATTCAAGTGTCCGACCCACTGTTCACATGCTTTGTGGCGGTGAGCCGCCCCGGCGTAGCCACAGGCTGGGTAGCGGCCTCTCATGTCAAACGTTGGACGTCATGAACGGCCATCTGTACTCCGTCCACAATAAACCAATCCACTGACCATCAACGAACATGAACAGACAGCTTATTAGCTCTGGTTCGCCTTTCGAACGAGAAATCGGCTATTCCCGCGCTGTCGTACAGGGTGACTGGGTTTTTGTTTCTGGCACAACCGGCTTCGACTACACATCAATGTCTATCGCAGAAGGTTTGGCAGAGCAAACGGAGCAATGCCTTAAAAACATTGAGTCAGCGCTGCAGCAGGCCGGTTCAAGACTGGATGATATTGTCCGCGTAACCTATGTCCTTCCTAACGGAGCGGAGTTTCCCGATTGCTGGCCCGTCCTTCGGAAGTACTTTGGGAATATTCGCCCTGCGGCGATGATGATCTCTGCCGGACTCGCAGACCCTCGAATGCGAATTGAGATTGAGGTCACCGCTTTGAAGCAATCACAATGATGAACTGTGCAGTGAACAACCAGCCGTCGCAGCGGACGCGCCGAAAGCGGCGCGCCATTCAACGCAAACGTTGGGCGGCAGCATGAGCGCTAAGAAAGTCGCTTGGACTCTTGTCTGTGCTGCAGTGTCAACCTAGGCGAGATCCCAAACGCTCGCGGAATTGCTACTTCTGAGTGGCGCGCTGCAAGTGGCCGCCGATGGCCAGATAGCGCAACCTTGCCTCACACAGCGCGCTGGTCAGGTCAATGCGCGTTTGATAAAGCTCGTGCCGCGAGCGCAAGGCGTCCAGTAATTCAAATATCGAACCACGGCCCAGGCGATAGGCGTGTTCCGACATTTCCTTTAGTAACGGCAGGCGTCCGGCGGCATCCTTTTCAAAGCGCTGCACTGCTGCTTTGCGCGCGGCAACAACATTGGCGTAGCGCTGTAGCTGGGCCGACACTTCCGCGGTAGCCAGTTCCCGCCGCAGTGTGGCGGCCGACGCCTCGGCTTCGGCTTCGGCTTTGGCCAGCGGGCCGCGGCGGGTATCGAACAGAGGGATTTCGACGGTCAGCCCCAGAAAGTTCGCGGCGCCGAAGGGATTGCTGGTCCAGGTATGGCCCGCGCCCAGGGACACGCCGGGTGTGCGCTCGCGACGCGCCAGATAGACCGCGCTGTGCGCCACTTTTTCGTCTTCCATGGCGGCGCGCGCTGCCGGACTGGACAGTGCGTGCGCGCTTGAATAATCAGCGATTTCGCCGTCAGTCATGAGCGCAACCAGCCGGCCATCCGCCTTCGGTTGCCAGTTTGCGATGCCGAGCAATGCAGCGAGGTTACCTGAGCGGTCTGCGATGTCGGCCTCGGCGTCGGCAAGTTTGGTGCGGAAACTGCCGACCTCAACCTCCAGACGCGTCACGTCGTAGCGGCTGGCCGCGCCCAGATCCGCGCGGGCGGACACCAGGTTGCGCAGGCGCGTCAGTTCATCGAGTGCGCTGCTCAGTTGCGTTGTTTTTTCCTGAACGGCCAGCAGCGCAATGAAAGCGGCGCCGGCCTCTGCCGCCAGTGTACTCGCGCCCGCAGCAACGCGCGCGCGCGCGGCGTCGATTTCGCGCTCGGCCTTTTCGATGCGCGCAGCACGCTGGCCGTTCAGCAGCAATGGCAATTCGAGTGTGGCTTGCTCCTGCCGGTTGCCGTCGAACAGCGTGCGTGCTCCGCTTTGCGGGCGGTATTGCCCGTAATTGACAGTGGGATTCGGATGCGCGCCTGCGGTAATGCGATTGGCCTCGGCGCCGCGAATGTTAAGGCGTTCCAGCGCCAGACGCGGACTGACCTCACGCACCAGTCGCAGCACCTCCTGCAGGCTCACCACTATTGCAGGCGAGGTGCTGTCTTGCGCGCTCTGCTGCGCGCCGGCGGGCGTAATGCCGGCGAGCAACAAAGCAAGCAGCCTGAAAACCTGTGAGGAACACAGGCGGTTCATCGGGCGTCCTCGATATGCGCGTCTTCTTCTTCGGGCGTCGCCAACTGTTTGGGCGTGATGTAGCTATACAGCACCGGCAATAGCGCCATCGTAACGATCAGCGCGGTGATCATGCCGCCCACCACCACCAGCGCGAAAGGCCGCTGCGTTTCGCTGCCCACCCCCGACGACACCGCCATCGGCAGCAGACCCACCAGCGCCAGCATGGCCGCCATCAACACCGCGCGCAGCCGGTCGGCCGCGCCGGCGATCAGCGCGGGGATCACTGCCTCGCCGTCGTGCCTGCGTACTTCGGTGGCGCTCAACACCAGCAGCCCCATCAACGACACTTGTCCAATCAGCGCGATAAATCCCACCGCCGCGCTTACCGATAACGGCACATCGGCAACCAGCAGGGCGAATGCGCCGCCGGTGAGTGCAAACGGCACTGTGAGCAAAATCGATAACGCGCTGCGCCCCGAATTCATCGCCGCATAAAGCAGGCCGAGTACCGCGAGCAATGCCAAAGGCACCACCAGTTTGAGCCGCGCGATGGCCCGCGCCTGATTCTCGAACTCGCCGCCCCACACAAAGTAATGGCCTTCCGGCGCTTTAACGCTTTTCGCCACGGCGTCTATGGCGTCGTTTACCACCGAGCCCATATCGCGCCCTTCGATATTGAACTTAAGCGCGAGAAAGCGGCTGTTGCCCTCGCGATTGATGGTGGCCAGCGCATTGGCCATGCGGATGACCGCGAGTTCGCGTATGGGTATGCGTGCGCCGGATTCGCCCACCACAGTGACCGCAGCGACTTTATCGGCATCGTCACGCACTTCCAGCGGCAGCAATATGCGCACCGGCACCGGGCGTTCGCCTTCCCACATGGTGGTGGCCACGCGCCCCGCCAGTGCGGTTTCCAGCGCGCGTTGCGCGTCGTCCATACTCACGCCGGCGCGCGCCAGCGCCTGACGATCAAAGATCACCTGCAACTGCGGTTTCAGTGCGTCGCGATACAAATCCAGATCGACGATGCCGGGAACGCTTTTCAGGGATTCCCTGGCGTGCTCCAGTGTCGCGCGCATTTGAGCAAGGTCCGGACCGAATATTTTCAGCACCACCTTGCCGCGCACACCGCTTACCGCTTCTTCAACATTGTCCTTCATCGGCTGCGAGAAGTTGTAACGCACACCAGGAATTTCGCTGAGTGAAACGCGCATTTCGTCGATCAGGCGGCGCTTATCCAGGCCCGGCCGCCATTCTTTCGTCGGCTTCAGACGAATAAACGTCTCGCTCATGTTGACGTCTTCGTTGTCGGTGCCATCTTCCGGCCGGCCCTGCTCGCTCATGGTTTTGCTGACTTCGGGAAACTTGAGTAACCGTTTGCGTACCTCGAGCAGAATGTCCTGACCCCTGGCGAGCGCAATGCTGGGAGGCATTTCGACAAAAAGCTGGATATCGCCTTCATCCAGTTCGGGCAAAAACTCGGTGCCCAGCCGCGTCAAAGTCAGCCCGCCCAGCGCCAGCATGGCAAACGCCGCGACCAGGATGAGAGGTCGCCGGTTTAACATCCATGTCAGCGTGCGCCGGTAACCCTCGCGCAGCTTTTCGATCCATACCGGCTCCTGCAGTTGTGCGTGTTTGGGGCGGAACAGCGCCGCGCACAAGGCGGGCACCAGCGTCAGCGCAAACACCAGCGCACCCGCCAGCGCGAACGAATAGGTCAGCGCGAGCGGCCGGAAAATGCGCCCTTCCACCGATTGCAGGGTAAACACCGGCACCAGCGCGGCAATGATAATCAGCATGGCGTAGAGCGTGGGCCGTCCGATGTCCACGGCGGAACGCACCACCAGATTCAATACCCCGCGCCAGTGCGTGGGGTGTTCATGGCGCAGCGAATGAATCACGTTTTCCACCAGCACCACCGCGCCATCCACCAGTATGCCGAAGTCGATGGCGCCCATCGAAATCAGATTCGCCGGCAGTTCCAGCATGTGCAAGCCCAGGAACGCCACCAGCAGCGACAGCGGAATTACTACCGCCACAATGGCGGAGCACACCAGGCTGCGAAGGAATAGCCACACGATGCACACCACCAGCAAAAAACCGCTCAGCAGGTTCTCGTGTACCGTTGAAAGCGTCAGCCCCACCAGATCGCTGCGGTCGTAATAGGTTTCGATTTTCATGCCCGTGGGCAGAAGTTTCTCGTTGAGTTGTTTCACCTTGGCGTGTATGCCGTCGAGCACCCGCGATGGATTTTGGCCGCGGCGCATCCAGATAAAACTTTCGACGCCTTCTTTTTCAAGACCCACGCCGACTGCGCCGCGCCGTGGCGTATACGATTGAATTACAGTGGCGATGTCGCCCACGTTTACCGGCGTGCCGTCCTTGGCCTTAAGCACAATGCGCTTGATGTCTTCGGCAGTGGTCAAAAAGCCGATGCCGCGCACGGTGAGTTCCTGGTCGCCGTGACGCAGAAATCCCGCCCCGACGTTGATATTGGATTTGCCGATGGCCAGTTCCACGTCCGCCAGCGTCAGCCCCGTCGCGAAAAGGCGCACCGGATCGGCCTGCACATGCACTTCTTTCAGATACCCGCCAAACGGCACGATATCCGCCACGCCCGGCACCTGCCGCAATGTGCGCACCACGGTCCACTGCATTTCGGAGCGCAGTTGGTATAGATCGTGACGGTCGCTGGTGAGGCGAAACTGGTAAACCTCGCCCAGCGGGGTGGCTTCCGGCGCGAGTTCGGGCGTGGCTCCCGCCGGTAATTCAGCCACGGCGACGCGCTGCGACACCACGGTGCGCGCGACAAAGCTGTTGGTGTCGTCGGAGAAAGTGAGCGTGATCAGAGACAAGCCGAACAGGCTTTCGCTGCGCATCAGGGTCATGCCGGGTGTGCCGTTCAACTCGCGCTCCAACGGGACGGTGATGCGGCGCTCGATTTCTTCGGGCGCGTTGCCGGGCAGTTGGGTGATCACCGTGACTTGTGTGTTGGTCACGTCGGGATAGGCTTCGATGGGTGTGTCGAAGTACGCGCGCAGGCCAAAAATCGCCACCACCAGGGTCGCGAACAGCGCAGCAGTGCGCCGGTGCACGCAGGTTTCTATCAGTAGCCGCAACATATTCAGAGCATCTGTTCGGCTTGCGTGTCTAGCAGCAACGCGCCGCGCACCACCACCCGCTCACCGGCGGCGACACCCTTGAGTATGATCACGCGGCCATCGCGATTGCGCCCGGTTTCCACGTCGCGTGCCTCGTACTCGCCATTGGATTTCTCGACATACACCACACGGCGCTTGCCATCCTTGATCAGCACCGCGGACACCGGCAGTGAAATTTCACTGCCGCGCTGGTTGCCCACGTGCACGGTGATTTGCGCCAGCATGCCCGCTTGCATGCCGTCTACCCGTTTGGCGAGCGATAAATACGCTTGCGCGCGCCGTGATTCAGGGTCCACACGCGGACCGAGGCTTTCCACGCGCGCAGCCACTTTCGCGGCGAGCGCAGGCAATTCGACTTCCGCCTGCTGGCCGATGGCCAGACGCCGCACGTCGCTTTCCGAAACCTGCGCCACCACCTGCAGCAGCGACGGATCGCCCAACTCCAACAGCGGTTCGCCGCCGGGCGCGACGGTTGCGCCCACCGCTACCCGGATCGACATCACCACCCCGTTGGTGGGCGCACGTACCGTCACGCGATTGCCTTGTCCAGCGCCGATCAAGGCCACTGCCTGACGTGCGCGCTCGTGTTCGGCGCGGGCTTCCTTTAGGCGTGACTCGGCCTCCTGTTTTTCGGATTCGAGGCCGACGCCTTTTTCGACCATTTCGACATTGCGGCGATGCACGCTTTCGGCGGCGGCCAGCCGCGTGGCGCTCTGATCCAGTGTGGCGCGTGCGCCCGAGGCATCCACGCTTTCGATCACCAGCACCGGAGTGCCCGCCTTGACCACTTCACCCGCGCGCACCAGTTGCGACACCACGCGACCGGCGACAGTCGCACCCACCGATGATTGCGCCTGCGGCCTGAAGGTGACGCGACCGGGCAGGGTGAGCGTTTCGCTGGATTGCGCGGCGCCTACCGCTTCAATGGTGAGGAATTGTTTTTGCAGTATTGTCAACGTCGCGCCTGTTGCAGGCGTGGCGGAGGCCCCGTGTGCAGGCTTGGCTTTTTCCGGCGTGGCGTGTTCGGCGCTCTTGCCGCAGCCGCCAAGCAATAGTGGCAACAGGCATACCATCAGAGTCGGCAGGATTGTGCGCATGTAGAATATTTTGCGGCCGGCGTCGAGCGGGTTGTACTAAAAAATCAATAAAATCAATTAGTTATGATGTATATTCTGATTTGGATTGCGCAGTGTATAGAGCAAGGCTTACACGCAACTGACGTTGCTTTAGCTGTTCATCGAAAAGCAAAAGCGCGGCAATGCGCGGCGCTTTTGCATAACGCGTTACGTGAGCAGGCCCTCAGCCTGCGAAATCAGAATGGTTTGCGGCAGGCGGGCTAAATCAATCAAAGCGCACGCCGCAGGCGCCATCATTTAATGGTGACGTAAGGGCATCGTAAGTTTGCTGGTAAAAGATAGAGACGTTTGACGTCAAGTGCCATCGCTCAGGCGGTGCGTGGCGAATGATCCACTCAACCATCAGGAGAACGCGATGACCCGACTCGTTACATTTTTAGTGTCAGCTTTTATGCTGGGCGCAGCGCACGCAGCGGAAGTTCAGGATGGCAGTTTTCCCGAGCCTAACTACGTGGGCATACTATTATCTGTGGTGCTCGTGGTGGGCAGCAGTGTATGGATATTCCGGCAGGTCACCCGCAAAGACAAGCGGGATGAGCAGGTTAAGGAAATCGACCCCAAGTAACCCAGGCACACCGGGTAACCACGGCGCGCCCATGCGCGCGTGCGTTCCGATGCCGGTCTCTTGCCAGCCGCGCTTGATTTCATCGGAAGACGCGAGCGTCTGCACCGTGAGTTCCAGCGCATAGGTATTGATGGCGGCGGCGCACCACCGTCGCGAGGCCCAACCCCGGCGCCAGCGCGTACACATAGTTCAGTGTTTGTGCGCATAGCAACATGCGCTATCATGCCTTTTCCTGCTCTGCTAATCCTGTGCTGATCATTCCCACGTGTAGCGCGGGCTAGCGGCTTTCCTGCGAGGTTGAAACGCCGGACTAACGCGATAGTGATCGCGGTGGTGCTGCGCTCTAGCGACAACAAAGGCATGCGTTGAACGTCGAGGTCATGGGCATCGTGTTGTTCGCCGCGTTGCTGCACGCGGTGTGGAATGCGCTGATCAAATCGGGCGTCAACAAGTTACTCGATTCAATAATGCTGTGCGTGGGTGCTGGCGCGCTGGCGCTGATTGCGCTACCTTTTTTGCCGCTGCCGGCTGCGGCAAGCTGGCCGTATCTGGCGGTGTCCGCGGCGGTGCACGTGGTGTATTTTTCGCTGCTGGCCTTCGCTTACCGCGCCGCCGATATGAGTTTTATTTATCCGCTGATGCGCGGGGCGGCGCCGTTATTCACCGCGTTGCTGGCGGCTGTGCTGCTGAACGAAACGCTGGAATGGGGCGGCTGGGTGGGGGTGTTCCTGCTGTGCGCCGGCGTAGGCGCGCTGGCGCTGGAAGGATGGCGCGCGGCGACGGTGTCGCGCCGCACCTGGATGATCGGACTGTCCAACGCAGCCGTGATCGTGGCTTACACACTGATCGATGGCCTGGGCGTGCGGATCGCCGGCAATGCATGGAGTTACGTGGCCTGGCTCTTCGTATTGACCGCGGTGCCCATGCTGGCGATTGGCGCAGCGGTGCGCACCCGCTATTTTGCGCTGCCGCGCGGCGTGTGGGGCAAGGCGCTGGCGAGCGGCGCATGTTCCATCGCCTCGTATGGTCTTGCGCTGTGGGCAATGACGCAGGCGCCGCTCGCGCTGGTGGCCGCGTTGCGGGAAAGCGCCGTGCTGTTTGGCGCGATCATCGCCGCAGTGCTGCTGCACGAAAAGTTCGGCTGTTTGCGCTGGCTGGCGGCAATCCTGGTGTGCGCCGGCATTGCGGCGCTGAAGCTGTTGTAGCCCGATCCGCATCTGCACGCGATGGAAACTGCCAAAAAGAAAAAATTGCTGCGATGGTCGCTGCTGCCGCTGGCACTGATTTTGTTACTGGCGGGCGCGGTGATCGTGATCAACGCCTTTGACGAGCCACTGAACGCGCAGGCAGCAGCGATGGGCGAGCCGCACGAATCACGCGTGCCGGCGGCGCAAAACGGCTATCTCGCTGTGATCGCGATGGGCGTGGGTGACGGCGCCGATGGCATGGCTTACGCCAGGGCATGGCTCGCTGAGGCGCGTGCAGCGGCGCGGGAGAATCGCACTGAAAAAAAACCTGAAGCCACACACGCGGAGCGCCCGCCGCTGTGTGATGCGGTGCAAACGTCGTGTCTGGCGGCAGTGCAGGACAAAGCGGACAGCATTAACGCGCAACTTGACACCTACAAGGAAGACCTCGCGCGCTATGAAAAGCTGATTGCTTATCCCGCGTATGAAGAAATCCTGGATTACCGTTTTAATCTGGAGTCGCAATTTCCGCGCTACGCGGCGATGGGTACGGCGCAACGCGCATGGCTCACGCGCGCGGCGCTCGCGGTGCAGGCCGGTAGAATCGACGACGCACTGGCGGCAGTCGAGCGCGACATTGTGTTTCAGCGGGTGATGATCAAAGGCTCCCGCACCCTGGTTGGTCGCATGGTGGCTGCCGCGAATTACACCCGCGATCTCGCGTTTGTGGCGGACTTGTTGCAGACCAGCCTGGCCGATTTAAAACCCTATGCGCCGCGCTTGACGGCAATGTTCAAGCCGATTGAATCCGCAGCGCTCAGCATGGATGTGCTGATCGACACTGAATTTGGCTTGATCAAGCAGGCGTTAATGCAGCAGACCGTCGCGCACAGCGCGGGTGCATTTTACGAGGTGATCAGCATGCGCCTGTTTTATAAACCGCATGCAACCATCAACGCGGCGCATGCCGCCTACATGCATACGCGGGAAGTGTTGCGTAAGCCACCGGCGGCGCTGCTGCGCGAGCGGTCTGCGGAGGATGCGGCGCGCGACGCCATGAAGTTCCAGGATTATGTGGTCAACCCCATCGGCAAAATCCTGCTGCGTGTTGCCATGCCGTCGTTTTCATCGTATGCGCTGCGCCTGCATGATCTGGACGCGTTCAATCGATTACTGGGACTGGGCGCTGAAATCATCGCCGCCGATGTGAACACGGAGGACATTGCCGATTTTGTGGCGAAGTCCGATGCGCGCTTTTTTGATCCGTATACCGGTAAGCCGATGGCGTGGGATGCAGCGTCGAGGCAATTGTCGTTCAAAGCCAGCGCTGCGCTCGCTGATCGCAAGATGTTCAATCTGGAAAACGGGCGGGTGTTTCTGCGCATGTAGCGGCATCCTCATTGTTTCCCGGCAGTCTGGCGCGTCGCCTGTGGTCAGTAGAATCCTGTATTTTCGACGAGGCGCTTCTCGGGTAGAATCAATGCCCATAAGACATTTATTCGGGAGCGGTGGTGCAGCGGTGAGTCTAGTGCGACACGATGCGAGGAATGCCATGATGGCGCACAAAAACCCCTACAACACCGGGCTCGACAAGAACGCCGCAAATTACACGCCGCTGTCGCCGCTGTCCCTGCTCGCGCGCGCGGCGGCGGTATATCCGCAGCGAGCGGCGGTCATTCACGGCGCTGTAAAGCACACCTGGGCTGACGTTTATGCGCGCTCGCGGCGGCTGGCATCAGCGTTGCAAAAGCACGGCATAGGCGACGGCGACACGGTGGCGACCATGCTGCCGAATGTCCCCGCCATGTACGAAGCGCATTTTGGCGTGCCGATGACGGGCGCTGTGCTCAACACGCTCAATACACGGCTGGATGCCGAGGCGATTGCGTTCATGCTCGATCACGGCGAGGCCAGGGTGTTGCTCTGCGACCGTGAATTTTCAGCAACGATCGCAAAGGCGCTGACCCGGGTTAAAGTGAAGCCGCTGGTGATCGATGTCGATGACCCTGCTTTTCAGGGTGGCCAGTTCCTGGGCGAGACGGACTACGAAACGTTTATCGCGGGCGGAGACGCTCGTTTCGATTGGTCATTGCCCAATGACGAATGGAACGCGATTTCGCTGAACTACACCTCGGGCACCACCGGCAATCCCAAAGGCGTGGTGTACCATCATCGCGGCGCGTACCTCAACGCGGTGAGCAATATGTTGTCGTGGGGCATGCCGCCGCATCCGGTGTATCTGTGGACGCTGCCGATGTTTCATTGCAACGGCTGGTGTTTTCCGTGGACCATCGCCGCTGCGGCGGGCACCAATGTGTGTTTGCGCCGCGTCGACGCACAAGCGATTTTCGACTTGATACGCGCCCACAAAGTTACTCACTATTGCGGTGCGCCGATTGTGCATAACCTGCTGCTCAATGCGCCTGCGGCGATGAGGCAGGGCATCGATCACGTGGTGAATTGTCTGGTTGCGGGGGCGGCGCCGCCGGTGGCGATGATCGAAGGCCTGGAGAAGATGGGCTTCAATCTCACGCACGTTTATGGTTTGACGGAAACCTATGGCCCGGCGGCGGTGTGCGCAAAACACGAAGAGTGGGACGCATTGACGGTGACACAGCGCGCCGAACTGAACGGGCGCCAGGGGGTGGCTTATCATTTGCAACAAGGCATGACGGTTATGCATGCCGGCACGCTGCAGCCGGTCGCGCACGACGGCCAGACCATGGGCGAGATCATGTTTCGCGGCAATATCACCATGAAGGGTTACCTCAAGAACGAGCAGGCGACACAAGAGGCTTTCGCCGGCGGCTGGTTTCACAGTGGTGATCTGGCGGTGATCCAGCCCGACGGCTACGTGAAAGTCAAGGATCGTTCGAAAGACATCATCATCTCCGGCGGTGAAAATATTTCATCGCTGGAAGTCGAAGATGCGTTGTACCGCCATCCGGCGGTGATGGCGGCGGCGGTGGTGGCCAAGCCTGATGTTAAATGGGGTGAAGTGCCGTGCGCGTTCATTGAACTGAAGGAAGGTGCTGCAGCCAGCGAACAGGAAATCATAGACCACTGCCGTTCACGCATGGCGCACTTCAAGGCGCCTCAACAGGTGGTGTTTGGGGTGTTGCCGAAGACCTCAACCGGCAAGATACAAAAGTATGTGTTGCGTGAGCAGGTCAAATCGGCGTCGGCGATTGATTCGTGATGCCAGGTCAAAAGCTCACCGCAGAGGCGCAGAGACGCGGAGGAAACACAGAGAAAAACAGTAATAAAAACGAACACGTCCTCTGCGTGTTCTTCTCTGCGTCTCTGCGCCTCTGCGGTTTGCCGTTGAGGTTCTGATGACGGCCAATAGCGAATTCATCCTCGAAACCCGTGACCTTACCAAGGAGTTCAAAGGTTTCGTTGCGGTCAGCCAGGTGAACCTGCGGGTCAGGCGCGGCTCGATACACGCACTGATCGGCCCCAATGGGGCGGGTAAAACGACGACGTTTAATCTGCTCACGAAATTTCACGCGCCGACTTCCGGAACCATTACCTTTAACGGCGCGGACATCACCGGCGCGAAGCCTGCCGAGATCGCGCGCCGCGGCATTGTGCGCTCGTTTCAGATCTCCGCGACGTTTCCGCATCTCACGGTGCTGGAAAATGTGCGCATCGGCTTGCAGCGCAAGCTCGGCACCTCGTTTCATTTCTGGAAATCGGAAAAGTCCCTTGAAAAATTAAATGGCCGCGCGATGGAACTGCTGGAGTCAGTGGACCTCGCGCCCTTTGCCAAAACCGTGACGGTGGAGTTGCCCTACGGCCGCAAGCGCGCGCTGGAGATTGCCACCACGCTGGCGCTCGATCCCGAACTGATGTTGCTCGACGAACCGACGCAAGGCATGGGTCACGAAGATGTCGGGCGCGTGGTTGAACTGATCCGCAAGGTGTCGGCGAACCGCACCATACTGATGGTGGAACACAATCTGAATGTGGTGGCCGATCTGTCGGACACCATTACCGTGCTGGCGCGCGGCGCGGTGCTTGCCGAGGGGCCGTACGCCGAGGTATCGAAAAATCCACTGGTGCTGGAAGCTTATGTCGGCAGCGAGCAGCATTAAACCATCGAGCGCTGAAATGCTGCGAGTCACTGACTTGCATGCGTTTTACGGCGAGTCGCACGTCCTGCATGGTCTGGATTTTGAGGTGCATCGTGGTGAAGTGGTCACGCTGCTGGGACGCAACGGCGCGGGGCGCACCACGACCCTGCGTGCGATACTCGGCCTTACCGGCAAGCGCAGCGGATCGATTAGAGTGAATGGCAGCGAGACCATCGCCATGGCCACGCACGCTATTGCGCATCTGGGCATCGGTTATTGCCCGGAGGAGCGCGGCATCTTTGCCAGTCTGACAGCGGAAGAGAATCTGTTGCTGCCGCCTGCCGTAGCCGATGGCGGCATGAGCGTCGAAGAAATTTACACGATGTTTCCCAATCTGCTGGAGCGCCGCGCGAGCCCCGGCATGCGGCTTTCCGGCGGTGAGCAGCAAATGCTGGCGATTGCGCGCATCCTGCGCACGGGTGCAAAGCTGTTACTGCTGGATGAGATCAGCGAAGGCCTCGCGCCGGTGATCGTGCAAACGCTGGGCCGGGTGATCCGCCAATTGAAGGAACGCGGCTACACTATCGTCATGGTGGAACAGAATTTTCGTTTTGCGGCACCGCTGGCCGACCGCCACTATGTTATAGAACACGGCCGCATCGTTGAAACGGTGACGATGCACGCGTTACAGAGCAAGATGGATCGATTGCATGAGTTGTTGGGTATCTGATTTATTTTATTCACTGGAGGAAGTACATGAAACAAAAACTGTTAGTACTTGCGGTTGCCGCGGCACTGAGCGTCATACCCGGCACGCTGGTGGCGCAGCAAAAAGCAGCGCCTGCAGGCCCTATCAAATTGTCGGATGGCATGGTGAAGATTGGCATCCTCACCGACCTCTCGGGCTTGTATGCGGATTTGTCGGGCGCAGGCTCGATCACCGCCGCCAAGATGGCAATACAGGATTTTCAGGCGCAGGAAAAGGGCAAGGCCTTTCCCATCGAGCTGGTATACGGCGACCATCAAAACAAGGGCGATGTGGCATCCAACAAGGCGCGCGAGTGGTTCGAGCGCGACAAGGTGGACATGATCGGCGATTTGGTGACCACCTCTACAGCGCTGGCCGTGATGCCGATTGCCAAGCAGATGAATCGCATTACCATAGTGTCCGGTGCGGCGTCGACGCTGATTACCGGAAAAAATTGCACCGATACCAATGTGCATTACGTCTACGACACCTACGCGCTGGCCAACGGCACCGGCAAAGCCGTGGTGAAGCAGGGTGGCGATAGCTGGTTTTTTCTGACCGCGGATTACGCATTCGGTCACTCGCTGGAAAAAGATACCTCCGACGTAATAAAAGCCAATGGCGGCAAGGTGATGGGGGCCGTGCGCCATCCGTTTCCCGGCACCGATTTTTCGTCCTTCCTGCTGAAAGCGCAATCTTCCGGCGCCAAGGTGATCGGGCTCGCGAACGCGGGAACCGATACCACCAACTCCATCAAACAGGCTGCGGAATTCGGCATCACACCCAAGCAGTCGCTGGCCGGGCTGCTGATGTTTATCACGGACATCAACAGTCTGGGCCTGAAAATCGCGCAGAACATGTACCTGACGGAAGGGTTTTACTGGGATCTGAATGCAGAAACCCGCGCGTGGTCAAAGCGCTTCTTCGATCAGCAAAAACGCATGCCGACCATGGTGCAGGCCGGTATCTATTCGTCGACGATGCATTATCTCAAGGCGGTCAAGGCAGCAGGAACGGATGAAGCCAAGGCTGTAATGGCCAAGATGAAGGAAATGCCCATCAACGACTTTTTCGCAAAGAATGGAAAGATTCGTGAGGATGGCCGTCATGTGCATGATTTCTACTTGCTGCAAGTGAAAAAGCCGGAAGAATCGAAGGGTCCGTGGGATTTTTACCATGTCCGTCAGGTAATTCCGGCAAACGAGGCTGTCATGCCGGTGGCGAACAGTGAATGTCCGCTTTTGAAGAAGTGAAGAGTGAAGAGTGAAGAGGGAAGGGTGAAGGGTGCGGCATTGGGTCATGGACGTAACTGTCGAAAAGTGACATGCGCGTGGCGGAAGTTTCCCTTCACGCATTCACCCTTCACTCTTCACGGTTGTAAGTGTGTTTGACCTCCTAGGCATCACCCCCCAGGCTCTCTACAGTCAGTTGCTGGTGGGCCTGATCAATGGTTCGTTTTATGCGCTGCTGAGTCTGGGACTGGCGGTGATTTTCGGCATGCTGAACATCATCAACTTCACCCATGGCGCGCAATACATGCTGGGGGCGTTTCTGGCGTGGATCGGGTTGACGCAGTTGGGGCCGTGGTTGGGGTCGCCGGACTTTGCACTCAATTATTGGGCTGCGTTAATCGTAGTGCCCTTGCTGGTCGGCGTGCTCGGCATCGCGATCGAGCGCACCATGCTGCGGCGTCTGTATAAGCTCGATCATCTTTACGGCTTGCTGCTGACTTTTGGCATTGCCTTGATCCTCGAAGGCCTGTTTCGCGAATGGCATGGATCGTCCGGGAAATCGTATGACATTCCGGACGCGCTGCGTGGCGCGATCAACCTGGGCTTCATGTATCTGCCCAAGTACCGCGCGTGGGTGATTGTGGCTTCACTGACGGTATGTTTTGCCACCTGGTACGTGATTGAACGCACCAAGCTCGGCGCGTACTTGCGCGCGGGCACGGAAAATCCGCATCTGGTGCAGGCCTTCGGTGTCAATGTGCCGTTGATGATCACGCTGACCTATGGTTTTGGCGTGGCGCTGGCTGCCTTTGCCGGTGTATTGGCCGCGCCGATATTCACGGTGAGCCCGCTGATGGGGGCCGATCTCATCATCGTGGTGTTCGCAGTGGTGGTGATTGGCGGCATGGGCTCGATACTGGGTTCTATCGTCACCGGTCTGGCGCTGGGCCTGGTGGAAGGTTTGACCAAGGTGTTCTACCCTGAAGCTTCCGCGGTGGTGGTTTTTGTCGTCATGTCTATCGTGCTGCTGGTGCGGCCGGCGGGTCTTTTTGGCAGGGAACGCTAAGGTGTCGCGCGTACACTGGGGATTCGTGGCGCTCATTGCCGCCGGCGTGCTGGCGCCGCATGTAGGCCTGTATCCGACGTTTCTCATGAAATGCTGGTGCTTCGCGTTGTTTGCCTGCGCCTTCAATTTGTTGCTGGGATACACCGGGCTGCTGTCGTTCGGCCACGCGGCGTTTATCGGTGCTGCGGGTTACATCACCGGACAGTCGATCAAAGTGTGGGGACTGCCGCCGGAACTCAGCATCCTCGCAGGCACTGCGTTCGCAGGCGTGCTGGGCTATCTGTTCGGCAGTCTGGCGATACGCCGCGCGGGGATTTACTTCGCGATGATCACGCTGGCGCTGGCGCAGATGCTGTACTTTGTCTGGCTGCAAATGAAATTCACCGGCGGCGAAGACGGCTTGCAGGGCGTGCCGCGCGGCAAGGTGTTGGGTGTGATTGACCTTGCGGATAATCTAAATCTCTATTACTTCGTGTTTGCTATTTTCATTTTTGGATTTTTGCTGATTTACCGCACCATACATTCACCCTTTGGACAGGTATTGAAATCCATCCGTGAAAATGAGCCGCGCGCGATCTCGCTGGGCTACGATGTGGATAAATACAAGCTGCTGGCGTTTGTTATTTCCGCCGCGCTTGCCGGGCTTGCGGGCGCGACCAAGACGGTGGTGTTTCAGCTGGCGTCGCTCACCGATGCCCACTGGCATATGTCGGGCGAAGTGGTGCTGATGACGCTGCTGGGCGGCCTCGGCACTGTGTTTGGCCCGGTGGTGGGGGCGTTTGTGGTGGTGGGCCTGCAGAACCAGCTTGCCGACAAAGTAGGCTCCTGGGTGCAGGTCATTATGGGTGCGATCTTTGTCGTTTGTGTGCTGGCGTTCCGGCGCGGCATCGTCGGGGAATTGATGGCGCTGTTTGCGCGCAAGCGTGCGCCGTAGGCAGGTACGCGCAGCAGTTCCAGTGAATATTTGATCTCTAAAATGGCAAGTAGCGTGCGCTGTGCGCACGAGCTGTCACGGGCTGCGCTTGCGGCTATTGATCGCGCGCACAGCGCACGCTACAGGTTAGCGCAAGTTCTACAGGCACACACATCCGGGATAGGTGGTGCTTATTGACCTTTAAAATATGCCCGCTCCTTACAGGATGCCCAATCGCCGGATTTTATCGCGGTTGATGGTCTAAAATAACCACCATGGGCCACTCGGTCTGGCATCCGGCTGCCGCCAGAATGGCAGTTTTTGAATTTCATCTGCGTTTATCTGTGTTCATCTGTGGTTAGAAGGTATTTGAATTTAAGGAGCGCACCACGTGAGCATTGAATACATACTAGACGGCAACGTCGCCATCGTCACTCTGAACCGCCCGGACAAGCTCAACGCCCTGACCGATGGGATGTATGCGAGGATGACGGAGTTGTTCACGGCTTTCCAAACCGACGACAGCGTGCGTGCAGTTATTGTCACTGGTGCGGGACGCGCATTTTGTTCGGGTAGTGATGTCACGGCCATGACGAATGCCAATCCGGTGGCGGGCCGCGCGCGCATGCAGACGCGGCATCAGATGATCACTGCGATAGCGAATCTGGAAAAGCCGGTGATCGCGGCGGTGCGCGGCGCGGCAGTGGGCATCGGCTTTTCAATCGCCATGGCGTGCGATTTGATCATCGCCTCGGACAATGCCAAATTCTCCCAAATATTCAAGAAGATAAGATTGATTCCTGATGGCGGCTCAATCTACTTTCTGACACAACGCATCGGCATCGCGCGCGCCAAAGACCTGGTTTACACCGCGCGCATGCTGCCGGCCGAAGAAGCACGCGAGTGGGGCCTCATCAACCGCGTGGTGGCTGACGCGGAACTGGCAGCGAACGCGCTTGCGCTGGCACGGGAGTTGGCCGCATCTGCCACTTTCGCGCTGGCGCTGGCCAAGAAAATGTTCCAGTCTATGTATGTGCCGACACTTGAAACACAGCTCGAACAGGAAAATCTGTGTCAGGGCACCGCAAAGCTCACCGAAGACCATGTTGAAGGCGTGACTGCGTTCAAGGAAAAGCGTGCCGCAGTTTTCAAAGGAAGGTAGCGCCATGAGCCTGGCGCGAACGATCCTTGCAGGCGTGCTGCTGATTACGGCGGGACAGGTTGCAGCACAGGTTTACCCTTCCAGGGCGGTCAAGATGATCGTACCGTTTCCGGCTGGCGGACCGACCGACATACTCGGTCGTCTGCTCGGTCAAAAACTCACGGAGTCGTGGGGCCAGAGTGTGGTGATCGATAATCGTCCCGGCGGCGGCGGCCTGATCGGCGGCCAGATTGCAGCGAAGTCACCGCCGGATGGTTATACGATTTACCTTGGGGGCATCACCACACTGGTGTTGTCCACCTACGTGCATAAAAACAGGCCCTACGATTCGCAGCGCGATTTTCTGCCGGTCACGCTGACCACCGTCCAGCCCCTGTTGCTGACGACGCACCCCACACTGCCGGCGAAAACGGTGAAAGCGTTCATTGCGCTCGCACGCGCACGTCCGGGAGAAATCAACTATGGCACCTCGGGGCCGGGCGGCTCCGGCCACCTCGCCGGTGAGTTATTGCGCAGCCTCACCAAAATTGACATCGTGCATGTCCCGTATCGGGGAGCGTCTCCGGCGATTAATGATCTGCTTGCGGGGCAGGTGCAATCGATGTTCGGCTCGCCGTTGGCGGTGGTTCCACATATACGCAGCGGCAAGATGCGCGCGCTCGCAGTCAGCGGGCAGAAACGCTCGCTTGCAGTGCCGGACGTGCCGACGTTCGACGAGGCCGGACTGCCCGGCTACGACGCCAGCACCTGGAATGGCCTCATGGTGCCCAGCGGCACGCCGCGTGCCATAATCGACCGCCTGCATAGCGAGATCACGAAAATCCTGCGCGCACCGAACACGCTCGATCGACTGGCGGGCGATGGTTCGGTTGCCGTGGCCAGCACACCGGAAGAATTCGCTGTGTTTATCAAATCCGAGCACGCGAAGTGGAGCAAGGTGGTGCGCGAGGCAAATATTCGCGTTGAGTGACGTAAAATCCTGATGTTCTGCACTGATGAAGGGGGCGGCGATGATTAACAGGTTACTGACAGCAGCCGGCATAAGCCTGATGACGCTAGCCGCGGTCACTGCGCAGGCGCAGCCGGCCTATCCGTCGCGCCCGGTGCGCATTGTGGTGCCTTATGCGCCCGGTGGCGGCACCGACATTAACGCGCGCAACGTCGCGCCCAAGTTGTACGAGCGCTGGAATCAGACCGTAGTGATCGACAATCGTCCCGGCGGCAACGCGATGATCGGCACCGACATCGTGGCCAAGGCTGCGCCGGATGGTTACACCGTACTGATGAGCGCGTCGTCGGAGATCGTCACTAATGTCAGCCTGTTCAAGAACATGCCGTACGATCCGCTTAAGGATCTCGAGCCCGTCACGCTCGCATCAACCACGCCGGTGGTCATTACCGCGCATCCGTCGACCGGCGTGAAGTCGATCAAGGAACTGGTTGCAACTGCCGGACAGCGCAAATACTCGTACGCTTCAGTAGGCACGGCCAGCCCGCAGCATCTGGCGGGCGAATGGCTGAAGATACTTGCCAAGATCGACATGGTGCATATCCCATTCAAGGGCGCCGGCCCGGCGCTGAATGACAATCTCGGCGGCCATGTGCCGATAGGTTTCTTGTCGCTGCTGCCGGTGGTGCCGCATGCCAAAGCCGGAAGGCTGTACGCGCTGGCAGTGACCAGTGGCGCGCGCTCATCCGCGTTGCCGGACGTGCCGACGATGAAGGAGGTCGGTTATCCCGATATCGAACTGGTGCAGTGGTATGGCGTGTTTCTGCCCGCGAGAACGCCGCGCGCGATCGTCGATAAAATGAACAGGGACATGAACAGCGTCTTCAATCTGCCCGATGTGAAAGAGCGTCTCGCAGTGGGCGGCGCCGATGTTATGGCGACGACCACGCCGGCGCAGTTCGGTCAGTTCGTACGCGGCGAGATCGAAAAAAACCGCCGCGTTATCCAGGTGGCCAATGTGAAGATGGAATAAATATTCAATAATAACAAATGCTTATGGAAAAAATTTTGACTCCCCGCCCAGCCGCGACGGTGACCTTGGTGCGTGACACAGCGCAAGGTATTGAGGTGCTGATGATGCAGCGCAATTTTCAGCTGGTGTTCGTACCCGGTGCGTATGTGTTCCCCGGTGGCGCGGTGGACCGGCACGACAGTTCGGATGACATCGCCGCGTTATGCACGGGGCTGAATGATGCCGATGCCAGCCGCAAGCTCGGCATCGCCAGCGGCGGGCTGGCCTACTGGGTGGCGGCAATACGCGAGTCGTTCGAAGAAGCGGGCATCTTGCTCGCCTGCAATGAGCGTGGAGAAATGGTTACGCTGGATGACAGCGTGCGTGCGGATCGCTTTCATGCGTATCGCAGCAGAGTTGAACACGGCGAGCATCCACTCAGCGAAATGCTCAAGGATGAAGGCTTGCGCCTGCCGCTACAGCAGGTAACTTATTTCAGTCACTGGATTACACCCGTAGGCTCACCACGCCGTTACGACACGAGGTTCTTTGTGGCGGCGGCGCCAGAGTCACAGAAGCCGCTGCATGACAATCGTGAAACCATTGATCACGTGTGGGTACGCCCAGCTGAGGCGCTGAGTCTCAATAAACTAAACAAGTTCGATATGCGCACGCCCACCGTGCATACGCTGCGGCTGTTTGCGGAGCACGACCATGTGGCGTCGCTGATCAAGCGCATGCAAGCACTGGGCGATATACCCGTGATCGAGCCGCGCATCAACAAAGACGGACGCCGTTTGCTGCCGGGTCAGCCGGGTTATGAAGAAGCCGGCACCGAGGCGGGCAGAGGCACGTTTTAGATTCTATTCAGAAACAGGAGCGTTTCAATCATGGCAACCATCATTCCCGGCGAACTCGTTCGCATCCACCCGCGCGTGCAGCGCATCACCGCGCCCAACCCCGGCATGATGACCGGGCCGGGCACTAACTCTTATATCGTCGGCGATGATACCGGCGATCTCGCGATGATCGATCCGGGGCCGGACATAGCCTCGCATGCCGAACTGCTGATCAAGCATAGCGGCAAGCGTCTGCGCTGGATTTTTTGCACCCACACCCATCAGGATCATTCGCCGTCGTCGCGTGCGGTTGCAAAAGCCACTGGCGCGCTGATCCATGGTTTCGGCAAAGTGCCGGACGATGGCCGGCAGGACACTGAATTCAAGCCCGACCGTGCGCTGGTGAACGACGACGTGGTGGATTGCGGCACGTTCAAAATCCGCGCGGTACACACACCGGGACACGCCTCGAACCACCTGTGTTATCTGCTCGAAGGCGCAAGCTGGTTGTTCACCGGCGACCATGTAATGCAAGGGTCTACCGTGGTGATATCGCCGCCCGATGGCGATATGTATGAATACTTTGCCTCGCTGAACAAGTTAAGCAGCTACGCCATCACTGCGTTCGCGCCGGGCCACGGCCACGTGATTGAGGCGCCGCGCGAAGAAGTTGTGAAAATCATTGCCCATCGTCTGAAGCGCGAGAAAAAAGTGGTCGATGCGCTGGCGCAGGCCAAAGTGGCGACGCTCGATGAACTGGTGCCAGTGGTCTATGACGATGTGTCGTCCAAGCTGCACGTGCCCGCGCGACGCTCGCTGCATGCGCATTTGCTCAAGCTTGCGCGTGACGGGCGCGCGGTGGCGGCTGGCGAGCAATGGCGAATGCTGTAGGTTGGTGCTGCGCGTAGCGAAGCCCAACGTTGGTGAGTGATGCACCATAGAAGTTGGGCTTCCTTCGTCAGCCCAACCTACCGGCCCTTGACGAACCGCGTGGGCACACGTGCCCCACCCTTCCGCTGCGATTCTACGCAGCGGCAGCCACTAAATCCCGCAATACATACGGCAGGATGCCGCCGTGCTTCAGGTAATCCACTTCGATACCGGTATCGATGCGCAGGGTGAGCGCCACGCGCTGCGTGCTGCCATCGGCACGCGTAATCACCATGGCGATATCCTGCAGCGGTTTGACGTTGCCGCCATTGATCCCTTCGATGGTGAAGGTTTCGCTGCCGTTGATGCCGAGCGATGTCACGCTGTCGCCTTGCTTGAACTGCAAGGGCAACACACCCATGCCGATCAGGTTGGCGCGGTGTATGCGTTCGAAGCTTTTGACGATGACGGCTCTGACCCCGAGCAGTTGCACGCCTTTGGCCGCCCAGTCGCGCGACGAACCCATACCGTAGTCGTCACCGCCGAAGATCACCAGCGGCGTGTTTTTGGCACGATAGATTTCGGACGCTTCAAAGATGGTCATTTGTTCGCCCGTGGGCTGCACCTTGGTGATGGGGCCTTCGGTGCCGGGCGCGACGGCGTTGCGCAGGCGCACATTGGCGAAGGTGCCGCGCACCATCAGTTCATGATTGCAGCGGCGCACGCCGAAGTGGCCCCAGTCTGCAGGTGGTGCGTCGTAGTTGGAGAGCCACTTGCCGGCGGGTGTGCCCGGACGGATTTTGGTGGAAGGGCTGATGTGGTCGGTGGTGATCGAGTCGCCAAGTATCGCCAGCGCGCGTGCGCCTACGATATCGGTGACCGCGTCCGGCGTGCGGGTGACGCCGTCAAAAAACGGCGGCTCCTTGATGAAGGTGGATTTTGCATCCCATTTGTAGACCGCGCCTTCGATGGTGGGGATGGCGTCCCACAACACCTTGTTGCCTGACAGGTCACCGTATTCGCGGCGGAAGTGATCGGCGTTGGCGGCAAATTTCAGCAGTGATGCGACTTCGGCGTCGGTGGGCCACAGGTCTTTCAGATACACCGGCTTGCCGTCCGCGCCTTTGCCCAACGGGTCTTTGGTGAGATCCGTGCGCACCGTGCCGGCAATGGCGTAGGCCACCACCAGCGCGGGACTGGCGAGATAGTTCGCACGCAGGTTGGCGTGGACGCGCGCTTCGAAATTACGGTTGCCGGAAAGCACGGCAGCTGTGACGAGGTCTTTCGACACCACGGCTTCTTCGAGTTTGGCGTCCAATGGCCCTGCCGCACCCATGCAGGTGGTGCAGCCGTAGGCGACGACGCCAAAGCCGAGCTTTTCAAGTTCGGGCAACAGGCCCGCATCACGCAGGTAGGCGGTGACAACCTTGGAGCCGGGCGCGAGCGAGGTTTTGACGCGCGGATTAATTTTCAGGCCGCGCTCATTCGCGCGTTTGGCGAACAAGCCTGCGGCGATCAACAACGCCGGGTTGGAGGTGTTGGTGCAGGATGTGATGGAAGCGATCAGCACGTCGCCGTGGCCCACATCAAACGCGTCATGGCCGCTGGGCACGCGGCGATTCAGATCATCGGCAGGGCGGGCATAGCCGTTCTTGTCAGTGGGCGCCGAAAACAGCGCATCGAAATTACGACCGAGGTCGGGCAGACTGACGCGATCCTGCGGGCGTTTCGGCCCGGACAGGCACGGCACGATGCTGCCAAGATCCAGCGTGATCAACTCGCTGTAGTCGATATCGCCGAGTTTCGGCATGCCGAACATGTTCTGCGCTTTGAAGTAAGCCTCGATCGCCGCGACCTGCTCCGGCTCGCGGCCGGTGGTGCGGAAGTACTCGATGGTTTTTTCATCGACCGGAAAGTAGCCCATGGTCGCGCCGTATTCGGGCGCCATGTTGGCGACGGTGCAGCGGTCGGCTGCGGTCAATGCGCTAGCGCCTGCGCCAAAGAACTCGACGAATTTTCCTACCACTTTGGCGCGGCGCATGAGTTCGGTGACGGTCAACACGAGGTCGGTGGCGGTGACGCCTTCGCGCAGCTTGCCCGTCATGTGACAGCCCACCACATCCGGCGTGAGGAAGGCATTGGGCTGGCCCAGCATGCCGGCTTCAGCTTCGATGCCGCCCACGCCCCACGCCACGATGCCGATGCCGTTGACCATGGTGGTATGCGAGTCGGTGCCGAACACGGTGTCGGGGAACCACACGCCGTCTTTTTCAAACACGCCGCGCGACAGATGCTCCATATTGATTTGATGAATGATGCCGTTGCCGGGCGGCACCACGCGCACCGTCTTGAACGCGCCCTGCGCCCATTTGACGAAAAGATAACGTTCGGCGTTACGCTTGAACTCGATTTCCTGATTGCGCTGCACCGCATCCGGGCGGTTATAGACATCAATTTCCACCGAGTGATCGACCACCACATCCACCGGTACCAGTGGCTCGATGTTGCCGGGCGGCACGCCCAGACGCTCCGCTGCTGCGCGCATGGCGGAGAGATCATTCAGTGTGCCGAAGCCGATCAAATCCTGCAGTACGATGCGCACCACCACGAACGGAATCTCCATGGTGCGCGCGCCGTTGGCTTGCCATGCAGCCAGCGCTTTGACGTGTTCTTCGCTGACTCTCTTGCCGTCGCAGTGACGCACCAGCGCTTCAAGCACCACGCGTATGGAGCGCGGCAGGCGCGAAACTTTGCCCAAGCCTGCTGCTTCGAGTGCGGCGAGTGAGTGATATTTACCGGCTCTACCGGGGGAGGGCGTGAAATCGCGCAGGGTTTTGAAGGTGTCTAGGGGCATGGCGGAACTCCGGAGTTCGTTCGAAATATGACTATATGAATTTATTAAAAATAATCTGCGACAGCAATATTCCCTCTCCCGCCTTGGGGCGGGAGAGGGTTAGGGTGAGGGTAGGGGAAGCACTGCCGATGCCTGGACATTGTGGTTGCCCCTCACCCTGGCCCTCTACTTCGTTTCAAGTGTTCCCTTGTCCCCGCAAGCGGGGCGAGGGGATTTCTTGGCTTGCGCTTTCCTCAATGATTAAGCCGCCATCAACTCCCGCAATACAAACGGCAGAATACCGCCGTGCTTCAGGTATTCCACGTCGATCGGCGAATCCAGGCGCAGCGTGACCGTCACGTTTTGGGTGCTGCCATCGGCACGATGAATCACCAACGTGACATCCTGCAAGGGTTTTAGATCGCCGCCTTGAACGCCGATGAGATCATAGGTTTCCTTGCCGGTGATATTGAGTGACTGCACGCTGTCGTTGCCCTTGAACTGGCAGGGCAGCACGCCCATGCCGACCAGATTGGAGCGATGGATGCGCTCGTAGCCACGCGCCACCACGACCTTTACGCCCAGCATTTGCGTGGCTTTGGCCGCCCAGTCGCGCGACGATCCGGTGCCGTATTCTTCGCCGCCAAAAATAAACAGCGGCACCTTGTCAATGTTTTGATAACGCATTGAGGCATCAAAAATAGCCATCTTGTCGCCGCTGGGCTGATGGATGGTGACGCCGCCTTCAGTGCCGGCTGCGAGCAGGTTTTTAATGCGCGGGTTGGCGAATGCGCCACGCACCATCACTTCGTGGTTGGTGCGGCGCGAACCGAAGCTGGAAAGGTCTGTGCTGCCCGCGGCAACCAGCCAGTCGCCGGCCAACGTGCCCTTACGGATCGGCGCCACGGGACTGATGTGGTCGGTGGTCAGCTTATTGCCGTAAATGCCGAGCGCGCGCCCACCTTTGATATCGGTGACTTTGGGCAACTCAACCTTGAATCCTTCGAACAGTGGTGGTTCGAGCATGTAGGTTGATTTCGGGTCCCACTGGAACAGCGCGCCTTTGGCCTCGGGAATGGCGTCCCACAGGTCTTTGGCGCCCGCGAGATCGCCGTATTCACGCTTGAAGTTGTTGCTGTCGGTGGCGAACTTCATCAGTGCTTCCACTTCGGCGGGTGTTGGCCACAGGTCTTTCAGGAACACCGGCTTGCCGTTCTTGTCGTTGCCGATAGGATCGCTGCTCATGTCTTTCAGCACGGTGCCCGCGAGCGCGAAGGCCACCACCAGCGGCGGGCTCATCAGAAAGTTGGCTTTGAGCGATTGATGCACGCGCGCTTCGAAGTTGCGGTTGCCCGAGAGCACCGCCGCACAGATCAAGTCGCTCTTGATCACGGTATCTTCGAGATCCTTGTCCAGCGGGCCGGCCAGCCCCATGCAAGTGGTGCAGCCGTAGGCGACGACGTGGAAGCCGAGCTGCTCCAGGTACGGCAGCAGGCCGGCCTGCTTCAGGTACGCCGTGACCACCTTGGAGCCGGGGGCCATCGAAGTCTTGACGCGCGGATGCGGCTTCATGCCTCTCTCGACCGCTTTCTTGGCGAGCAGACCGGCGGCGAGCAGCACCCACGGGTTGGAGGTGTTGGTGCAAGAGGTAATCGCGGCGATCAGCACGTCGCCGTTGCCCACATCCATGTTGGATTTGTTTGCCACGGGCACGCGCTTGGCCATATCGGCGGCGGGTTTGTTGTAGCCGCTTTCCGCCACGGGCTTCGCGTAGAGTTCGGTGAAGCGGCTCTTGATGCCTTCAAGGTTGATGCGGTCCTCCGGCTGCTTCGGGCCCGATACGCTGGGACGCACGGTCGACAGATCGAGTTCGACCACCTGTGAATAGTCGATGTCGCCTTTCTTGGGGATGCCATACATGCCCTGCGCCTTGAGGTAGGACTCGATCGCGTCGCAGTGTTGTTCGCGGCCCGACATGCGGTAGTACTCGAGTGCCTTGTCGTCAATCGCGAAAAAGCCGCAGGTGGCGCCATAGTCCGGCGACATATTGGATACCGTGGCACGGTCGGTCGGAGACAGCGATGAGGCGCCCTCGCCGAAATACTCAACGAACTTGTTGACGACGTTGGTCTTGCGCAAGAGTTCGGTGACCGTCAGCACCAGGTCGGTCGCAGTGACGCCGTCGCGCAGCTTGCCGCTCATATGCACGCCGACTACATCGGGCGTGAGAAAGTAATACGGCTGCCCCAGCATGCCGGCTTCGGCCTCGATGCCACCCACGCCCCAGGCCAGCACGCCGATGGCGTTGACCATGGTGGTATGCGAATCGGTGCCGACGGTGGAGTCGGGGTAATACACGCCATCTTTTTCCCATACGCCGCGCGACAGGTACTCGAGGTTGACCTGGTGGCAGATGCCGTTCCCGGGAGGCACCACGCGGATACCGGAGAACGCCTGCTTGGCCCACTTGAGAAAGGTGTAACGCTCGCCGTTGCGCTCAAATTCGATTTCCATATTCTTGCGCAGTGCGTCAGTGGAGTTGTGCACGTCGACGACGATGGAGTGATCTACCACCAGATCCACCGGCACCAGCGGTTCGATACGGGTGGGGTCGAACTTCTGGCGCTGAGCTTCGGCGCGCATCGCAGCAAAATCGTTCAGCGCGGGAAATCCAGCCATGTCCTGCAGCATGATGCGTGCGAGCACGAAAGGTACTTCCTGTGTGCGCTCGGCATTGGGCAGCCAGCCTGCGAGTTCTTTGACGCGATCTTCGCCGATGCGTTTGCCGTCGCAATTGCGCAGCACCGATTCGAGCACCACACGCAAACTTATCGGCAGACGCGAGGTTTTGCCCAAGCCCGCTTCTTCGAGCGCAGCCAGCGAATAATATTTCCCGGTTTTGCCGGAGTTAAGTTTAAATTCCCGGATAGCATTAAACGGATCGTATGTCATGGTTAACTCGTTGGAATCAAATAGTTAGGGGAAACTGCCGTGAACGAACCTGTGGTGGAAAACAGTGGCTGCCGTGAAGGACCCGGCCAAACTGAAGATTACTCGCGCCGATGTGACATTTTAGTCGTTTCCGGGGCGATGATGGTGCAAAACACATGGGCGAGTTCAGATCGCGAACGAAGCAAGCTACAGAAGATGTGTCACGTCGGCAATTTTTTACCCGCGCCGCATTGTATGTTGCAGCGCACCGCGTTTACTGAGTTTGCCGCGCACGCGATGGCTCCGGGCTTTCGGCCGCGCAGGAAATTTGTTTTAATCGGCCAATGGTAAACCTCCGGCGATTTTGCAGCAGTGAGGCGGAGCAAACCAAGCACTTGATTTAATGTGACAATCTGAATTGTGGGCCAATACCCGGCATAGCCTGATTTTGGCGCACACCGGCAACACAGCAACACTATTCTTAGGTAAACTGCTGACGCGTTTTGCGGTGGAGGAGAGCGCCGATAATAAGCGCGTGCACGGAAAGTTAGCGTCGGCGTGTCCAACCAATCGACTGAGAGAGAAAATAACATGGCGGACCGAATTATCTTTGTATTTATGGTGGTGCTGACGGGCGTTTATTTCTGGGCCACGTCGCAAATTCCCACTCTTGAGATAGGCGACCCGCTGGGGCCGAAGGCTTTTCCCCGACTGCTCGGCGCCGGAATGATCATCGCGGCGGTGATGCTGCTGATCGAGATGCTCAAGGCGCGTAAAGCCGAATCGAAGTCCGTTGCGCCTCAGGCGGCGGAACCACACGACATCGCGTCGTACAAAATCATTATCGGCGTTACCGTGGCCACCGGCATTTACTTCGTGCTGTTCGAACCGTTGGGTTACGCCGTGGCCACCGGCCTGTTTTTGCTGGCCATGACTTCCTACTTCAACAAAGGCAAGTGGTGGACCAATGGGCTGACCTCGGTGCTTTACAGCTTTGGCAGCTATTACGCGTTTACTAGTTTGCTGGGCGTGAATTTGCCGCGCGGCATTGCGCCATTCTAAGGGGTCGCCATGGATACTTTCACGCACATCATCAACGGTTTCGCGGTCTGCATGACGCCCATCAACCTGTGGTACACCTTTCTCGGTGTATTTCTCGGAACCATAGTCGGCGTGCTTCCGGGCATTGGTCCCTCGGCTTCCATAGCGCTGCTGATTCCGGTGACCTTCGGCATGAACCCCACCTCCGCACTGATCATGATGTGCGGCGTTTACTACGGCACCAAGTATGGTGGATCCACCACGGCCATTCTGATTCGCACACCGGGCGAGGCGGCCTCGGTGATGACCTCCATCGACGGCTATGAGATGGCGAAGAAGGGGCGAGCGGGCGCGGCGCTGGCGGTATCTGCCATCGGTTCGTTCATTGCGGGCACGTTGGGCGTGATTGGGCTGACGGTCTTCGCGGTGCCCTTGTCGTCGATGGCGCTCAAGTTCGGGCCGGCGGAATATTTCACGCTGATGGTGTTTGCGATGACGGCGGTGTCCACGCTCACCGGTAAATCGCCGGCGAAAGGATTGCTCGCCACACTTCTGGGTTTGATGATCGCCACCATCGGCATCGATTTGCAGAGCGGCCAGGCGCGATTCACCATGGGCGTGGCCGAGTTTCAGGATGGTGTGGGCTTTGTGGTGGTGGTGGTGGGCCTGTTCGCGGTGGCGGAAGTGTTCCGCGGTTTCGAGGGTATCTACAAGGGCACTGGCGCCCAAGCGATGAAAATCACTGGCCCGCTGTGGCTGACCAAAGAGGAATGGTTGCGCTCGATAGGCCCGATCTGGCGCGGTGGCACTATCGGCTTCATCATCGGCGTGTTGCCGGGCGCGGGCGGCACGATTGCTTCGATCATGTCGTATACCACCGAGAAACGCCTGTCGAAAAACCCGGAAGAATTCGGCCACGGCGCAATTGAAGGTGTTGCCGGACCAGAAGCGGCGAACAATTCCGATACCGCAGGTGCGATGGTGCCGCTGCTCACACTCGGTATTCCCGGCGGCGGCGCGACCGCGGTGCTGATGGGCGCCTTCATCATGTACGGCATCCAGCCGGGACCGCTGCTGTTTCAGAACCGGCCGGATCTGGTGTGGGGGTTGATCGACAGCATGTATATCGGCAATGTGATGCTGCTGATATTGAATTTGCCGTTGATCGGCATCTTTGTGCGGCTGCTGTTAATCCCCTCCGGGATTTTGTATCCGTTGATCATCGCGATCTCTGTAATTGGCGCCTATGCCATTAACGGCAGCATGACCGATCTGTATCTGATCCTGCTGTTTGGCGTGCTGGGTTATGTGTTTGACAAAGTGGACATCCCCGTCGCGCCGCTGGTGCTGTCGCTGGTGCTGGGCGGCATGATGGAGCAATCCTTCCGTCAGGCAATGACGATTTCCGGCGCCAATCCGAAGATATTCTTCGGCAGCGCTATTACCATTACGCTGGTGGTGATGTCGGTGATTTCCATACTGCTGCCATTTATCCTGCCCATGATCAAGAAGTACAAGGAAGACGGCAAGGACGAGTAGCTATGGCGGCCAACTCGCAAGAGTTGGACGCATGGACAACGCGCTGTCGCAATTACTCGCCGGGAAGCGACATTATCCGGGGGTATTGATTACCGCGAGTCGAGGGTTTTGAATTGCCATTGACGCTGTTCGAGAAAATCTGGAACCGCCACGTCGTTGTCGAAGAAGAAGGTGAGCTGCTACTGCACGTGGATCGGGCATTGCTGCATGAAGGCTCGTCGCACGCGTTCGCCAAGCTGGAACAACAGGGACGCACTATCGCGCGACCCCATCAAGTGTTCGCCTTCAACGACCACTACGTGCCCACCACCGGGCGCGAAAAAGGCGTGGCAGGCATCGCCAATGCCGACATCCGTAATATGGTGCTCAAGTTGCAGGTCAACGCGGCGAAACATGGCATTACCCTGTTTGGCATCGATGATCCGCGGCAGGGTATTTTGCATATTGTGCCGCCGGAGCAGGGCATCACGCAGCCGGGATTGCTGATCTGTGGCGCGGATTCGCACACCTCGACGCATGGCGCGTTTGGCTGCCTTGCATTCGGCATCGGCGCTTCGGACATGATGCATGTGATGGCGACGCAATCGATTTGGCAGCGCAGTCAGAAAACCATGCGCATCACCATCGACGGCGCGCTGGGTTTCGGCGTATCGCCCAAAGACGTGATTCTCGCCATCATTGCGCGTATCGGCGTCGCCGGCGGCACCGGGCATGTGCTCGAATACGCCGGCAGCACGTTTCGCAATATGAGCATGGAAGGGCGCATGACGGTATGCAATATGTCGATCGAAGCCGGCGCGCGCGCGGGAATGATTGCGCCGGATGCGACCACATACGCCTATATGCACGGCCGCCCGTATGCGCCCAAGGGCGAACAATGGGATGCGGCGATGGCGGTGTGGAGCCAGTTGCCCAGTGACGACGGTGCGCGCTTCGATCGCGAGATTGCGATGCACGCAGCGGATATCGCGCCCATGGTGACGTGGGGCACGAACCCGGAACAAGGCGGGCCGATCACCGGCGTGGTGCCGAATCCACGTGACATCAAAGATGAAATTACAGCGCAGGAAACGGCTTCGGCCATCGACTATCAGGCGCTGACCCCGGGCATGGCGTTATCGGACATCAAAGTGGATAAAGTGTTTATCGGCTCCTGCACCAACAGCCGCATTGAAGACATACGCGCAGCGGCGGCGGTTGCAAAGCTGGGTCGCGCGGTGGTGCCCGCGTGGGTGGTGCCGGGGTCACAGTGGGTCAAGCTTCAGGCGGAAAAAGAAGGTCTGGACAGCATACTGAAAGCCGCTGGCTTTGAATGGCGTGAGCCCGGCTGTTCGCTGTGTACCGCGATCAACGGCGACCAGTTACAGCCGGGCGAGCGCTGTGCCTCGACCTCCAATCGCAATTTCAAAGGCCGCCAGGGCACCGGCGGGCGCACGCATCTGGTGAGTCCGGCGATGGCGGCGGCGGCGGCGTTGAAGGGACGGCTGACGGATGTGCGAGAGCTGCTGAAGTGATTACATGACACCCTTCACCACCATCACCGCAATCGCCGCCCCTATCGACGAACCTAACGTCGATACCAATCAACTGTGTCCGACGCGCTTTAACAAAGTGCCGCGCGGACCGGAACATGCGCGCATTTTGTTTCACGACCGGCGTTTCAATGCCGACGGTACGGAGAAGGAACATTTACTCAACGTCGCGCCGTTCAATCGCGCTCAGATAATAGTTGCCGACCGCAACTGGGGCAGCGGGTCGTCACGCGAAAGCGCGGTCTATGCTTTGTACGAGTTTGGCATCCGCTGCGTGATCGCTTCCAGTTTTGGCGATATACACGCCAACAATTGTTACAAGAATGGATTGCTGCCGGTGGTGCTAAGCGACGCGGAATGTGCTGCGTTACGTGCGCAGTTGCGTGAGCATCCGGGCGCGACCATCAGTGTTGATCTCGCGGCGCAGACGGTGATCGATGCGCAAGGCAAAACGCACCGCTTCGACATTCATCCGGTGCGCAAGAAGTGTTTGCTGGAAGGGCTGGATGATATTGCGCGCACGGTGCAGTATCGCAATCAGCTGGATGCGTTTGAAGCGGTTTATCGTATAGAGCGGCCGTGGCTTAATCCAGCTTGATATTGGCAACCTTGGCGACGCGCGTCCATTTCGCCAGTTCCAGTTTCAGGTGGGCATCGAGTTGCGCCGGCGTGCCGCCGAGTATCTCCGCGCCCACCGCGGCAAAGCGATCGCGCGTCGCCGCCATGGCCAGTGTTTTGTTGCCCGCCATATTGAGACGGTTGATTATTTCGCGCGGCAATCTGGCTGGGCCCATGAGCGCGGTAAAGGTGCCGGCCTCGCAGTTCTTCAGACCGCTTTCGGTCATGGTCGGCACATCGGGGATCACGGCGTTGCGCTTGTCGCCCGCCACCACCAGTGCGCGCAATTTGCCAATTTTGATGTAATTGCTGGATGCGCTCAGTTGGTCGAACAGCATGTCCACCTGTCCGCCCATCAAGTCGATCAGCGCCGGGCCGGCGCCTTTGTAGGGTACATGCAGGAACTTGGTTCCTGTTTCCAGCTGGAACAGTTCGCCCGCGAGCTGATTGGTGGTGCCGCTGCCGGGCGAAGACATGGTCATATTGCCGGGCCGCGATTTTGCCAGCGCGATGAAGTCCTTGATCGATTTCGCCGGCAGGTTGGGGTTCACCACCAGCACGATGGGCACGTAGGACAGCAGCGTAATTGCTGATAGATCTTTCACCGAGTCGTACGGCATTTTGGCGTAGAGCGATGGCGCCACGGTGACGGTGCCGCTGGATGCGAGCACCAGCGTGTAACCGTCAGCATTGGATTTGGCGACCAGATCCGTGCCGATAAGGCCGCTGGCGCCACCGCGATTATCAATGACAATGGTTTGACCGAGCAGCTCGGTCAAACCCGGCGCGATGGCGCGCGCGGTGATGTCGATGTTGCCGCCGGGCGGAAAGGGCACGATCAGGCGGATCGGGCGCGTGGGGTAGTTTTGCGCGGCAGCGGCGCTGATCGCAACCACTGCCAGTGACAACAAACATGCTGTGCGTTTCATGGAATTTCTCCTTGCTGCTGCATGGTAGTCAATCGCCGTTGTGGATGCAAATTGCCCGTATAATCGTGACGCGAAAATCCGCTCATTTCACACGCTAAAAATCATGTTGCCTTCTCAACGCTTAGACTATTCCGCCATTATCGACCGCCCGCCGTTGAAACTGCCTGGCGGCGCGCGCGTGGTGATCTGGCCCATCATCAACGTTGAAGTGTGGGACATCCACCGCCCCATGCCACGGCAAGTGTTGCCGCCGCCGACTAACGTGAATCGTCTGCCGGATTTCGCGCACTGGGCGTGGCACGAGTACGGCATGCGCGTCGGCTTCTGGCGCATGAAGCAGGCGCTGGACGAACTCGATATCAAAGCGTCGCTCTTCACCAATGCACGGGTATGCAGCGATTACGCGCGGGTGGCCGAAGAGTCGCTTAAATCCGGTTGGGAATTTGTCGGTCACTCGTACGATCAGCAGCCGATACACGTTGAGAAAGACCAGCGCGCGATGATTCAGCGCACGGTGAAAACCATCAAAGCGTTTACCGGCAAGGCGCCGGTGGGCTGGCTGTCGCCGGGGCTGACCGAGACCTATTACACGCCGGACTATCTGGCGGAGGCCGGCATCAAATACATCGCCGACTGGATCATCGATGATGAGCCTTGCGACATCCGCACCCGCTACGGCAAGGTGGTGGCAATGCCGTACAACGTGGAGTGCAACGACATTCCGATGATGATGGTGCAGCATCATTCCAGCAACGAATTCGTCACGCGCACGCTGGATCATTTCGAGCGTCTGTATGAAGAAGGCAGGACGCGCGCGAAAATCATGGCGATAGGCGTGCATCCGTATATCTCCGGTGTCGCGCATCGCATCAAGTATTTTGAAACCGTGTTCAAAACATTGCGCAAGAAACCGGGCGTGTTGTTCTGGACCGGCGAGCAAATACTAGATTGGTACGGCAAACAAGGCAAGACGGTAGCAAGACGTAAGTAATTGTTTTTAAACAGTAAATTATCATAGAATTTAGCTTTGGCATAGCGCAACACCAACCCCGTCATTCCGGCGAAAGCCGGAATGACGGAGTGGGGTATTTGCTTGCTCTTGTATCTCGTAGAAAATCTGGCGGACTCAATTCATGATTCACGTACTAAAATGGATTGCGGTATTGGCGCTTATCGCCGGTTCGCAAGCTGCATGGGCGCAAGCAAACAGCGCCACCGATATTCCCGCGTTTCCTACCAAGGGCAGAGGCATCCGCGTGGTCATCCCGTTCCCGCCGGGTGGCGGCAATGATGTGCTGGCGCGTTTTCTGGTGCACGGGCTCAATGAAGGTTTCGCGCCTGGCTCGGTGGCGGATAACCGCGGCGGCGCGGGCACGGTGATCGGCACCGAGATTGCGGCCAAAGGCAATCCCGACGGCCACACGTTGCTGATCGTGTCGGTGCCGTTCGTGGTGATGAACGCGCTGTATACTGAAATCAAGATCGACACCCTCAAGGATTTCACGCCGGTGATCAACGCCGGTACCTCGCCCTCGATGATGCTGGTGGGCGCTGCCACGCCGTATAAAACTGTGAAAGAGTTGATCGACGCGGCGCGCGCCAAGCCGGGCGCGCTGGTGTATGGCACATCCGGCAACGGTTCTTCCACCCATCTCATCATGGAATTGTTCAAGCTGGTGAGCAATACCCAACTGGTGCATGTGCCCTATAAAGGCAGCGGCCCGGCGATGACGGCGCTGATGGCGGGGCAGGTGCCGGTGATGTTTAACAATCCGACCGCTGCGAGCGCGTTCATCAGGGCCGGCCGCGTGCGCGCGCTGGCGGTGACCGCGCGGGCGCGCTTGAAAGCATTTCCTGATGTGCCGACCATGGCCGAAGCGGGCGTGCCCGGTTGCGAAGGCAGTGTGTTTTGGGGCGTGGCCGCGCCTGCGGGCACACCCAGGGCGGTGGTCGCCAAGCTCAATACCGAGTTCAATCGCATACTCAATTCCAGTGACGTGCGCAAATATTTCACCAGTCAGGATGTCGAGGTGGTGGGCGGTACGCCTGCAGCGTTCGGCGAATTTCTGCGCAAGGAAGTCGCGCTGTGGGGCAAGGTGGTGCGCGAGGCCAGGATCAAGGCAGAATAAGTATATTGCCCACTGTCGTTCGCGTCTGCACGGGAGCGACGATGTTGGTTTATGACTTGCACGAAAGCCGGATGAATCAAAAAATAACGAGGAGAAATCCGTGAACATCACGAAACGAATTTTTCAGATTGCCAGTGTTATCGTTGGCATCGCAGCAGTGGTAGGGGCCGGCGCACAAACTTTTCCCACCAAGCTGATCAGAGTGGTAAACCCCGCCGCGCCGGGCGGCAACAGCGACCTGTTTTTCCGCCTGCTGCAACCGAAGATGACCGAATTTCTCGGCCAGCAACTGGTGTTCGATTACCGGCCTGGCGCCGGCAGTACCATTGGCAGCGAGATTATTGCGAAGAGCCCGCCCGACGGCTATACCACGGGCCTGGTGGCGGCGAGTTATGTCATCAATCCGTCGATGATCAAAAAAATGCCCTACGACACAGTGAAAGACTTCATCGGATTGGGCTTGATAGTCGATGTGCCCTCAGGTCTGGTGGTGCATCCTTCGTTGCCGGTGAAGAATGTGAAGGAACTGATTGCGCTCGCCAAAACACGACCCGGCCAACTGTTTTGTTCATCGTCGGGACGTGCCACTGTCGGGCATATGTCGGTTGAACTGTTCAATTCGATGGCCGGCGTCAAGATCACGCACGTGCCCTACAAAGGCGCTGGGCCGGCCATCATCGACCTGGTGGCAGGCCATGTGCAACTGCAATTCTCCAGCTTGCCGCTGGTCTCCGGCCATGTGCAGCAGGGGCGCATCAAACTCATTGCTCAAACCGGCGAGAAGCGTGCCGGTTTTGCGAAAGATGTGCCGACCATGATCGAAGCGGGTATGCCCGGCTATGTGGTGAGCAGCGGCTTCAGCTTCATCGGCCCCGCAGGCATACCACGCCCGATAGCCGAACGCTTGAACGGCGCACTGGTGGCGTCGCTGCGCGATCCGGCGAATCGCAAATTTTTGATTGAGCAGGGTGCCGAGCCGGTGGGCAGCACGCTGGACGAACACGAGGCTTATATCAAATCTGAAGTCGCCAAGTGGATCAAGGTGGTGAAGCAAGCGGGGATAGAGGCGCAGTAAGTCTTGTTTGATACCGTTTACGGTAATGACTTAACTATTTGTTTTTAAAAGAATTTACAGATGCCGCTAAGCTGGAACGAAATTCGTGACCGCGCGCTCGCATTTTCCCGCGAGTGGGCGGATGCCGAATCCGAGCGCGCCGAGGCGCAGTCGTTTTGGAATGCGTTCTTTCACGTGTTTGGTATAGAGCGGCGACGCGTCGCGATATTCGAGAAGCAGGTCGCGCTGATTCGCGCTGGCAAGAAACTTAAAGACGGTCGCATTGACGCCTTCTGGAAAGGCGTGCTACTCATTGAGCACAAGAGTGCCGGTGAAAATCTTGACCGTGCATTCACCCAGGCGGCAGATTATTTCGAGGGCCTTGCCGAGCGCGATCTGCCGCGCTACATCCTGGTGTCCGATTTCAAGAACTTCCGCTTGTTCGACCTCGAAGCTGCACGCGAGTGGAAGATCGCGCTCAAGGATTTGCACAAGCATATCAAGCGCTTCGGGTTCATCGCCGGTTATCAGGCGCAGGTCACGCGCGAGCAGGACCCGGTCAACGTCGAGGCTGCCGAGCGCATGGGTAAACTGCACGACGCGCTCAAAGCCAGCGGTTACAGCGGCCACGCGCTGGAAGTTTTTCTGGTCAGGCTGCTGTTTTGCCTGTTTGCCGACGACACTGGTATTTTTCAGCCGCGCGAGAGTTTTCGCGATTATCTCGAATCGCACACTGGGGAAGATGGTGCCGATCTCGGCATGCACCTGCACCAGTTGTTTCAGGTGCTCAATACGCCGGAAGGCCAACGGCAGAGAGCGCTGGACGAGGCGCTTGCGGTGTTTCCGTATGTCAACGGCAGGCTGTTCGAGGAAGCGCTGCCGGTAGCGAGTTTCGACGGCAAGATGCGCGCGGCGCTGCTGAACTGCGCAGAACTCGATTGGAGCAAGATCAGCCCGGCGGTGTTCGGTGCGCTGTTCCAGTCGGTGATGGATGAAAAGGCGCGGCGCAACCTCGGCGCGCACTACACCAGCGAGAAAAACATCCTCAAGGTGATCAAGCCGCTTTTCATGGACAGACTATGGGAAGAGTTCAACAAGGTAAAAAACAATCGCAACCGTCTGTTCGAATTCCATAAGAAATTGCGCTCGTTGACGTTTTTCGATCCGGCCTGCGGCTGCGGAAACTTTCTGGTCATTGCCTACCGCGAATTGCGACTGCTGGAACTTGAGGTATTGCGTGCCTCGCTGAATCTGGAAAGAGAGACCGGCCAGCGGCTCGTCGATATTCAACAACTGGTCAACATCAACGTCGATCAATTTTTCGGCATCGAGATCGAGGAATTTCCGGCACAGATCGCGCAGGTGGCGTTGTGGCTGATGGATCACCAGATGAACGTCAGAATCTCGGAAGAATTCGGCGATTACTTTGCCCGCATCCCACTCAAAACCTCTCCGCATATCGTATGCGGCAATGCGCTGCGCATCGACTGGAATGATGTTCTTCCGAGAGAGCGACTTTCATACATGCTTGGAAATCCACCCTTTGTAGGTCATCATCTACAGACGGTCGAGCAAAAATCGGAAATGCTTTCTACGTATGGGCCGTACAGCAAGATTGCGGGCGTAATGGATTACGTGACGGCGTGGTACTGTAAGGCGGCGCCATATGTTCAAGATACGGGAGCGAAAGTCGGATTTGTTTCAACGAATTCCATTACCCAAGGAGAGCAGGTTGGCATTCTGTGGCGAGCTTTGGCGAGATATAACCTCCGAATCCACTTCGCCCACCGTACATTTCGGTGGTCGTCGGAAGCGCGTGGCAAAGCTGCCGTTTACTGTGTGATTATTGGTTTTGCCGCCTACGATCCGGAGAACGTCAGGCTCTTTGAGTACGAGCACGTCGATGGCGAACCTCATGAAACAGTGGCGAGCGCGATTAATGCATATCTGGTTGATGCTCCTTGGATTCTTCTCGAAAACCGCTCTCAAAACCTGTTCGGTATGCCAGAGATGGTTTACGGTAACAAGCCTACAGATGGTGGTCACTATTTATTTACGGATACGGAAAAGAACGCTTTTTTAGAGTCAGAATCAGCTGCGGCAAAATTCATTAAGCCGTTCATGAGTGCCCACGAGTATTTGCATGGCGAAAGGAGATGGGTTCTCTGGCTAGTTAATGCTACTCCGACGGAGATTAATGTACTGCCGAATGTTAGGAAGCGAGTCAGATTGGTAGATGAATTTCGTAAAGCGAGTAAGGCAGAGTCCACTCGAAATTATTCCCACCCAACGCTGTTTCGGCAGGTAACGCAGCCGAAAGCTGACTATATTCTGGTTCCAAGGCATTCGTCGGAAAATCGACAATATATTCCACTCGGTTTTTTTTCGAAAGATCGCATAGTAGCTGACAGTTGCTTAGCAGTTCCGGGTGCAACACTCTTTCACTTCGGAGTGATGTCATCCCTAATGCACATGGCGTGGGTACGTTATACCTGCGGGCGATTGGAAAGCCGCTATCGCTACTCCAAAGACATTGTTTACAACAACTTTCCATGGCCGCGTGACACGAGCAAGAAGCAAGTCCAGACCATCGAAGCTGCCGCACAAGGCGTACTCGATGCGCGCACAAGGTTTCCGGATTCATCGCTCGCCGATCTTTACGATCCGCTGACCATGCCGCCGCAACTCACCAAAGCGCACCAAACACTGGATCGCGTAGTCGATGCGGCTTACGGGAAAAAATCGTTTGCGAGCGACGCCGAGCGCGTGGCGTTTCTGTTTGAGTTGTATCAGCAATACACCAGCCTGCTGCCGGTGGATAAACTGTCCAAACGCAAGCGCAAAGTTTTAGCATAGTTCCGATTGCGGGTTACCTGTCAGCCGCAGTTCCCGCGTCAAGACGTTGCTCACAGAGAAGTCCTTGATCGACCTGGGCGCTGAGATAGATTTGACGGTAAACAGCCCATCAAGAGCAAAATCTATTGTCCGCTGCTGCTTCTTACCAAGCCCAGCCATGATGGAATTCGAATTCTTCACCGGCTCTTGCTCAATCGATCGGCCATGCGCGTCTGCCAACCTGGACCTGTAGCCTTCCACCGCTCGATGACGTCGGCGGGTAAGCGCAGCGAGATCAACTTACGCGGGTTTGCCGAAACGGGCCGTCCGCCCTTGTTCACCTTTGCACGGGCGAGCATATCTTCGGTTAGCTCGGGAAGTTCCTTGTATTCCTCCGGCTTGATTGTGTGTGCATCGACGCGGGCGAGGTCAGACCTCAAGGTGCGGCGCGATACGGGCTTGTTCGCGTTCATTGGCTTTCCTCATGCTGAAAATATGGCGATCCGCGCCACGCGGGGTGTAGCCCACTACAACCATCCGCCCTGCCAACAGGCCGTAGCAGATGATGCGCGTTTCGTCGTAGTTCTTTCGGGTATCTTCGACCTCAAGCGTGACGCCCGCACAGACTAACGCAGCATCCGCGAAATCCAGTCCGCGTTCGGCCAGCGTTTTGTCTCGCTTGGCCGGATCGAATGTAATTCGCATGAGGTTATTGTATCTACAAAAACAATACGCTGCAAGATGGTGATGGCAGCGTGCGGATGGATGGGTGAAATTTCGCGATGGGCGTCCGCAACGTAGAAAGCTGTATCAGCACCACGCATTTATTCACAGTGCCCCAACATTCTGTGGCTAACCCGGTTTGCTCATGGATGCCAATCGAATGTGATGCTGCGGAACGTGGTTAGGCTCAATTTTCTTCAGCTCAACTTACACGTAATGATTGCGGGCTAAGGTGCCGGTGTTATACAATGTATGACACACTCTCCTGGAGAACAATCATGCTCGCTTTAAGGCTGGAGAAGGAACTCGAAGACCGCGTCGCCAAGGTTGCCACCGCCAAAGGCAGCAATAAAAGTTCCATCGTGCGCGAAGCGGTGATTCGTTACCTTGAGGATCAAGAGGACGCGGTGCTTGCGCAACGCGCACGCGATGCGGGCGGCAAAGCGAAGTCGATTGCTGTGGTTAGGAAGGCGCTTGGCCTGGACGGTTGAAATCTCGCCGTTCGCGCAAAAGCAACTGGGCAAGCTCGATAAACCGGTCGCGGGGCGCATACTGGATTGGCTTGATGATCGAGTTGAAGGGTGTAAAAACCCACGGCATTTTGGCGAACCGCTGACGGGAGCACTGTCAGGGTATTGGCGCTACCGCATCGGCGATTTTCGCGTAATTTGCGAAATTCACGATAGCCGTCTTGTAGTGCTGGCGCTATCGATTGGTCATCGCAGGGAAATTTATCGTAAGCGATAGCCGGTCAATATATTAAAATGTATAACAAAAACAAATACTTACGACGTATTTTAGCAATTGTGCGCCGCGCTGGGTTTACGGGCGTACTGCTGCTGTCGCTATCCGCAGCCGCCGGCGAAACCGTTACCGTAGGCTCCAAGCGTTTCACCGAGTCGTACATCCTGGGCGAGATTGCCACTCAGCGTATTCAAGCCACGGGCAGTGCGCGTGCAACGCATCGGCAGGGTCTCGGCAATACGGCGATTCTGTTTGCCGCGCTCAAAAGCGGGGCGATTGATGTTTACCCAGAATACACCGGCACGCTGGCGTTTGAGTTGCTGGGATTGAAGCGTGTTCCGTCCCTGGCGGACCTGAATGCTGCGCTGGATGCGCATGGGCTGGCGCTGAGTGCGCCGCTGGGTTTTGGCAATTCGTATGCGCTGGCGATGGTGGCGTCGCGTGCGCAGGCGTTGGGCATCGCGAAGATTTCCGATCTGACAGGTGTTGCGGATTTGCGCTACGGACTGTCGCAGGAATTTTTGCATCGCAAGGATGGCTGGCCGGCATTGCGTGAGGCCTATGTGCTCACCGCGCAGCCGGTGGGGCTGGATCACGGGCTTGCTTACGAAGCGATCAAAGGTGGGCGGGTGGATGTGATCGATGTGTACACCACCGACGCCAAACTGGGTCGCTACGGTTTGAAAGTGCTGGCGGATGACCGCGCGTTTTTTCCGCCGTATGAAGCGGTGCTGGTGTATCGCAAGGATTTGCCGCAGCGAAATCCCACCGCGTTTGGCGCCTTGCAAGGGATGGCAGGCGGCATTTCCGGCGAGGCAATGATCCGCATGAATGGCACCGCCGAGCTGGATGGTCAGCCGTTTGCGCGCGTCGCAGCGGATTTTCTGAATAGCGGAGGCAAACCTACGGCAACGCAATCCAGGCCAGGCTGGCTCGCGCAACTGTTCGCCGCCGATTTCTGGCGGCTAACAGTTGAGCACTGCATTCTGGTGTTTGGCGCGCTGGGTTTAAGTGTGGGTGTGGGGGTGCCGCTGGGCGTGTGGGCAGCCCGTTCGCGCCGGGCGCGGCCGTGGATAGTGGGTGTCAGCGGTGTGCTGCAGACCATTCCCGCGCTGGCGTTGCTGGCGTTTCTGATCGCAGCGCTGGGGCGTATCGGCATGGCGCCTGCCGTGATCGCCTTGTTTTTGTATGGCCTGTTGCCCATCGTGCGCAATACGGAGAGCGGGCTGGCGGGTGTGGCTCGTGGTTTGCGGCAGGCGGGTTACGCTTTGGGACTGCGTTCGGGTGCGGTGACACGGCTGATTGATCTGCCGCTGGCGTTGCCATCGGTGCTGGCGGGGATCAAGATTTCGGCGGTGATCAACGTAGGCACCGCCACCATCGCGGCCTTCATCGGCGCAGGCGGTTATGGCGAACGTATCGTGGCCGGACTGGCAGTGAATGACCACGCCATGATGCTGGCCGGCGCGGTACCGGCGGCGCTGCTGGCGCTGTTGATCCAGGGGCTGTTTGAAGCCGGAGAGCGCCGCTTTCTACGTTATGAACTCCGGCCGGCCCCGGGTTAAACGGCCGCAGAACTTATTTTCCGGTTTGCGGTCAGTGCCGTGTCGCGGCTACTCAGGGTGATTTTTCATACAGGATCTGGGCAGTTCCTGCGAATGGCCGGGTATTGGGTCTGTGGGTTGGGTATACTCCCGGCTTTCCCCGAATTGCGATGCTTGAGTGCGATTGGGTAACAGCAGGTACCAGGGGCGGCCTGCAAAATAACGATAACAGGGACACGGTTCATGAGTGACCGCGAAATCGACCAGCAGTTGGTCGAGCGCGCACAACGTGGCGACAAGCATGCATTTGAGCTGTTGGTCGCGAAGTATCAACGCAAACTGATCCGCTTGCTGTCACGCTTTATCCGGGACGCGGCGGAGGTGGAGGATGTGGCGCAGGAAGCCTTTATAAAAGCTTATCGTGCGCTGCCGAATTTTCGCGGTGACAGTGCTTTTTACACGTGGCTATACCGGATCGGTATCAATACCGCCAAGAATTATCTGGTCGCGGCAGGACGGCGTGCGCCGACCTCAACCGCCATTGATGCCGAAGAGGCCGAGGATTTAGGTCAAACAGAGCATTTGCAGGATCTTAATACGCCGGAAAACCAGATGATGAGCCGCCAGGTGGCGGATACCGTGAACCAAACGCTGGATAAGTTGCCAGAGGACTTGCGCACCGCCATTTCGTTGCGCGAAATGGAAGGCTTGAGTTACGAGGAAATAGCTTCCGTCATGAATTGCCCGATAGGTACGGTACGATCGCGTATTTTCCGGGCGCGGGAAGCCATAGCAGAACAATTACGACCCCTGCTCGGCACGAGCACAGACAGGAGATGGTGAGATGGAACGTTTGCAAAGTGTATCAACCCTGATGGATGGTGAGCTGGATGGCGATGAGGCCGCGCGTGAAATCGCAAAGCTCAAATCCGATGCGGCATCGTGCGAAACCTGGGACACCTATCATTTGATCGGCGACGCCATGCGCGGTGCACACACTATCAGCGGCAGACCCGGATTCAGCGCGCGCGTCAGCGAAAAGCTGGCGCAGGAGCCCACGGTGCTGGCCCCGCGCGCCACGCGTTCCGTGTTCGCCGCACGCAGGATGCAGACTTACGCTTTGCGGGCGGCGGCGTCGGTTGCTGCGTTCGCGGTGGTGGGCTGGGTGGCGGTTACTACGTTGAATCCGGATGCGCCGGTAGCTGAGTTGGCCAAAGCGCCGCTGGTGCAGCCGCAAGTCGCGCCGCTGCAACCTCAGGATGCAGCGGCGCTGATCGCGGCCGCCAAACCTGCGGCAGCACCCGAGCATGTGCATGAGTATCTGCTGGCGCACCAGGGCATTTCGCCGACAACCGCCATACAGGGCGTTACACCTTACATCCGCACTGTGTCTGCCGCCGGCAATTAACGCGGCGCCTCTGCACCTTTCGCACCTTTTGCACCTTTTGCACCTTTTGCACCTTTTGCATACGCCCCACATGAAACTCTGGCTGGCCGTCGCGGCAACGGCAGCGACGATAGCGGCGGCACAGGTGTGCGCGCAGGATGCGGCCACGCTGGATGCGCTGGAGTGGCTCAGGAAAATCGCGGATTCGTCGCGCACGGTCAGTTATTCGGGCACCTTTGTGTATCAGCACGGCAGTCGCGTGGAAACCTCGCGCGTGGTGCACTATGTGAACCAGGCAGGCGGTGTGTTCGAGAAGCTCGAAACCCTGGACGGCCCGCCGCGTGAAATTATTCGCGCCAATGACCATGTCACCGCGTACATTCCCGATGCGCGGGTGGTGCTGATCGAGCGTCGCAGCACGCGGCACATGCCGGTGATGCTTCCGGAAAACCTTTCCGATCTGACGCAGCAGTATGACGTGCGCAAACTCGAAGCCGACCGCATGGGTGGCTTTGAGTGCGTGTGGATCGCTGTGTCGCCCAGGGATAAATTGCGCTACGGGCGCAAGTTTTGCGCGGAGTTGAATTCGGGCCTGCCGTTGCGCGCGCAGGTGTTTAATGAACACACAAAAATTATTGAATCGTTTGGGTTTTCTCAATTGTCGTTGGGTGGAAAATTCAGCCGTGATCAGGTGACCTCACGTTATGAAAAGCGTGCGCAGGTGCAGAAGTGGCGGGTGGATCAGTCGGCGCTGGACGTTATGGAACAAGCTGCGGACACCGGCTGGACAGTGAGCAATCTGCCCGCGGGTTTTCGTAAATCAATGGAAGTCAAACGCACCATCGCCGGGCGCCCGCTGGCGATACCGCATCTGGTGTACTCCGACGGTCTGGCGGCGATTTCCGTATTTGTCGAGCCCAAAATGCGTGAACTGACAGCAAAGCCCCTGACCAATCAGGGTGCTATCCATATATACAAGCGCACGCTCGGCGAGCACGTGGTGACAGTGCTGGGCGAGGCGCCCGCGGCAACGGTGATGCAGTTCGCGAATTCGATGGAAGCCAGAAACGCAACAAACGCGGTGCCTGCCCAAAAGCCTCAGTGAACACGTTAATCGAAAACAGGAAAATCCATGCTTAGAAAAGTGCTCGTACTATTGTGTCTGTTGCTGCCGATTAACGCAGCCGCGCAACTGCCGGACTTTACAGACCTGGTGGAGAAGCAGGGGCCGGCGGTGGTTAACATCAGCACTACACAGGCGTCATCGCGCAATCCGCTGGCGCAGCAGTTCCCCAATGTGCCGGAGGACGATCCGTTCTTTGAATTTTTCCGCCGCTTCATGCCCAATCAACCGGGCGGGCCGCGCGAGTTTCAGTCACAGTCGCTGGGATCCGGTTTCATTATCACTGCGGACGGCTACGTAATGACCAATGCCCACGTGGTGCAGGCGGCCGATGAAATCACGGTGCGCCTGACCGACAAGCGCGAATTCAAAGCCAAGGTGATCGGCTCCGACCGGCGCACCGACGTGGCGCTGATCAAGATTGAAGCTACAGGATTGCCGGTGGTCAAATTCGGCGATCCGACGCGGCTCAAAGTGGGTGAATGGGTGGTCGCCATCGGTTCTCCGTTTGGTTTTGATAACACCGTAACGGCGGGCATTGTGAGCGCCAAGGGCCGCTCATTGCCGCAGGAAAATTTCGTGCCGTTCATCCAGACCGATGTGGCGGTCAATCCCGGCAACTCCGGTGGGCCCTTGTTCAATATGCGCGGCGAAGTGGTGGGCATCAATTCGCAGATCTACAGCCGCACCGGCGGCTTCATGGGGCTGTCATTTGCCATACCCATCGATGTGGCGAATGATATCGCGCAGCAGTTGCGCGCCTCGGGCAAGATTACGCGCGGCCGCATCGGCGTGGTCATCCAGCCGGTCACCAAGGAGCTTGCCGACGGCTTTGGTTTGCCCAAGTCGGTGGGTGCGCTGGTTAACTCCGTAGAAAAAGGCGGCCCGGCCGAAAAAGCAGGGATTGAAGCGGGCGATGTGATTTTACGCTTTGACGGCAAGCCGATAGCGGCGTCCGATGATCTGCCGCGCATCGTTGGCGGCACCCGGCCCGGTTCCAAGGTCACGGCGCAGGTTTGGCGCAACAAGGCATCGCGCGATGTGCAGGTCGTTGTAGCCGAACTACAGGAAGATACGCGCGCGGGACGCGGCGGGCGTGGCGCGCCGAAACCACCGGCGGCGGCACCGACAGTGTATGGCATGAGTCTTGCGGACCTGACCGACGCGCAACGCAGGGAGCTCAAGGTTGAGCACGGTGTGATGGTCGGCGAAGTGCAGGGCGCCGCTGCGCGCGCGGGCATGCGCAAGGGCGATGTGATTCTCGCGGTGAACAATCTGGACGTGAAGTCAGTCGAGCAGTTCAATCAAATGATGGGGCAGTTCGACAAAGGACGCATCGTGGCACTGCTGGTGCGCCGCGGTGCGAACTCGCTGTACGTGCCGTTCAGACTCGATGCGGGTAATTAGGCGTGTGAAGCGTGAAGGGTGAGAGGTGCGTGTACTGACGGTGTACTCGCGTAACTATTGCCATCTTTGCGACGACATGATCGCGGCCTTGCAGCAGTTGCAAGGCCGCTATGTTTTTGAAATCAAGGTGGTGGACGTGGATAGCGACGCTGCGCTGGAAACGCGCTACGGTGAACTGGTGCCGGTGCTTGAGACCGAGGGCCGCGAACTGTGTCACTATTTTCTGGATGAGCCGGCGGTTGCGGATTTTTTGGCGAAAACGCGATAAAATACAAACGTTTACGATGTCCGATCATTCAAGCTGGGGCGCCCGGTAGTTGCGAGCGCCCCTTTTTGTATTAGCGCACTTCTTTAGTTCTCCGCATGAAACATATCCGCAATTTTTCCATCATCGCGCACATCGATCACGGTAAATCCACCCTGGCCGACCGCATTATTCAATTGTGCGGCGGATTGTCGGATCGTGAAATGGAAGCGCAGGTGCTCGACTCCATGGATCTGGAGCGCGAACGCGGCATTACCATCAAAGCGCAAACCGCGGCGCTGCAGTATAAAGCGCGCGACGGCACCCTCTATTGGCTGAACCTGATCGACACGCCGGGACACGTGGATTTTTCGTATGAAGTGTCGCGTTCGCTCGCGGCCTGCGAGGGCGCGCTGCTGGTGGTCGATGCGTCTCAGGGTGTTGAAGCGCAAACGGTGGCCAACTGCTACACCGCGATAGAACAGGGTGTTGAAGTGGTGCCAGTGCTGAATAAAATGGATCTGCCGCAGGTGGATCCGGAACGCGTAATTACCGAGATCGAAGACATCATCGGCATACCGGCGCGGGATGCGGTCAAGGTCAGCGCCAAAACCGGCGAGGGCGTGATCGACGTGCTCGAGGCCATGATCGCGCGCGTGCCGCCGCCCAGGGGCGATCCGGCGAAGCCGCTGAAGGCGCTGATTGTGGATTCGTGGTTCGACAATTATGTGGGTGTGGTGATGTTGGTGCGCATGGTGGATGGCGAACTGCGGCCCAAGGACAAGCTGCAGCTGATGTCCAGTAAAGCGACTTACGGCTGCGAATCGGTGGGCATGTTTACACCCAAGGCGCGCCCGCGTGAGCGGCTGTCGGCGGGCGAAGTGGGTTTTGTGATTGCAGGCATCAAAGAGATCAACGCCGCCAAGGTGGGCGATACCCTTACGCTCGCCGACAATCCCGCAACCGAAGCCTTGCCCGGTTTCAAGGAAATCAAACCGCAGGTGTTTGCCGGGCTCTACCCCGTGGAATCGAGCGAATACGACGCCTTGCGCGACGCGCTGGAAAAGCTGCAGCTGAATGATTCATCGCTGCGTTACGAGCCGGAATCCTCTACCGCGCTGGGTTTCGGCTTTCGCTGCGGATTTTTGGGGCTGCTGCATATGGATATTGTGCAGGAGCGGCTGGAGCGCGAATACGGCATGTCGCTGATTACCACGGCGCCAACGGTGATTTATCAGGTGTTGCTGTCCGGTGGCGAAGTGATCGAAATTGAAAATCCGTCGAAGCTGCCGGAAGCATCCAAAGTCGCGGAAATTCGCGAACCGATTATCAAGGCGTCGATACTGACGCCGCAGGAATACGTCGGCGTGGTGATTACGCTGTGCACACAAAAGCGCGGCGTGCAGCGCAATATGCAGTACCTGGGGCGGCAGGTGATGTTGACCTATGAAATGCCGCTGAACGAAGTGGTGATGGATTTTTTCGACAAGCTGAAATCAGTTTCACGCGGTTACGCTTCGCTGGATTATGATTTTCTCGAGTACCGCGCCGGCGACATGATCAAGCTCGATATTCTGATCAACGGTGAAAAAGTGGATGCGTTGTCGCTGATTGTGCACCGGGAAAATTCGCAGTATCGCGGGCGTGATCTGGTGACGCGCATGCGCGGGCTGATTCCGCGGCAGATGTTCGATATTGCCGTGCAAGCGGCCATCGGCTCGCATATCATTGCGCGCGAGACGGTGAAGGCACTGCGCAAGAATGTGCTTGCCAAGTGCTACGGCGGCGATATTTCGCGCAAGAGGAAATTGCTCGAAAAACAAAAAGCCGGGAAAAAACGCATGAAGCAGGTGGGGAACGTGGAAATTCCGCAGGAAGCGTTTCTGGCGATTCTGCAGGTTGATAAGTAGCGTGATGACAGAGATACGGTGATAGCGCGATGAATTTTGCCTTGATTATGTTTTTACTGCTGGTGATTACCGGCTTGGTGACGCTGGCGGAAAAGTATTTTTTCAGGCCCCGCCGCGAGGCCGCCGCCGCGGCCGCGGTGGCCACGCTCGAGGCGCAGGCCGGCCGGCCGGACACCCCCAGGGATGAAGAAACCCTGGCGCGCACGCGTGACGAACTGCGCGATTCGCATTCACGTCAGCCGTGGTGGATCGAGTACCCGGTGAGTTTTTTTCCGGTGATACTCATCGTGTTCCTGCTGCGTTCTTTTTTGGTGGAGCCGTTCAAGATTCCTTCCGGCTCGATGCTGCCGACGCTGTTGATCGGCGATTTCATACTCGTCAATAAATTCACCTACGGCGTGCGCATTCCCATTATCAACAAAAAAATCGCCGATTTGAATAATCCGCAGCGCGGCGATGTGATGGTGTTTCGCTTCCCTGAGGATACCTCGCTGGATTACATCAAGCGCGTGGTGGGCACCCCGGGTGATACCGTGGCCTATCTTGACAAGAAATTGACGGTGAATGGCGTTGAAGCCAAGCTCACGCCGGGGGGTGATTACAGCTATGTCGAAGGCAGCCTCAATTTCATCTCCACCCAGCTTCACAGGGAAACCTTTGATGCGGGCGACCACACCATTCTTGTGCAGCAGGACATGCCGCCGCTGCATCTGGGCGGTGTGAAGCAATTTCCGTTTCGAGAAAATTGTGTCTACAATGACGCGGGCTTCACCTGTAAAGTCCCGCAGGGCCATTACTTCATGATGGGCGACAACCGGGACAGCAGCAGCGACAGCCGTTACTGGGGTTTCGTGCCGGACCGGAATATCGTCGGCAAGGCGTTCCTGATCTGGTGGAATTTTGATGAATTAAAGCGTATCGGTACATCGATCAACTAACCGCGCACACGGGAGACAGCTATGAGCAAAAACAGGCAGGCCGGATTATCGATGTCGGGGTTTTTGTTGTGGTGCGTTCTTCTTTCGGCCGGTGCGCTGCTCGCATTCAAGCTGGTGCCGGCTTATACGGAAAACCAGACCATTCAAAAGCATTTACGCGCCATTGCCTCCGATTCCAACTTCGCCAGCGGCAATCGCAAGGAAATCGAATTGGCCTTCGAAAAGCGCGCAGGTATTGATCGCATCGAGGCGATCAGCGCCAAGGAAATTGTGCTTGAGAAGGGCGCCGGCGGCATCAGCCTCAGCGCAAGCTACACCACACGTATTCCGCTGGTGTACAACATCAGCGCGTGCATGGACTTCAATCCGAAGTCGAAGTAGCTGTGATGCGCGGCGCGAAGGCGCCAGCCCACGAACCGCGTGTCGTTCGCAATGTCGCTTGAGCGATTGCAACAAAGCATCGGCTACGCGTTCAACGACCGTGAATTGCTGCGCCGCGCGCTGACGCATCGCAGTTACAGCGCGCAACACAATGAACGTCTCGAGTTTCTGGGGGACAGTGTGGTGAATTGCGCGATCGCGCTGGCGCTGTATCAAAGGTTTCCCGAACGGCCCGAGGGCGAGTTGTCGCGATTGCGCGCCAGCCTGGTCAGCCAGCCCGCACTGGCCGCGCTGGCTGAAAGCCTGGACCTCAGCCGCTATCTGGCATTGGGCGATGGCGAATTAAAGAGTGGCGGCGCGCAACGGCCTTCCATATTGTCGGATACGCTCGAAGCTGTATTGGGCGCGGTGTTGCTCGACGGTGGATTTGACGCCGCCTGCCGGGTGGTGGAAGGGATTTTCAAGGCATCATTGGCTTGCATTGACCCGGAAACCACCGGCAGGGATGCCAAGACACTGCTGCAGGAATTCTTGCAGCACAAGCATCTGTCACTACCGCACTATGCCGTTGCCGCAGTCCGCGGCGAGGCGCATCAACAGGAGTTCGAGGTGGAGTGCGTGATTGAGAGCCTCAATCTGCGCGCGAGCGGCAGGGGCAGCAGCCGGCGCCGCGCCGAGCAGGATGCGGCGCGGCAGGTCTACGAACTGGCCAACGCGAGTCAGCCGCATGACTAGCGCACCGACGCGCAGTGGTTATGTTGCCATTGTCGGGCGTCCCAACGCCGGCAAATCCACCTTGCTCAACGCGCTGATCGGGCAGAAGATCAGCATTACCTCGCGCCGCCCGCAGACCACGCGCCAGAACATTTCAGGCATCGTCACCCGTGAAAACGCGCAGCTGGTGTTTCTCGATACCCCCGGATTTCAAACCGAGTATCGCAGCGGGCTGACCCAGGCGATGGCTCGCGGATTGACCAGCGCCGTGGCGCAGGCGCAGGCGGTGCTGTGGCTGATCGATGTGACCGCGCGCGAGCCTCTGGACAACGCGCTGTTTGAACATCTGCAAGCGTGCCCATCGCTGGTCATCGCACTCAACAAGATAGACAGAGTAGCCAATAAAAACCAGATACTGGCGACTATTCAATTGCTGGATGCGGCGTATCACGCGCAGGCCATAGTGCCGATATCCGCGCAGAGCCGCCTGCAACTCGACACCCTGCTGGACGCGCTCACGCCGTTGCTGCCGCAGCAGGCGTTTTTGTATGCGCCGGAAGAAATCACCACCGCCAGTGTGCGCAATCTGGCGGCAGAAATAATTCGCGAAAAACTGTTTCGTTTGCTGGGCCAGGAACTGCCGTACTCGACCGCGGTGGACATTGAATCATTCGAGGAAAAACCGGGGCGCACCGTCCTCACACGTATCAGCGCGGTAATCCTGGTGGACAGGCCCGGACAAAAAGCCATCGTCATCGGCAAGGGCGGCGAAAAGCTCAAAGAAATCGGCACCGCCGCGCGCAAGGATATCGAAGCACTGGTGGGCAACAAAGTGTTTCTGCAATTGTTTGTCAAGGTGAAGCAGGCGTGGGCGGATGATCGCGGCATGCTGCAGCGCCTTGGGTTGCCCTGACATTCGCATATGGTTTCCACACCCGGCACCCGGCACAAGGAACAAGCGGGCTATGTGCTGCACAGTTACCCGTATCAGGAAACCAGCCTGATCGTCGAGGTGTTCACGCGCGAATTCGGGCGCGTGGGGATGGTGGCCAAAGGCGCGAAACGCCCGCATTCGCCGCTGCGCAGCGTGCTGATGCCGTTTCACGCGCTGTCACTCGATTGGTCGGGCCGTTCCGAACTGAAAACCCTGCGCGCGGCGGAATGGCGCGGGGCTTTCCGGCTGCTCGGCGGGCGCGCACTGATCTGCGGGTTTTATCTCAACGAATTGTTGCTCAAACTGCTGCATCGCGATGACCCGCACGATGCCTTGTTCGACGCCTATGAACAAACGCTGCACGCCTTGTTAAGCAGCACGGATCATGCGGTGATTCTGCGCTGCTTTGAAAAGCGACTGTTGCGTGAACTCGGTTACGCATTGATACTCGATGGTGATGCCGAAACCCGGCAACCGCTGCAAGCCGAACGCCGCTATCAATACATCATCGAGCGCGGTCCGGTAGCGGTGGATGCGCGGCAAGCGGAGAACCAGCGCCACGACAGCGGGTTAGAATTGCTGGGACAAACCTTGATCGACATGCACCAGGACAACTACGCTTCTCCGGTTACGCAGCAGCAAAGCAAGAGCCTGATGCGGCTGCTGATCGGACATTATCTGGGCAATCAAACGCTGCACAGCCGGCAGTTGCTGATCGATTTGCAGGAGTTGTAAAACGCGCATGACACACAGCCCCACACGATTAAGCGTCAATCTCAACAAAGTCGCGCTGCTGCGCAATTCACGCAATTTGGGTATTCCGGGCGTGGTGCGCGCGGGGATGATGGCGCTCGACGCCGGCGCGCACGGGCTCACCGTGCATCCGCGCCCGGATGAACGTCACATACGTCCGCACGATGTGTTTGAGCTTGCTGAACTGGTGCGCTCACGCGGCACGATCGAATACAACATCGAGGGCAATCCGTTTGACAATCTGCTCGATTACGCACGCAAAGTGCGGCCGCATCAATGCACGCTGGTACCGGACGATGCCGCGCAATTTACTTCGGATCACGGCTGGGACCTGTCGCCTGAGGCAGGCGACGCACAGCGCTTGCGGCCCATCGTGGCTGAGTTGAAAGCGCTGCGCATACGCGTGAGTCTGTTCATGGACGCCGAGCCGCAGCACATGGCGCTGGCCGCTGAATTGGGCGCTGATTGCGTCGAACTTTACACCGAGCCCTATGCTAAAGCGCAAGGCACGCCGGATCAGGATCAGGTGATTGCGCGCTACGCGGCGGCGGCGGACGCCGCCCGCGCTGCCGGTTTGCTGGTGAACGCGGGGCATGATCTGAATCGCGCGAATCTGGCGCCGTTTGTGGCGGCGGTGAAGCCCCTGGCGGAAGTGTCCATTGGGCACGCGCTGATTGCTGACGCGTTGGAATGGGGGCTATCCAGGACGGTTCAAGAATATCTGGCAGCCATTGAACGCGGTAACAGGGGTGAGGCATGATCTTCGGCATCGGTGTCGATCTGGTTGAAACGCCGCGTGTCGAACGCCTGCTCGCGCAATACGGTGAGCGTTTCGCGCGGCGCGTGCTGACCGAACTGGAATGGCCGGGTTACCACCGCACCGGCAAACCGGTGTTGTTCGTCGCGAATCGTTTCGCCGCGAAGGAAGCGTTCTCGAAAGCGATGGGCACGGGTTTTCGATATCCGGTTACACTGCAAAACATCAGCGTGGTGCAAAACCAGGCGGGCAAACCCGGCTATGTGTTGAGCGCAGCGCTGACGGCGCTGATGCAGCAGCATGCCATCACCGGCCACCATCTCACCATCAGCGACGAAAAGACCATGGCGTGCGCGGTGGCTATTCTTGAAAAGTGAGCTTGAAAAGTGAGCTGGAAAAATAGAATTGAAAAGTGAATAAAAACAATACCTTACATATGGGTCCCGTGATGCTGGACGTGGCCGGCGTCGCGCTAACCGATGACGACCGCAAGCGCCTGCTGCATCCGCTGACGGGTGGCGTGATCCTGTTCTCGCGCAACTTTCAGTCGCCGCAGCAGCTCAGCGCGCTCACTGCGGAAATTCATGCGTTGCGCACGCCGGCATTGCTGATTGCGGTGGATCACGAAGGCGGGCGTGTGCAGCGTTTTCGCGAGGGCTTTACCGCGATTCCGCCGATGCGGGCGTTGGGCGAGGCGTGGGAGAAACATGCCGCCACTGCCAAACAATTCGCGCAGGACACCGGTTACGTGCTGGCGACCGAGCTGCGCGCGCACGGCGTTGATCTCACTTTTGCCCCGGTGCTGGACGTGGATTTCAAGCGCAGCAGCGTGATTGGTGACCGCGCCTTCCATGCCGATCCCGAAATCATCGCGCCGCTGGCGCAGGCATTGGTGCATGGATTCAATCTTGGCGGGATGTCGTCGGTGGGCAAACATTTTCCGGGGCACGGCCATGTGCGCGCCGACTCGCACCACGAAGTTCCGGTGGATGATCGCTCGTATGTGGATATCGAGCAATGTGATTTGATTCCCTTTCGCAGGCTGATAGGCGCGGGCTTGGGCGCGATCATGCCCGCGCATGTGATTTTTCCGCAGGTGGATGCGCAGCCGGCGGGCTTTTCAAGCAAATGGCTCAAGCAGATTTTGCGCCAGCAACTCGAATTTGACGGCGTGATTTTCAGCGACGATTTGTCGATGGAAGGCGCTAAAGCGGGTGCAGGCGCGGGGGGCGTCGTCGCGCGCGCCAATGCCGCGCTGACCGCAGGCTGCGACATGGTGCTGGTGTGCAACGACGCCGGCGCGGCGGATGAATTGCTGGCGGGGCTCGATTACCACGTGCCCGCCGTCGGGCAAGCGCGGCTGGCGGCGATGCGCGGACGCGGTGCTGCGCACGGCATGGCCGTGCTGAATAAATCACCCGCATACCAGCGCGCGTTGGCCACGCTACAGGCCAGCGGTAAACGCGACGGCGATTTGTTTGCGTAGCCAGTCACCTCAAAATCACTTGCAATATCGATAGACAGGATGAACAGGATTAACAGGATGGAGATTTTATCCTGTGCATCCTGTAAATCCTGTCGAAGTATTCTTGGGGTTGGCTATTTAACATCGACAGACAGAATGAACAGGATAAGAAAGACAGCGATCCGAAGGTTTTATCCTGTACAGCCTGTAATTCCTGTTCATACATGGGAGTGAGGATTGGCGTGTCCGACACCGTATTGCTCGAATGCCGCGCGTGCAGCCGGCTGGCACGACACCTGGCACAAGTGCGCAAAGAATTTCCCGATTACCATGCGCGCCCGGTGTTGCCGTTTGGCGCGGCCAGGCCCAAGGTGTTGATTGTTGGCCTCGCGCCGGGCATGCATGGCGCGAATCGCACCGGGCGGCCGTTTACCGGCGACCATGCCGGTGTATTGCTTTATAAAACGCTGTACAGGCATGGGCTTGCCAATCAGCCTGAGGGCGCTGCCACGGACGATGGTTTGCAACTGCGCGGTTGCCGCATCACCAATGCGGTGAAGTGTCTGCCGCCCGAAAATAAACCGCTGCCGGATGAAATCAAACGCTGCAACGGTTATCTGCGCGCGGAAATTGCGGCGTTGCCCAAATCAGCAGTGCTGTTCGCCTTGGGCAATATTTCTCATCAGGCGATTTTGCGCGCGCTCGATTTGAAGCTAAGGGTGTACCCGTTCAGGCATGGCGCTTGCCACGAACTACCCGATGGCCGCGCGCTGTTCGACAGCTACCACTGCAGCCGCTACAACACCAATACGCGGCGGCTCACGCCTGAGATGTTTGACGCGGTGGTGTGCGCAATAGCGCAGCGCATCAAATAACGCGGATTCAAGGCGTTTATCGTGTCTGATCCTATCCCTGACCTGGCTGCAACACTGGCCGATCTGCCGCACCTGCCGGGGGTCTACCGCATGCTCAGTAGCGGTGGCGACGTACTGTATATCGGCAAAGCCATAGACCTTAAAAAACGCGTCTCCTCCTACTTTCAAAAGCCCGCCGGCTTGTCGCCGCGCATTCAGCTTATGTTGGCGCAAGTCGCTAGCCTCGAGACCACGGTTACACGCTCGGAGAGCGAGGCGCTGTTGCTCGAAAACAACTTAATAAAGACTTTAAGTCCCAGATATAACATATTGTTTAGAGACGATAAATCTTATCCATACCTTGTGATTACCGGACACCAATTTCCACGCCTGAGCTTTCATCGCGGTGCGCTCGACAAGCGTAATCAGTACTACGGCCCATTCCCCGGCGCGGGAGCGGTGCGCGAGAGCATCCAGCTGTTGCAAAAGGTGTTTCGCATACGCAACTGTGAAGACTCGGTGTTCGCCAATCGCTCGCGCCCGTGCCTGATGCACCAGATCCGCCGCTGCACGGCACCGTGCGTGGGGCGCATCGCCGAAGCTGACTATGCAAACGATATTCGCAGTGCAACATTATTTCTCTCCGGCAAGGAAGATGAGGTGGTCGAAAGTCTCATCACGCGCATGCATGCCGCGTCCGCGGCGCAGGACTACGAAGGCGCCGCGCAGCATCGCGACCAGGTCTCGGCGCTGCGCGCGGTGCGTGAAAAGCAATATGTCAGTGACGTGGCGGGGCGTGATGCGGACGTAATCGCCTGCGCGCGCGAAGGCGGTATCACCTGCGTCAATCTGGTGATGATACGCGGCGGAAGGCACCTGGGCGATCACAACCACTATCCCAAACACGCCGACGCCGTGGATGACGATCAGGTGATCGAAGCATTTATCAGCCAGCACTATCAGCATCACAGTGTGCCGCCGTTGATACTGGCGCGCCAGGTGCGGGACGCCGCAGCGCTCGAAAGTATGCTCGGCGAACACGCCGGCCACAAAGTGCAAATTATTCTGCGGCCCACCGGCCCGCGCCGCGTGTGGCTGGAAATGGCGGAAAAAAATGCCCACATCGGCGCCGCGCACACCGCCAGCCTGCAAGCCAATCAGGAAGCGCGTCTGGCGGCGCTGCGGGAGGCGCTGGGCTTGCCCGAATCCGCCCAGCGTTTTGAGTGTTTCGACATCAGTCACACCATGGGCGAGGCCACCGTCGCTTCGTGCGTGGTGTATGACCAATCCATGATGCAAAAAGGCGACTACCGGCGCTTCAATATCACCACCCCGGTGGCGGGCGACGACTACGGCGCGATGCGCGAAGTGCTGCAGCGGCGCTATCGCAGGCTCGTGACAGGCGAGGGCAAAATGCCGGATGTGGTGCTGATCGACGGCGGCAAGGGCCAGCTCGGCATCGCGCGCGAGGTGATGAATGAGCTGGGTATCAGCGAAGTCACGCTGGTGGGCGTGGCGAAAGGCGAAGGCCGCAAGCCGGGTCTGGAAGCCTTGTGGATACCCGGCCGCGACGAACCGTATCTGCTCGGGCCTGACCATGCGGGCCTGCATCTGGTGCAGCAAATCCGCGACGAAGCGCATCGTTTCGCGATCACCGGTCATCGCGCGCGTCGCGGCAAGACGCGTTCGCAATCGCCGCTGGAAAACATCACCGGGGTAGGCGCCAAGCGCCGCCAGCGGCTGCTCGCGCATTTCGGTGGCTTGCGCGGTTTACAGGCGGCGAGCGTGGATGAACTCGCGCAGATAGACGGCGTGAGCCACGCGCTCGCCGAGAAAATTTATCAGGAGTTGCATTGAGGTTGATCGGGAAATAAGGACACTTCATGCCAAAAGATTTTTACAGCCAAGCCGATGCGCCTGATCCTGTGCTGGATCATGAATTAGTGTTGTCGTTCGTGCGGCGCCATGTGCCCGGCGCGCGCGCGGTCACCGGGGTTGACGAATCGGGCGGCGAAGCGCGCGCTTACGCCATCGATGCCGAAATCATTTTCAAAACCCAGCGCCCTCAGCAATTGCGATCGCGCACCAGTCTTAAGAAAGGAAACTTCTTTCTCCAGCAAATCGCCGCACTGCTGCCCGACCTGCGGGTGCCACGCGTACTGGGCTACGGGCGCGAAGGCGAATACCTCGAATATACGGTGATGACGCGGGTGCCCGGCGTGGCGCTGCGCCATGCGAATCTTGACGGCGCGGCGCGGCTGGATGTCATGCGCGAACTGGGCAGCACTTTGCGGCGTATTCATCAATTGCCGCAGGCGCCGTTTGTCGCGAGCGGTCTGTTTCCCGGCGATGCGAGCGCGGCGCACGCGCGCGCGCGTTTCACGGAATTGTTCGACGATGGTGCTGCGCGCATACGCCAGGAGAAACGCCCCTGGTCGCTGCCGCTGTCGCCTGAACAAGTGGGGTGGCGCGCGCTGGCGATATTGCCGGAGTGCGAACAACGCGTTGCGCTGCATTCGAATCCGTGGCACGAGCATACATTCGTCGATCCCGCGAGCGGAAAATTTACCGGTCTGATAGATTTCGGCGATGCCTACATCAGCCATCCGGCTTTCGATTTGCGCCGCTGGCGCACGCGCGAGGAACGCGCGGCATTGTTAGAGGGCTATACGCAGGACCAACCCGTTGGTGATGAATTCATGCAAACGTGGCTGGTTGCACAAGTCGCAGGCGATTTGACGGCGATTGCACAGCAGCCAACACTCGGCCCCGAGGCGCACGCGGATTTGGCGCGACTTCTACCCGAACTCTGAACGCAGGCATGTTGCCGTTTGTGTCTTGCTGTTTTAGGTTGACGCCTGACCCTCGCGGGCAACACAATTAGCACCACCATGCCACTTAACCTTCCCAACCTGCTGACCTGGCTGCGCATTATTCTGATTCCGCTGTTCGTCGGCATTTTTTATTTCGAGAAAAGCTGGGTCTCGGCGACGAATCAGAATCTGGTGGCGACGGTGATTTTTGTCGCGGCTGCCGTTACCGACTGGCTCGATGGCTGGATTGCGCGCAAGTTCAATCAAACTTCGGCGTTTGGCGCGTTTCTCGACCCGGTGGCGGATAAACTCATGGTGGCCGCTGCGCTGATCGTGCTGGTGCAACTGAATCGCGTGGACGCGGTGATCGCGCTCATCATCATCGGCCGCGAGATCGCCGTCTCCGCGTTGCGTGAATGGATGGCGCAGATCGGCCGCTCAAAAAGCATCGCGGTGTCGTTTCTGGGCAAGGTTAAAACCGCCACGCAAATGGTGGCGATCCCGATGCTGCTGTACCACGATGCGCTGTGGGTTTTGCGTCCTCAGGTGATGGGCACCTGGCTGATTTACGTCGCCGCAGTGCTGACTCTGATCTCCATGGCCTATTACCTCAAGGCCGCGCTGCCCGAAATGTGGAAGCACGGATAGCCGCAGTACGTGCTGCGTGCGGGGGTGGCAAACGGATTACAATCCATAAAATCTGGTCATTTTCTCCACATTGTGAGCGAGGCGCGTTATGGACAAATCCCTGAATTGCTACAGCATTTTTGATCTGCGTGAAGTGGCGAAAAAGCGCGTGCCGCGCGGCCCCTTCGAATTTGTTGATCGCGGCACGGAAGAGGAAGTGTCGCTGCGCAACAACCGCGAGGTGTTCGACCGCATCCGCTTCAAGACACGCACCTTTGTCGATGTGTCCAAGCGCACCCAGGACACCGAGATCTTCGGCGTCAAACACAAAATGCCATTGGTGATCGCGCCCACCGGCACCGCGGGTTTGATGTGGTACGAGGGTGAAATCGCACTGGCAAAAGCGGCGCGCACAGCGGGTATTCCATTCACGCTGGCGACCGGCTCGATGACCGCGATGGAGCGTGTGGCGGACGAGGCGGGCGGCGAACTGTGGTTCCAGCTTTATCTGTGGCCGGATCGCAGCATGTCGCACGAGCTGGTCGAACGCGCCAAGGCTGCGGGTTACAAGGCACTGGTGGTGACGGTGGATGGGGTGTCCTCGGGCAATCGCGAATACAACATCCGCAATGGCTTCACGCTGCCGTTCACTTATTCGCCGGTGGCGCTGGCGGACATGCTCATGCATCCGCGCTGGCTGTTCGGCGTATTGTTCAAGTACCTGGTAACCACCGGCATGCCGATGTATCAGAATTATCCGCAGCGTGCCCGGGCCAGGATGACCGCCGGGCCGATGGGGCGTTCAAGCCTGCGCACCGATTCAATCCAGTGGGACGATCTCGACGCGCTGCGCAAAATCTGGCCGCACAAGTTGATCGTCAAGGGCATATTGAATGCCGAGGATGCGGCAGAGGCGGTCAATCACGGCGCCGACGGCATCGACGTCTCAAACCACGGCGGGCGCAACCTTGACGGTATTGTTTCGCCGATGGAAGTGTTGCCGGAAATTGTAGATGCGGTGGGCAAGCGCGCCACCATTTTCTGCGACAGCGGCTTTCGCCGCGGCAGCGATGTGGTTAAAGCCCTGTGTCTGGGCGCCAACGCGGTGATGGTGGGCCGCTCGACGCTGTATGGTGTGGCGGCAGGTGGCGAAGCAGGGGCCATGCGTGCGCTGGAAATTTACCGCGATGAAATTCATCGCAATATTGCGCTGCTCGGTGTCAGTGATCTCTCGCAGCTGGGGCCGCAGTATTTGAAATTCATCGACAACACCTTGCGGCCCGCCAGTGTGCGTCCGGCGTTGCGCGCGGTGCCTGATGTGAAGGTGGCGGGGGCCTAGCAGCCTGTCGGACTTAACCTGATCGGCTGCAAAATGAGCGGACACGGTCCATATCTCCCCGGATTTCAAGCGCATAGGTCCCACTATGGCGCTTGAAATCCGTGAAAATCTGTCCTCGTGCCGCTCATTTTTCGCTTCGATCAATTAAGTCCGACAGGCTGCTAGGTATACGGTTCCTGCTCAGTAGGTCATGCACGCCGCATTCAGGATGCCGGTTGCCAGCGACAGCATGCCGAGAAAGGCGCCTTGCGCGATTTTGCCTTCAGGGATGTCTTTGGTAATGCCGGGAATCAGCACTCTTGCCACGGCATAAGCCAGCAATTGAACCACCAGCGCGATCGCGCCCCACATCAGCATATCGAGCAGACTGCCACTCTGTGCAATCGCTTTGGCGAGCGGTATGGTGAATCCGATCGTCGCGCCCGACAGGCTGATGGCCGCGGCGACGTTGCCCTCGCGGATTAACTGGAATTCACGATAAGGTGTGATTCTGACGTAGAGGGCAAGAAATACCGCGAGCAGGGCCAGCGTGGAAGCCAGATAAATAATGAACGCGGGGAATCCGGTGATCGATTGTTGAAGGATGTCCATGAAGGGCCTCAGGTAAAGTAATGGGGAACAAAGCGGCTGGTATTGGTGGTGATTTGCTGGGTGTTTTCGCGGATGCCCATGCCGGCGGCTTCATCGCCGATGATCCAGCTGCCGATCACCGGGAAGTTGCCGTTAAAATCCGGCAGCGGCGTGTAGGCCTGATACACATAACCCTCGGCGCCATAGGTGCCGGGCTGGGAGATGGTGCCGCGCGAGGTATGCAACTCGACGTTGGCGCCTTCGCGCGAGTAAACCGGTTTGCGCACATATTGCGCGGGCGCCTGGGCCTGCTCGTAAAAACACGGCAGCAGGTTGGGGTGGCCGGGATTGAGTTTCCACAGCACCGGTAGAATCGCTTTGCTGCTCATCAGTACTTTCCACGGCGGCTCAATCACGGGGAAATTCGCCTTGGGCAGATGCGCGCCAAATTCCTCATTGGCGATCCACTCCCAGGGATAGAGTTTGAACAGCGCCGGAATTTTGTTGTTGTCGAGATCGACGAAATTTTCATTGACGTCGTGCCAGCCGATGTCTTCAATGGCAATCTGCCGCGTGGTGAAGCCGGCCTGCATTGCGGTATCGCGCAGGTATTCGACGTTGCCGAGGTCTTCGGCGCTGTCTTTGACGCTGGCGAAATACAGCACGGGGTTTTCATAGTGATCACGTATTTCTTTCCAGCGCGCAATCAGGCGCTCGTGCAGCGAGTTGAACTGGTCGTGGCGCGGCTTTACCTGCTGTTGCCAGTTCCATTGCGCAACCGCGGCCTCGATCAGCGAGGTCGGGGTGTCGGCGTTGTATTCGAGCAGCTTGGGTGAGTTGATGCCGTCGTATCGGAAATCAAAGCGGCCGAACAGCGTGGGATCATCGGCGTTCCACGAATCAACCGCGTAGTCGATAAACCAGTCCGGCAGCGCGAATGGTTTAAAGGCGCGTGTGGTGATCACGTGATCGACCGCGGCGATGCACAGTTCGTGCAGCTTCCAGGTGGCCTCTTCGATCATGTCGATTTCGCTGGTGGAAAAGCGGTAACACGCCGATTCGTCCCAATACACGCCGTCAAGGCTGTGAAAATGAAAGCCGAGATCCTCGAACTGGCGTTGCCAGCCGGCGCGCGGCGTGAGTATTTCGCGTTCCATCAGCGCATCAGCTGCCGCTGCTCGCGTGCGAGCTGCTACTGCTGCCGTGCGATGACGAACTGGAACCGAAGCCGCTGCGTGATACATGAGCGGTGCCGGTGGCGCGGCTGCCGGGGCGCGCCTCCGTGGTGGTTCCCGCGCCATGCACGCTGTTCGTGCTGCCATAGCTGCCGTGCGTATACGCTGGGCCGTAATAATGAGTATAAGCGGAACTGCCGCTACCGGTCCGCCGTGGTTCGCACTTGCTGGGATCAGCGCCCCAATCCTTCGCGCAATCGGCTTGCGAGGTATAAGTATCGCGCCGCATGGTGCCGGCGCTTGGCGGCGCTTGCTGACCGCAGGCGGTCAGCGCCGAGGCGCTGATCAGCACCAGCGTTACTGAAGTTGAAGATCGCCGCCGTTTCATGTCCATGACTGTGTCCCCGCCAAATCCGATACCGGGATCATAGCGCGGCGCCAGACACTTGGGGAATTGAAAGCGGGTGTGGCTATGTCAGCCCGATTCCGATAAAATCGCTTTTTTTCAGGCGCGTAGCTCAGCTGGTTAGAGCACCACCTTGACATGGTGGGGGTCGTTGGTTCGAGTCCAATCGCGCCTACCAGTATTCGGCATCGATAACCACCGGGAAACGGGAAATGAGCATTTTGGCATCACAGGCACCGCGAACCTGGGGCAGCTTTATATCGCATGTCTAGTCGCGTCTGTGTTTCTTGTTGTGGTCTGAAAAGTGCGGCTGGTCCGCACTTTTTTTATGGGTGTTGTGGATGGGAGAGGAACAAATGGTCAATGTAAAACTGCCCGATGGTTCGATCCGGCATTTCGAAAATGCGGTGACAGTTGCCGAGGTGGCGGCTGCCATCGGCCCCGGCCTCGCCAAGGCGGCGCTGGCGGGGCGGGTGAACGGCAAACTGGTGGATACCGCGCATCGCATGGATGCCGATGCCGAGCTGGCGATAGTTACCGATAAGGATGCCGCGGGTCTGGCGGTGCTGCGTCATTCAACGGCGCACCTGCTGGCGCACGCCGTGAAGGAGCTTTTCCCCGATGCGCAGGTGACGATAGGCCCGGTGATTGACGATGGATTTTTCTATGATTTTTCGTACCAGCGGCCATTCACGCCTGAAGATTTGGTGGCCATTGAAAAACGCATGCAGGAGATCGCCAAGCGCGATGTGAAGGTTGAGCGTCAGGAAATGGCGCGTGATGAGGCGGTGAAATTTTTCAGCGGTATCGGCGAGAAATACAAAGCGGAGATTATTGCCTCGATTCCGTCGAGTGAACCGATCTCTTTGTATAAGCAGGATAACTTCATAGACCTGTGCCGCGGCCCGCACGTGCCTTCGACGGGTAAATTGAAGGTGTTCAAGCTGATGAAAGTCGCAGGCGCCTACTGGCGTGGCGACTCCAGGAACGAAATGCTCACGCGCGTGTACGGCACGGCGTGGGGGAAAAAAGAGGATCAGGAAGCCTATCTGCATCGTCTCGAAGAGGCGGAAAAGCGCGACCACCGCAAACTCGGCCGGCAGCTGGACTTGTTTCATCTGCAGGAGGAAGCGCCGGGCATGGTGTTCTGGCACCCGCATGGCTGGACGCTGTGGCAGATTATCGAGCAGTACCTGCGCAGGCTGCTCAACGATGCGGGTTACCGCGAAGTGCGCACACCGATGGTGATGGATCGTGTGCTGTGGGAGAAATCCGGGCACTGGGAAAACTACCGCGAGCTTATGTTTACCACCGAGTCGGAAAAGCGCGACTACGCGGTGAAGCCGATGAATTGTCCCGGTCACGTGCAAATTTTTAATCAGGGCGTAAAAAGTTATCGCGAGTTGCCGCTGCGTATTGCGGAATTTGGTTCGTGCCATCGCAATGAGCCCTCGGGTGCGTTGCATGGGCTGATGCGGGTGCGTGGGTTCGTGCAGGATGACGCGCACATTTTCTGCACCGAAGCGCAGATTCAGGACGAGGCTGTGCGCTTTATCGATTTGCTGCGCGGCGTATACGCCGACTTTGGTTTTAACGATATCGAAATCAAGCTCTCAACGCGCCCGCCCAAGCGCATCGGTGCAGATGAGGTGTGGGATCGTGCCGAAGCTGCGCTCACCGCCGCGCTCAATGCGAAGCAATTAACCTGGGAGCTCAATCCGGGGGAAGGTGCGTTCTACGGGCCCAAAATCGAGTTTTCGCTCAAGGATTCGTTGGCGCGCGTCTGGCAGTGCGGCACGCTGCAACTGGATTTCGCGTTACCCGGCCGGCTGGGGGCGGAGTATGTGGCGGAAGACAACACGCGCCGCACGCCGGTGATGCTGCACCGGGCTATCTTGGGATCGCTGGAGCGCTTTATTGGCATCCTGATCGAGCACTACGCCGGAGCCATGCCAGTGTGGCTGGCGCCGGTTCAGGTGGTGGTCGCGAGTATCACTGAACATCAGGCGGATTACGCCAAAGAGATCGAATTGGCGCTGAAAGCGGCAGGTGTGCGCGCCGTATCCGACTTGAGGAATGAGAAGATTTCCTATAAAATACGGGAACATAGTCTCCAAAAGCTGCCTTATCAGTTGGTCGTCGGTGATAAGGAAGTTGCAGCCCGTCAGGTTGCCGTCAGAACCCGCAAAGGTGAGGACTTGGGCCCAATGGCTCTTGCGGATTTTGTTTCGCGTTTAAAGCGCGATGAAACTCAGTTTGGACGCTGATCGGTGGTATGAGTATGCATAAATAAGATTAATTAAATCAAGGAGTTATCGCATAGCACAGGAAAAAGAAGCACGCATCAACACGGAGATTACGGCAGCGGAAGTCCGCTTGATCGGCGCCGCTGGTGAACAGGTTGGTGTGGTGAGTATTGCGGCAGCCAACAAGCTGGCCGAAGAGGCCGAGCTGGATCTGGTGGAAATTGCGCCGACCGCGAAACCACCCGTTTGCCGTATCATGGATTTTGGCAAGTTCAAATACCGTGAGAGCAAGCGGCAGCACGAAGCGAAGTTGAAGCAAAAGCAGATCGTGGTCAAGGAAGTCAAATTCCGCCCTGGCACCGATGAAGGGGACTACAAGATCAAACTCAGAAACCTCATGCGGTTTCTGGAAGAAGGGGACAAGGTTAAAGTCACTTTGCGGTATCGCGGCCGCGAAATGGCGCATCAGGAATTCGGCATACGGCTGCTCGAACGCATACGGAGTGAATTGGAGCCCCATGCGATAGTCGAGCAGTTTCCGAAAATGGAAGGACGTCAGTTGGTGATGGTGATGTCCCCCAAAAAAGGCGGTAAGGCCCCGGTGAAAGGTGCTGCGAAAGCAGCGTCCGCAGCGGCAGCTAAGCCCGCTGCAGCCGTGGAAAAAACGGCGCCAGCGGTTGCGCTGGTAGCGGTAGCAGCGGCGACAGCCACCGCCACCGCCGCCACTGCGGCCGAGATCGAAAAGAAGTAGAGCGGTAGTAAACCAGCAGTAAACCAGCAGTAAACAAGAAGTAGTTGTCCGGGTATTAAAAGTTTCTCCGATCTATTTTCGAAGAACACCCGGCGCTATGTTAAAACGAGGTAGTCATGCCGAAACTCAAGACCAAGAGTGGCGCGGCCAAGCGTTTCCGTAAGCAGAGCAGTGGCGGAATTAAACGTGGATCGGCCTTTATGCGTCACATACTCACCAAGAAAAGCACCAAGCGCAAGCGTCAGTTGCGCGGTGGTACCGCGGTGCATGCGTCAAACGTGCGTGCCGTTCGCGCCATGCTGCCTTATTAAAGGAGATCAACCATGCCAAGAGTAAAACGTGGAGTGATCGCGCGCGCGGCGCACAAAAAAGTCATCGAGAAAGCCAAGGGTTTTCGCGGTCGCCGCAATAATGTATTCCGGGTCGCCAATGAAGCGGTGATGCGCGCCGGGCAGTATGCCTATCGCGACCGCCGCAACAAAAAGCGCGTGTTCCGTTCACTGTGGATTACGCGTATCAACGCGGCGGTGCGCGAGCACGACCTGAGCTACAGTCAATTCATGTACGGTCTTAAGAAGGCCGCGGTTGAAGTGGATCGCAAAGTGCTGGCGGATATCGCGGTACTCGACAAACCAGCTTTTGCCAAGTTTGTGGAGACGGCCAAAGCCAATCTCGCGAGTTCCGGCGCAGCGGCGTAAACACAAGCTACTGCGGTCAAACGCAGCCTTGGAAAAAAGAGGCTCTCCAGCCTCTTTTTTTTGCGATACGATACGTAAAGCCGCCAACACTATTCATCACCCATGCAAGATCTGGATACCCTGGTAAAAGTTGCGCTCGCTGCCTTCAGCGCGATCAGCGACGCTGACGCGTTGGAGCAGACCAAGGCGCGCTACCTCGGTAAGAACGGCCTGCTGACCGAGCAGTTGAAGGGTCTGGGCAAGCTGCCCGCTGCCGAAAAACCTGCAATGGGTGCGCGCATTAATGCCGCAAAAAATATCATCGAACAAGCGCTCACCGAGCGCCGTGAGCACATCCAGAACGCCAGACTCGAAGCGCAATTAAAGCAAGAATCGCTCGATGTCACATTGCCGGGACGCGGCAGCGGACTCGGCGGCTTGCATCCGGTGTCGCGTACCCTGGAGCGCGTGGAGCAAATATTCCACTCGCTGGGTTTCGCGGTGGCTGATGGCCCGGAAATTGAAACTGATTTCTACAATTTCACCGCTTTGAACCAGCCGGAAAATCATCCGGCGCGCTCGATGCACGACACCTTTTATCTCGAAGGCGGCAAGCACCTGCTGCGCACGCATACCTCGCCGATACAGGTGCGCTACATGGAATCGCACCAGCCGCCGATACGCATTATCGCGCCAGGGCGTGTGTACCGCGTCGATTCCGATGCCACGCACTCGCCGATGTTTCATCAGGTCGAGGGTTTATGGATTGATGAACGCATTTCGTTCGCCAATCTGAAAGGCGTCGTCACCGAGTTTTTTAAACTTTTTTTCGAGCGCGCCGATCTGCAAGTGCGCTTCCGGCCTTCGTTTTTCCCGTTTACCGAGCCCTCGGCCGAAATCGACATGAGCTTCGGTGAAGGCTGGCTGGAAATCGGTGGCTGCGGCATGGTGCATCCGCGCGTTTTGAAAAACGTGAATATCGACAGCGAACAATTTCAGGGTTTTGCGTTTGGCATGGGGCTCGATCGCATGACCATGCTGCGTTACGGCGTTAACGATTTGCGCCTGTTCTTTGAAAACGACCTGCGCTTTTTGCGGCAATTTCGCTAGGGTGTCGACAGCGTCATGAAATTTTCCGAGAACTGGCTGCGTCGCTTTGCCAATCCGCCGCTCGCCACCGGAGCGCTGGCGGATTTGCTTACCTTTGGCGGTATCGAAATCGAAGGCGTTGCGGTGGTCGCGCCGCCGTTCGAGCGGGTGGTGGTGGGTGTGGTGCTGACGGTGGCAGCACACCCGCAGGCCGACCGCCTGAAGGTGTGTCAGGTCAGCGTCTCGGACAACGTCAATGACGCGCCGCTGACGATAGTGTGTGGCGCGCCCAACGTGCGCGAGGGCCTGCGTGTGCCAACGGCCTTGGTGGGCGCTACCTTGCCCGGCATGGCAATCAAGGCGGCCAGGGTGCGCGGCGTTGCGTCGAACGGCATGTTGTGTTCGGCACGTGAATTGGGCTTGAGCGACGCCGCGGACGGATTGCTGGAACTGCCGGCGGATGCGGCCATCGGCGTCAATATTCGCCAGGCACTGGATCTGGATGACGTTATTTTTGACAGCAAGCCCACGCCCAACCGCGGCGATTGTCTGAGCGTGCGCGGGCTTGCGCGTGAAGTGGCTGCGTTGAGCGGCACACCCCTGCAACCGCTTAAAATCGCCCCGGTTAACGCCAGCCATGCTGCTGCGCCGCGGATTACACTGGAGGCGCCGGCAGCGTGTCCGCTGTATTGTGGCCGCATCGTGCGCGGCGTCGATGTCAGCGCGCCCACGCCGCAGTGGATGGTGCGCTGTCTTGCGCGCAGCGGCATTCGTTCCATCAGCGCGGTGGTGGATGTCACCAATTACGTGATGCTGGAGTTGGGACAACCGCTGCATGCATTCGACGCGGCAAAAATCGAGGGCAGCATTCATGTGCGGTTCGCTGAGCCTGGCGAAAAACTCGCGCTGCTGAATGGCGAAACACGCGAACTCACGCCATCGTTTCTGCTGATCGCCGATGACCACAAGGCGCTGGCACTGGCCGGCATCATGGGCGGCGCGCACAGCGCAGTGGGAAATGAAACGCGCGACATACTGCTGGAAGCCGCGTATTTTGACCCGGATGTGATCGCCGGTAAATCGCGGGTGCTGGGTTTTGGCTCGGACTCGTCGTATCGTTTTGAGCGTGGCGTGAATTTCGCGGATGCGCGCGAGGCGATGGAGCGCGCAACCCAGCTCACGCTGGATATTTGCGGCGGCAGTGCCGGGCCGGTGGTGATGGCCGCAGACACCGCGCACACACCGCAGCGCAAGCCGGTTGATTTGCGCTTTGCCAGAGTCGAGCGTGTATTGGGAATTGCACTTGGCGCTGACGTGATTGCGGGTATTTTCACGCGCCTGGGGTTTGCGCACGTGGCGATTGCGGGCGGTCTGCGCGTGACGCCGCCCGCGTATCGTTTTGATGTCGCCATCGAGGAAGACCTGATCGAGGAAATTGCGCGCATACACGGTTACAACCGCATTCCTTCGTGTGCGCCCGTGGTGGCAGCGGCGGCGTTGCCGGTGGTGGAGCGGCAGCGCTCAAACGCCGCGATACGCCACTTGCTGGCGGCACGCGACTATCAGGAAGTGGTGACCTATAGCTTTGTGGATGCGCAATGGGAGCTGGATTTCTGCGCTAATGCGTCGCCGGTCAGGCTGGCGAACCCGATCGCGAGTCAGATGGCGGTGATGCGGTCCAGTTTGATCGGCGGATTGATCGGCACCGTTGCCTACAATTTGCATCACAAACAAACGCGCGTGCGCGTGTTTGAAGCCGGACGTTGTTTTGCCGCGGACACCATTGCCGGTGAGTATCAGCAGCCCTGGCGCATCGGCGCGGCGGCGTGTGGAGACGCGCACCCTGAACAATGGGGCATACGCCCTGCGAGGCCGCTGGACTTTTATGATGTAAAGGCTGACCTGGAAGCGCTGTTTCAGCCACGCACTTTGACCTTCGAAGCGGCGCCACATCCGGCGCTGCACCCGGGCAAAAGCGCGCGCGTGTTGCAGGCGGGCAACACCATAGGCTGGATAGGTGAACTACATCCGCGCTGGCGGCAAAAATATGATCTGGCGATAGCGCCGGTGTTGTTTGAGGTGGCGCTGGATGCGGCAACGGCGCAATTGCTGCCCCAATATGCGGCCATTTCCAAATATCCATCGGTTTGGCGGGATTTGGCTTTGACTTTCGATGAGAATGTCTCGTATCAAGCAATTCTTGATGCGGTAAATGCGCAAAAACCAGCGCTCATTATTGACATTTCGGTATTTGACATTTACCATGGTGCGGCGATGGAAAGTGGTAAAAAAAGTCTTGCATTCAGGATGTTAGTACAGGATACTCATAAAACAATGACCGATGCGGAAGTCGATTTCGCAGTCTCGGCAATACTAAAAATTCTGCAAAACCAGTTCAACGCCAAGCTTCGCTAAGAGGGGATACATGACTTTAACGAAGGCTGAACTCGCCGATCTGTTGTTCGAAAAAGTGGGCCTCAACAAACGTGAGGCCAAGGATATGGTCGAGACGTTCTTTGAGGAAGTGCGTCACGCACTGGAGGCCGGCAAAGGCGTAAAGTTATCCGGGTTCGGCAATTTTCAGTTGCGCCTGAAACCGCAACGTCCCGGCCGCAATCCGAAAACTGGTGAAGAAATACCGATTACCGCGCGCCGCGTAGTTACTTTTCACGCTTCGCAAAAGTTAAAAGCCATGGTGGAGCAGCGCTACGGTGGAAAGCCCAACCCATAAAGCGCAACTGCCGCCGATCCCCGCAAAGCGCTATTTCACCATCGGTGAAGTCAGCGAATTGTGCGGTGTAAAGCCGCACGTGTTGCGTTACTGGGAGCAGGAGTTCACCCAGTTAAAGCCCGTCAAGCGTCGCGGAAACCGCCGCTATTATCAGCATCATGAAGTGCTTTTGATCCGCCGCATCCGCGAGCTGCTCTACGATCAGGGCTTTACCATCAGCGGCGCCCGCAACCAGCTGGATGATCTCGCCAGTGAAGGCGGCCGTTACACCAAATCCCGCGTGAGCGTAACCGTTGCCGCGCCTGAACTTGTGCTGAGTGCAGCGGGGCAGGCTAAAGCCTTGCTGGTACGCAAGGAAATTCAGGGCGTGCTGGCATTGCTGCGCACCTGACCTTGCATTTGTATACGGGATGCCGTGGCGCACCGTGCTGCGGCTTTTTTTCGCCATGACACATGTATTTCACCGCGATGCCAGAACCGATCCGCCGTTGGCCGTGGCGGGCGAAGGGCCGTATCTGACCGACCGCGAAGGGCGCCGCTACCTCGATGCTTCAGGTGGCGCTGCGGTTTCCTGCCTGGGGCACGGGCACCGCGCGGTGATCGAGGCGATCAAAGCGCAGGCCGATAAACTGGCTTACGCACACACCGCGTTTTTCAGCAGCGAACCCGCCGAAGCGCTGGCGGATTTTTTGATCCAGGCCAGCGGTAATGCATTTGAGCGGGTGTATTTTGTTTCGGGCGGCTCGGAGGGCATTGAAGCCGCGCTCAAACTCGCCCGCCAGTATTTTCTAGAAGCCGGCGAGCCTCAGCGCGATCTTTTCATAGGCCGCCGCCAGAGCTATCACGGCAACACGCTGGGCGCGCTGGCGGTAGGCGGCAATAGTTGGCGCCGCGCGCCATTTGCGCCGCTGCTGATGAAGGTTGAGCATATCGCGCCCTGTTATGCCTATCGCGACCGCAAAGAGGGTGAGTCCGAGGCTGGCTACGGCCTGCGTGCTGCCGATGAACTCGAAGAAATGGTGCAACGCGTAGGGCCCAGGCGCGTTATCGCGTTTGTTGCGGAGACCGTGGTGGGTGCGACGCTGGGTGCGGTTGCGCCAGCCCCCGGCTACTTCAAGCGCATACGCGAAATCTGTGATCGTCACGGCATCCTGCTGATACTGGATGAAGTGATGTGCGGCATGGGGCGCACCGGCAGCTTGTTTGCCTATGAACAGGAAGGCATCGTACCCGATATGTGCGTGGTCGCCAAAGGCTTGGGCGGCGGCTATCAGCCCATAGGCGCTACGCTGGTGTCGAAAAAGATTTTCGATGCGGTACAGAGCGGTAGTGGATTTTTTCAGCATGGCCACACCTATCTGGGGCATCCGCTGGCGTGTGCAGCGGCGCTGGCGGTGCAGCACACGATAGAAGAAGAGCGGCTGCTCGACAATGTGCGCGCGCAAGGCGCGGCGCTATTGACGCAATTGCGGGCGCGTTTCGGCGCACACTCGCACGTGGGCGACGTGCGCGGGCGCGGGCTTTTCCTGGGTGTTGAACTGGTGGCGGACCGCGCCACCCAATCGCCTTTCGATCCCGCCCTGAAGGTGCATCAGCGCATCAAGCGCGAGGCTTTCGCGCGCGGCCTGATTTGTTATCCGATGGGCGGCACGGTGGACGGCAAGCACGGCGACCATATATTGCTGGCGCCGCCGTACATCATCGACGGCACCCATTGTGCCGAGATCACCGAAAAGCTGGCACAGGCCGTTGAGGCGGCTTTGGTGGGAGTCTAAGCCGTGAAGGGTTTTTGCTCCGCTGCTGCGCGCGGCCAAGTTTTACTTGAAAATTCAGCCAGTTACTGTAAACTCCGCGCCTCGGTTGGCCTTGTGCCCTCCGATACTTCTTAGTAAGTGTTTGTTTTTAAAATAATTTAAATCCTTGCCTCACCGTCTCGCATAACGGGAGGCCCAGCAGTTTCCAACCCATAAGGAGCTTATTGCATGCGACATTATGAAATTGTATTTATCGTCCATCCGGATCAAAGTGAGCAGGTTCCCGGCATGGTCGAGCGCTATCGCCAGATGATCACCGGGCGTGGCGGAAAAATTCACCGTCACGAAGATTGGGGGCGTCGCCAGATGACCTATCCGATCCAGAAGATGCACAAAGCGCACTACGTGTTGCTGAACATCGAGTGTGACAACGAGACACTGGTTGAAATGGAACACGCGTTCAAGTTTAACGACGCGGTGCTGCGCCATTTGACGGTGTCGATGCGCGATGCGGCTGTCGCACCCTCACCGATGATGCGCGAGGAAAGAGCGCGCCCGCCGTCCGATGAGCGGCCTGCATCAGCGCCCGCAGCGACACCAGCGGTGACACCCGCTGCGGCAGCTGCTGCGATACCCGCGCCGGCGGCTACCGCGTAAGGGTGGACGCCAACGCGCTTAACTGGGTCAGGCTTGCAGGAGAAATCACCGCTATAGAATCGTTACGTCACACGCCCGCCGGGCTGCCTCTGGTGAACTTCAAACTCACACACCGTTCGCTGCAATTTGAAGCCGGCATCGAACGCCAAACTGAACTTGAAGCGGGTGCGGTGGCTGTCGGAGATATAGCCGCTGCTGTTGCAAAGTTTCATGCGGGCGACAGGGTAACGATACAGGGATTTCTGGCAGCCAGGCGCCGCATGGGCGCGCAACTCGGCACACAGCTGGTATTACACGTAACGCACATCACACCGCTTCAGCAGTTAGACTAACAGACACACGAAAAGGAAACTCATCATGGCGATGGGCAAAGGCAGGTTCGGTAAAGGCAAGGGGAAACCCACCGACAAGAACAAACGCCGCGGCAACGCGTTGTTCCGCCGCAGAAAGTTCTGCCGCTTTACCGCGGAAAAAATTACGCAGATCGATTACAAGGATATCGCGCTGCTCAAGGATTTCATCAACGAAAACGGCAAATTGATACCGGCGCGAATCACCGGTACCAAGGCCAAGTATCAGCGTCAGCTGTCGGTGGCGGTGAAGCGCGCGCGCTTTCTCGGGCTGCTGCATTTCACCGATCTGCACTAAGGAGGCAACATGCAAATCATACTGCTCGAAAAAGTGGTTAACCTCGGCCAGCTCGGCGATGTGGTCAAGGTCAAGGACGGTTATGCGCGCAATTTTCTGATTCCGCACGGCAAAGCCAAGCGCGCCAATCCCACGAATCTGGCGGAGTTCGAAAAGCGCCGCGTGGATCTTGAGAAAGCGCAGAATGAAGCGCTTGCCAAAGCGCAGGAAATCGGCGGCAAGCTCGACGGCCTGATGGTGCAAATTACGCAGAAAGCCGGCGTCGACGGAAAACTGTTTGGTTCAGTCACCAACAGTGACATTGCCGAGGCGCTTAAGAAACAGGGCTACGACATCGCCAAGGCGTCGATACGCATGCCGGCGGGCCCGATCAAGAACATAGGCGACAATCCGCTGAAAATCGCGGTGCATGCCGATGTGGTGGTCGGCATCACCGTTTCGGTGTTGGGCGAGGCCGCTTAGTTTGCGCATGCGTTTTCTAATGCGCTAATTCAAAACGCTTTTTTCGCATCAGAAAAAAGGGCTGGCGACAGCCCTTTTTTTTATGTAGATTCGATAGCTCGCGGTTAATTTTCCCGCTCGATCTGTTAAAAAATATTTAATAAAAACAAATAGTTACGTAATTATTTCAGGTAACACCCCATGTGCGCCATGCAAGTCGTCAGCAGTCTGCCCAAAGACCCGCAAATTGAAGCCATGCGGGTGCCGCCGCAGTCCATCGAGGCCGAGCAGTCGGTGCTGGGCGGGCTGCTGCTGGACAACACGGCGTGGGACAAGATTTCGGATATGTTGGGCGAAACGGATTTTTATCGCGCGGATCACCGGCTGATTTTTCAGCACATGATGTTGTTGATTGAAAACAACCGGCCCGCCGATGTGCTGACGGTTGCGGAAAGTCTCGAACGCAGTGCGAAGCTCGACGAGGCGGGCGGGCAGGCCTATCTGGGTTCATTGTCGATGAACACGCCGAGTGCCGCGAATATCCGCCGTTATGCGGAGATCGTGCGTGAGCGCGCCATCATGCGTGCACTGGCAACAGCGGGCGCGGAAATCGCCGACTCGGCGTTTAATCCCGAAGGGCGTGAAGCGAAAGATCTGATCGACGAAGCCGAGGCCAAGGTGTTCCAGATTGCCGAGGCTGGCGCCAAAGCCAAACAGGGATTCGTCAAAATCGATCCGCTGCTGACCGAGACCATCGAGCGCATCGACATGCTCTACAGCCGCGAGAACAAGGACGATGTCATCGGTCTGGCCACCGGTTATGCCGATCTGGATCGCATGACTTCCGGCCTGCAGCAGGGCGAGTTGATCGTCATCGCCGCGCGGCCCTCCATGGGGAAAACCGCGCTGGCGATGAACATCGTCGAGCATGTCGCGCTCAATCTCAAAAAAGCCGCTGCCGTGTTCAGCATGGAAATGTCGGGTTCACAACTTGCACTGCGCATGATCGGTTCGGTGGGGCGTGTTGATCAGCACAAACTGCGCTCCGGCACGTTTGAAGAAAATGAGTGGCCCAAACTGGTGGATGCGGTGGGCAAGCTCAATGATTCGCAAATTCACATAGACGACACCGCCGGCCTCAACGCGCTGGAAGTGCGCTCACGCGCGCGGCGCCTGCATCGCCAGTGCGGCGGCTTGAGCCTGATCGTGGTGGACTATCTGCAGCTGATGAGCGGCACCTCGTCGGGGCGCGAAGAAAATCGCGCCACCGAAGTCGCCGAGATATCGCGCTCGCTCAAGGGTCTGGCCAAGGAACTCAAGGTGCCGGTGGTCGCGCTGTCACAGCTTAACCGCAGCGTTGAGTCGCGCCAGGACAAGCGCCCGATGATGTCGGACCTGCGCGAATCGGGCGCCATTGAGCAGGACGCCGACCTGATTCTGTTCATCTATCGCGATGAGGTTTATAACCCGACCAATGAAGCGAGCAAGGGCAAGGCGGAAATTATTATTGCCAAACAGCGCAATGGCCCCACCGGGCCGGTGACGCTGACCTTCATCGGGCGTCACACGCGCTTTGAGAATTACGCGGCCGGGGATCAGTACTGAGTCAACGGCATTAACCGCGGAATACGCGGAACACACGGAACGGCCAATGCGTGCGTTTTTTCCGTGTGTTCCGCGTATTCCGTGGTAAAAAAGTTACTGCTGTTACAACACCTCCCCTGCATGATCCGCCAGCCGTGAACGCTCGCCGCGCATCAGCGTCACGTGCCCGCTGTGCAGCCAGCCTTTCATGCGATCCACCACGTAGGTAATGCCTGAACTGCCCTCCGTCAGATACGGCGTGTCAATCTGCGAGATGTTGCCGAGGCAGACCACTTTGGTGCCGGGGCCCGCGCGCGTGATCAGCGTTTTCATCTGCTTCGGTGTGAGGTTCTGTGCTTCGTCGATCACCAGATATTTGTTGAGAAAGGTGCGCCCGCGCATGAAGTTAAGCGACTTCACCTTGATGCGCGAACGTATCAGGTCGCGCGTCGCCGCGCGCCCCCATTCGCCGGCGGCGTCATCCGTTTTGTTGAGCACATCGAGGTTGTCTTCCAGCGCACCCATCCACGGATTCATTTTTTCTTCTTCGGTGCCGGGCAAAAAGCCGATGTCTTCGCCCACCGGCACGGTGACACGCGTCATGATGATTTCCGAGTAGAGCTTGGTTTCCAGTGTCTGCATCAAACCCGCGGCCAGCGTCAACAGGGTTTTGCCGGTGCCCGCCTGACCGATCAGCGTGACGAAATCGATGTCGGGGTTCATCAGCAGATTCAAGGCGAAGTTCTGTTCGCGATTGCGCGCGCAGATGCCCCACACATTATTGCGCGTGTGCGCGTAATCCTTGAGCGTTTGCAGAATGGCCGTATTGCCGCTGACCTCGGTGACCCTGGCCTGAAACGGCTTGTCGCCATCGCGTTCGTTCAGGTAAACCATTTCATTGACCAGCAGGCTGCTGCACACAGGGCCATGCACCCGGTAATAGGTGTGGCCCGCCTGCTGCCACGATTCCATGTTCTTGCCGTGTGACTCCCAAAACCCCTGGGACAGCGCGCGTGTGCCGGTGTACAGCAGATCGGTGTCTTCGAGCACCTTGTCGTTGAAATAATCCTCGGCGGCGTAGCCCAGTGCGCGTGCCTTGATCCGCATGTTGATGTCTTTCGACACCAATATCACCTGCCGCTTGGATTGTTGTTCCTGCAGGTGTTTAACCACGGCGATGATTTGATTGTCGGCCTTGCCGCCGGGCAGGCGTGCCGGCAATTCGCCGGTGATGAATTCGGTTTGGAAAAACAAACGCCCGTTGGCATTCTTATCGCCATGCGTGGACAACGCAATGCCCTCGGTAATGTCGCTTGACGCATGGCCGATCAGTTCATCGAGATAACGGCTCGCCTGGCGCGCATTGCGCGAGACTTCGGACATGCCTTTTTTGTTATTGTCGAGTTCTTCGAGCGTGACCATCGGAATGAACAGATCGTGTTCCTCGAAGCGGAACAGGCTGGTGGGGTCGTGCATCAGGACATTGGTGTCGAGTACGAACAGCTTGATAGCGGTGTGGAGGCGGGTAACGCTGGAGGCAGCAGACGAAGTAGCGGAGGTCGTCGATGCCAAGGGCTTGCGCTGGATCATGAGTATCCTTGTCAGAATGGCGCCGGGGAAGTCTGCACAATAATAGTTAACTATTTGTTTTTAAAGTGTTTTAACGAACTCTAATACCTCCTGTGCATGTCCCGGCACTTTCACGCCGCGCCAGGCGTGGCGCAGCACGCCAGCGGCGTCGATCACAAAGGTGCTGCGTTCGATACCGCGCACTTTTTTACCGTACATGTTTTTCATTTTGATGACATCGAACGCCTTGCACGCGATTTCATCGGCGTCGGACAGCAACGCAAACGGGAAGCTCATCTTCGCTTTGAAATTTTCATGCGACTTCACGCTGTCGCGTGAAACACCGTAAATCGCGCAATCGAGCCCGGAGAATTGCGCATGCAGGTCGCGAAACTGCAAGCCCTCGCTGGTGCAGCCGGGGGTGTTGTCTTTGGGGTAAAAATACAGCACCCATGGCCGGCCCGCTGCGGCCTTGCTGTTGAAAGACGCGCCGCCGGTGGCCGCAATTTCGAATTCAGGAACAGGCTGATCGAGTAGAGCGAGCATGCTGGTTGTGATTCCCCGCCATCAACGTAAAGTTAATACTGAAGCATATGCCGAAGTTACGCAACTGAGTTACACAACTGAGTTACGCAACGGTGTTACACAACTGCCGCACCCTGCAACGACAGTGTGCCGCTGCGTCCCGGCAACGTGCCGTCCACTACGCGGTGCTTGGGTAGTGTTGCAAAATCCAGTGCTTGCGCGTAGTCGCGCAGGGTGGTCAGCGTGTAGCCCTGTGTGCGCCAGCCGCTTAAAAGTTCATCAAATGTGGCGCTCAGGCGATTACCCTCCAGTTCCGCGTGCAAGGTGTAGATGTGCCCGCTGGCCGGCGCGTGCTTCGTCAACTGTAACAAATGGTGCGCGACATTGAATTCATCAAGGCCGCCGTTGCCGATTAGTTCATCCAGCGTGGGCAGCGTGGTCGGCAACTGCGGGCACGCAACGGCGCTGCCTTCGACCACCGGCAAAAACGGATGACTGCCGCGCGTATCGGAGCAGTAACGAAATCCCATCTCCGCGGTGAGCCGGTAGGCGTGTGCGTTCATCTGCCAGCCGGCGGCGCCGTGCGTTTGCGCGGGTTCACCGAACACGGTTTCAAAGCGCTCGCGTGCGCGCTGCATTTCGCGCTGCGTCCACGCCGCGCTGGCGTGCGCGACGCGATCCTGCCATTCAACATGATCGTAGGTATGGATGCCCACTTCGTGCCCGGCCTCGCGCACGCTGCGCATCAGCGGCGCGCATAACCGGCTGATATCGGGGCCGGGCAGCAACGTGCCGTAAAGCAGGGTCTTGATGCCGTAGTTGGATACCACCGACGTGCGTGACACTTTTTGCAGAAAACCGCGGCGGAATACCCGGCGGATGGCGCGCCCGGTATGGTCGGGGCCAAGGCTGAACAGAAAGGTGGCGCGGGTTTTGTGGCGATCAAGCAGTCTCAGCAGTTGCGGAATACCGTCCCGTGTGCCGTGGTAGGTGTCGATGTCGATTTTCAGTGCGAGGTTCAAGAGAAAGCTCAAAATGGCCGCACCGGATCGCACAGGGGGCGCCAGCACGCTTAATTGCTAAAACGGCAATGTTGCGCTGTTATCATACGCGATAGCGCGCGCTTAAAGCGGTGCGCGGATAAATGACTAACCGCATATGAGCATGGAGATCAGCCATTGAAAGTTTGCGTTATCGGTAGCGGCTATGTGGGGCTGGTTACAGGGGCTTGTCTGGCGGAGACCGGGCATTTCGTCACCTGCGTGGACACGGATGCCGCCAAGGTGCGCAAGCTCAAGCAGGGCGTGATCCCGTTCTATGAGCCGGGTCTTGCCGACATGGTGCGCCGGAATCATCGCCAGCAGCGCTTGCTGTTTACCACCTCTCTGGCGCACGTAGCGGCGGCTACCGAGGTGTTTTTCATCGCGGTGGGCACGCCGCCTACGGAGAATGGCTCTTCGGACGTACGCCAGGTGTTGGCCGTGGCGGCAGAGCTCGGGCGTCATTTGCCGAAAGCGGTGACCATTATTGCCAAGTCGACTTCACCGGTAGGCACCGCCGAGCGCATCCGTAAAACGATACAGCGCGAACTGAAGCGTCGCGGCGAGGTGTTCGAATTTGATCTGGTGAGCAACCCGGAATTCCTCAAGGAAGGCGACGCGATCAACGATTTCATGCGGCCCGACCGGGTGATTGCCGGCGTGGACAATGCGCGTGCGGCGAAACTGATGCGCGAGCTGTATGCGCCGATCATCCGCAGCCACGAGCAACTGCTGGTGATGGGCGTGCGCGATGCGGAAATGACCAAATACGCGGCCAACGCCATGCTGGCTTCACGCATCTCGTTGATGAATGAGATCGCCAATCTCTCGGAATGCGTGGGAGTGGATGTCGAAAACGTGCGCCTCGGCATCGGCTCCGACCGGCGCATCGGTTATTCGTTTATTTATCCGGGCTGCGGCTATGGCGGCTCGTGTTTTCCCAAAGACGTTAAATCGCTGGTGTATCAGGCGCGGCGGCACAAGCTGAAGCCGCGTGTGATGCAGGCTGTCGATGACACCAATCAGGCGCAGAAACTGCGTCTGTTTGAAAAAATTCGAGCCGAGTTTGGCGCCAATTTAAAGGGCCGCGTGTTCGGCTTGTGGGGACTGTCTTTTAAGCCCGGTACGGATGACATCCGCGAAGCGCCGGCGCTGGTGTTGGTGGAAAAACTCGTCGGCGCCGGCGCGCGCGTGTGTGCCTACGATCCGATGGCGATGGAAAACGCCAGACGCAGCTTTCCGGCAAGCTGGTTCAGCCGTAAATCACTGGTGTTCGCCAAAGACCAGTACGCCGCGATGCGAGGCGCCGATGCGCTGATACTGGTAACCGAGTGGGAGTCATTCCGCTCACCGGATTTCGAGCGTCTGAAAAAGACCATGCGCGGGTCGCTGATTGTTGACGGACGCAATCAGTATCACCCGGAGGTGGTGCGCGCGGCGGGATTTCGCTATATGGGGATTGGGCGGTAGCGCTTTGCGCGTAGCGCAGAGCTACTTGAAGTGCGCGCGGTTGGCGTCGAATATTTTGCCGAGCGCCGCGCCCATGCCGGTACGCGGCTTCCAACCCAGATCGCGGCAGGTGTTGTCTATTTTGGGCACGCGGTGTTGCATATCTTCATAGCCTTCGCCGTAGTACTTGAGCGCTGGCGTGGAAACCAATTTCACTTTTTTCACGCGCTCACTCAGATCATCGTCGGCGCGCGCAATATCCAGCATCAACTTCGCCAATTGCCTGACCGACAGATTGTTGCCGGGATTGCCGATGTTGTAAATTTTCCCGCTGGCGACGCCGCGCGGATTCTTGAGGATGCGCATCAAGGCGTCTATGCCATCATCGATGTAGGTGAACGAACGCCGCTGTGCGCCGCCGGCGACCAGTTGTATGGGTTGTCCGCGCACGATGTGCCCCAGAAATTGCGTCACCACGCGCGCGCTGCCGGGTTTACTGGCATGGAGATCGTCCTGCCTCGGCCCGATCCAGTTAAAAGGCCGAAACAGCGTGAAATCCAGATGATGCTGCATGCCGTAGGCCCAGATCACGCGATCCATCATTTGCTTGGCGCAGGAGTAAATCCAGCGTGGTTTGTTGATCGGGCCCAGCACCAGTTGCGAAGTGTCGGGATCGAATTCGCGATCCATGCACATGCCATAGACCTCGGAGGTTGAAGGAAAGATCAAACGTTTGCCGTGCCTGACACAGGCGCGAACGATGGGCAGATTGGCCTCAAAGTCGAGTTCGAATACACGCAGCGGGTCTTTCACATAGGTCGCGGGCGTGGCGATCGCCACCAGCGGCAGCACCACATCGTTGACGCGTACCTGCTGCTCTATCCATTTCATTCTTCGGGTGATGTCGCCCTTTTGAAAAATAAAATTGCTATTTTTCAAAAGCGACGTGATTTTGTCACTGCCGATATCCATACCGGTTATCTGCCACTGCGTGGTGCTTAGTATGCGCCGGGCCAGGTGATGACCGATGAAACCATTGACGCCGAGGATGAGTATTTTTTTCATGTTGTGCCGGCCGGAGTCGATGAGTTGTGTAGCAACGCGGGCTTGGCGCCAAACCATGTTTGGAACGCGGTCGCCGTGAGCGATTCGTTGCCGTACTGTGCCTGCGTCACGCGCAGCAGACCGCCGTCGCGGCAGCGCAGGTGCAATTGCCCGTGCTGCAACAGCAATGCGGGCTGTTCGCGGGTGGGGGTTGTTGCGCCCAGATTCAGGGTGCCCAGTAGTTGCAGGCGTTTGCCGGATAATTCGCAAAACGCGCCAGGATACGGCGGCGCCACCGCACGTACCAGATTATGTACTTGCGCCGCGCTCCAGGCCCAGTCGATACGGCCATCTTCAGCCTTGCGTCCGCCATAATAACTGCCGGCAGAGAGGTCCTGCGGGGTCAACGCCGCGCTGCCGCTTAATACATGGGACAGTGATCTGTTCAACACTATTTCGGCGGCGACAGTGACTTTGCGAAACACGTCTATCGCCAAATCATTGGGCAGGATCGGCACCGCGAACTGATCGACGATGCGTCCGGCATCGGGCTTGGCAACCATTTCGTGCAGGGTGGCGCCGGTTTCACGTTCGCCGTTAATAATCGCCCAATTCACCGGTACGCGCCCGCGGTATTTGGGCAGCAGCGAGCCGTGCATGTTGAACGCACCTTTGAGCGCCAGTGCCAGCAGCGCTGGCGGCAGCATGTGGCGGTAGTAGAACGAAAATATAAAGTCCGCGCGCGCTGCGGCTACAGCTTCGGTCAATCCCGCCGGATCGCCGCCGTCCACCAGGGTAAACGGAACGCCATGGTATTGCGCGAGCGCGGCAACGCTGCCAAACCAGATATTTTCGCTGGCATCGTCAGCGTGGGTGTAGACGTGGCGCACCTCAACGCCCTGCGCCAGCAACACACTCAGGCAGCGCACGCCTACGTCGTGATAAGCAAACACCACTGCACTGCTCATAGCCTGGGACTGCTGCTATCGTTTGCGCGTTGCTCCAGCACGGCATCGATCAGGTAGCGGGGGCGGCCGCGCACCTGTTCATAGATGCGCCCCACGTATTCGCCCAACAGGCCCAGCCCGAACAGCACAATACCGATCAAAAAGAATTGCAGGATGTCGCGATCCCACAGGGATTCGACAGCTTGCTGCAAGCTGCTGGCCTGCATCCAGCGCGTGATCATCACCACCAGATAGGTGGCCATGGCCACCATAGAAACGAGGATGCCCAATATCGAAAACATCTGCAACGGCGCAATCGAAAATCCGGTCATCAGGTCGAAGTTCAGGCGCAGCAGCTTGTAGAAAGAGTATTTGGAGTCCCCGGCGATGCGCTCCTCGTGCGCGACTTCGATTTCCGTCGGGTGGCGCGCAAAGGTGTAGGCGAGCGCCGGGATATAGGTATTGACTTCGCGGCACTGGTTAAGCGCATTGACGATATTGCGGCTGTAGGCGCGCAGCATGCAGCCCTGATCAGTCATTTTGATACGCGTGGTACGTTCACGAATGCGATTCATGAAACGTGACGGCCAGCGGCGAAAAATAGAATCCTGCCGCTGCCGCCGGATGGTGCCCACGTAATCAAAGCCTTCCTTCATTTTGGCTACCAGTGCGGCAATTTCTTCTGGCGGATTCTGCAAATCCGCATCGAGTGTGACGACGATGTCGCCGCGGCATTGTTCAAAACCTGCCATGATCGCCATGTGCTGGCCATAATTGCCGGCGAGCAGCACCACACGTGTGACATCGGGCCGCGCTTCAAACTGCGCGCGCAGCACGGCGGCGGAGCGATCGCGGCTGCCGTCGTTGGTAAAAATCACTTCGTATTTCAACCCGAGTTTATCCAGCGCCGGGTACAGGCGGGAGAACAGCGCGGGCAGCGCGAGTTCTTCGTTATAAACCGGGATGACTACGGAAAGTTCAATCATTTCAAATACTTACGATAATACTCAGCGGCGTGCATTAGCGATGATGGCAACGCATGCCTTACACACCCGATCCACATCGCCCACGCGCATGGCAGGGAACAGCGGCAGCGTCACGGTGCCTGCGCCGATCTGTTCCGCGTTGGGAAAATCTCCGTTCTTGTTACCCATGCCGCGATAAAACGTGAACAGATGCAGCGCGGTGTAATGCACCCCCACGCCGATGCCACGCGCAGCCATCGCTTTGATGAAATCCGCGCGGCTGATGCTCAGTTGATTCAATGCCAGCAGCGGCGCGAACATATGCCAGCAATGGCCAGCGTCACCGCGTGCGGGCAGCAGCAGCGAAGGTTCGCTGCGCAGATTGTCGAAATAGCGCATCGCCAGCGCGCGCCGGCGGTTGTTGAATTTTTCCAGATGGCGCAACTGGCCGAGGCCTACGCACGCGGCAACGTCCGTCAAATTGTATTTGCCCCCGGCCTCCACCACATCGATGTTGCCTTCCGCGTCGCGCTGGATGCCGTGAAAACGCAACACGTCCACACGCCGGGCGTCGGCCGCATGAGCCATGGCAATCGCGCCGCCTTCGATGGTGGTGATGTTCTTGTTGGGATGAAAGCTAAAACAAACCAGATCGCCAAAACTGCCGATGCGTTTGCCCTTCCACGCCGCACCGATGGCGTGCGCGGCGTCTTCCACCACGCGTATGTTTTTGCGTTTGGCGAGCCGGTACAGCGCATCCATATTCACCGGTAGGCCCGCGAAATGCACCGGCATGATGGCCTTGGTGCGCGGCGTGATGGCGGCTTCGGCCTTGGCAAGGTCGATATTGCGCGTGGCCAGCTCGACATCCACGAACACCGGTTTGGCGCCGAGCCGCACCACCACATTGGCGGTGGCGGCAAAGGTCATCGCCGGCACAATCACTTCATCGCCAGGGCCGACATTGCACACTTGCAGTGCGACTTCCAGCGCGCCGGTGGCCGAAGTGAACGTGCGCACCGCGCGCCCGCCGACGTAATCGCTCAATGCGGCTTCGAAGGCCTGCACATTGGGGCCGGTGGTAATCCAGCCCGAACGCAGCACCTTGCCGACGGCGCGTATGGTTGCTTCATCGATAGTCGGGCGCGTGAAGGGCAGATAGGATTGCCGCAGGATTTTCTGTTTTACCATTTCAGCTTCTAGCCACAATAAAAACACCGAGAATAATCACGCCGATGCCCACCAGGCGCGTCAGCGTCACCGCTTCGCCAAACAAATACCATGCGGCCACCGCGTTCAATACATAGCCGATCGACAGCATGGGGTAGGCGATGCTCACTTCCACCCGCGACAGCGCCATGATCCACACCACCACGCTGATCACGTAACAGGCGAGGCCGCCGACGATATACGGCTGCGTGGCGAGCTTCCAGCCCACTGGCCACACATTGGCCGCCGAAAACTCGAATGCACCCACCGCATTGGTGCCGGCTTTTAACAAAAGTTGCGCGACCGCGTTGAGCAGCACGCCACACATCAGCAGCGAGAACGTCAGGGCGCTCATGGTGCCATCCCTTTCACCAATTATTTCACGTCCGCATGGGGTTTTTTGACCACGACATAGCGGACATTTTTCGCGATCACCCGCATCGGCAAGCCATCCTTTTCAAGCTTAGCATAGGTCGACGGCACGATGATGGCCAGTGCGCGGCTGTGGCTGTGCCAGGCTTTGACGAAGCGCGGTATATCCGGCAGCCACAGCGAGGGTTCCTGCTGCAAACCGAAGGCCATCTCATCGGCGTATTCCACCAGCGTCAACGGCCGTTTGATGTAAAACGGCAGCGTTTGCTCGTAGTTATGCACGCTATAAAACGGCACGCCGGCTTCGAGATGCGGCTTTATCAGTTGCGCCATGTGGTAGGCGGAAGACGCGGGCGCCAGCACATTGTGTCCGAGCACGGCCAGTTGCGATAGCGCCAGCGTGCCGAGGCTGATGCCGATGACCGCGGCGGTGCGCAGGCCGCGCCAGCTCGCCCACGCGGCTGCGAGGTAACCCGCGAGCCCCGCGGCGCCCGCTGCCAGCAGCCACGGTGTGTACAGCGCATACAGTTCGAGCGGGACTTTTTCGTTGGCCCAGCCGGTGACAAATGGCGCATAAGCCAGGAGTGCGACCGCGCTGGCGGCCATTAACAGCGCGTTCCAGCGCAGCGCATGGATTGAAACACTGGCCAGCGTGTGCGCAATCAACAACGCCAGCGCCGGGAATATCGGCACGATGTACGAGGGCAGTTTAGAACTCGAGGCCGAAAAGAACAAAAAAATCAGCACGCTCCACAGCACCAGAAAACGGCGCGGATGAAAACCGCCATCACTCGAAGTATCCCGCCAGCCGCTCAGCAAAGCGCGCGGCAGATGCATAATCCACGGCAGCATCGCAAACGCCAGTATCGGCAGAAAATACCACCAGCCGCCTTCGCGCCGGTGCACCTTGCTGGCAAAGCGCGCAAAGTGTTCGCGTATGAAAAAGAAATCAAAAAACTCAGGATTGGCCAGTTGCACCAGAATAAACCACGGCGCGGCTAGCGCAAAAAACACCAGCAATCCCCAGCCCCAGCGCAGCCGCGCGAGCAGCCGCCAATTACGTTGCAAAAGGACGTAGGCGATGAATACCGCACCGGGCAGCACGATGCCGATGAGCCCTTTGCTGAGCATCGCCAGCGCCGCGCAGGCCCACGCCGCGACCATCCACGGACTATTCCTGCCTGCGGGTTCGTTCAGCGCGAGCAGCAGACACAACAGCGTTGCCGTCATGAACAAGGTCAGGCCCATGTCCAGCGTATTGATTTGCGCCACGATAATAAATCCGGGACTGGCGGCGAGTATCAGCGCGGCGTAAAACCCGACGACCTCGCCAAACAAGCGCCGTCCGGCGAAATAAATCAACAGCACACACAGCAGGCCGGTCAGCGCCGGCCACAGCCGCGCACTCCAGTGGTGTTCGCCGAAAACGGTATAGGCTGCCGCGGTTGCCCAATACTGCAGCGGCGGTTTTTCAAAATATTTGATGGCGTTAAGGCGCGGCGTAACCCAGTCGCCGGTGACCACCATTTCGCGCGGAATCTCGGCGTAACGCCCTTCGTCCGGGCGCACCAGCTTGCGCACCTCCAGCGTGCCAAACCACGTCGCGATCAGCAGAAGGATGAGAAAAATCAGCGTGCCGCGCTTGGGAAGGGCCGGTTCAGACATGGGAATGAGGAGGCGCCGCCGACAGTAACTGCGCACAACGCTCGCAAAATTGGACGCGCGATTATAGCCGAAGGCCGCGCTAATCACATGTTTTTAATACGATTTTCTAACGGCACTGCGAGGCGCGCTGGTTGCGCAGATCAGGGCCGCGTTAGCCGCAACGGATAGGGGACGCTCATGAGAGTGTTCCTCCGTGCGTTTGCCACCAGGCTCTGAGGTTTGGGTTGATTTTTTGCCACAGGATGCCATGGTATGACGGGCTTCGCAATTCCAGTACTACTAACACGCAAGCGATTGCAAGTGAAGCGATGAAGGTTTGATGCCACGTCGGCGTGCCAATTAGAGCCGACGCAGTAGAAAGCGTGATGAATGCAACTGCCCAAACAAGCTCTCTTGGGCGTGCCATCCGCACAATATTACAGAATAGAAAGAAGTGTCCGACAGTGAAGGCAATTGCCAATCCGAGCGCAGATTCAATTGGGTATGCCCAAACCGTGCCAGCCGCACCCAAAAATAAAACAGAGCAGTCAATTGCCGAGAGACGAAAGCCTGGGTTGAATTGGGTGGCGCCTTGCATGTCACGAAGGCCTAATAATGATCCCGATCACCCGCCGACGCGCCGGGTTAAGCCTGCTGGCGGAGGTCTGCGTTCATCGAGTGGTTGGACGGCGGTTCATCGATGGATTTGCGGGTAAGGGCCTAACAAAATTCAAACTACACAAAACTCTTTACACGCTCATCGGCGGGAACACTATTGGTTCGTTTTGCATATAGATACCGCGTGCGCCGCCGCAATTCCGCTCAGCCGCGAGCTGCTATCTCCCCGGTTCGCTTCGCGTTGACCTTGATCACATGCTCCTGATACGCCGGGCGTGCCGCCAGCCGCTCGTACCACGAGCGCACGTTGGGATGCGCGGGCAGCGCTGCCTTAGGCGTCCAGTTGAACCACCGATGCGTCAGCGAGCCGGCCGGGATATCGGCCATGGTGAAGCGGTCGCCGCACAGGTACTGCCGGCCGGCAAGATGCCGATCCAGGATGTCCAGCCACTGCACCTGAGCCTTGACCGCGGCCAGGATGGCGTCGTGGCTTCTCTTGTCCTCAGGTCCGAAATAGTGCTGCAGATAGACGCTGTTGAAGCCTGCGAAGTTGAGCGAGCTCCAGTCCATCCATTTCTCCGCGTCGGCCCGGTCACGCGGGGTTTCGGGACATAGATTGCCGAGACTGTGCTTCATGCACAGATAGCGCACCACCGCGCCCGACTCCCAAAGGGTCCAGCCATCTTCCTCCTCGAGAGTCGGCAGCCGGCCGTTCGGGTTCTTGCGCCGGTACTGCGGGTCGTTATTGCCGCCGAACTCGCCGCCCCAGTCGATGCGCTCGTGCGCAATTCCGAGTTCGCCTATGCACCACATCGCCTTGATGACGTTCGATCCGTCCGCTCGTCCCCATACCTTCAGCATGTCGCCTCCTCACTGTTGAGTTCCTGCGTAGTATAACCAACGGGCAGTTCGCCTGCATCGCACGGGCTGGCGTGCGGTACGCGATTCATTTGCTGCCGTCTTATCTATTTAACCTATTGATTTTGCCTAAGATTTTAGAATAGCGTGAATGTGGAGTTCTGTGGCGAGAATGGAACGTTGCGGTCATTTCGTGCTGGATCTCCCTTTATGCACGGATTGTCGGCGGTCCCTCTCGATCGGCGGGTTGGCCCGCAGGTGGCGGAAAATGGTGCGCGGACAGCTATGCATTGGGCCTAAACATTAGTACGACGTGAATTGTGCCGCCGACAATCCTATTGATGGCGAATTCCAAGGCTATGGCGCGAATGAACCTCGCTGTGCAGTCTGGCACGGCGTGCTGGAGGTGATTATATTCGACGCATGCGCGATCTCTCTCTCGTCCACCAGCCACGTTTCACGAAATGCGCAATTGAACGTAGACGTATTCGGCGAACCGCATTAGTCTAGGCCGTTAGTCTGGTGATAATAAATGGAGGTGGCAGGTGAAAGAGAACAGCATACGCAGGGCTGTGCGTGAGGGGCGGGCCGCGCTGGGTACCGGGCTCAAAGAGTTTGCAACGCGAGGTGTGCCGTGGATTATCGAATCTTCCGGTTTCGATTATTGCATGATCGACATGGAGCACGGCGCGTTTGATCTGGAAACCATTGCCAATCTCGCCGGGTGGTTCGCGGCCACCAACGTGTCACCGGTAGTGCGCATACACAAAGCCTTCATTCATCTGATTCCGGCCATTCTGGATCAGGGCATCATGGGCATACAGATATCGGGTGTTGACAACGCCGATGAAGCGCGCGCCATCGTGCAGGAAGCCAAGTATCCGCCGATCGGAAACCGCGGCATTTCGCAAATGGGTTCTCATACAAGTTACAAAGGTTATGGCGCTAATTTCCACACCGAATACAGTCCGTGGGCAAACGACAACGTAATCATTTGCCCATCGATAGAGTCGCTTGAAGGTCTGGCCAACGTGGACGAGATTGCTGCAGTCGAGGGCATAGACATGATTGCCTACGGGCACTCTGATTTGAGCGCCAAGCTGGGTATACATTTGCAGCTTGATCATCCGCGCTTTAAAGCCGTCGTGCGCCAGATAGCCGATGCTTGCAACAAGCACGGCAAACTTGCCCGCGGCTCGGCGGAGACTGAAGCGCAGATCGAGGAGTACTATCAGCTCGGTTGCAAAGTATTGAATCTGCCCGGCACCGACTTGAGCACTTATCATGACGGACTCAAGGCGCGTGCCGCTCGTGCGCACGCCCGGCTCAAATCCATTGGAGTGCCATGACAAACATCGCGCGTTATGAACCCAAGGGCGTCATTCCAGCCTGTTTGCTGCCATTTCACCCTGATCTCAGTATCGATGAGAAATCATTCCGCAAGCATCTATGCGATGTGACAGCGGTAGCGGGACTGTCGGCTATCGCAATCAATTCTCATGCCTCGGAAGTGGCCTCATGCACTTTCGACGAGCAGGAACGGGTGCTTGCGCTGACCATGGATGAAGTTGGAAGCCGTATGCCGCTGGTGCACGGCGTCTACGCCGATGGCAGTCTCGAGGCCGCGCGTATCGCGCGCATGGCGCAACGTGGCGGCGCATCCTGCCTGCTGGTGTTTCCGCCAGGACCGCTCGCGCTCGGCTCGATGTCCAAGCCGGAAATGGTCATCGCGCACTTTAGTGCGATCGCTGATGCCTCGGACCTGCCGCTCATCTGCTTTCAGTATCCTCTGGTCAGCGGACTCGGCTACCCGGTCGATACGCTGCTAAAACTGATCAGTGCGGTGCCCTCGATACGCGCGATCAAGGACTGGTGTAACAGCGTGATGCAGCATGAGCGTCAGATCAGGGTGTTGCAATCGCTGCCGCGCCCCGTGAACGTGCTGTCGACGCACAGTGCGTGGCTCTACAGCTCGCTGGTGCTCGGCTGCAATGGATTGTTGTCGGGTTCCGGCAGCGTTATCGCCGACCTGCAGAGCGCGTTGTTTCAGGCGGTCAGGGCCGACGACATGAAACGCGCGCGGCAGATCAACGAGCGCATCTATCCGATCGCACAGGTGTTTTATGCTGACCCGTTCGTCGATATGCACAACCGCATGAAGGAGGCGCTGGTGCTGCTGGGCCGTATTCCGTGCGCGGCCGTGCGACCGCCGCTGGTCAAGATCGGGGACGCCGAGATCGCGCGCATCCGGCAGGCGCTGCATGATGCGAAAGTGTTGCCGGAGGGCGCGCTGGCGCTCGCGGCCTGACGTCGCAAGTGACACTGTCCGTATAGCAGACGCAGTGGAATACCGCGCGTGGCAGGCGTTTGGGAAGCGAGTATGGGTGAATCTTTATGCGATTGACGGTTCGCCGGGCGGAGGATAGATTGCCGTTTGGTGAAGTATATTGTTTGACGGTTCCATGCCCCGGATCTGCTTTCAACATCTATAACAGAGAATACACATGAACTACGCCGATGCTTCAGTTTTGGTCAATAGCGCCGTTGAAAACGAGGCATCCGTGGTCGGGCACTGGCTGGCGAGCCTGGAGACGGCGCTGCGTGATGGGAGGCGGGCGGCGATCGCGGCACTTTTCGCGCCGGATAGCCATTGGCGCGATCTGCTGGCGTTCACCTGGAATCTCACCCCCCACATCGGCGCGGATCAGATTGCGGCGGCCATGGCCAAGGCACAGTCTGTTGCTCAGGCACGCGGCTTTGTGATCGCAAAAAACAGTACCCCGCCACGGCGTACTCGCAGACACGGTATCGATGTCATCGAAGCGATCTTTGATTTCGAAACCGCCGTAGGCTACGGCAACGGTGTCGTCAGGCTGTTGGCAGACCGCCCCTCGCAAGCCTGGGTAGTGCTGACTTCGCTCGATGCATTGAAGGGCTTCGAAGAAAAGACCGGCGGACTGCGCCCGAAGGGGGAGCCGTACTCGCGCGATTTCGGCGGCGACAACTGGCTGGATCAGCGCACCAAGAGCCAGGCCTATCTGGATCGTGACCCTGTCGTGCTGGTGGTCGGCGGTGGTCAGGCGGGATTGGCTATCGCAGCCCGGCTTGGGCAACTGGACGTCGATACGCTGGTGGTCGACACGCATGAGCGCATCGGCGACAACTGGCGCAAACGCTACCACTCGCTGGCGCTGCATAACCAGATTCAGGTGAACCATCTGCCTTATATGCCGTTCCCGCCGACCTGGCCGAAGTACATCCCCAAGGACATGCTCGCCAATTGGTTTGAGTCTTACGCAGGGGCGCTGCAGATCAATTTCTGGACCGGCGCGGAATTTACCGGCGGCAGCTATGATGAAGCCGCCGGGCGCTGGAACGCGGTTGTGCGCAGGTCCGACGGCAGCGAGCGCACCCTGCACCCGCGTCACGTTATTTTCGCCAACGGGGTCAGTGGTATTCCGCGTATGCCCACGCTGCCGGGCCTCACGGATTTCGCGGGAGCCGTGATTCACTCGCATAGTTTCACCACCGGCGCCGACTGGCGGGGCAAGAAAGCTTTGGTGCTGGGCACCGGCAACAGCGGCCACGACGTGGCCCAGGACCTGCACAGTCATGGCGTAGACACCACCATTATTCAGCGCGGTTCGACCACCGTGGTGAGCGTTGATCCGAGCGCAAAGCTTAACTATGCGCTGTATGACGAGGGTCACAGCCTGGAGGACACTGACCTCATCGCGACCGCGGCAACCTATCCGCTGATCGTTCGCGGCTATCAGCTCGCGGTCGAGCGGATGGTTCAATTGGACAAGGAGATGATCGCCGCGCTCATCGCGCGCGGTTTCAAATACGACCTTGGCGAGGACAAAACCGGCCATCAGATGAAGTATCGCCGGCGCGGAGGAGGCTACTACCTGGACGTGGGTTGTTCGGGACTGATCATCAAAGGCGACATCGGGCTGCTGCAATTCGATCAGATCGAGCGCTTTGTCGGGGAAGGTGCGCGGCTCAGGGACGGCTCGCTGCAGAAAGCCGACTTGCTGGTATTAGCCACCGGCTATCACACCCAGCAGGATTTGGTGCGTCGCTTGCTCGGCGACACGATTGCGGATCGGGTCGGAGAAATCTGGGGCTTCGGGCCCGAAGGTGAAATGGCAAATATGTGGAAGCGTACGGCGCAACCGGGCCTTTGGTTCATGGCCGGCAGTCTCGCGCAATGCCGTATCTACTCAAAACACCTGGCCCTCCAGATCAAGGCGATGGAAGAAGGCCTGTTAGCGTGAATTTGCAGCTACGCGCTTTCTTGCTGCCTGTAGTCGCGGCCCTGCTGGCAATGCCGGGCGTCGCACGGGCACAGCAGAAATTCCCGAGCAAGCCGATTCGCTTTGTAGTGCCATTCTCACCGGGTGGCGGCACCGACACCATGGCGCGGGTTATCGCGCACAAGATGGGCGAGAACTGGGGACAGCCGGTGGTGATCGAAAACCGCACCGGCGCGGGTGGCGCGATCGGCACCGCCATTGTCGCCAAGGCCACCCCCGACGGCCACACGCTGCTGGTGAGTTCCGCTGGTTTCATCATCAGCGCTGCGCTGCACCCCAAAAACCTTCCTTATGATGCGTTGAGGGATTTCACCGGCGTTACCCAGATCGGATATTCGACGAGTACGCTGGTGGTGCCGCAGGCGCTCGGCGTCAAGTCGGTCAAGGACTTTATAGAATTTGCCCGGGCGAGGCCGGGCAAGATCTTCTTCAGCTCCGGCGGCGCCGGCAGTTCGACGCACCTGAGCGGCGAGCGCTTCAGGCTTGCCGCCGGCATTAAAGCTGTGCATGTCGGGTTCAAGGGTTCATCGGACGCCATGCTCGAGGTGGTGGCGGGGCGTGTCCACTATGTCATTACCGGCCTGCTTACCACGTTGCCGCACATCCAGGACGGGAAGTTAGTGGCGTTGGCGGTGGCCACGCCCATACGTTCACCGTTGTTACCGGAGGTGCCTGCTCTCGCCGAGATACTGCCCGGCTATAAGCGGGAAGGCTCACATGTCATGCTGGCGCCGGCCGCAACGCCACGTCACATCGTGAATCAGATTAGCAAAGAGGTGCGGCGCATTTTTGAGCTACCCGATGTCAAAGAACGCCTGAAGAATTTCGACTATCTCCTGTCCCCGACCACGCCGGAGGAACTGGACAAGATTCTGCGCACCGACATCGAAACGTTTTCCGAGTTGATCACGCGCGCAGGCCTACGCGCCAAATGAGGGGTGGCCTGCAGCAGCCCCTGCTGCTACCCGCCCTGGATGCGCGCGGTTCGGTTCTTTATGTATTGGGTGCAGGGCATTTCAGCTGGTGGTCCAGTGACGCGCCGGCACTACTTGTGCTATCGTTGGAAGCATGAATATTCTGATCATTCCCGGTGTGACCATGCCCACGGTGGACGATGCGCTTCTCGCGCGTATTCGCGAAGCCGCGGGCCCCGCAGTTCGCATCACCGTGGCAAAGTCCGCGGCAGAGGCCATCGACGCCATGGAAGATGTCGAGATCGTGCTGGGCATGATCACGCCCGCCATGTTCGCCCGCGCGCGTAAGCTGTGCTGGGTGCACGCCATTACCTCGGGTGCGGATTCTTATCTTTTTCCCGAGATGGTGCAGAGCGAAGTGATGCTCTCGGGCGACAAGGGCCTGGTGGGTACGCATCTGGCGGACCATACCTTCGCGCTGTTGCTGTCGCTCACGCGCCGCCTGGCGCGCGCCGTGCAGGATGCGCCGAACTCATGGAAAAACCGGGTGGCGTATCGCGCCGAGGAATTCGAGCTCGAGGGCCGCACCATGGGCATCGTAGGGTTTGGCGGCACCGGCCGCCAGATTGCGCGCCGCGCGAACGCCTTTGGCATGCGCTGCATTGCTGTCGACTGCGATCCCGTTCCGCCGTCGGCTGAAGTGCCGGTGGTGTGGGGTCGCGAGAGGCTGGATGAATTGTTAAGCACCGCGGATGTGGTGACCTCCGGCCTGCCGCTGACGCGAGACACGCGCAACATCTTCGATGCACGAGCTTTCGGACTGATGAAAGCCTCGGCCCTTTTTGTCAATGTCACGCGCGGCGAGCTGATGGATAGCAATGCGCTGATCGCGGCCGTAAAAAATGGCCAGATTGCCGGGGCGGGCCTTGACGTTGCGCCGCAGGAGCCACTGCCGCCGGATCATGCGCTGTGGTCAACGCTTAACATCGTCATGACACCCCATACCGCGGGCGCGAGCCAGTTTCGCATCAGCCGAAATCTCGACCGCTTCTGCCGCAATATTGCGCACTACCGCGCTGCCGAGCCGCTGGAAGGGCAGATCAACAAGACACGCGGTTTCTGAAAGCGGTGCATCCGAGTCTCGCCGCGTGCCGTGGGCAACTGCACGCGGCCCACATCAGGGAGGGCTGAATATGGACTTTGCATACACGCCGGCGCAGGAGGCGCTGCGGCAAGAGGTGCGCGACTTCATCGCCAGGGAATTCACCCCCGAGGTCTACGCGGAGATGGAGGAACATAACGAAGGCCGTCCTTTCCACCGCACCGCCTGCCGCACGCCGCATGTGAGCGCGTTCTTCCAGAAAATTGCCGACCGCGGCTGGGTGGGCATCAGCTACCCGAAGGAGTACGGCGGTCAGGGTGGTGACCGCATCTCGCAGTACATCGTCGAAGAAGAGTTGTATCGGGTTAACATCACCGTGTCGCTCGGCGGCAGTGGCGCACCGGCGATCATGGCTGCCGGCACGGAGGAACAAAAGCGCTACTTCATCCCTAAGCTGATCACCGGCGAAATCATGTTCGCGCAAGGCTTTACCGAGCCGCGTGGCGGCGCTGACCTCGCCTCGCTGCAATGCCGCGCGGTGCGCGACGGCGACTACTACGTCATCAACGGGCAGAAGATCTACACCTCCAACGCGGAATCCGCCACGCACATCTACATCATGGTGCGGACCAACAAGGACGCGCCCAAGCACGAGGGGATTTCGATCCTGCTGGTGCCGATGGACACCCCCGGCATCACCATACGCCCGTTGTGGAGCATCCAGAACGATCCGCGCGCGCCGCAGACCACCACTTATGGTCATGCGCGAACCAATGAGACGTTTTACGACAACGTGCGGGTACACAAATCCGCGCTGCTGGGAGAGGAGAATAAAGGCTGGCGCGTCGGCTCGATGGGCCTGAACCTCGACCGGGTCGGCGCCGCGCGTTACCTGATATCGGTGCGGCGCGACGAGGACATCGTCAACTGGATCAAGAGCAGCCGTGAACTGGGAGAGTACTGTCCGGCGAATGACGCGGCCATCCGCGACAAGGTGGCAGAGCTGTGGACCGAGGCGCAAGTGTGCCGGCTGATGACCATGCGCAGCATGTCGATTGTCGAGCGCGGCGGCAAGTTTACCTACGAAGGCTCCGCCGAAAAGGTGTGGGCGCCCGAGCATGGCGTAAGGACCACCGAGGCCATCACACAGATGCTCGGCCCCTATGGCCAGTTGCTGAACGGTTCGCCGCGCGCGATCCGCAACGGGTTATTCGCACACAACCTGATGGGGGCTTTCCAGTCCGGGATCAACCACGGCAGCGTACAGGTCATGCGCGATCAGGTTGCCCGGCGGGGCCTGAGTATGCCGCGCGCCAAGCGCTAGCCGGGATGAGCGAGCCTGTTCGAACGATAGACGCTGCAGGACTTAAAGCAGCGCTGCATGATGGCAAGGAGATCGCGCTACTGGATGCGCGGGAAGAAGTGCCGTTTGACGCCCGCCATTTGCTGATGGCGGCCTGCGTGCCGCTCAGCCGGCTGGAAATGCTGGTCGATGCGTGCGTGCCGCGCCGCACTGCACGGGTGGTGTGGTGCGACGACGGCATGGGTTTGGCAGAGCGCGCCGCGGTGCGCATGGCATCGCTCGGTTACAGCGACGTGACAGTGCTCGCCGGTGGAATCGCGGCGTGGGAGGCGCATGGGTTTCGCATTTACAGCGGTGTTCACGTGCCGAGCAAAGCATTCGCCGAAGTCGTCGAGCATCAGACAGGCACTCCCTGGATCACCGCCGAAGCGCTGAAGGAACTGATAGACAGCAAGGCCGATATCGCGCTGTTCGACAGCCGCTCCTACGAGGAATTCCACAGCAACAGCATTCCGACCGCGATCAGCGTGCCCGGTGCGGAACTGGTCTATCGGTTTGCCGATCTGGTGCCGTCACCTGCAACGATGGTGGTGGTGAACTGTGGCGGACGCACACGCAGCATCATTGGTGCGCAGTCGCTGATCAATGCCGGGGTGCCGAATAAAGTTGTTTCGCTGAAGAATGGCACGCAGGCCTGGCACCTCTCGGGCTTCCAGGTCCTCAGCGGTTCAAGTGCCAGGCCACCTGCGGTTTCAGCGCGCGGCCATGTAGCGGCACGAGCGGCGGCCGAGCGGGTGGCGCAACGGTTTGGTATCGCGAGCATCGACGCCGCCACCCTGGCCCAGTGGCAGAGCGAATCGGCAACCCGCACGCTGTATGTGTTCGATGTGCGTACACCGGAGGAGTACATGGCGGGGCATATCCCCGGTATGAAGAACGTTCCCGGCGGTCAGTTGGTGCAGGAAACCGACCGCCATGCCGCCACCTGGGGTGCGCGCATTGTGCTGGTGGATGATGATGGCGTGCGCGCGGTGATGACCACGCATTGGATGAAGCAGATGGGTTGGGATGCCGTTGCCATGACCGTCGACCTGCACGCGCAAAAGTTGCAAACCGGTCCCTGGCAGCCCCGCGTGCTGGGTCTCGATGGCCTGACGATTCCTACCATCGACGCTGCTTCGTTGCGCCAGCGCGCGCAGGCGAATGATACGATCATCGACGTGGATTGGAGTCGTGATTATCGCGACGCTCATATTCCCGGCGCGTGGTATGGGATACGCGCGCGGCTCGATCAGATACTGGCGCAACTGCCGCCGTCGGATACGGTGATATTCACATCGTCCGATGGCGTTCTTGCGCGGTTGGCTGCCGCTGATTTGTTGAAAAAAGATGCGCCGCCAGTCCTGGTATTGACGGGCGGAACGGCGGCCTGGCGCGCGGCGGGTTTTCCAGTGGAGCGGGGAGCGACACGGGTGGCGACATTGCCGGACGACGCACGCCTGAGAGCGCGGGAGCAAGGCGAAAAAGTTGAAGAGGCGATGCGCGAGTATCTGTCATGGGAGATACATCTGGCTGAGCAAATGGCCGCAGATGACGATCAGCGTTTCAGGATTGTTGCCGCCTGACGCTTGTTAGCGGGCGCCAGTGACAGTATAGGGAAGACAACTGGCAGCGCTATTTCGCGCGATGGAAAACAATGCCCCGGCCGCAGTTGCGGAAGGTGTTGCACAAGTCACGCGCCAATTGCGCAAGCCCTCCGCGCGACGTAAACCCTGGTAGCAAGCGATTGGATTGGAGATGCGATTCGCCATTTGACAAATCGTTATATATGAATGAATATAGCGATCATTCCATAAGAGCGATCATGAAATATCTATATCGGTGCGTCTTCGCATTTACGCTAAGTCTGCTGCTCGTCGCAGCGAGCCCCATATGTCATGCAGCGGAAACGTTCACCGTATTTGCCGCAGCCAGTCTCAAGAACGCGCTTGACGACATCGTGAAAGCGCACCAAATCAGAACCGGCGACAAAGGGGTTGTGTCCTATGGCGCCAGTCCGGCGCTCGCGCGGCAGATAGAGTCAGGCGCACCGGCGGATATATTCGTTTCAGCCGATCTCGACTGGATGGATTACGTTGAAAAACGCAGCTTGATTAAAGCGGCCTCCCGGCAAAATCTGCTGCGCAATACCTTAGTGCTGATCGCGCCGTCCGACAGCAGGACAACACTTAAGATCGCGCCCGGCTTCGCTCTGGCATCGGCGCTGGGCAAGGAGCGTCTTGCGATGGCCGACCCCAATAGCGTTCCTGCCGGGAAATACGGTAAGGCGTCACTGGAAGCGCTGGGGGTGTGGAAAGACGTTCAGGCCAGCGTGGCGGCAACGGAGAACGTGCGCGCCGCGCTAATGCTGGTTGCGCGCGGGGAGACGCCCTTCGGCATCGTTTACAGCACCGATGCCGCGGTTGAGCAGAAGGTGCGCATCGTGGGGCAATTCCCGGAGAACACGCATCCGCCTATCGTCTATCCGGTGGCGTTGGTGGCAACCAGCAAGAGCAGCGCCGCAGCATCTTTTTTGTCATCGCTGAGCCAACCTGTCGCCCGCGCGATTTTCGAGAAGTACGGATTCAAGTAATTTCGATGCGCTATCCGGGCCTTACCTTACGCATTTTGGGAGCAAGCGACCCCGCTATGGGGCCGGGCAAAGCGGAGCTTATTTCGCATATCGAAGCCACCGGTTCGATTTCGGCTGCGGCACGCCAGATGAATATGTCGTACCGGCGTGCGTGGCTGCTGGTGGAAGCTATTAATGACAGTTTCGTCGAACCTGTGGTGTTGACGGCCATTGGCGGCAAGCGCGGCGGCGGCACGCAGGTCACGCCATTCGGTCAACAACTGGTGGTGCAATTTCGTGCGATGGAGGATAAGGCTTCTGCCGCCATAGCCGACGATATCGCGCGATACACACAGAAATTGCGCAGGCCCGCTGCAAAGCGCAAATCCCGTTAGCAAGCAGCAGCATTGATGATTGTGCAATGCGTGGAGAATCGCTATATTCTGTGATGCATATCGATCTGGATTGATATTCGTAAGTATTTGTTTCCATTATAGTTTTTACTTTACAGATCACAATGCTTTCACCAGAAGAAATCGACATCATTCTCCTCAGTCTGAAGGTTGCGCTGTGGAGCATGGTAATGAGCTTGCCGTTCGGGTTGGCGACGGCGTACGTGCTGGCGCGCCATGATTTTCCGGGCAAGAGTTTGTTTGACGCATGCGTGCATCTGCCGCTGGTGTTGCCGCCGGTGGTTGTCGGTTTTTCGTTACTGTTGCTCTTCGGGCGGCGTGGACCGCTGGGCGTATTCCTCGAAGAATGGTTTGGCATCGTCGTTGCGTTTCGCTGGAGCGGTGCGGCCATCGCGTGCGCAGTAATGAGTTTTCCGTTGATGGTGCGTGCGATGCGTTTGTCGATCGAGGCCATTGACCCCAAACTCGAAGCGGCGGCGCAAACGCTGGGTGCAGGGCGGCTGGGCGTGTTGCTCACCATTACGTTGCCGCTGGCATTGCCGGGTATTTTGACCGGCTTGCTGCTGGGGTTTGCGCGCAGCCTCGGTGAATTCGGCGCGACGATTACCTTTGTTTCAAGCATACCAGGTGAAACCGTGACGCTGCCGCTGGCTATTTATGCCTTGTGGCAAGTGCCCGGCGGTGAGGCGGCGGCGCAGCGGCTGTGCGTGCTGTCGCTGATACTTTCACTGGCCGCGCTGATGTTGTCCGAGGTGCTGATGAAGCGCGCCAATCGCCGGATTCTGGGCTATGACACTATCCGTCGAAATTAGCCACCAGCAGGGCAGCTTCAGCCTCGACGCGGCGTTCGAATGCGGCGCGGGCGTAACCGCGCTTTTTGGCCGCTCAGGCACAGGCAAGACCACGCTGGTCAATGCCATCGCGGGGCTCATACGCCCGCGCAAGGGGCGTGTCGTGTTCGACAGCGAAACGTTGTTTGATTCCCAACGCGGCATTCATGTGCGCGCGGGACGGCGGCGTTTCGGTTACGTGTTTCAGGAAGGGCGTCTGTTTCCGCATTTCACCGTGCGGCAGAACCTTACCTACTCGCACTGGTTTGATCGCGGGCTGCATTCGGCGCGCGATTTCACGCACGTGGTCGAACTTTTGGGTATTGGCGGATTGTTGCACCGGCGTCCGGCGCAGTTGTCAGGAGGAGAAAAGCAACGCGTAGCTATCGGCCGCGCCTTGCTGGCCAAGCCGCGCTTGCTGTTGCTGGATGAGCCTCTGGCATCGCTCGACGGTGAGCGCAAGCATGAAATTCTGCGTTACCTGCGTTTGCTGCGCGACGAAACGCGCATTCCGATGGTGTATGTCAGCCACGCGGTTGAGGAAGTGTTGGCGCTGGCCGATCAGGTAGTGTTGCTGGCGGCGGGGCGGGTGATGGCATCAGGCACGGTGGAAGAAGTGATGGGACGGCCCGATCTGCGTCCGGCCACCGGCGTGTTTGAGGGCGGGGCGGTGATCGAGACGCGTGTCATCGGCGTGGATTTGGACGATGGACTTGCGACGCTGGGTTTCGATGGCGGCACGCTGACGGTCGGCAATTTCGGTGCGCAAACCGGCGAGCGAGCGCGTGTGCGCATACGCGCGCGCGAAGTATCGATTGCACTGGAGCCGCCGCAGCACATCAGCATTCAAAATGTTCTGCGCGGCAGGATTACCGCTATTGATACGCCGCGCGGCAGCAGCGTCAACGTGACGATTGCGGTGGGATCCGCAACGTTACGTTCGCGGATCACCCAGCGCTCCGTGCGGCAACTCGCACTGGCGCCGGGCATGGAAGTTTATGCGCTGATTAAGGCGATATCACTAGACAATCAGCTAGACCTGCGTACCTAGCCAGTGTAGTATTAAAACGTTAATAAAAACAAATACTTACATACAAAAGCGCATTGTAGACATGAAAATTTTTGGATTCGCCGGTTACTCCGGCAGCGGCAAGACGACCTTAATCGAGAAACTGATTCCGCTGTTGACGGCACGGAGCCTCAAGGTGTCGTTGATCAAGCACGCCCATCACACCTTTGATGTGGATACGCCGGGCAAGGATTCCTATCGCCATCGTCACGCCGGCTGCACCGAGGTGCTGGTGACCTCATCGCGGCGCTGGGTGCTGATGCACGAGCTGCGCGGGGCAGCAGAGCCGGATCTGCATGCGCAGCTCACGCATCTGTCGCCCTGTGATTTGGTGCTGGTGGAAGGCTTCAAGTACGAATCGATCCCGAAAATCGAGGTTTATCGCGCGCAAGTGGGCGAGCCGTTGTTACACCCGCACGATAGCAATATCGTGGCTGTGGCGAGCGATGCGCGCCTGCATACCGCATTGCCGCAACTGGATCTGAATCAGCCGCCGCAGATTGCCGAGTTCATGCTCAAACATTTGGGGTTTGCAACATGAACGCCGCTTGGTTTCGGCCGAGCGCGGTTGCATAATATCGCCATGATTACTGTGTGCTATTTTGCGCGGCTGCGAGAAGCTTTCGGCATGGCGTCCGAAAAACTGGCGCTGCCTGCCGGCGTCGAAGCCCTCGAGGGCGTGCGTGCGGCATTGGCGGCGCGTGGCGGGGTGTGGGCGCATGAACTGGCGGCGGGGCGTGCGTTTCGTGCAGCGGTGAATCAGCATATTGCCGCCGCCGATACGCCAGTGAAAGACGGCGATGAAGTGGCATTTTTTCCACCGGTGACCGGGGGTTGATGTGACGGTTCGCGTGCAGACCGAAGATTTCGATGTTAGCCGGGAGATCGCGGCGCTGCGCAAAGGTAATCCGCGGATTGGGGCCATCGCGAGCTTCATCGGCGTGGTGCGCGACTTAAACGAAGGCGATACTGTCACCGGCATGACGCTCGAACACTATCCCGGCATGACGGAGAAGTCCGTTGCGGAGATTATCACGCAAGCGTGCACACGCTGGCAGGTGATGGATGCGCTGGTGATCCATCGCATTGGGGCCTTGATGCCGCTCGATCAGATTGTGCTGGTGGTGGTAACCAGCGCGCATCGCGGCGATGCTTTTGCCGCGTGCGAGTTCATCATGGATTATCTGAAAACCCGCGCGCCATTCTGGAAAAAAGAACAAACCGGCAGCAGTGCGCGCTGGGTGGATGCGCGCGCTGCCGATGATGTGGCGGCCGAACGCTGGCAAACGAAAGAATAGATCATTTATGAATGTGGCAGGTTTCGTTGCAGTCGGGGTGGGTGCGGCCATCGGCGCGTGGTTGCGCTGGGCATTGAGCCTGGGTCTGAATGCGCTGGTGCCCAATCTGCCTTTGGGAACGCTGGCAGCGAACCTTGTGGGCGGTTTTCTGATTGGTGTGGCGGTGGAATTGTTTACGCTACATCCGGTGATTGCACCGGAAATCCGGCTTTTTGTGATCACCGGCCTGCTCGGCGGGTTGACCACGTTCTCGGCGTTTTCCGCCGAGACGGTGGCGTTATTGCAGCGCGAGCAATACGCCTGGGCGCTGGGATTGATTAGCGCGCATCTTGCAGGTTCGCTGGCACTGACGCTGTTGGGGATTGCCGTGGTACGTTACTTCTCTTAAGCAAACTATTTAAAACACAACCTTATACGGGCATCGCACCATCAGGGCAGTCGCGGTTTTAGCGTTGCCGCCTGCCAATTGCCGTCATATTGCAGGGCCACGGGAGGCGATGCGCCCAGATTAATCGGCGGCGCTGATGCGGAGGCCGATGGTGCCGGCGCACCCGCGACAGGCGTGGGCGCATTCGAGGCGGCATGAAACGCGCCGCCGCCGACCACCGCAATCAAGATGGCCGCCGCGAGCGCGCGGCCCGTGCGTGACGGGCGTACTGCAAGCGATAGATCGCGCGGCTCACCTTGCAGCGCGATTTCCGCAGACTGGCGATCAGCCATTGCCAGTGACAATGCTTCTTCTGCTCTGATGCGCGCCTGCTCTTCGGTATAGGCGCGGTCCTTGGCGTCTTTGGCCTGATGCGCGGCTTCGGTGGCGGCGGCTTCTTCCCTGCCACGCTCCTCAGCGGCGAGCCTTGCTTGCAGTGCGGCGGCTTCGTGCTCCGCTGCCAGTTGTGCAGCGCTGGATTCGGCTTGAAAGCGTTGCTCGGCGGCCTGCTTCGCAGCTTCTTCTTCGGCTTGCTTTTGTGTTGCGGCCTGGATCGCGGCGGCTTCGGCTTCGGCGCGCGCGACGGCTTGTGCCTGCAACGCGGCCTCGGCGTTTTTATTGTCGATGGCGGCAGCGGCCAGTGCGTTCTCCGCCGTCTGCCGTGCTTGCGCGGCTTGCGTGGCTTGCGCCTCGGCCTCCATCAATACCGCTGATCTTGCGGCGGCTTCCTGCTCCACAACCAGGCGCGCCTCGGCAGCGGCGCTCGCGGCGGCGTCCGCTTCTGCGCGCGCAGTGGCCTGCGCCGCGGCGTCGTGCTCGGCGGCGGCGCGTTCCTCGGCTGCCTGTATGGCTTCGCGCTCGCGTGCTTCGCGTTCCTCGGCTGCTTGTATTGCTTCGCGCTCGCGTGCTCCGCGTTCCTCAGCCGCCTGTATGGCTTCGCGCTCGCGCGCTTCGCGTTCCTCGGCCGCGCGCACCGCCTCGGCTTCCGCTGCAGCGCGTGCCTGCGCAAGCCGCAGCGCATCCTGTTCTGTTTTGGCTCGCTCCTGGGACAGGTGTGCGGCCTCCTGTTCAATACGTGTGCGTTCTTCAGCGGCTTTGATCGCGGCCATCTCCATGCGCTCGCGTTCCTGCGCCGCGGCCAGCAGGCGCGCTTCGCTATCGGCGCGTTGTTGCGTCTCAGCGTGCAAAGTTTGCTCAGCCTGCTGCCGCTCAGCTGCCGCTTGCGTGAGGTTATGCTCGGTCTCGGCACGCTGTTGCGCAGCTGCGGCAGCCTCGGTCTCGGCATGCGCTTTGGCTTCGGCCGCTTTTTTAGCGTCGCTTTCCTGTGCAATATTTTGCGCGGCAGCAGCGAGCGCCGCCTGATCCGCTTGGGTGCGGTGGTTGATTTCGTCGATCAGGCGCAGCGTCTGCGTCACCGCAGTCTCGGCTGTGGCGCGTGTATCCACGTGCTGCTGCGCTGCGCTTTCCGCGGCTTCGCGTTCCCTCGCCACACGCAATGCTTCGCTTTCCATCAGTGCGCGCGCCTCGGCCGCCTGGGCTGCCTCGGCTTCGGCTTCGGCACGTTTTAGCGCTGCATCGCGCAGGGCTTCTTCGGCTTGCTTGCGCTGCTCGGCAGCCTGCGTCAGCGCCAGGTCGGCGTCGGTGCGCTGCTGGGTGGCGCGCAGGATTTCGGCTTCGACTTCCGCTTGTTGCTGCGCGAGTTTTTGCGCTTCGGCTTCTTTCTCTGTGTCTTCGGTAGTGGCTTCTATGGCGGTTAAGATGGTTTGCCTGCGGTTGGTGGCGCGCTCGATTTGCGCCACCGCGTGCGTGATCACGGTTTCGGCCTTTTGTCGCGCTTCGATGTCGTTCTGGACACTCACTTCAGTGGTGATGCGTTCGGCCGACAGGCGCGCGGCCTCGACCTCGGCTGCTGCGCGTTCTTCGGCGGCTTTCCTGGCGCTTGCTTCGGCGCTGGCGCGGGCTTGCGTATGTTCCAGTGCGGCCTTCTCCGCCAGCACGCGTTTTTGCACCAACTGCGCGGTCTCTTGCTCGGCGGCAGCGCGTGCTTCGGCGGTGCGTTTGAAGGCGTCTTCAGCCAACTGTTTTTCACTGGCGGAACGAACGGCGTCCAACTCGGCTTGGTTGCGTTGCCGTGCGAGTTTTAATGCCCGTTCTTCTTCCGCAGTGGCCTTTTGCAGCTTCTCCATGCCCTCCCGATCAGTATTGGCGGCTTCGGTCGGCGCTGCGGCGCGTTTGGGCGGCGCGGTGGCAGAGGCAAAATCGAGGTCTACCAGATCGCCCAACTGATCGGCGTAGGTGTCGCGTATGCCGCGCATTTCCGGCACTACCTGTTTGAAGGCTTCGACGATTTTCGGATCAAATTGCGTGCCGGAGGCGCGTATGATCAGCGTTGCGGCGCCATCAATAGGCAGCGGCTCCTAGTGAAAGCGCGTTACCGTTAATGCCTCGAAGGCATCCACCAAAGCCATTACCCGTCCTGGCCACGGAATTTCTTCACCCTTGAGACCCTTGGGATAGCCGTTGCCGTCCCAGCGCTCGTGATGGGTGAGGGCGAGTGTGTGCGCGAGCGCCAGCAGCGGGTCATCATGCACGCCGATGATTTCAGCGCCGATCTCGGCGTGTTTTTTCATCTGCTCCCATTCGGGAGCGGTCAGCCCGCTGCTCTTGTGCAGTACTTGCGCCGGTACCCCGAGCTTGCCGATGTCATGCAGCGGCGCTGCTTGCATCATCAACTCGGACAGTGCGGGTTTTGCACCCGCGGCTTGGGCAATCAGGCGCGCATAGTGGCCCAGGCGCACCACGCGGTTTCCCACCGCAGTGCTTTCGTGATACTCCATGGTGCGCGCGAGACGCCGTACCAGTTGCACGCGCGCGGTTTCGAGTTCGGCAGTGCGTTCGCGCACCAGCGACTCCTGCTCGCGTCGGCGATACGACAATTCAAGATGGTTGCGCACGCGCGCGCGCAGCACTTCGGCGTTGAGCGGTTTGACGATGAAGTCGGCGGCGCCTACCTGAAAGCCCCTGACCACATCGGCCGGGTCATCCTTGGAGGTCAGAAAAATCACCGGAATTTCCGCGGTAGCGGCGGTGATTTTGAGCGCGCGGCATACGTCGTAGCCGTTGGCGCCCGGCATCTCCACGTCGAGCAGCACCAGGTCGGGGGCGGGTCGTTCCAGTGCGCGCTTTAACGCCGAGCGGCCATCGGTTGCAGGGCGAATAGTGTAAATGTCCTGCAGCACCGAGGTGATCAGTTGACGGATATCCTCGGTGTCGTCTACGACCAGTATCGTGGGTTTGGTGGAGGACTCGTTCGCCATGGCGGTTTAATGTCATTGTTACATTCAGAATGTATCATACCCCGGGGGTAGGCTTGGTGGGTGCGAAATCCGCAGCCGTAGCCAGTGGGGCGGACGCAGGTGACTGAATTACTGCTGTAGAATGACGCTACCGATGCCCCTCCAGACACGGCTCGCCCAGAAGCATCGTGTGCCCGCTGGCCCCTGAGGAGATCAGGAGTATGGGTTTATGCGCCAACTGCCTGGTGCAGAATTTCGAGCACTGCGAAACGGGATACCGTCCCGATGAATAAGTATGGCTTTAAGATACGCACGCAGCGAGGCATGGTGGTGGAAAATCTACAGGTGCAGGCGCGTGACCGGGATGAAGCCGAGAGCAAGATCCGCCAAGTCTATCACCAGTGCGAAATCGTCGAGTGCCGGGAGGTCGTGCCGGCGGTGAAAAAAGAGGGACTGGACCTCGATGATGTGATCGCCTTGATCAACCAGCAGCCGGATCGGTAGCACTCAGCACAGGGCTTGCCGCTGACTGCTACTGCATAAAACCGCTGTGCACCAGCTCGTCCAGCAGCGCCTCGTAGTCGTGCGCGCCGCGGCTGGCCGGCGCGTGCTTGAAAATGTCACAGCCGCGGGATGGGCTTTCCGCAATGCTCACATTTTCAGCGATGCGCGACTCGCATACGTCGGCGCCGTAACGGTCGCGCAAAAGCCGCTCAATCTCCCACGACATCTTGCGCCGCCCATCGAAACGCGTGATGACATAGCGGCGCGCCAGGCGCGTCTTCAGCACGCGCTCGAGCGCGCGCAGGGTGCGGTCCATCTGCTCAGCGCCCTGCACGGCGAGGTAATCGGCCGAGATCGGAATCAGTACCCGATCGGCGGCGAAGATGCTGTTCAGTGCGAGCACGCCCAACATCGGGCACGCATCCATCAGGATCGGACGGTCAGTGTTGAGATTTTCCTTGACGATGCCGGCGTTCAGGCGGTTCAACGCAGCCGGCCCCTTGCCGAATCCCGTGTCCACGCGGGACAGATCAAGGTGCGAGGGAATCATTTTCCAACCCGTGTCCACAAGCCGGATCAGCCCGCTCAGCGACGCCCCTTCGGAATAGAATCCATAAAGACTGCGCGTGGATGCATTCACCGCCATGCCACAAACTTTGGTGAGGTGCGCCTGAGGGTCGAGGTCGATGACCAGCGGGTCTGTGCCGCGTCGGGCAAGCAACGCCGCCAGATTCAGTGTGGTGGTGGTTTTCCCCACGCCGCCCTTCTGATTAAACACCGCAATCTTAGCCACATGATCTCCTGAGGGGGGGTGAGAATATGCCAATAATCAGGTACTTGGCAAGAAGAAGTCAGCAAGGTCGATCACCGCCCACAAAGCCGCCGCCGCCCGTTGCCAGCTTAACGCAGCCCTCCCTAAATAAGGGGTCAGACTCGAATATGGTCATAAAATCAAATAAAAACAATGCGTTACATTAACATTGTGCTACGTCTGATCACACTTAATGTGGCGCAGAAGGCACTCGAAAGGGTCGTCCAGCGCGGCGGCAGGGGTGATAGTTTGGGGCGAACTTGCGCGCACTACCCAGTGGCGTGTAGAGCAAGATCAACCCTGGCTTCGCAGGTGTTGCATTGGGGCGTGAAAAAACGCTAGCCTTAGGCGTGGTCCCTGCATTGATTTAACAATTTGGTTTAAAGAGTAAATACGTGAGTACGCAGCAAACGCCATGATCGACATCGCGCAATTTTCGCAACGCGTGCCTCTTTTCGCCGGTCTGGATGCCGACGATTTGCGCTATATTCTGCGCGCCACGCGGCGGCTGGAGTACGTGTCAGGCGCGACGATGCTGCGGCAAGGTCAGCCCGCCGATAGCGCATTGTTCATGGAATACGGGCGCGCGCAAGTGATCAACGCGCTGCCCGGCGGCGGCACAACGGTGATCGCCGAACTGGGGGCGGGCAGTGTGCTGGGTGAGATGGCGCTGCTGGAAAGCGGCGTGCGAACTGCGGACGTGGTGGCCTGCGAACCCAGCGCCTGCTGGTGTATGGAACGCGATGCTTTTCGCATGCTGATCGCGCAGGGCAATCGCGCGGTGCTGGCAATCAATCATCGCATTACGCTGGCGTTGTGCCAGCGCCTGCGCGCATTGAACGGCAGGATACTCGCGTTAAGCGCGCCGCAACAGCTCGCGCCCGCCGCGGCGGCCTGCGGCTACCAACGGCTGTCGTGCGCTTTTGATTTTCGCGCATTTCTCGGCACGCTGCCGGCGCTGCGCAATTTCAGCGCGGAAGAAATCGAGGAATTGCTGGATGCGGCACAGGTGTTTGATTTGCCGCGCGGCGCTTTGCTGTTTGAGGCGGGAGCGTCCAGCACCGCCTGTTATGTGGTGGTGCGGGGGGCGCTTGAAATCAGCCGCGAGCAAGACGGCATATACCGGCGCATCGGCATACTCGGGCCCGGACGACTGTGCGGGATATTGGCGCTGATTGAAGGGCAATGCCACAGCATGTCGGCGACCGCACGTGAGCATGCGACGCTGCTGGAAATTCCACGCGCCGCATTCAAGGGTTATTACGAGGGTGTGGCGCGCGGCGCACTGAAATTCCAGCAGGCGATCAATCAGGAATTATTGCAGTCGCTCGCGCGCACCAATAACCACTTAACACGCTTGATCAGCCAGGCGCAGATTCGCAATCAGCGGCAACACATAGACGAACTGCAGCACGCGCTGGCGCAACAGGATTGCCGCGCGGGCGCTTGAGGCGCATGTCCAGCGTAATTTTATTGCGCTTCAATGCGGGCTGTGCGCACAATTTCTGCATATTTCTTAAGGTCGGTGCGAAATAACTTGTTAAATTCCGCAGGTGCTGCAGCGGCGGGCTCGTAACCGGTGCTGGAGAAAGTTTCGCGCAGTTGCGCGTTCTCAAACGCCTTGCGTACTTCAGCGTGAAAGCGGTTGACCAGAACTGCCGGCATTCTGGGTGGCGCGAACAGGGCGTGCCAGCCGGTGTCGAAATTAAAACCCGGCAGGCCGCTTTCCGAGATGGTCGGCACATCGGGCAGCGACGAAATACGCTTGTCACCGGTGAAGCCGAGTCCGCGCAGTTTGCCCGATTTGACATGCGGCACCGCCACGCTGGCGCCGGGAAAATTCAGATGCACTTCGCCGCCCAGCACCGCCGTCAGCACCGGACCGCCGCCCTTATACGGCACATGCAACATCTCGATGCCCGCTTTTTGCGAGAACAGCACGCCCGCGAGATGCTGGCCGTTGCCGATGCCCGCCGTGCCGTAGCGCAAGGGCTGTTTCCTGGCGAGTGTTATCAATTCCTTGACATTGGTGGCGGGCACCGATGGATGTGCTGCCAGTATGTATCCGAGACCGTTGGCGTAGTTGGTGATGGGGGTGAAATCCTTCTCGGAGTCGTACGGCAGTTTTTTATACATCGCCGGATTCACCGCGAACGCAATCGATGTCGCAAGAATGGTGTAGCCGTCGGGCGTTGCTTTGGCCACAATATCGCAACCGACGATGCCGTTGGCGCCCCCGCGATTGTCAATCACCAAAGGCTGTCCCATCGAAATTTCCATGTGCCGCGCCAACTGGCGAATATAGGTATCGACATTGCCGCCGGCCGGGAAAGGCACCACCACGCGCATCGGGCGAACGGGAAAAGCCTGTCCTGAGCCGCTCGCAGGGTTTTGCGCAATGACGCCGCTACTGCTCAATGTTAACGCTGCAGCCAGTGCGGGGATCAGGTACCTGGACAAGCATTTCTCCTCGGGCTAGTGGGTAGTGACGCGATGTGACGGACACACTTTGTGTGGCGACACCTGCGGCGACTTACCGCGCCGCTGACGAATCGTGCGAAAATCATACCATGCCCTTACGCGATCGGATCAGCATTAAATCCGCCTGCAGTTGTATACCAGCAAGATTCAAGCGTCTTCGCGTTCGGTGGCCGCTGTGATGTATACTTTAAATTGAAGGCGTGACGTCGGTTTAGCGAGGAAAGCCTGTGAATCAAGGCGATACTGAGAAAGACGAAGAACCACGCCGCGGCATGCGGGAGCAGGCAATTCCAGGCGCAGACACTTCGACGAGCGATGCCGCCCAGCGCAGGGTGGAAGAGTTCTCACGCTTGATTGTTGAAAACGGCGAAGATTTATTTGCAGTGCTTGATCTGGACGGCCGGCGGCTTTACAACAGCCCGTCATATGCCAAATTGTTTGGGGATGCCGAAAGAATGAGAGGATCAGATTCGTTCGCCGAAATTTATGCCGACGATCTGGAACTGGTCAAACGGGCGTTTAAGGAAACCGTGGCATCTGGCCGCAGCCATCGCCTGAATTTCCGCTTTGTGCTGGCGGACGGCAGTATCAGGTACATGGAATCTTGCGGCGCCCTGATCAGAGACAGCCAGGGGCACCCCTTGCGTGTGACGGTGGTGTCGCGCGACATTACCGAGCGCATGGAAAGAGAGCAGGAAATCCTTGAGCTTGCGTTTTATGACACATTGACACAGCTTCCCAATCGCCGTCTGCTCAGCGATCGCCTGGATCAAGCCATGGCGGCGAGCAAACGCAGTGACCGCTTTTGCGCAGCGATGCTTCTCGATTTGGACAATTTTAAATTGATCAACGATACGCATGGCCACGCGGCGGGGGATTTGCTGCTGCGGGAGTTAGGCCGCCGCGTCAGCAGTTGCCTGCGCGAGATGGATACGGCCGCGCGATTTGGCGGCGATGAATTCGTGCTGATTGTGTGTGAACTGGATAAGGATAGAGCGAGGTCTATCGCACTGTCCCGCATAGTGGCGGAAAAAATCCGCGCCATTGTGGGCGAGCCATATGAATTGCAACTGCAACTGGAGAATGGTGCGGAAACCACGATAAAATATCAGTGTACCGCAAGCATTGGCGTGGTGATGTTTATCAATCATGAAGCCAGTCACAAAGACATTCTCGATTGCGCCGATAAGGCGATGTATCAGGCAAAAGCGGCCGGGCGCAATTTGATTCGGTTCTACCAAGCGTAGTGACCACACAGGGGCGGCAGAAAGCGTCTTGCTCAGGCACAGCAAGCTATTGTTTTAATTAAGTTTTATTGCATAGCGGCAATGATGGCATCACCCATTTCGGTGGTGCCGGCCTTGCCGCCGAGGTCGCCCGTGAGATGCCTGGCTTCGGCAATCACGCGTTCCACCGCGTCATCCAGAATTTTCGCAGCAGCGGTGGCCTTGGCGTCGCCACGTTTGCGTCCGAGCCATTCGAGCAGCATTTTGCCCGACATAATCATGGCGTAAGGGTTGGCGATATTTTTGCCGGCGATATCCGGCGCTGAACCATGTGTCGCCTGCGCCATCGCCTGTTTTTCCCCGGCCACCAGACCCGGCGCGAGGCCGAGACCTCCGACCAGACCAGCGCCTTCATCGGTGAGGATGTCGCCGAACTGATTGGTGGTAACCACCACATCAAACTGCTGGGGCTTCATCACCAGCTTCATCGCGAAGCCGTCCACCAATACCTCGTTCAGCGTCACGTCGGGGTACTCGGGCTGCAGCTTGCGGCATTCCTCGGCGAACATGCCGCACACCAGGCGGTACACCGGCTCTTTGTGCACCGAGGTGACGATTTTCTTTTTGCGCGTGCGTGCGATCTCAAACGCCTCGCGTGCCACGCGGCTGGCGCCCTTGCGCGTGACCACGCGAAAGCCGACGGAAATATCATCATTCGGGCGAAACTCGCCCGCGCCCGCGACCACCAGGCTCGAAGACATCATGCCTTCGGTGGTTTCGCGCAGGAACACGATATCCACGTCTTTGTGGATCGACGGCAGGTTGGGGTAGGACTTCACCGGCTTGATGTTGGCGAAAAGCTCGAATTTTTTGCGCAACGCCGGCATTACCCACGTCGGATCGTTGCGCGGATAAGCGTTGTGGCCGATGGGGCCGCAAATCCAGCCGTCGCAGGACTTCAGGGTCTCCAGCGTGATTTTCGGTGAGGCATCGCCGTGCAGTTCGTGTCCACGTTTGCCGATGGGCAGGTCGATCCACTCGGCCTGCATGCCGGTTTTGGCGGCTGCGGCTTGCATGCATTTAACCGCCTCGGGCACCACTTCGAGTCCAATGTCGTCGCCCAGCAATACGCCTATCTTTAACACTGCGTTCTCCTTGAAAAACATTTTTGCCACAGAGGACACAGAGATCCCAGAGAAAAACCACTACTTCACGTTACCCGTAAATTTCTCTCTGTGTTCTCTGTGTTCTCTGTGACCTCTGTGGCGAATAGGGGTTAGGAATTTTCGGAACCCGGATGATTCCACGTTGCAAGCCTTACCGCAATCCCCGAACTCGTGCAAAATGATGGACATGACAACACTAAAACTAGCCTGCCTGCAGGCCAACACCGGCAATGACTTGGCAGCCAATCTCACTGCAGTAACCAGCATGGTGCGCGAGGCCGCCGCCAACGGCGCGAAACTCGTGCTCACGCCCGAATACACGTTGATGATGGACGGTAGCGGTCGCATGATGCGCGAGCAGGCCCTACCTGCCGATGGCGGTGCACCGCTGATTGAATTGCGTGCGCTTGCGAAAGAACTGGGCATTTGGCTACTGCTAGGCTCGCTCACGCTGCGCACACAAGAAGAGCGCATCGCCAATCGTTCTATTCTGATCAACGATAGCGGCGAAGTCGCCGCCAGCTACGACAAGATTCATATGTTCGATGTCACTTTGCCCGATGGCAAAGTGATACGCGAATCATCGGCGTACCGCCCTGGTGACAAAGCTGTGGTCGCGGAAACGCCGTGGGGAAAACTCGGCATGACTATCTGCTACGACCTGCGGTTTCCCGCCCTGTTTCGCACACTGGCACAAGCCGGCGCGCAGATCATTACCGTGCCGTCGTCATTCCAGCGTCAAACCGGCAAGGCGCACTGGCAGGTGCTGCTGCAAGCGCGTGCCATTGAAAACGGTTGCTACATCGTCGCGCCGGCGATGTGTGGTGATCACGCGGGTAACCGGCAGACCTATGGCCATACACTGGTGGTGAATCCGTGGGGCGAAGTGGTTGCGGATGGCGGCGAAGCGCCGGGGATTACTTATGCCGAGATAGATCTGGCGCGGGTGGCGAAGGTGAGGGGGATGATTCCTTCACTGACGCATGATCGCGAATTCAATAAGACCTCGGCAACCCCAACACCTTCTCCGCAATAAAACAAAGAATCATCTGCGAACTCACCGGCGCCAACCGCGGGATCATCGCTTCGCGGAAGTAGCGCTCGATGTGAAACTCCTTGGCGTAGCCCATGCCGCCATGCGTCAGCATCGCGGTTTCGCACGAGCGAAAGCCTGCTTCACCGGCCAGATATTTAGCGGCATTGGCTTCGGCGCCACAGGGTTGTTGTTGGTCGTAGAGCCAGGCGGCCTTGTAGGTCATGAGTTCCGCGGCTTCAAGTTCCATCCAGCGTTCGGCGAGCGGATGCTGTATCGCTTGATTCTGGCCGATGGGACGGTCGAACACGATGCGTTCTTTGGCGTAGGCGGCTGCGCGCTTTAGTGCGACTTTACCGAGGCCTATGGCTTCCGCGGCGACGAGGATGCGTTCGGGATTGAGACTGTGCAGGAGGTAGCGAAAACCTTTGCCTTCTTCCCCGATGCGATCTGCCACCGGCACTTTGAGACCATCGATGAACACCTGATTGGAATCCACCGCCTTGCGGCCCATTTTCTCGATCTCGCGCACTTCAATATGTTTGCGATCCATGTCGGTGTAGAACAGCGTGAGGCCGTCGATAGGGCGCTTACTCCCCGCGGCTTCAATCGGCGTGGTGCGCGCCAGCAGCAGGATTTTGTTGGTGACTTGCGCCGTGGTGGTCCAGGTTTTCTGGCCCGACACGAGATAGTGATCGCCCTCGCGCGTAGCCTTGGTTTTCAGCATCGCCGTGTTCAGCCCGGTATTGGGCTCGGTGACGCCGAAGCAGGCTTTGTCTTCGCCGGCGATCATCGGCGGCAGAAAACGTTTTTTTTGTTCCTCGCTGCCGTATACCACGATCGAGTGCAGGCCGAAAATGTTCATGTGCAATGCGGAAGCGCCGGAAAATCCTGCGCCGGATTCAGCGACTGCCTGCATCATTAACGCGGCTTCGGTGATGCCGAGTCCGGCGCCACCGAATTCCGGTGGCATGGCAATGCCGAGCCAGCCGCCGCGTGCGAACGCGGCGTGGAAATCTGCCGGAAAGCCGCCTTCGCGATCTTTCGCAAGCCAGTAGGCGTCGTCGAAAGCGGCGCAAATTTTTTCGATCGCAGAGCGCATGGCGCACTGTTCTTCTGTGTATGAAAAGTTCATATAAATCACACGTTATGTATTCGTTACGCCTGCGGCACACAAGTCATTGATCTGTGCGTCACTATAACCCGCCTCACGCAGCACTTCGGCGCTGTGCTCACCCAGGCGCGGCGCGTGCCGGCGCAACTGCGGCTGTGATTTTGACCAGGTGGAAGGTATATCCATTTCGCGAATGCGTCCCTCGCTGGGATGATCCGTCATTTTGAAAAAGCCGGTCGCGGCGTGATGCGCGTCGTCGAGCAGATCATCGAGCGAGTTGAGCGGCATCGCGGGAATGTCGGCTTCGCCCAACGCCTGCAACCACTCGGCGGAGGTACGCGTCGCCAGCTCGCGCGCGACCCACGCGTAAGCCTCGTCAAAATGGCGCGCGCGGTTGGTGTGGCTGTTGAAACGTTCATCGCTTTCGAATTCCTGCTCGCGGCCCAGCAGTTTAAAGAAATTGCGCCATTGCTTGTCGTTATAAATCAGCGCGCACAAATAGCCGTCACGTGTTTTATAGGGATTGCGGTGCCGGGTCAGCAGGCGCGCGTAACCCATAGGGGCTATGGGCGGATCAAAGGTGCGGCCGCCCATGTGGTCGCTGAGTATGAATTGTGTCAGCCCTTCGAACATCGGAATTTCAATCGCCTGACCTTCACCGCTGCGCTCGCGGTAAAACAGTGCGGCGAGGATCGCATGCACCGTGTTAAGCCCGGTGATGCGATCGGTGACTGTTGACGGCACAAAGCGTGGTTGATCAGCGCCCGCCTGCACCAGCATCGATGGCAGAGCGACCATGCCCTGAATGATATCGTCGTACGCGGCCTTGGCGGCATAAGGGCCGTTCTGGCGAAAGCCCGTGGAACCGGCGTAGATGATGCGCGGGTTGACCGCGCACACGTCTTCGTAAGAGAGTTTCAGCCGCGCCATCGCCTGCGGGCGCACGTTGTAGGCCAGCACATCCGCGGCCTTTAACAAGCGCAGCAAGGCGGCATGGCCTTGTGGATTTTTCAGATTCAGCACAATGCTGCGCTTGTTGCGGTTCAGATGCAGGAAGTTCGCCCCCATGCCGGGATTGCGCTGGGCGGCGACGTAGCGGGTGTTGTCACCTTCGGGCGCTTCGACCTTGATCACATCGGCGCCGTAGTCGGCGAGGATTTGCGTGGCGTAGGGGCCGAGTATGACCGAGGTTAAATCGATAATCCGCACGCCGCTGAGGGGGCCGCTCATGAGAAAAACAACTCCGAATTTTCGTCCGCCGCCGGACGTTGCTGCAATGCTAACATTATCGGAAAATCCATTCAGACCCGGAAGAGTGGAATGTTATAATCGGCACGATTCATGACGCATCAATCCGCCCATCGTTTTCCAGAGTCAGCCACGCTGCGCGCCGTGGTTTTGCATGCGTATTCTGCTGAGTAACGACGACGGTTACTTCGCGCCGGGCATCGCTGCGCTGGCGCAGGCCTTGTCTGCGCTGGGCACGGTGACGGTGGTGGCGCCCGAACGGGATCGCAGCGGCGCCAGCAATTCGCTGACGCTGGATCGTCCGCTGTCGCTGAAAACAGCCGCCAACGGATTTCACTACATCAACGGCACGCCCACGGATTGCGTGCATCTGGCGGTGACAGGGCTGCTGGATACGTTGCCGGATATGGTGGTGTCGGGCATCAATCACGGCGCCAACATGGGTGACGATACGATTTACTCCGGCACTGTCGCCGCTGCCACCGAGGGCTTTTTGCTGGGTATACCGTCGATCGCGATTTCCCTGGTGGCGGCCGGTAACGATAATTTTGCCACGGCGGCTGGCGTTGCCTACGGCCTGGTTGAGCGCTACGCGCGCGCGCCGCTGAGCGAGCCGATGCTGCTGAATGTGAATGTGCCCGATGTGCCGCCGCACGCGTTGCGCGGCATTGAAGTCACCCGGCTCGGCAAGCGGCACAAGGCCGAGCCGGTGGTCAAGGCGATGAATCCGCGCGGCGAAGACATTTACTGGGTGGGCGCCGCGGGCAGCGCGCAGGATGCGGGCGCGGGCACTGATTTTTATGCGGTGGCGCAGGGCCGGGTTTCGGTGACACCGTTGCAGGTCGATCTTACGCGCCTGGCGCAGATGGCGCGTGTCGGCCTGTGGTTGCAGGCGTAATGCAAGTCAGCCATACCGGTATCGGCATGACCTCGCAGCGCACACGCATGCGCATGGTCGAACGCCTGCGCCAGCAGGGCATACGGGATGAAATCGTGTTGTCGGTGATGGGCGAGGTGCCGCGGCATCTGTTTGTGGATGAGGCATTGGCGCACCGCGCGTATGAGGACATTTCGCTGCCCATCGGTTTTGGGCAAACGATTTCCAACCCGCACACGGTGGCACGGATGACGGAACTTGCGCGCGCCGGCAATGATCTGAACAAGGTGTTGGAGATCGGCACCGGCTGCGGCTACCAGTGCGCGGTGCTGGCGCGGGTGGCCAAAATCGTGCACTCCATTGAACGCCTGGTGCAGTTGACGGCCACCGCGCGCAAACATCTGCGTGATGCGCGGGTGTTGAATGTACGGCTGCGTCATGGCGACGGGCATGCGGGCATGCCGACCGAAGCGCCGTTCGATGTCATTGTGATGACGGCGGCGTCAACGCATGTGCCCAAGCCGTTGCTGGAACAGCTGGCGGTGGGTGGTAGAATGATTTATCCGAAGGCGAAGGGCGAACAACAGCATTTGTGGGTGATCGAACGCAGCGCGGCGGGTTACACCGAAAAGCGCATGGATGCGGTTAAATTCGTGCCGCTGCTGCCGGGAACAGGTTGAACGCAGTGTAGGGACGAGTGCCGTGAATAATCTTTCAAAAGCGGTAATTGCCGGGATTGCCTTGAGCCTGGTTTTGCTCGCGGGCTGTGCCGCGACGCAGCCGGCGCCGGTGTCGGAGCGTGTGGTGCCCCCTGCCACCAAGCCGCAGCCGCGCGTGGTTGCCGCCAAACCAGCGACCGACATTCAGGCGCCCGCACCCAAGCCCGATGCTGCAGTGGTGGTCAAGCCGCTGGCTGCGGCAGACGGATCGATCTACACCGTCAAGCAGGGCGACACTTTGTTCAGCATTGCCAAGACCCATGGCGTGGCCGTGCGCGATTTGGCGGCGTGGAACAACATTGAAGACGCGTCGAGTATCCGCAGCGGGCAGCAGTTACGTCTGACAGCGCCCGACGGCGTGGCCGCCGCGCCGCAAACCTCACCCGCCGTCACGCCGGATGCGCCGGCGCCGGTGGCGGTAGAAGCGCGCCCGGTTGATAGTCCGCCGCAGCCAAGTGACGCCAATGTTAAAACGCAACCACTAGGACAACGCGTGCCCTACAGTGATCAGGCGTATGCGCAAATGTCTAAAGCAGCGGCGCCCACCAAGCCCGATGCCACTGAGGTCAAGCCCGAGGTCAAGCCTGAAGTCAAGCCTGAAACGGCGCGCGCCGACGGCGAGGTGGATTGGTCATGGCCTACGCAGGGCAAAGTCATCACGAATTTCAATGAAAGTTCGAGCAAGGGCATCGTCATCTCCGGTAAGCGCGGCCAGCCGGTGACCGCGAGTGCCGGCGGGCGGGTGATTTTTAGCGGCACGGGTATACGCGGCCTCGGCAAACTGGTGGTGATCCGTCACAACAGCAATTACCTGAGCGTTTACGCACACAACGAGAATCTGCTGGTGAAGGAAGGCCAAACCGTAGGCAAGGGTCAGCGCATAGCCGAAATGGGCAGTTCGGATGCGGATCAGGTGAAATTGCACTTTGAGATCCGCCGCCAGGGAAAACCGGTTGATCCGATCCAGCTATTGCCGGGTACTTGAGCGCTTGCAGCGGCTGGCGGGCGCGCCTGTATGCGCGACGCAACAGCCGCTGGCATTTTTGCCGTGTATCGCCAGGACATTTGGAAAAACAGCTTAATTCGTAGATACTTGCAGTCCCATGGCGGGCCTCCCCGCATTGCATGGTAGTGAACCTGGTCAGGTCCGGAAGGAAGCAGCCAAAGCTATTCTCTGCAAGTGCCGGGGGTCAGGCTCGCCACCCTTTTTTGTGCTTGCGCGCTGGTATCATCGATTGCCGGCGTGCAAGCCTAAAAGCTTTTACCCGTGTAAACAGCCCGCGCGAAGCAGCGTACAATACGGCTTCCGGATTACTGGTTGCTGCACTGTCGTGACGCAGGTACTCGCCCGCAAGTGGCGTCCCAAAACATTTGCTGAACTCGTCGGACAAGAGCATGTTGTCCGGGCGCTCGGCAATGCCTTGAAGCAGCAGCGGCTGCATCACGCGTATTTGTTTACCGGCACGCGGGGTGTGGGCAAAACCACGCTGGCGCGCATTATTGCCAAGGCGCTCAATTGCGAAACCGGCATCACCGATACGCCGTGTGGCACCTGCCGCGCCTGCAGCGAAATTGATGCCGGCCGCTTTGTCGATCTGGTTGAACTGGATGCAGCATCCAATACGCAAGTCGACAACATGCGCGAGCTGCTGGAAAACGCGCTGTATGCGCCGTCGAGCGGACGCTTCAAGGTCTACATCATCGACGAAGTACACATGCTGTCGCGCTTTGCGTTCAACGCCATGCTGAAAACGCTGGAAGAGCCGCCGGCGCACGTCAAGTTCATACTCGCCACCACGGATCCGCAAAAAATTCCGGTGACAGTGCTGTCGCGCTGCCTGCAGTTTAATCTGAAACAAATTCCACGCGAGCAGATCGCCGGCCGGCTGGCGCATGTGCTCGAGGCCGAGCAGGTGGCCTTCGAACTGCCCGCGCTGGCGCTGATCGCGCGTGCCGCGCAAGGCAGCCTGCGCGACTCGCTGTCGTTGCTGGATCAGGCGATTGCGCATGGTGGCGGCAAAGTCGATGAAGCCTCGACCCGTGCCATGCTGGGCGCGGTGGATCAGCAGCATCTGTTTGCCCTGCTCGAAGCGCTGGCGCGCAGCGATGGCGCGGCGATGATGCAAAAGGCCGATGACATGGCGGCGCGCAGCCTGTCGTTTGAAGCCGCGTTGCTGGATTTGGGCAGTTTGCTGCACCGCCTGGCGCTGGCGCAGAAAATTCCCGCCACTGTGGCCGATGACGATCCTGATCGCGAAGCGCTACTGGCGCTTTCAGCGCAATTCGGCGCGGACGAAATTCAACTGCATTATCAGATCGTGCTGCAAGGGCGCCAGGATATCGGCCTGGCGCCGGACGAATATGCCGGATTTACCATGACCTTGTTGCGCATGCTGGCATTCGCGCCGGCCGGCTCGCCGCTGGCGCGACAGGCAGCTGCGGTTTCCGCGCCACCGCTACAGCCGGCGGCGGGGCGCCCTGCGGCGGTGGCGACTCACGTGTCCGCGCCGGCAGCGGCGCCCGCCAGCATCAACGTGACGTGGGACGAACTGGTGCAGCAGTTGGGCGTGACCGGCATGACCAAACAACTCGCGCAGCACTGCGAGATGACACGACTGGAGGCCACGCAAATCGTTTTGAGCCTGCCCAAGGCGCAGGAGCATCTGCTCGATGGCGCACATCAGGGCCGGCTCAGGGCGGCTTTGCAGCAGCGCTACGGCGCGGCGTTCAAAGTGACTATCCAGGTCGCGCACGGCGCGATCAATTCACCCGCGGTCATCGCCAGCCGCGAGCAGCAGGAGCGCCAGGCGCAGGCGGTGCGGGAGATTGAGGGCGATCCGTTCGTCAGGGAATTGGTCGATACCTTCGGCGCACGCGTGAAAGAATCTTCGATCAAACCCAATTCGTGAACAGCGTAAAACTCGCATCATGCCCGATGCGTGATCAATGAGGAAATCATCATGATGAAAAACCAGCTTGCGGGGCTGATGAAACAGGCGCAGCAGATGCAGGACAACATGCAAAAAATGCAGGCGCAGCTCGCGACCATGGAAGTCGAAGGTCAGGCGGGCGCCGGCATGGTCAAGATCACCATGACCTGCCAGTACGGCGCGCGCCGCGTGACCATCGACGACAGCCTGCTGAAGGATGATAAAGATATGCTCGAAGACCTGATCGCCGCCGCGATTAACGATGCGGTGCGGCGCGTCGAATCGATGCGCCAGGAAAAAATGTCCGGCATGACCGCCGGCATGCCGCTGCCGCCGGGTTTCAAGATGCCGTTTTGAGCGGCATCGGCAGCTTGCGGCATGAGCCATTGACCACGGAACACACGGAAACAGGATTAACAGGATGGATGTTTTATCCTGTGCATCCTGTAAATCCTGTCGAAATGTTCTTGGGGTTGGCTATGCTTAAGACACGACTGATGCGGTTGCTGCGTGACCGTCATCCGTAAGCAACAGTATCCTCTGTGGTCAATAGCTTTTTCCAGGATGGAATATGAAACCGCCGTCGTCGCTTGACGAATTGATGAACGCTTTGCGCTGCCTGCCGGGCGTGGGGCCGAAATCGGCGCAGCGCATGGCGTATCACCTGTTGCAACGTGATCAGGCAGGCGCGGCGCGCTTGTCCGGCGCATTGCGCGCGGCGCTTGAGCGCATACGTCATTGCGAGAAGTGCAATTCGTTTTCCGAGGAAACGCTGTGCGATTTGTGCGCGTCCACGCGCCGCGACGGCAGCCTGCTGTGCGTGGTGGAATCCCCCGCGGATTTGCTGCGGATCGAACAGACACAGAGTTATAGCGGGCTGTATTTCGTGCTGGCCGGTGTGTTGTCACCCCTCGATGGCGTAGGCCCCAAGGAGATACACCTTGATCGGCTGTTGAAACGCGCTGCCGACGGCATAGTCAGCGAGGCGGTGCTGGCGACGAACTTCACCGCCGAGGGCGAGGCCACCGCGCACTATGTCGGCGAGTTGCTGGCTGCGCGGGGCATCCGCGTTACGCGTATCGCGCGCGGTCTTCCGGTGGGGGGTGAGCTTGATCATGTGGATAGCGGCACCTTGGCGCAAGCCGTGATTGAACGCCGTGCCGTCCGCTAAATCTCCGCAGCGCCCGCAGCGGCCACCGCGCCGTAAAGCGGCGGCGACGCGGGCGCCCGACGCGGCGCCGCCATCCACGGACGCGCGCGGCGAGCCTAACCTGCGCGGGCCGCGCGGTTCGCGCGGCCGGCGTGACAGCGGAGCCGAGACTGCGGCGCAAAGCAAAAAGCTGCAAAAAATACTGGCGCAGTCGGGATTGGGCTCGCGGCGTGCAATGGAGACCTGGATTCAAGCCGGGCGCGTTACGGTCAACGGCAAGGTGGCAGGCATCGGTGCGCGGGTTTTGCCGGCAGACCGAATACAGGCCGATGGCCGCGATGTGCGCGTCGAAGACAGCGCGCAAATGCCGCGCGTGCTGCTCTACCACAAGCCCGAAGGCGAAATCGTCACCCGCGATGATCCGCAGGGCCGTGAAACGGTATTCACACGCCTGCCGCGTTTGCGCGGTTCACGCTGGCTGTCGATAGGGCGGCTCGATGTCAGCACCAGCGGCTTGTTGATCTTTACCACCTCGGGTGAGTTGGCCAACAGCATGATGCATCCGCGCTTTGCAGTAGAGCGCGAGTACGCGGTGCGCGTGTTTGGCAAATTGTCGGATGAGCAAGGCAGGCTGCTGCTGGACGGCGTTACGCTGGAAGACGGTCTGGCGCGCTGCGACACCCTGATTGATGAAGGCGGCGAAGGATCAAATCACTGGTATCGATTAAGCGTAAGCGAAGGGCGCAATCGCATGGTGCGGCGCATGTTCGAGGCGGTGGGCTTCACCGTCAGCCGACTGATGCGCGTGCGCTTCGGTGCGCTTCAATTGCCGCCCCGTCTGAAGCGCGGGCAGATCGAGGAGTTGCCGCCGGCGGATGTCAAGCAGCTGGTGGCGTGGCTGGAGAAGCCGGTCAGTTCAAAATCTCACCGCAAAGACGCAAAGACGCAAAGGACACGCAAAGGAACCCTCTCATAAATCCGCAAAGCGAGGGCTCGAATGGGGTTCTTTGCGTTACCTTTGCGTCTTTGCGCCTCTGCGGTGTAGGGTTCCGGGGCTTTGTTCCAATTCCTCGCGCGTCAAAATAAACACGCAATCGTCACCGCCTGAGGTTTGCGCCCACAGGAACGGCAAGCGCGGCCAGGTGCGCTCCACCAGCGCGCGCGCGTGTCCGCATTCCACCACCAGCACGCCACCGGGATTCAGATGGCTCGCGGCCTCGGCAATTATCACGCGCAGCGCATCCAGGCCATCACGGCCGGCGGCCAGCGCCAGTGCGGGTTCGTTTTTGTATTCGCGCGGCAGCGTGCGCATGACGGCGCTGCGCACGTATGGCGGGTTGCTCAGGATGAGATCGTAGCGGCATTTTTTCAGTGCGGAAAAGTAGTTTGACAGTAATAGCGTAACTCGACCCTGCACGCGGTGTTTGCGTACATTGATGGCAGCAACTTGCAGTGCGCCGGGCGCCACATCGGTTGCATCCACGTGCGCTGCGCGATAACGTTTGGCGAGCACTATCGCAAGGCAACCCGACCCGGTGCACAGGTCGAGCGCGGCATGCATGTTGGCGGCCTTAGGCAGATAGGGAAAATCATTGTCGAACAGCAATTCCGCGATATACGAGCGCGGCACGATAACCCGTTCATCGACAAAAAAACGATGCTTGCCCAGCCACGCTTCCTGCGTGAGATAGGCAGCGGGCTTGCGTTCGCGGATGCGCCGCTCGAACAGCGCGAGCACCCGCGCGGCGTCTGCAGCCGCCACTTTGCGTGCAACCGGCAACTGATCAAGCGGCAGTTTCAACGTATGCAGCGTGAGGTATATCGCTTCATCACGCGCGTTGGTGACGCCATGTCCGAACGCAATGCGCGCCCGCTTGAACAACCTTATGCCACGATTGACCAGGCCGCCGATGGTGGCGGGAACAGCGGGGCGCACGCTTGTCACGCGCCAGTCAGGTAACTGCGAAGCCTAATTCAACGCATCCAGATTGAGCTTGATGCTGGAAATGTCTTCGGGCGGCTTGGACATGCCGTGCGCAGCGCCGCCAGCCGCCGACTTGGCATGATCCTCCGCGCCGGACATCGCATTGTCGACCAGCCAGCGCAGATTGGTGGGCGAATCGGAATTGGCGAGTGCTTCATCCAGCGTAATGGTTCCCGCCTTGTAGTGCTTGAACAGCGCCTGTTCAAAAGTTTGCGATCCGGGCGCCATGCTCTGCTCCATCGCTTCCTTGATCGCGCTGAGGTCGCCCTTGGCGATCAGTTCCTGAATGAACTTGGTGTTGAGCATCACTTCCACTGCCGGCACGCGGCGATCGTCGGCGGTGCGCACCAAACGCTGCGAAATCACACAGCGCACGCCGATGGCAAGGTCGGCGAGTACCGCATCGCGCATGTCACGCGGAAAGAAGTTGACGATACGGTTTAGCGCGTTGTAGCTGTTGTTGGCATGCAGCGTGGTCATGCACAGGTGACCGGTTTGCGCGAACAGCAGAGCGCTTTGCAGAGTGTCTTTGTCGCGCACCTCGCCGATCATCAGCAGGTCGGGCGCTTCGCGCATGGCGCTGATCAGCGCGGCTTCATAGGAGCGGGTGTCAACCCGCACTTCACGCTGATTGACGATGGATTTCTTGTGCTTGAACGCGAATTCCACCGGGTCTTCAATGGTAAGTATATGCCCGGAGCGCGTGCTATTGCGATAGTCGATCATCGATGCCATGGTGGTGGATTTACCGGAACCGGTTGATCCCACGATCAGGATCAGCCCCAGCTTTTCCATGATCACGTCTTTCAGCACCGCCGGCAGTCCGAGCGTATCGAATTCGGGTATGGCGGGTTTGATGTAACGGATCACCATGCCGACGGTGTTGCGTTGCTGAAAAATATTAATGCGAAAATTGCCAACCGCGCCGTCGGGACCGGCCTCGCCGCGCCGCGCGAAATTCATTTCGTGGATTTCGTCGAACTCCTTGGTCTGCTGCGGATTCATCAATTCGTAGCAGATGGCATGTACCTGATCAGGTGTCAATCGCTGATCGTTGATGGGCATCACCACACCGTTGATCTTGATTTGTATCGGCGCGCCACAGGTAAAAAACAGGTCTGATGCCTGCTTGTCGGCCATCAGTTTGAACAACGGCGTAACAAACATGATTTTTCCTCCCGAAGTATGACGTGTGCAATAGTACGCTAATCCGCGCGCAGCAAGTCATTTATGCTGGTCTTGGCGCGGGTTTGGGCATCAACCTGTTTCACGATTACGGCACAGTATAGATTGCATTCGCCGCGGGGCGAGGGCAGCGACCCCGGCACCACCACCGAACCCGCCGGCACGCGCCCGTACAGCACCTGGCCGCTTTCGCGGTGATAGATTTTCGTGCTCTGGCCGATGAATACGCCCATCGAAATCACCGCGCCGGTTTCGACTACCACGCCCTCAACGATTTCGGAGCGTGCGCCGACAAAGCAGTTGTCCTCGATGATGGTTGGATTGGCTTGCAGCGGCTCGAGCACGCCGCCGATGCCCACGCCGCCCGACAGGTGCACGTTTTTGCCGATTTGCGCGCAGGAACCGACGGTCGCCCAGGTATCCACCATGGTGCCTTCATCCACGTAGGCCCCGATGTTGACGAACGAGGGCATCAAAATCACGTTTTTTGCGATGAATGAACCGCGGCGGGCGGCAGCGGGCGGCACCACGCGGTAGCCCGCCTGCTGAAACGCCGCTGCTGACATACCGCTGAATTTTGACGGCACTTTGTCATAGTACTGAGAATAGCCGTCTTGCAAAACCGCGTTATCCTGCAGGCGGAACGACAGCAACACCGCCTTTTTTGCCCACTGGTGGGTGAGCCACTGGCCATCGATTTTTTCCGCCACGCGCAAACTGCCGTGATCGAGCTGATCGATGGTTTCGTTGACGGCATCGCGCAATTCCTTGCTCGCGCTGGCGGGCGAGATATGCGCCCGGTCATCCCACGCTGCATCGATAATAGTTTGTAGTGTTGACATTATAAGCCTTTGTTTTAAATCATAATTCTTTTATAAAATCGCGTATGCGCTGTGCGCTTTCGGTGCATTCCTGGAGCGTGGAAACGAGCGCCACACGCACCCGGTTGGCGCCCGGATTAATGCCTTGCGCTGCGCGCGCGAGGTAGCTCCCCGGCAACACGGTCACATTCTTGTCTATATACAGCCGCCTTGCAAATGCGGTGTCGCTGATGGGGGTGGGCAGCCACAGATAAAACGCGGCGTCCGGCATACTGACGTCGCAAACGGGTTGCAACAGGGACAGCGCAGTTTCGAATTTTTCGCGATACAAGCGGCGGTTTTCCACCACATGCGCTTCGTCACTCCACGCGGCGGTGCTCGCGACCTGCACCGGCCCGCTCATGGCGCAACCGTGATAGGTGCGGTAGAGCAAATATTGCTTCATGATTGCAGCGTCGCCCGCGACAAAACCCGAGCGCATACCCGGCACATTGGAACGCTTGGACAAGCTTGAAAACACCACCAGCCGTTCGAAATCGTTACGCCCCAATTGCCGCGCGGCATCCAGTGCGCCCAGCGGCGGCTTACCTTCCTCGAAATAAATTTCCGAATAACATTCGTCCGAGGCGATGATAAAACCGTACTTATCCGACAGTTCAAACAGTGTTTTCCATTCGGCCAGCGACATCACCGCGCCGGTGGGATTGCCCGGCGAGCAGGTGTAGATGAGTTGCGTGCGCCGCCACACGGCATCCGGCAACTCGCCCAGGTTCACCGCGTAGCGGTTCTCGGGAAGGCTGTTCAGAAAAAAGGGTGTTGCGCGCGCCAGCAGCGCCGCGCCTTCATAGATTTGATAAAACGGGTTGGGACACACCACCACCGGATCGGGCTTGCGTACGTCGATCACGGCTTGCGCGAACGCAAACAGGGCTTCGCGGCTGCCGTTTACCGGGATCACCTGGGTGTGCGGATCAACGCTGACTTGATAGCGCTGCCGCAGCCACTTCGCGATGGCGCTGCGTAACTCCGGCTGACCAGCGGTGGCCGGATAACTTGCCATGCCGGCAAGGTTGTCGATCAGCGACTGCTTGATGAAATCCGGCGTGGGATGTCGTGGCTCGCCGATGTAGAGCGCAATGGGCGTGAGATCGGGATTCGGCGTAGCGCCTTCCAGCAGCGCACTGAGCTTTTGAAACGAATAGCTCTGCAGTCTGTCCAGATCGGGATTCAACGCTGGCCTTCGGCTATCCACCCGGCGCGCGCCGCACTCGCGGCTGCGGGTAAGGGGTGCGGGGGAATGAGCGCCAGTGAGCGCAACGTGAGGATTATAAAGCGAAAAGTTTTTTCGCCCGTGTTGTCAGCGCGCATGGTCAACGGGTATTGGGTGGTGTCGGGGCTGTCGCGTACCCGGGCAGCCTGGTGTTGTTCCAGCCGCGCCGTGCGTACTCGGCGACGACGGTGGTGAAAATGCCGCCGCGCACGTAAAAATGCGCCGCGAGGCGCATGAAGCGCGGCTGCAGCGCCAAAGTCAAATCATCGAGTATTTGATGGGTTACGGCTTCGTGATAGGTGCCCTGGTTGCGAAACGCCCCCATGTAAAGTTTCAAACTTTTTAATTCGACGCAGCGTTTATCGGGCACATAATCCAGCACCAAAGTGGCGAAATCCGGCTGCCCGGTTTTTGGACAAAGACAAGTAAATTCAGGAATTTCCATGTGAATCCGGTAGTCGCGGCGCGGCGCCGGATTGACAAAAGTTTCGAGCTGTTTTGAGGGCTTGGCGGGCATTATTCGCGAGGGAGGTTCACTGAGAATCGGTTAGAATAGCGCGCTGGAATTTGACTCCGGATTATAACCTTTGCCGAAGCTGGAAATTGCGCCTCACTCATATCAATCTCGCAGGCTTCAAATCATTCGTCGATCCCACACAGATTCCGGTGCCGGGGCAACTGGTCGGCATTGTCGGCCCAAACGGCTGCGGTAAATCCAATGTGATCGATGCGGTCCGCTGGGTGCTGGGCGAAACTTCTGCGCGTCATTTGCGCGGCGCCACCATGCAGGACGTGCTGTTTAACGGCTCCAGCGAACGCAAGCCGGTCAACCGCGCAAGTGTCGAACTGCTGTTCGACAACAGTCTGGGCAAAGCCGGGGGGCAGTGGTCCGCGTACGGTGAAATTTCCGTCAAGCGCGTGCTAGAGCGCGACAGTGATTCCGCGTATTACATCAACAATATTCCCGTGCGGCGGCGCGATATTGCCGATATTTTTCTGGGTACCGGCCTCGGTGCGCGCGCGTATGCGATCATTGAGCAGGGCATGATTTCACGTGTGATCGAGGCCAAACCCGAAGAATTGCGGGTGTTTCTCGAAGAAGCAGCGGGTGTTTCCAAATACCGCGAGCGGCGGCGTGAAACGGAAGCCCGCTTGAAGGACACGCGTGAAAATCTGCTGCGCGTGGATGACATTCGTCAGGAGCTGGTGAAGCAACTCGAGCATCTGCAGGCGCAAGCCGAAGTCGCGCGCCAGTATCACCAGCTGCAGGGCGAGCTCGGCACGTCGCAGAGTTTGTTGTGGTTCACGCGCAAAAAAGAAGCGGTGGCCGCTCGCGCGCGTTATGCGCGCGAAGTCGAGCGCGCCGGGGTCGAACTCGAAGCGGAAACCGCGCGCCTGCGCGAGGCCGAAAAACGCCTTGAACAACTGCGCAGCGAACACTATCAGGCGGGAGACGCGTTGCATGCGTGTCAAGGCGCGCTTTATGAATCCAATGCCGAGGTCGCGAGGCTGGAACAGCAAATTACCCATGTGCGCGAAAATCGCGCGCGTATCGAACATTATATGGACACGCTGCGTTCGCAGCGGGATGAAAACCAGGCGCAGCTGTTGGCCGCGCAGCGCGGGCTGGACGAATCGCGCGACGCGCGCGCGCACGCGGACACACGGCTGAGCGCGAGTGCGACGGCGGTGGCTGCGCAAGCCGAAAAGCTGCCGTTGGCCGAGGCAGCGCATCGCGCCAGTTATGAGCAGCGCGATGCGGCGCAGCTGAGTCTTGCGCAGGTGCAGCAGCGCCTGCAAGTCGAGCACACCCAAAGCGGCCACGCCGCGCGCCTGCTGGAACAGTTCGCGCAACGTGAGCTCCGTTTGAGCGGCGAACGCCATGCACTGACGATGGTGGAACCTGTTTTGCTGGAGCAATTGAGTGCGCACACACAACACTGCGAGCAACAGCTTGCCGAGCAGCGCGCGCGGCTGCAGCGCAGCGAACAGCGCATCCCGCAATTGGAGCAGACGGCGCGCGAGCGGCAGACGGAACTGGATACGGCGGCGCAAAAAGTTGCCGCCGTGCAAGCGCGTATAGAAGCGCTGTCGCAGTTGCAGGCCAAACTCGCCAGGGGCGCGAACGGCGCGGCTATGGAAGGCTGGCTTGCCGGATGCCATTTTGATAAATCACCGCGACTCTGGCAGGGCATTGAAATTGCCGCGGGTTGGGAAGATGCGCTGGAAGCCGTGCTGCGCGAGCGTTTGAACGGTATCGCGCCCGACCCTGTGGATAGTGCCGCGGGGTGGTTAACCGAAGCGCCACCGGGAAAATTGACCGTAATAGATTTGCACGACGGTGCTGCGGCGGCCAGCCCGCAAGATACGCAAGGTTGGGCGCAACTCAAGCCGCTCAAAGACTATGTCATCTGCCGCGATGCGCGTCTGCAGGCAGTGGTGAATGAGTGGCTGCATGGCGTGTACACGGTTTCTGATAGCGCAGCGGGCATGGCGCAGCGTGCGCAATTGCCACCCGGCACTACGCTGGTGTCCGCGAATGGTTATGTGTTTACGCGCCACAGTGTGAGTTTTCACGCGCCCGACAGCGAATTGCATGGAGTATTGTCGAGGCAGCGCGACATTGAAAAAGGGGCCGCTGATCTGCAACTACTGATGGCGGCGGCGGACAGTTCGAAAACCAGCGTGGCACAAGCGCAGGCTGCGATTGATCAGTGCCGCGGCGAAACCGCCGAATTGCGGCAGGCCGTAAATCAGGCGCTGAGTGCGTTTCATGCTGCGCAAGTCGCAGCCGTTCGCGCCTCAGAGCAGGCACAGCGTGCCACCCAACGGGGCGAACAAATCGCCAGCGAATTGGCGGAGATTGTGGCTCTGGCGGCGGCCGAGACTGCGAATCGCCTTAACGCCGAGACCGCCATCGCTCAGTTGCAATCCGAATGCACTGCGTTTTCCGCACAAGTGGAGCAATCCGCCGCCAGCCATCGCAGCGCAGAGGCCGCGCTTAATGCGCAACGGCAGTTACTCGAAGGCGCGCGTCAGGCGCAGCAGGAAGCTGAGTTTGCGAGAAAAACAGTTCTCAATAAAATCAATGAGATAGATCAATCCATTCAGCGTTTAAGCGCCTCTATTTCGGCGCTCGAAACCAGCCTTGGCGATTCGGAGCATGACTTGTCGGGTTACGATGAAGCGCCGTGGCAAACGCAACTACAGCGCATGCTCGAAATACGGGTAACGCGCGAACAGGCGCTGGCGCAGGCTCGTGACGTGCTGGAAGGCATGGAAACGCAGTTGCGCGGCGTCGAGCAGGAGCGCATTAGCTGCGAGCAAAAACTCGGGCCGTTGCGCGAGCGCATCGCCGAGGTGCGTTTGAAGGAGCAGGAGGCGCGCATCACCGAAGAGCAATACGCGCAGCAACTGTTCGACGCCGGCGCCGACGAAGCGGCGTTGGCGGCGCTGCTCGAGAAAGGCACGCGCTCGCATGCCCTGCAAGCGGAAATCAATCGCCTCGGCGAGGAAATTCGTGCGCTGGGGGCGGTTAATCTTGCCGCGCTCGAAGAATTGACAGCGGCCACCGAGCGCCGCGATTACCTGGATGCGCAGTCACGCGACCTGACCGATGCCATGGCCACGCTTGAAGACGCGATACGCCGCATCGACCGTGACACGCGCGAACGGCTGCAGACCACTTTTGATGAGGTTAACCGGCATTTTGCCGAGATGTTCCCCGCCTTGTTCGGCGGCGGACAGGCCAAACTGACGCTGACCGGCGAGGAAATCCTCGACTGCGGCGTGCATGTCACCGCGCAGCCGCCGGGCAAGAAAACCGCTTCCATACATTTGCTCTCGGGTGGCGAAAAAGCGCTGACCGCGCTGGCGCTGGTGTTCGCGATATTCCGTTTAAATCCCGCGCCGTTTTGCCTGCTGGATGAGGTGGACGCGCCGCTGGATGACACCAACACCGAACGCTTTTGCGATCTGGTGAAAAAAATGTCGGACCATTCGCAGTTTCTGTTTATCAGCCACAACAAAATCACCATGGAAATGGCCCAACAGCTGCTCGGTATCACCATGCAGGAAGCGGGTGTATCGCGCGTGGTGGCGGTGGATATCGAGGAAGCGATGAAGTTATCCGAGGCCGCGTGATTCCAGCGACGGTCACGCCATGAGCGATTTGCAGATCAGCCTGTTGGGCATCGGCGCACTGGTGATCGCCGGCGTGCTGCTCTACAACCACCTGCAGCAGCGTCGTTTGCATAAGCGTTTGAGTGCAGCCTTCGACACGCCGCGCCGCGACGTGTTGCTGGGCGAAAACGCGGATACGGTGGCGGGAACGGCTGATAATTTTCCTTCGGCATCGCGCATTGAGCCGCAGCTGGAGGGCGGGCGCGCCGCGCCGGCGGCTGTGGTGGCCAATATCGACGAAACCATCGATTGCGTGGCCGCCGTTGCCACCGCGGGCAGCGACACGCCGCTTACCGCCGCGCAGGTGGCTGAGGTGTTGTCGGGCGTGGCGGCGTGTGGACGCTCGTGGCGCGCTGCGGGTTACAACATCAGCAGCGGGCGCTGGGAGGAAATCAACCGTGCCGTCACCGGACAATACTCGCGATTGCAATTGGCCTTGCAACTGGTCAATCGCGGCGGGCCGTTGAGCGCGGTGCAACTCGGCGCGTTTAGCGATGCGCTCAATACCTGGGCCACACGCTATTCGGCTATGGTGGATTTCCCCGACTGCGACAAGGTTTTAGCCGACGCACGGGCGCTGGACGCATTTTGCCTTGATGTCGATGTGACGATCGGCATAAACGTGATCGCCACGGACGCGGTGTTCAGCGGCGCGCGCGTGCGTGCGCTGGTGGAAAGTGATGGTTTCAAGCTCGAGCCCGACGGCGTGTTCCACCTCGAAGACGCCGATGAAAACACCGTACTGACGATCGCGAATCAGGAGGCGGCGCCGTTTCTGCCCGAAGCGGTCAGCGGCATGAGCACCAGCGGCATCACCATTTTGCTCGATGTGCCGAGAGTGGCGGATGCCGAGCGGGCGCTGCAACGTATGTTTGAACTGGGCCACAGCCTGGCGGTGACGCTCAAGGGCCGGCTGGTGGACGACAATCGCGCGACACTTGGCGCAGCGAGTATGGATAAAATCCGCCACCAGTTAAGAGACCTCCACGCGGCCATGAACGCGCGCGGCATTGCGCCGGGTAGTGCGCGCGCGCTGCGCCTGTTTTCCTGATGGTGGCAGCGGCGGGAAGGGTGGCGCCAGCGGCGGCGGTTGCAAGTGCTAAGGCGCTGCGCGAGCAACTCGAAGCGCACAATCACAGTTATTACGTACTCGATGCGCCGCAGGTGCCGGACGCCGAATACGATCGCTTGTTTCGCGAATTGCAGGCGCTGGAGGCGGACTATCCGGAACTGCTGACTGCGGATTCGCCCACACAACGCGTTGGCGGCAAAGTACTCGACGCATTGACGCCGGTGGCGCATCGCGCGCCGATGTTGTCGATACGCACTGAAACCGATATCGAAGACAGCGGCGCGGTGAAATTCGATGCGTATGTGCGCAGCGAACTGGGGCTGGCAGACAGTGCGCCGCCGGTTGAATACATGGCAGAGCTGAAATTCGACGGCCTTGCGATCAGTCTGCGCTACGAGCACGGTGTGCTGGTGCAGGCAGCCACGCGTGGCGACGGTGAAACCGGCGAAGATGTGACCGCCAATGTGCGCACCATACGCGTCATTCCGTTGCGGCTGCGCACGGATGCGATGGCGGTGCCCGAGGTGGTCGAGGTGCGCGGCGAAATCTACTTCACGCGCAAGGATTTTGAAGCGCTCAATGACGCGCAGCGGGCCGCCGGCGGCAAGCTGTTTGTCAATCCGCGCAACGCCGCCGCGGGCTGCATACGGCAACTCGATTCCAAAATCGCCGCACAGCGGCCTTTGTCATTTTTTGCCTATGGCACCGGTGATACAGCGGGCTGGTCATTACCCGCGCGCCATAGCGACGTGCTTGACGCTTTTGCGGCGTGGGGCTTTGCGGTGAACAAAGACCGTGCCGTGGTATCGGGCGCGGAGGGGCTGATTACCTATCACCAGCGCATCGGCGCCACCCGCAACGCGTTGCCGTTCGATATCGACGGCGTGGTGTACAAGGTCAACAGCCTCGTACTGCAACGCCAATTGGGCTTTCGCAGCCGCGAGCCGCGCTGGGCGGTCGCACACAAGTATCCGGCGCAGGAGGAAATGACCGAAGTCGTGGACATCGAAGTGCAAGTGGGCCGCACTGGTGCGATGACGCCAGTGGCGCGTCTGAAACCGGTGTTCGTCGGCGGCGTCACGGTCACCAACGCAACGCTGCACAACGAAGACGAAGTGCGGCGCAAAGACATCAACATTGGCGACACCGTGGTGGTGCGGCGCGCGGGTGATGTGATACCGGAGGTGGTGCGCGTGCTGCCCGACCGGCGGCCGGCGGACGCGCGCGCGTTTGCCATGCCGGTGAACTGTCCGTCGTGCGGCTCCCGCGTGCGACGCGACGAAGACGGCGCGGTGGCGCGCTGCACGGCGGGATTGTATTGCCCGGCCCAGCGCAAGCAGGCGCTGCTGCATTTTGCCTCGCGCCGGGCGCTGAATGTTGAAGGTCTGGGCGAAAAAATCGTCGATCAACTGGTTGACAGCAACAGCGTGCGCACGGCGGCAGATTTATTTCACCTCAAGGTTCCCGCACTCGCGGCGCTGGAGCGCATGGGCGAAAAGGCCGCCGCCAATCTGGTGCAGGCGCTCGAACAATGCCGCCATACCACGCTGGCACGCTTTATTTATGCGCTGGGGATTCGCAATGTGGGTGAGAGCACTGCGCGCGACCTGGCCGCGCATTTTCGTGATCTTGATGCGCTGATGGCGGCAGATGAACAACGCCTGCAGCAGGTGTCCGATGTGGGGCCTGTGGTTGCGCAAAGTGTCGCGGCATTTTTTGCCGAGGCGCACAATCGCGAAGTAATCGCTGAATTGGTGAACGCCGGCATCCGCTTCGCGCCCATCGCCGCGCCTGAAAGCCCTGCGCCCGGCGTCGCCGGCAAAACCTTTGTGGTGACAGGAACCCTGCCTACGCTGACGCGCGATGAGGCCAAAGCACGGATACTGGCCAACGGCGGAAAAATGTCCGGCAGCGTTTCCAAAAAAACGCATTACCTGGTCGCCGGTGTCGAAGCCGGCAGCAAACTTGTCAAAGCGCGCGAGCTGGGCGTGACCGTGCTGGATGAACAGGCCTTGCTTGATTTGTTGAATACCTGAGCAGTGTCGCTGTAACTAATTGTTTTTATTAATAAAATTTCAATGAAGCCTACGCCTGATCAAGCTCTGGCGATGCTGCAATCGGCGCAGGAAGTGTGTTCGGCAGCAGTGGTGACGGTGGCCGTGACACGCATCGCAGCCGAGCTCAAACTCGCCTTAAGCGGTGCGCATCCGCTGGTGCTGTGCGTGATGCGCGGCGCACTGGTGTTTGCGGGGCAACTGTTGCCGCAACTGGATTTCCCTCTGGAACTGGATACGCTGGACGTGACGCGCTATCACGATGCCACGCGCGGCGGCGAACTGATTTTCCGGCACCTGCCGGCAACGCCGGTGACGGGGCGCACGGTGTTGCTGCTCGATGATATCCTTGACCAGGGCGTGACCTTGGCGGCGCTGCGTGACAAACTGCTTGCACTGGGCGCGGCGCGGGTGCTGATTGCGGTGTTCGCGCGCAAGCATACCGGCCGCGCCACGCCGGTTAGCGCGGATTTTTTCGGCGTGGATTTACCGAATCGCTATGTGTTTGGGTTTGGCATGGATGTGCATGGCTACTGGCGCAATTTGCCGGCAGTTTATGCGCTGAATGATCGATGGGATTAATCACAGGAAGGTATTTTCGTGAAAGTCAGAAAAGCGGTGTTTCCGGTAGCCGGTCTGGGCACGCGGTTTTTGCCCGCGACCAAGGCCAGCCCCAAAGAGATGATGCCGATCGTGGACAAGCCGCTGATCCAGTATGCAGTCGAGGAGGCGATAGCCGCCGGCATAACGGAATTGATATTTGTCACAGGGCGCGGCAAGCGCGCCATCGAGGATCACTTTGATCGTGCGATAGAGCTGGAAGTGGCGCTCGAGCAGCGCCACAACCGGCAGCTGCTCAAGATGGTCAGAAACATTCTTCCCGCGAACGTGTCGTGCAGCTATGTGCGGCAGGTCAATCCGCTGGGGCTGGGGCACGCGGTGTTGTGCGCGGCGCCGCTGGTGGGTAATGAGCCCTTTGCCGTGCTGCTTGCCGATGATCTGATCGATGCCCAAACGCCGGCGCTCAAACAAATGGTGACGCAATTCAACCACCACGGGCGCACCATACTCGCAGTGGAGAAAGTTCCGCATGACCAGACGCGCCAGTACGGCATCGTCAAGGTCAAAGGCAACCCATCCAGACTATGCGCGATTACGCAGATCGTTGAAAAACCCGCGCCTGAAAACGCACCCTCGAATTTGGGCGTCGTCGGCCGTTATATTCTTCTGCCCAGCATCTTCGATCATCTGCGGGCGCTGCGTCCCGCGGCCGGCAGGGAGTTGCAATTGACCGATGCGATTTCCAGCCTCATCAGCGTGGAAGCGGCTTACGCCTATCCATTTGAAGGCGTGCGTTACGATTGCGGCAGCAAATTGGGTTATGTGAAAGCGAATCTCGCTTATGCACTGGCGCACCCGGAAATCGGCGCGGAGTTTCGCAATTACATTGTTCGCGGCGCGTGGAAACGCCAATCTGCCAAGGCAGCGCGGTAGCGGCGCAGCATGCTGGCGATCATCGGTGGGAGTAGTCTGGGCAAGCTTGCGGCGCTCCAGGTAACGCGGCGTGTCGAAATCGATACTCCATACGGCGCGCCGTCGGGGCCGCTGGTTTTCGGGCGTTTGAATCAGCGCGACGTGGTATTTTTAGCGCGGCATGGCGAAAACCATGTGCTGCCGCCGCACAATATCAATTACCGCGCCAATCTGTGGGCGCTGCACGCGCAGCAGGCAAAAGCAGTGCTGGCGGTTGCTACGGTCGGCGGTATCGGCGCCGGCTGGTCACCGGGCACGCTGGCGGTCCCCGACCAGATCATCGACTACACTTGGGGGCGGGCCGCGACTTTTTTCGATGGCGGTGATGGCGCAGTCAGGCACATCGATTTCACACACCCTTACGACGAAGCGCTGCGCGCGCGCGTGTTGCGCGCGGCTGCGCGTAGCGGCGAGGCGTTGCACGCGGGAGGAACCTACGCGGCCACTCAGGGGCCGCGGCTGGAAACCGCGGCCGAGATCCGCCGCCTCGCGCGCGATGGCGCTCACATGGTCGGAATGACGGGAATGCCCGAAGCCGCGCTCGCGCGCGAGCTGGCTTTGCCTTACGCCACACTGGCGCTGGTGGTCAACGCGGCCGCCGGCACCGGCGCGAGCGGGCAGACGATAGACCTGGCTGCCGCGGATGCCTTGGCGCGCATAGCGATGGCGCGCGTGGTGCGCCTGTTGTGCGAAGTAGCTGCTGATGGCGATTAAGCCTGTCTTGCGCATGGGTGACCCGCGCCTGCTGGAGCCGTCGCGTCCGGTCAAAAAATTCCGCAGCGCCGAATTGGATGAACTCATTCTCGACCTGCGTGACACTATGGCTGCGCTCAATGGCGCAGGACTGGCCGCGCCGCAAATAGGGGTGAATCTGCAGGTGGTCGTATTTGGCGTTAAAGCCAACCCGCGCTATCCGGATGCCGAAGCAGTGCCATTCACCATACTGGTCAATCCCAGGTTAACGCCGCTAGGCGACGAGATGGAAGAGGGCTGGGAAGGCTGCCTCTCGGTGCCTGGCATGCGCGGCCTGGTGCCGCGCCACGTCAATTTGCGCTATCAGGGCTTTGATGACAGAGGCAAGAAGATTGACCGCAGCGTAGCGGATTTTCACGCGCGCGTGGTGCAGCATGAATGTGATCACCTGGCCGGGATACTATATCCGATGCGCATACGCGATCTGCGCAATTTTGGATTTACCGCTGAGCTTTTCCCCGGCGAAGAAATCGCCGCCGACGACTAAACTTTCAGCGTTTCGATCAACTCGTTTTGCATACGCACGACTTGTTTCGGGTCGCTCAGCGTGTCGCCGGTAATCAAAAACGTATCTTCGGCGCGCGCGCCGAGCGTGTTGACTTTGGCGGTGTGCAGACTGATGCCATAAGCCAGAAATATGCGCGCAATGCGTGACAGCAATCCCGGCCGGTCGCCGGCTATGATGGACAGCACGTGATAGACGCCGCGCTCGTCTTTCTGAATGTTGACTTCGGGTGAAATGGGGAAATGCCGAAGTTGGCGTGAGAGGCGTGCGGTGGTCAACGCCGGCAATGGCGCTTTGAGACGCAGCCGTTCGCCCAGTTCATGTTCGATGTAGGCGGTAAGAGCGCGGTAGTCGACGCTGTCGTTGCCTGCATCCTGCACCTGAAAGGTGTCCAGCGCATAGCCATAGTGCGCGGTGTAGATGCGCGCTTCGTGAATGTTGTAGCGCATGCCTTCGAAAAATCCGCATATGCGCGCGAACAACTCGTGCTGATCCGCGGCATAAACCATCACTTGCAGTCCTTCGCCGGCGCGTGAAGGCCGCGCCTTGATCACCGGAACAGGAGACTGCGCGCGATAGTAGAGCATGCGCGTGTGCCAGGCGATTTCCTGCGCGTCGTGACGCAGAAAATAGGCAGTGTCGAGTTTGCGCCAGAAGGTGTCGATGGCGGCATCGTCGATGGCGTAAAGCTGTAACGTGGCGCGCGCTTCGTCTTGCCGCGCGCGCTGGCTGTTTTCGATGGTGGGCGCGGTGCCGGCGAGGCGGCGTTGCGCGATCAAAAACAGATCTTCGAGCAGCTTGCCTTTCCAGGCATTCCAGACTTTGGGACTGGTGCCGCGGATGTCGGCGACGGTCAGCAGATAAAGCGCGATCAGCTGCCGTTGCGTCACCACTTTGGCTGCGAAGGTCTGAATGACTTCGGGATCGGACAAGTCCTGCTTCTGCGCCGTGCTCGACATCATCAGGTGCTGTTCGACCAGCCATACCACCAGCGCGCAGTCAGCGGCGGACAAGCCGTGCGCTTGGCAAAAGCGCGCCGCATCCGCCTTGCCGAGAGAGGAATGATCGCCACCGCGGCCCTTGGCGATGTCGTGAAACAGCCCGGCGAGATACAGCACTTCGGGTTTGTCGAACTCGGAGAGCAGGCGGCTGCACAACGGGAATTCATGCGCGAGTTCGGGCACCGCGAAGCGGCGCAGATTGCGAATCACACGCAGAATGTGTTCATCCACCGTGTAGACGTGATACAGATCGTGTTGCATCTGGCCCACGATCCTGCCAAACGCGGGCAGGTAGCTGCCGAGGATGCCGAGCTGGTTCATGCGGCGCAGTTCGCGCACCACCCGTGTAGGGCTACGCAGGATTTCGAGAAACTGTGCGCGATGGCGCGGTTCGCGCCGGTAGGCGGGGCCGATGAGCTTTCCAGCACGCCACAACGCACGCAAGGTGTTGGCGCCTATGCCTTTGATTTCAGGGTGTTTTTGCAGCAGCAGAAAAGTCTCGAGTATGGCTTCGGGATGTTTTTCGTACACGTCATCACGGCGTATGGCGAGCACTTCGTTGCGTAATCCGAAACGTTCAGCGGTTTGTTCGGTGAGGGCCAGCAGTTTGATATTGCGCGCGCCGGTGAGGCGCGAGCGCAGATTTTGCTGCACGATGTTGTCGATCTGCGAGACCGCTTTGGTGCTTTGATAATAACGCTGCATCAATTGCTCGCTGGCGAGCCGGTGTGCGCGGTTGGTCAGGCCAAATTGCTGCGCCAGCGCGGACTGCAGATCGAAGATCAAGCGGTCTTCACGCCGGCCCGCCAAATAATGCAAACGAATGCGCAGCAGTTGAAGAAAACGCTCGTGCCGCTGAATAGCGCGTGATTCGCTTTCGGTAATGACGCCGCGGCGCACCAGATCACGCCAGCTCTTGCCGTAGCCCGAGGCGCGCGCGATCCACAGAATATGGTGCAGATCGCGCAACCCGCCGGCCCGCTCCTTGACATTGGGTTCGAGGTTGGTTTCCTCGAAGCGCGTGTGGCGCTGGCGCTGTTCCAGGCGTTTGGCCTGCATGAACGCCAGCGGCTCCAGCACGTGCGTGGTGGCCTCGACGAATTGTTTGTAGAGTTTGCGATCGCCCGCGAGCCAGCGTGATTCCAGCATATTGGTTTGCACGGTAATGTCCTGTCGTGCAATTTCCACGCATTCGTCCACCGTGCGCACGCTGTGACCGGTGTCGAGGCCCACATCCCACCAGGCGCCCACCAGCCGTTGCAGTTTTTCCTGCAACATATCGTCGGCCGGGGCATCCAGCAAAATCAGCAGATCGATGTCGGAGTGCGGAAAAAGTTGTCCGCGCGCGTAGCCGCCCACAGCCACCAACGCCAGTCCCGCGGGAAGTTCGTGTGATTGCCAGATGCGGCGCAACAATTCATCAATCAGCGCGCAATGCTGGCGAAACAGATCCGCAGCGGCGGGTTTGGCCTCGAACGCCGCGCGCAGACCGGCGCGACCGGCTACCAGCAGCTGCCGGTAGTTTTCCGTGGCTGACGGCGCGCTGGTCTGGGCTAGAGCTGGCGCTGTGCCCGACATGGTGTCAGGCCGCCGCGGGTTCGGCGGGCATGCCGGGTGAAACGGTGAGCACTTCAAAACCGCTATCGGTGACCAGCACGGTGTGCTCCCATTGTGCTGAAAGGCTGTGATCTTTGGTGACTATGGTCCAGCCATCGGCGAGGCCACGGATGTCGGCACGGCCCGCGTTAATCATCGGCTCCACGGTAAACGTCATGCCGGCGCTGAGCGGCACGCCGGTGCCGGGGCGTCCGTAATGCACTACCTGCGGTTCTTCGTGAAATTTTTTGCCGATGCCGTGGCCACAGAACTCGCGCACCACGCTAAAGCCGTTGCCTTCCGCATAACTTTGTATGGCATGTCCCACATCACCCAGACGCGCCCCGGGCGCAACCGCGCGGATGCCGCGCCACATGCATTGGTAGGTGATCTCGCACAGTCGTCTGGCTTGTATGGACGGCGCCCCGACGTAAAACATGCGGCTGGTGTCGCCGTGGTAGCCGTCTTTAATCACGGTGATGTCGATATTGACGATGTCGCCGTTTTTCAGCTTTTTTTCGCCGGGAATGCCGTGACAGATGACATGGTTTACGGAAGTGCAGATCGACTTCGGGTACGGCGAATATCCGGGCGGGCAATAGTTAAGCGGCGCGGGTATGGTTTTTTGCTCGTTCACGATGTAATCGTGACAGAGCTGGTCGATTTCGTTGGTGGTGCGGCCAGCGGTGACGAAGGGGGCGATAAAATCGAGCACTTCGGCGGCGAGTTTGCCCGCGATGCGCATCTTTTCGATGTCTTCGGCGGATTTGATTTCGATGGGCATGCGGTGTTCGTGCGAACGCACGGTGAGTCTTGGCGAAGGCGGGTATTGTATTTCAGAATGCACTGAATCGAATTTGGCGCCGTGAGATAAGTGAAGCAAAGCAAAATGGAAATGGATAACTATTTGTTTTTAAATACGATTAAAGGGTTGGAGGCAAGCTTTCGCATGAATGAACGCTTGAGGGCCGGCAAATTTTCGTGCTAAAATAACGAGTTATCTCAATTCGGGATTGTCAGTGGCGGTCATTGGCAAACCGGTGAGTTAAAAATACGCACATCCGCCCCGCAGGTTTGCATTTGGGTGTCCCTAGAGAACTTTTGGGATATTGGCGGATGGAGGCTCAACCCAAACAGGAGAAGTGTTATGTCAGTCACCATGCGTGAAATGCTGGAGTGCGGTGTTCATTTCGGGCACCAAACCCGGTTCTGGAACCCGCGAATGGCGCCGTATATTTTCGGCCATCGCAACAAAATACACATCGTCAACCTCGAAAAAACGCTTGAGATGTATCAGGCGGCGATTAAATTCGTACGCCAGTTGACGGCCAACCGCGGCACCGTGCTGTTCGTCGCCACCAAACGCCAGGCGCGCGAAATCATCCGCGAAGAAGCGCTGCGTTGCGCGACGCCGTTTGTGGATGAGCGCTGGCTCGGCGGCATGCTGACCAACTATAAAACGGTCAAGCAATCGATCAAGCGCCTGCATGATATGCGGGCAATGGTGGCCGACGGTTCGGTTGAAAAACTTATCAAGAAAGAAGGCCTGTTGTTCCAGCGCGAGCTGACCAAGCTGGAGCGCAGTCTGGGCGGCATCAAGGATATGGACGGTCTGCCCGACGCCATGTTTGTGATCGACGTCGGCTATCAGAAAAACGCCGTGGCGGAAGCCAACAAACTGGGCATTCCGGTGATCGGTGTGGTGGATACCAATCACACGCCTATCGGTGTCGACTACGTGATTCCCGGCAATGACGATTCCAGCCGCGCGATTCGCCTCTACGCGCGCGGCATGGCGGATGCGATTCTCGAAGGCCGCAACGACAGCCTGCAACAAATTGTGGCGCCCGCCGGCGAAGAATTCATCGAAGTCGAAGAAGACAAGTAACACACAATCCGATTCAACCCGGGGCGGCTCATACAGAGGGACGCCCCTTTTTTTAAGTGGTGGGGTTTGTAATGGCGGAAATTACCGCGGGCATGGTCAAACAACTGCGCGAGAAGACCGACGCGCCGATGATGGAATGTAAAAAAGCGCTGAGCGAAGCCGCCGGCGACATGGGCAAGGCTGAAGAAATTCTGCGGGTGAAGCTCGGCAATAAAGCGACCAAAGCCGCGTCGCGCGTGGCAGCCGAAGGCATCGTTGCCACACACATAGCAGCGGACGGCAAACTCGGCACCCTGCTGGAAATCAACTGTGAGACCGACTTCGTGGCGAAGAACGCGGATTTCCTGGCTTTCGCCGGTGCGCTCGCAGGCTTGGTGGCGGATAAGAATCCTGCCGATGCAGCCGCGTTGTCGGCGCTGCCCTTGAACGGCGCTTCGGTTGAAGACACACGCAAGGCGCTGGTTGGCAAAATCGGCGAAAACGTGAGTATCCGCCGCTTCGTGCGTATTGCGGCACAAGGCAAGCTCTATTCGTATATACACGGGGGCGCGAAAATCGGCGTGTTGCTGGACCTCGCTGGCGGTGGCGAAACACTGGGCAAGGATCTGGCGATGCATATCGCGGCGAGCAGGCCGGTATCACTGGCCAGGGAAGAAGTGCCCGCAGAACTGATTCAAAAGGAACGCGATATCGCAACGGCAAAAGCCGCGGAATCGGGCAAGCCCGCCGATATCGTGGCGAAAATGGTCGAAGGCTCGGTGCAAAAATATCTGAAGGAGGTCACGCTGCTGGGCCAGCCGTTTGTCAAAAACGACAAGCAGACTGTGGAGCAGTTGCTGAAAGCGAACGGCGCAAGCGTGGCATCATTCAAGCTCTACCTGGTGGGAGAGGGGATGGAGAAAAAGAAGGATGATTTCGCGGACGAGGTTAAAAAAGCAGTAGCGCAAGCCCAAAAGAGCGGCGAGGACGCCAAAGACGGTCTGCGGTAGTATTTAAAAATTCCTTTAAAACAATAACTTAAGGATTTATTGAAAATGTCCGACAAGCCCATTTTCAAACGCATACTGGTTAAACTAAGCGGCGAAGCGTTAATGGGCGACGATAGTTATGGCATCAATCAGGACGTGATTGAGCGTATCGTCGGAGAAATTGGTGATGTGGCAAAGCTGGGCGTGGAGATCGCAGTGGTGATCGGCGGCGGTAATATTTTCCGCGGCGTGGCGCCGGCGGCGGCGCATATGGATCGCGCCACCGCAGATTACATGGGTATGCTGGCGACGATCATGAACGCGCTGGCGTTGCAGGACGCGATGCGCCGCATGAATATCAGCGCCCGCGTGCAGTCGGCGCTGAACGTGGAAGCAGTGGTTGAACCGTACATACGCGGCAAGGCGATGCGCTACCTTGAAGAGGGCAAGATCGTGATTTTCGCGGCGGGCACTGGTAACCCATTCTTTACCACCGATACCGCAGCGGCGCTGCGCGGCATGGAGATGAATGCGGAACTGGTGTTGAAAGCCACCAAAGTCGATGGTGTGTACAGTGCCGACCCCAAAAAAGATCTCACGGCGGTGCGTTATAAGAAATTAACTTTCGACGAGGCCATTATCAAGAATCTGAAAGTAATGGATGCCACGGCGCTCACCTTGTGCCGCGATCAGCGGCTGCCGATCAATGTTTTCAGCATCTTTGAAGCAGGGGCCCTGAAGCGGGTGGTGACCGGCGCGGACGAAGGCACTATGGTTGTAGCGTGAGCGGCCAAGTGACCGGATGAGTTGTCTCAGCGGAGAAAATGATGATCGCCGATATCAAGAAAACTGCCGAACAGAAAATGAAAAAGTCGCTGGAATCGCTGAAAATGGATCTGGCGAAAGTACGTACCGGCCGCGCGCATGCCGGCATACTCGATCACGTGATGGTGGATTATTACGGCACGCCGACCGCGATACCGGGGGTGGCGAACGTGGCGCTGATCGACGCGCGCACGTTGGGCGTGACGCCGTGGGAAAAAAAAATGGCCAGCGTTATCGAAAAAGCGATACGTGATGCGGATTTGGGTCTGAATCCGAGCACCACCAGCGATATTGTGCGCGTGCCGATGCCCTCGCTCACCGAAGAGCGCCGGCGCGACCTCACCAAAATCGTCAAAGCTGAAGGTGAAAACGCGAAGGTGGCCGTGCGCAATGTGCGGCGCGACGCCAACACACACCTGAAAGAATTACTCAAGAAAAAATCCGTGGCCGAAGACGACGAACGCCGCGCACAGGATGATATTCAAAAGCTTACCGACCGCCACATTGCCGAGATTGACAAGGCATTGCAGGCCAAGGAAGCCGAATTGATGGCGGTTTGAGCACTGTGCCTGCCGTGCCTTCCACGCCCAGTTCCACGCAAGCCGTTCCCGACGTGCGGGCAATTCCGCGCCACGTCGCCATCATCATGGATGGCAATGGACGCTGGGCCAAGCAGCGGTTTCTACCGCGTGTCGCGGGCCACAAACGCGGTGTTGAAGCGGTGCGCGGCGCGGTGCGTGCCTGCGTCGCGTGTGGTGTAGAGCATTTGACGATGTTCGCGTTCAGCAGTGAAAACTGGCGGCGGCCCAAGGAAGAAGTCAAATTCCTGATGCAGCTTTTTGTGCATGTGCTTGAAGTTGAAGTGGCCAAGCTCCATCACAACCATATTCGTTTGCGCGTGATTGGCGACCTTTCGCAGTTTGATCCGAAGCTGGTGCAACTGGTGCAGCAGGCAGAAGCAACAACCGGGCAGAATAAAGGGTTGACATTAACCATTGCCGCGAACTACGGCGGACGCTGGGATATCCTGCAGGCGCTGAACCGTATGACGCGCGAGCATCCCGCGCGGATCGGGAATTATGCCGAAAGCGATCTCGCGCCTTATTTATCGATGCACGACGCGCCGGAACCCGACTTATTCATCCGCACCGGCGGTGAAAAGCGCGTCAGTAATTTTCTGTTGTGGCAACTGGCGTACACCGAATTTTATTTCACCGATATGCTGTGGCCGGATTTTGATGCCGCTGCGCTGGATGTGGCGATCGCATCGTATCAACAGCGCGAACGGCGCTACGGGCGCACCAGCGAACAATTGCAGTTGGACGCGCCGCAACGCGGTGTGGCCGGCGGCTGACTTTCGCTTCTCGCGTTATGAGCGTGCAGCGACTGCGGTGAATGCTCAAAACGCGCATTCTCACCGTTGCCATACTGCTGCCGCTATTTGCCGCGGCGTTGTTTTACCTGCCGCTGGCGGGGTGGGCATTGTGTGTGGCGCCGCTGGGGTTAGTCGGCGCGTGGGAGTGGGGTGCACTGGCAGGATGGGGCGCCAGGGCGCGCATCGGGTACGTGGGCGCGATTGCTGTGGGCGGGGTACTGCTGTGGCGTTTCGGGCACGGCGCTGCGCCAGAGGCGCTATGGGTGCTGGCGACTGTGTTTGGTGTTTCGCTGTTGTTCTGGCTGCTGGTGGCGCCGCTGTGGCTCGCGCGCGGTTGGCGCGTAAACTCACCCATAGCGCTGGCGGTGGCGGGGGCGCTGTTGTTGCTGCCACTGTGGTCGGCGCTGGTGTGGTGGCACCGTAATCCCGTTTTATTGCTGCTGCTGATGGCTATCGTATGGATTTCCGATACTGCGGCGTATTTCTGCGGCCGCCAGTGGGGCCGGCGTAAACTGGCGCCCAGCGTTAGTCCGGGCAAAACCTGGGAAGGCGTATTCGGCGCACTGGTGGCCGTCAGCGGGTATTATTGGCTGACCAGTGTGGCCGGTATGGATCGGCCCGCGGTGTTGCAAGGCATTACAGGGTTCGGCGTTTATTTATTCATCACGGTGCTGGGCATCGAGGGCGATTTGTTTGAATCTTGGATCAAGCGCACGGCGGGCGTTAAAGACAGTGGAACACTATTCCCCGGTCACGGTGGCGTAATGGATCGCATTGATGCGTTGACCGCGGGCATACCCGCTGCGACGCTGTTGGTGCTGGTGGTGCGCTGATGCTGACCGCTCCGCACCCGCAGCATCTCACCATACTGGGTTCCACCGGCAGCGTCGGCGTCAGCACGCTCGACGTGGTGGCGCGCCATCCGCAACGCTTTCGCGTGGTGGCGCTGACAGCGAAATCGCGCACCGACTTGCTGCTGCAACAATGCAAACAGTTTTTGCCGGAGTTTGCGGTGGTGGTGGACGCGGATGCCGCGCACACTTTCGAGCAGCGTGTCATCGAAGCGGGAATAAGCACACGCGTGTTGTGTGGCGTGGAAGCGCTGGAAACCGTCGCCAGCCTGCCGCAAGTCGATGCGGTGATGGCGGCCATCGTGGGTATCGCCGGACTGCGGCCGACGCTGGCGGCGGCGGGCAGCGGCAAAAAAGTACTGCTCGCCAACAAAGAGTCATTGGTAACCGCCGGTGCGCTGTTCATGGATACGGTGCGCCGCAATCACGCCACTTTGCTGCCCATCGACAGTGAACACAACGCCGTGTTTCAGGCATTGCCGGCCGGCTACAGCGGTGATCTGGAGCACGCCGGCGTGCGCCGCGTTTTGCTCACAGCCTCCGGCGGGCCGTTTCGTACCTTGCCGCTGGATCAATTTTCGCAGATCACACCGGATCAGGCCTGTGCGCATCCCAATTGGGTGATGGGACGCAAGATTTCGGTGGATTCGGCGACCATGATGAACAAGGGTCTCGAGGTGATTGAAGCGTATTGGCTGTTCAGCCTGCCGCCGCAGCGCATCGAAGTGCTGGTGCATCCCGAAAGTATTGTGCATTCGATGGTGGAGTATGTGGATGGTTCGGTGATCGCGCAGTTGGGCAATCCGGATATGCGCACGCCTATCGCGCATGCGCTGGCCTACCCGGAACGCATCAGCACTGGCGTGACTTTTCTGGATCTGGCGGCCATCGGCGCATTACATTTCGAAAAACCGGAGCTGCAACGCTTTCCCTGCCTGACGTTGGCGTTTGAGGCCTTACGTGCCGCCAACGGTGCGGCGACAGTGCTCAACGCGGCCAACGAAGTGGCGGTCGAGCGCTTTCTGCAGCACGCGTTGAAATACGCGGATATCCCGCGGCTGGTTGAGTCGGTTTTGAGCGCGACACCGGCCCCGCTGGCCACTGAACTGGATGAGGTGCTGGGCCTGGATCGCGAAGCACGCGAGCGGGCGTGGGCGTGGCGCGGGCACTCTGGTTTTGCCAGTGTAGCGGCAAGCAGCGGTGCGAGCGTCCCGTCATAATGGACTGCATATCATGAGCTTTCTTTATACCGTAGCTGCGTTTGTGGTCGCCCTCGGCGTGCTGGTGGTGGTCCACGAATTGGGGCACTACTGGGTCGCGCGCTGGTGCAACGTGAAAGTGTTGCGATTTTCAGTGGGGTTCGGCATGCCGCTGCGCACCTGGGTGCGCGGTGCCGACGCTACCGAATGGGTGCTGGCCGCGGTACCGCTGGGCGGTTACGTCAAAATGCTGGACGAGCGCGAGGGGCCGGTGGCGCCCGCGGAATTGTCGCGCGCATTTAACCGTCAAACCGTATGGAAGCGTATCGCCATAGTGATTGCCGGTCCGCTGGCCAATCTGTTGCTGGCAGTGGCGTTGTATTGGGGCATATTCATGCACGGCGTGCCGGGTGTGCGGCCGGTCGTGGGCGCACCGGTCGTCGCCAGTGCCTCTGCCAAAGCGGGTTTCGCAGCAGGCGACACGCTGCTGAGCATCGCGGGCGAAAAGATCGGCACGTGGCAGGACGCGCGTTGGGCACTGCTGAAAAGCGCGGTGAAAAGAGGTCAGGACGGCGCCGTCGCGGTGCAGGTGCTCAGTGCAAAGGATGAAGCCGCTACACGTGATCTTGACATGTCGGGACTGACAGCCGCCGATCTGGACGGCGATTTTCTGAAAACGCTGGGGATGACGCGGTTTCAAATAAAAGCGCCACCGGAAATCGCGCGCATCATGGCTGGCAGCGCCGCCGATCGCGTGGGGCTTGCGGTCGGCGATGAAATCGTTGCGCTGAACAACACGCGCATTGAATCCGTGGAGCAGGCGATTCAACTCATACGCGAGCATCCGGGTAAAGCGATGATCATGGAGATACGCCGCAAGGGTGTCGTGGTGCCGTCGCTGCATATCACACCGGACGCGGCAAGCGAAGCAGGAGGACTGAGCATAGGCCGCATCGGCGCGGTGCTGCAGCCTCTGCGCCAGGCATTCGAAAAACATCGTGTGATCGTGCACTATGGGCCGCTTGAAAGTCTGACGCAAGCGCTGAGTAAAACCTGGGACACTTCGATATTCAGTCTGAAAATGCTGGGCAAGATGCTGATGGGCGAAATTTCGCTCAAGAATTTAAGCGGCCCGATTACCATCGCCGATTACGCGGGACAATCCGCGCAACAGGGCTGGATCGCCTACCTGGTTTTTCTGGCCTTGATCAGTATCAGTCTTGGCGTGCTGAATCTGCTGCCGATCCCGTTATTGGATGGAGGCCATTTGATGTATTATATCGTTGAGATTTTCAAGGGTACTCCGGTGTCGGATCAGGCCATGGAAATCGGGCAGCGTGTCGGCATGAGTGTTTTGTTACTGATGATGGCATTTGCGCTCTACAACGATGTACATCGACTGATAAGCGGCTAGTCATGATTTTCAGCGTTTTGCGCGCCTCGCGTTCGTGGTGCTTATCGTGCGTTTCCTGTTTTCTGTTCCTTGCTGCAATCCACGCTGTTCCGGCGCGGGCTATGGATCCGTTCGTCATCAAGGACATACGCGTCGAAGGTCTGCAGCGCACCGAAGCGGGCACCATCTTCAGCTATCTGCCCGTGCGCGTGGGCGATACCATGAACGACGAAAAAGCCTCGGAGGCCATTCGCTCGTTGTTCGCCACGGGATTTTTCAGGGACGTTACGCTTGAAGTCGATGGCAATGTGCTGGTGGTGGTGTTGCAGGAACGTCCGTCGATTGCGCAAGTCGAATTCATCGGCGTCAAGGAATTCGATAAAGAAACCCTCAACAAGGCGATGCGGCAGATCGGCTTGTCGGAGGGGCGGATTTTCGACCGCAGCACCGCGGATCGCGCCGAGCAGGAATTGAAGCGGCAATACCTGTCGCGCGGTAAGTACGCGGCGGAAGTCACCACCACAGTGACGCCGCTGGAGCGCAACCGCGTCGCGGTCAATTTCACGGTGACCGAGGGTGAGTCCTCCAAAATTCGCCAGATTTCGATCATCGGCGCCAAGGCTTTCACCGAGAAGCAGCTGCTCAGACTGTTTGTGCTGCGCGAACCGGGGCTGCTGACCTGGTACAGCAAGCAGGATCAATATTCGCGCCAGAAATTAGCCGCGGATCTGGAGACCTTGCGCTCCTACTATCAGGATCGCGGCTATCTCGAGTTCAACATCGAATCCACGCAGGTGTCGATCACCCCGGACAAAAAAGATATTTACATCACTGTCAGCATTGCTGAAGGTGAAAAGTACACCGTGGCCCAGATCAAGGTTGACGGACAACTGCTGATCCCTGAAGCCGAAATTCGCAAGCTGATTGCGATCAAGAGCGGCGATGTCTTTTCGCGGGTGCGGCTCAACGAATCAACGAAAAAAATTACCGACCGCCTGAGTAATGACGGTTATGCATTCGCCAACGTTAACGCCGCGCCCGAATTGGACAAGGATAAGCGCCAGGCTTCGTTTACGTTTTTTATCGATCCGGGCCGGCGCGTTTACGTGCGCCGGATTAATATCGCCGGCAATACCCGCACACGCGACGAAGTCATACGCCGTGAAATGCGGCAAATGGAAAGTGCGTGGTATTCAGGCAGCAATATCACCAACTCGCGCCAGCGTGTGGACAAGCTGGGGTACTTTACCGAAGTCAACATCGAAAATCCTGCGGTACAGGGCACCACGGATCAAGTGGATTTGAATGTCAGCGTGGTTGAGAAGCCCACCGGGAACGTATTGCTGGGGGCGGGATTTGGCAGCGGTTCGGGTGTCGTTCTGTCAGGTTCCATCTCGCAAAACAATATATTTGGCTCCGGCAAACACGTCGGCGCGCAAATCAGTTCGGGCCAGCTCAATACCATTTATTCGCTGACGTATACCAATCCTTATTTCACCAATGACGGTGTCAGCCTGGGCTACGATGTGTTTCACCGCAAGATCGATGCGCAAGGCAGTGGTCAGGGCGAATACGTCACGAAAACATCGGGCGCTGGCGTGAGATTCGGCGTGCCCATCACGGAAATAGACACCATTCAGTATGGCGTGGGTTTCGAAGACACCAAAATCACCATATTTCCCACCAGCCCGCTTTTTTATAGTGATTACGTCAGGGATTTTGGAGAGAGAAATACGGCGATTACCGCGAGCATAGGTTGGATACGCGACGGCCGCGATTCGCTGATTTATCCAACCACGGGCACGATGCAGCGTGTCTATGTCGATGGCGGCCTGCCGGGTGGCACCTTGCGCTACTACCGCACGAATTACCAGTATCAGCGCTATTTTCCATTATCGCGTGAGTACACGGTGATGTGGAATGCCGAACTCGGCTACGGTGGCGGGTATGGCGGAAAAGCGCTTCCGTTCTTCAAGAATTACTATGCGGGTGGCGTATCGTCGCTACGCGGCTACCGGCTCAACTCGGTGGCGCCGCGTGATGCCAATAATGACCCGCGCGGCGGCACACGCAAGCTGCTGAGTAATCTGGAGTTTCTGTTCCCCATGCCGGGTTTGATTAATGACCGCTCGGTGCGGATGAGCGCCTTTTTCGATGTGGGCACGGTGATTGATCCTAATGCACCGCCAGTAGCCGGCTTCGATAACTACAGCAGTTTCAGCAATGGCATGCGCTATTCGACCGGCATGGGATTGGCCTGGGTGTCGCCGCTCGGCCCGCTCAAATTCAGCGTGGGCGTGCCGCTGGTTACCAAAGGGCTCGACCATCGACAGATCTTCCAATTTACGTTCGGCGGCGCGTTTTAACGCTGTTTGATTCCAAGGATGAGGCGTATGCGTGTACATGACCTGCTGTTGTGCGGGCTGACAGCCCTGATACTGTCATTGACTGCGGGCGCTCAGGCGGCTGATCTGAAAGTCGGATTTGTCGACGCCGAGCGCGTTAACCGCGAATCCGCGCCTGCCGACGAGGCCAGCAAGCGGCTGGAAAAAGAGTTCCAGCCCCGGGTTCAGGAAATCCAGCGCCGTGAAGCGCAGATCAAGGCCACGCAGGCACAATTCGAAAAAGATGCCTTGACCCTGAGCGAAAACGAGCGCCGCGGGCGCGAGCAGGAATTGTCACGGCAACTGGTGGATTTGCAGCGCTTGCAGCGCGAGTTTCAGGAGGACCTGAATCTGCGGCGCAATCAGGAACTGGGCGCGCTGCTGGAGCGCGCCAACAAGATCATCCGGCAAATCGCGGAAACCGAGAAATACGATCTCATTCTGCAGGAAGCCGTTTACCGCAGTCCGCGCGTGGATATCACCGATCGCGTGCTCAAGGCGCTCGCGGGCAAATAGTCACGCCACGGCGTGCCCGTGCGCCGAAGGCGCGATCTCACGCTCCGCGGCTCACTTTACGGCACCTTACCTCATCCGAGCGCGACGCATGGCAACTTCGTACAGCCTGGGTGAACTGGTGCACGCACTCGGTGGCGAGGTTGCAGGCGATGCCCGCACAGCGATAGAAAAAGTGGGCACCCTGGAGGGCGCCGGCCCCAACGCGATTACATTTTTGACGCACGAGCGTTTTGTGCGCGATTTGCAACAAACGCGCGCAGGCGCGGTGATACTGGCCGCTGCCCACCGTGATGCAACCGTGCTGCCGCGCATCGTGTGTGCCAACCCCTATGCCTATTTTGCCCGGGTGTCGGCGCTGCTGCATCCGCCAGCCGCGGTAGCGCAAGGGGTGCATGCCAGCGCGTCGGTGGACGCGTCGGCCGTGCTGGGGCAGGCCATCAGTGTAGGGCCGAATGCGGTGATAGGCGCGCGTGCCAGCATCGCCGACCATGCCATCATCGGCGCCAACTGCACTATCGGTGACGATGTGCGCATCGGTGCGCACACGCGCCTGTGGCCGGGTGTGGCGGTTTATGCGGACTGTCTTATCGGTGCGAGCTGTGTGCTGCATGCGGGGGTGGTGATCGGCGCCGATGGTTTCGGCAACGCGTGGGAAGCCGATGGCGACGGTGGCCACTGGATCAAGGTGCCACAGGTGGGGCGCGTTATCATAGGAAACGATGTTGAAATTGGCGCCAACACCACTATCGACCGCGGCGCCATCGATGACACGGTTATCGAAGACGGTGTGCGGCTTGACAATCTGATCATGATCGCGCACAACGTGCATGTGGGCGCGCACACCGCGATTGCGGCTTGCACCGGCATCGCGGGCAGCACGCGCATCGGGCGCTATTGCCGCATAGGCGGCGCCGTGGGCATTGCCGGGCATTTGACGCTTGCCGATCATGTCGAGATCTCCGGCAAGACGCTGATCACAAAATCGATTACCCGGCCCGGTGTCTATAGCGGCGGCTATCCGTTCGAGGAAAGCCGGCAGTGGCGCCGCAACGCGATTCAAATTCGCCATCTCGACGCAATGGCCAGGCAGGTTAAACTGCTTGAAAAGCGCCTGGCGCAGTTGGAAGGGAAAGACGCATGATCCAGATGAACATACACCAGGTGCTGGAGTACCTGCCGCACCGTTATCCTTTTTTGCTGGTGGATCGCGTGCTGTCGTGCGAGCCGGGCAAGGAAATTTGCGCACTGAAAAACGTTACCGCCAACGAACCGTTTTTTAACGGCCATTTTCCACGCTACCCGGTGATGCCAGGCGTGCTGATTATCGAGGCGCTGGCACAGGCGGCCGCGATATTGTCGTTCCTCACCATGAATGAGAAGCCCGACGACAATTCACTCTATTATTTCGTCGGCATCGACAACGCGCGTTTCAAAAAGCCGGTGTTGCCGGGCGACGCACTGCATTTGCACGTGGTGCTGGATAAACACATGCGCGGCGTGTGGCGCTATAACGCGCAGGCGAAGGTCGAGGGTGAACTGGTGGCCGCTGCGCAACTGTTGTGCGCCAAGCGCACCGTCAAGAAATAGTTTTAAAAAATTATTACATGACTTCGCGCATCCACGGCACAGCCATCGTTGACTCCGCTGCGCGTATCGCGGCAGATGTTGAGATCGGACCGTATTCGATTATCGGGCCGCATGTCGAGATCGGTGCAGGCTGCGTCATTGGCCCGCACACTGTGCTCAAGGGCCACACGCGCATCGGTGCTAACAATCGCATTTTTCAATTTGTGTCGCTGGGCGAAATACCGCAGGATAAAAAGTACCAGGGCGAACCCACGCGCCTGGAGATCGGCGACAACAATACCATCCGGGAATTCTGCACCTTGAATTGCGGCACGGCGCAGGACGCCGGTGTCACCCGGCTGGGCAACAATAACTGGATCATGGCCTACGTGCATCTGGCGCACGATTGCCAGGTCGGCAACCATACTGTCTTCGCCAACAATGCGCAATTGGCGGGGCATGTGCAGGTGGGCGACTACGCGATTTTGGGTGGCTATACCGGCGTGCATCAATTCTGCCGCGTAGGTGCGCATGTCATCACCGGCATCGGCTCGCACGTGCTGAAAGACGTGCCGCCGTTTGTCACCGCTTCCGGCAGCCCCGCAAAACCCTATGGCATCAATTCTGAGGGCCTCAGCCGCCGCGGTTTTAGCGCCGAAGCTGTCTCCGGCATCAAGCGCGCCTACAAAACGATTTTCCGCTCGGGCGCTACGCTCGAGCAAGCGCTTGCCGAGTTGGCGCAACAGGTGAATGACTGTCCGGAAATCAAGCCGCTGATCGATTTTCTGGCTGTGGCGGGCCGCGGCATCATCCGCTAAACGGCCATGCACGCCGCACCGGTGGTGGGAATGGTGGCCGGCGAGGCTTCCGGCGATTTGCTCGGCGCGCACCTGGTGGAAGCACTCAGGGCACGCCGGCCCGACCTGCAGTTCGTTGGCATTGCCGGCCCGCGCATGATCGCTGCGGGCGTGCAGGCGCTGCATCCAATGGAAAAGCTGGCGGTGCGTGGTTATGTCGAAGTGCTGCGTCATTATCCCGAAATCGCGGCGATACGCCGCCAGGTGAAACGGCACTTTCTGCAACATCCGCCCGCGCTGTTTATTGGTATTGACGCACCGGATTTTAACCTGGGCCTCGCGTTCGACCTCAAGCAGGCCGGAATTACCACCATCCAGTATGTCAGTCCATCAATCTGGGCGTGGCGCGGCAAGCGCATCCACTTCATCAAACGCGCGGTGGATCGCGTGCTGACACTGTTCCCGTTCGAGAAAAATATTTACGACAAAGAATCCATTCCAGTGAGTTACGTCGGCCACCCCCTGGCTGACATGCTGGCGGATTATCCCGCGCAGGCCGAAGTGCGCGCGGCGCTGGGCATTACCGGGGATGCCCCGGTATTTGCGCTGCTGCCCGGCAGCCGCGTGAGCGAGTTGCAGGCGATGGCCGCGTTGTTCGTGGCCACCGCCAAATTGATTCGTGACGCCGTGCCCGGCGCCCGCTTCATCACGCCGCTGGTGAATCGCGAAACGCGCGCGATTTTTGCGGCGGCTCTGGCGCGTGAGCCGGGCATTACGGTCATGCTGCTCGATGGAAAGTCGCACGACGCTATCGCTGCCGCAGATGTCGTGCTGGTGGCTTCCGGCACGGCCACGCTGGAAACGGCACTGCTCAAACGGCCGATGGTGATTACGTACCGCATGCCGCGCCTGAGCGCATGGCTGATGAAACGGCGTGGTTATCTGCCGTATGTGGGCCTGCCTAATATACTTGCCGGCGAATTTGTGGTGCCGGAGCTTTTGCAGGACGCCGCCACGCCGCAAGGCCTGTCGCGCGCGTTGCTCGACCTGTTTCATGATGCGCCGCGCCGGCAGCGTATCAGTGAACGCTTCGCGCACCTGCTGCTCGATCTCAGGCAAGACACCGCGCAAAAAGCCGCCGCTGCGATCATGCCTTACCTGGAAAAAACGCCATGACGCGCCTGTTGATTGCCGGTGTGGACGAAGCCGGACGCGGGCCGCTCGCTGGCCCGGTCTATGCCGCAGCGGTGATACTGGATTACGCCAAACCCATAGCAGGCCTGGGGGATTCCAAAAAACTCAGCGCGGGGCGGCGCGCATCGCTGTTTGAGGTGATTCAGCGCGACGCGCTGTGGTGGGCCATCGCCAGCGCCAGCGTGGAAGAAATCGACGCCATCAACATATTGCAGGCGAGCCTGCTCGCAATGAAACGCGCGGTGGAAGGTCTGGCCACGCAGCCGGATAAAATTATTGTCGATGGTCTACATTGCCCCGACGTTGTGATGCCTGCGCGTGCCATCGTCAAAGGCGACGCCAAGGAACCTGCGATATCCGCCGCTTCGATACTCGCCAAAGTCGCCCGCGACCATGAAATGCGCAAGCTGCACGCAGCATATCCGCACTACGGTTTTGATGCGCACAAGGGCTACGGCACACTGCGCCATATGGCCGCTCTGGCGGCGCACGGCGCTTCGCCCGTGCATCGCCGCAGCTACGCGCCGGTTAAGAAATACCTGTAAATCTGAAAACAGCAGACAAGATTAACAGGATGGAGGTTTTATCCTGTAAATCCTGTCGAGGTGTTCTTGGGGTTGGCTCTGTCCATTGCCTACGAGATTTCCGCCAACACCCGCTGCAACGCATTGCGTTCGCTGGCGTGGGTCACCAGCGGCTTGCGTGCACGGCATTGCGCGGTGAGTTTGCGGTAGAAAGTGTTATCCGTTTCCGCGCGCAACAATAGCCGCGCCAGCGCGCGCTCATCTTCAAGCGGGTAGTAGCCTGCGTAATCCTTGCCCAACATGCCGACATTGCCCGCGATACGCGAGGCGATAACCGGCACACGGTTCGCCAGCGCTTCACTCACCACATTGGCGCCGCCTTCCATGCGCGAGCTGATCACCATCAGACGGCTGCGAGCAAGCAAACGCAGCGCTCTGCCGTGCGTGACTTCGCCCAGCCAGCGATAACGCTTTTCGCTGGCCATCCAAATTCTCGCCTGTTGCGCCATTTCGGATGACATCGCACTCCCGATGTGGGTGACGCGGATGCGGGACGCATCAGGCAGGTAGGCCAGCGCCGCTACGGCACGAAAGGGGTCTTTTTCGTCGCGCAGATGGCCGCTGACCACGACTTCGAAGCATGATTTCAGTGGCGGCAGGCGTTGCACGTGCGGCGCCGATTGATACACCACGCGTGTTTTTCGGCGCAGCGCCGGCGCGAGTTCAGCCAGCCCCATCTCCTGCAGCACTATCATGCGCGTGGCCAGTTGCAGGGAAGCCTGCGCTTTGGTGTCGCTGCGTATATCGCGATATAAATCGGTGCCGGTCAGCGCAAGTATCAGGGGGTGCCCGGGATAACACATCGCATAGTTGCGCATCGACGCATGACTGCGGCGCGCGTGCAGCGCCAGCATCAAATCGGTTGCAGCGCCATCCCAATCCACCTGGATGCTGACACGATGACCCAGTTCACGCAGCATGCCCGCCCAGCGCGTGGCAGTGCCGCGGTTGCCGTGCCGCGAGCCGGGCGCCGCGGGTGTGATCAGTGCGATTTTCACAGAGTCATTTCAAGGATACACTCGCGCCACTATAGCAAATGAACCCACTGCACGGCATGCCAACGGAACAACACCAACCCGGCGCCTCAACGCTGTGCGAAATGCTGCATGCGGCGCGTGAGCGCACCCTGGCTTATGCCACGCGATTGCAAGCGAATCAATGGCTCGGGCCTTACTTAAAAATAGTCAACCCGCCATTGTGGGAACTGGGGCACCTGGCCTGGTTTCAGGAGCATTGGTGTTTGCGCTACCGGCCCGACGGATCGCTCGCCGAATCGATGCGGCAGGACACGGATGCGTTGTATAACTCGGCCCTGGTGCCGCACGCGAAGCGCTGGAATCTGCCACTGCCAACGAGTGATCAAACGTTGAAATATTTGCGCGCCGTGTTCGATGCCGTACGCGAACGCATCCAGCGCGAAGGTGCAACCGACCACCTGCGCTACTTCGCGCAGCTCGCGGTGTTCCATGAAGAAATGCACAATGAAGCATTTGATTACACCCGCCAGACGCTAGGTGATGCAGTTAAAATAATTCAACAAAAACAAATAGTTACGCAACATTCTCCATTCGGTGATGCGAGCATTACCGGCGGGCGCTTCATGCTCGGGGCCAGCGCAAATGCGGGCTTTGTTTTTGACAATGAAAAGTGGGCGTACGCAGTGGAAGTGCCGCCTTACCGCATCGCACGCGTGGCCGTCACCAACGCTGAGTTCGCGGCGTTTGCAGATGATGCGGGTTATACGCGGCGTGAATTATGGCGTGACGAAGGGTGGCGCTGGCGTGTAGCGGAAGGCGCGAGCGCGCCCCTGTACTGGCGCAAGCAGGGTAGTGAATGGTGGGTGCGGCGTTATGATGCGCTGATGCGTGTGGAAGCGAACGCCGCAGTCATTCACGTCAACTGGCATGAGGCAGAGGCCTACTGCAACTGGGCACGGCGGCGTCTGCCCAGCGAAGCCGAGTGGGAATTTGCCGCGGCGACGATACCAGGCGATGACACACGCAAACGCCGCTACCCGTGGGGCGACACGCCGCCCACGGCGGCACACGCGAATCTGTTTGGCGTTGCCTCCGGCACCCTGGATGTGACGGCTTTTCCCGATGGCGACAGCGCCTGGGGCGTGCGCCAGATGTTTGGAAACGCGTGGGAGTGGACGGCGGACTGGTTCAACCCTTATCCCGGCTTCGTGCGCGACCCGTATCAGGAATACTCCGAGCCGTGGTTCGGTAATCACAAAGTGCTGCGCGGCGGTTGCTATGCCACGCGCGCGAGTCTGTTGCGTAACACCTGGCGCAATTTCTACACCCCCGACCGGCGCGATGTGCTGGCGGGTTTTAGAACCTGCGCGCTTGACTGAGTACCTGAGAGCCTTTTGAAACAAATTACCTCGGCGGACAATCCGCAATTCAAAGCGCTGTTAAAGCTGGTGCATTCATCGCGCGAGCGCAGGCTCGCGGGCTATTCGCTGTTGGACGGTGTGCATTTGCTGCAGGCGTATCGCTTGCGCCTCGGTGAGCCCGAGCAAATTATCGTGAGCCACGCCGGCGCGGACGATCCTGAAATTCGCACGCTGTTGCAAAACGCAGTGCACGTCTTGTTGTTGAGCGATCACCTGTTCAAGCAACTGTCGTCGGTGGCTACACCCACCGGCATCATCGCGGTCATCAAAACGCCCCGGCGCGTAGAGTTGCCGGGCGCACTGGACACCTGCGTGATGCTCGAAGACGTGCAAGACCCCGGTAATCTTGGCTCGATACTGCGCTCGTGCGCGGCTGCCAGCGTCAGCCAAATATTCCTTTCGAACCATTGCGTAAATGCATGGTCTCCACGTGTGCTGCGGGCCGGCATGGGTGCGCATTTCAGCCTTGAGATTCACGAGCGTATCGATTTGCTGGCATTTGCGCGCGCGTTTCCGGGCCGCGTACTGGTGGCGCAACAGACTGCAACGAAAACTGTTTTCAATATCGATCTACGCGGGAGAATCGCGCTGGTGTTCGGCAACGAAGGCGCGGGTGTGACGGATGCGCTGATGCAATGCGCGCATGAATCCCTGGCTATTCCGATGAGCGCTGCGACGGAGTCGCTGAACGTCGCGGCAGCGGCTGCGGTGTGTTTGTTCGAGCGCGTGCGCCAGCTTCAGTAAATACGCCGCTCCAGTTTCGCCTGCTGCATGATGGTGGTGGCGAGTTCTTCAACGGATTTGCTGGTGGCGTCCAGAAACGGAATGTTCTCGCGGCGCATCAGCGACTCGGCTTCGCGGATTTCATACTCGCAATTTTTCAATTCAGCGTAGCTGCTGTTGGGCCGTCGTTCACTGCGTATGCGCTGCAGGCGCGCGGGCGTGATGGTCAGGCCGTAGAGTTTGTCACGCAACGGGCGCAGCGTGGCGGGCAGCAGGTGGCTGGAAAAATCTTCAGGTATCAGCGGGTAGTTCGCCGCGCGCACGCCAAACTGCATCGACAGATACAGACACGTAGGCGTTTTCCCGCAGCGCGACACGCCGACCAGAATGATGTCGGCTTCGGCCAGATCGCGCGTGGAGACGCCGTCGTCGTGCGACATCGCGTAGTTCACCGATTCCATACGTTTATAGTAATTGACGATATCGTTGACGTTGTGCGTGCGGCCGATCGCGTGGGATGCGCGTGCGCCGAGTTCGTTTTCGAGCGGCGCGATAAAAATCTGAAAACAATCGAGAAATAACGCATTGGCTTTGCCCACTTCGGCGGCGATTTCAGTGGTTGCCAGCGTGCTGATAATGATGGGGCGCGCGCCGTCGGCAGCCGCGGCAGCGTTGATTTTTTGCACCGCATCTTGCGCTTTATCAAGGTTGTCGATAAAGGGCAGCGTAGTCTCGTGCAAACTCAATCCGTCGAACTGCGTGAGCAGGCTGTGACCGAGCATCTCGGCCGTGATGGCGGTGCGGTCGGATACAAAGAAGGCGCTGCGGCGATGGGCTGTCATGAGGTAGCGGAATATTGGGTACGAGAAGGTGTGTATGTTGCGGCGCGACAATTTTCTGTAATATACCGCCTTTCGCCGCACCCCACCATGCACTTTACCGGAACATGCTTATGACCACGCCAGCCTACGTGCTCGACCTATCCACTTTACGCATCAGTGATGTCGGCAGTGTCGGCGGAAAAAATGCATCTCTCGGGGAGATGATCGGCAATCTTGCCAAAGCGGGTGTGCGCGTACCGGGCGGGTTTGCCACAACCTCCGCGGCTTACCGGGATTTTCTCGTCAGGGGCGATTTGGATAAGCGTATCGAACAACGGCTGGCAACGTTGAATGTCGATGACGTGAATGCATTGGCGGCAGCGGGCAAAGACATTCGCGGCTGGATCGTGGCGCAGCCGTTTTCAGACACGCTGGTGGCGGCAGTGGGCGATGCCTACAACAAACTCGCGCTGGCAGCGGGGCCCGACGTCACATTCGCGGTGCGCTCTTCGGCCACGGCGGAGGATTTGCCGGATGCGTCATTCGCCGGCCAGCAGGAAACGTTTCTTAACGTACACGGCCTGGATAATCTGCTTGAGGCCATCAAGCAGGTGTTTGCCTCGCTGTATAACGACCGCGCGATTTCGTATCGTGTGCATAAAGGTTTTATGCACGCCGAAGTGGCATTGTCCGCAGCGGTGCAACGCATGGTGCGCAGCGATGTGGGCGCGAGCGGCGTAATGTTCACCATCGATACTGAATCCGGGTTTGACCAGGTGGTGTTCATTACTTCGGCTTATGGGCTGGGTGAAACCGTCGTTCAAGGGCAAGTGAATCCTGATGAATTTTACGTTTATAAACAATCACTTACGCATAACCGCCCAGCGATACTACGGCGCGGACTGGGTTCCAAGGCGGTGCGTATGGTGTATGACACGTCGCGGGCAGTGGGGCGTTCGGTAAAGACCGAGCCAGTGCCGGAAGCGGATCGCCGCAAGTTTTCTATAAGCGATGCCGAAGTCGAAACGCTGGCGCGTTACGCGATGATTATTGAAAAACATTATCAGCGTCCGATGGATATCGAGTGGGGCCGCGACGGCATCGATGGCCAGCTTTATATTCTGCAAGCGCGTCCCGAAACGGTGAAGGCGAGTGAAAACGTCGATACGCTGCGGCGTTATCGGTTGCAGCAGCGCTCCGAAGTGCTGGCTACCGGCCGCGCGATTGGCCAGCGTGTCGGTAGCGGCCCGGTGCGGCTGGTAAGCAGCGCTGCGGAAATGGACCGCGTGCGCGAGGGCGATGTGCTGGTCACCGACATGACCGATCCCGATTGGGAACCGGTGATGAAGCGCGCTTCGGCGATAGTTACCAATCGCGGCGGACGCACCTGTCACGCGGCCATCATCGCGCGCGAACTCGGCGTGCCTGCGGTGGTGGGGTGTGGCGATGCAACGCGGGTGCTGAAAGACGGCAAAGACGTTACCGTGTCGTGTGCCGAGGGTGACACCGGTTTTGTTTATCGCGGAAAACTGGAGGTGGAAGTGATCGATTTGTCGCTGTCCGCCATGCCCAAGTCGCCGGTGAAAATCACCATGAATGTCGGCAATCCGGAACTGGCGTTTGAATTCAGCCGCCTGCCGAATGAAGGCGTGGGGCTGGCGCGGCTGGAATTCATTATCGCGCGCATGATCGGCGTGCATCCCAAAGCGGTGCTGGCTTATCCCGATCTGCCGGCGGATTTGAAAACCGCCGTCGAGGAACACAGCGCCGGCTATGCCGACCCGGTGACGTTTTACGTCGAGAAACTTGTCGAAGGTGTGGCAACCCTGGGTGCGGCATTCTGGCCCAAGCCAGTGATCGTACGGCTGTCGGATTTCAAGTCCAACGAATATTCAAGTCTCACCGGAGGCAGTAAATACGAACCACACGAAGAAAACCCGATGCTGGGATTCCGTGGAGCGTCACGTTATATCTCCGACAGCTTCAGAAAATCCTTCGAACTCGAATGCCGTGCGCTGAAAAAAGTGCGCGACGAGATGGGGCTGACCAACGTCGAAATCATGGTGCCGTTCGTGCGTACCGTGACCGAAGCGAAGCAGGTGCTGGAATTGCTCGCGGCCAATGGCTTAAAGCGCGGCGGCAACGGTCTGCGCATCATCATGATGTGCGAGATTCCGTCCAACGCCGTGCTGGCGGATCAGTTCCTCGAACACTTCGACGGCTTTTCCATCGGCTCCAATGACATGACGCAAATGACCCTGGCGCTGGATCGCGACTCCGGCCTGATAGCGGAGGGCTTTGATGAACGCGACCCGGCGGTGAAACACATGCTGCATCTGGCGATTCAGGCCTGTCGCAAGGCGGGCAAGTACGTGGGCATCTGCGGGCAGGGGCCGTCGGATCATCCGGATCTTGCGCAGTGGCTGGTGGAGGAGGGCATCGAAAGTCTTTCGCTCAACCCGGATACCGTGGTGGAGACCTGGCTGTATCTCGCGCGTGCAGCAAAAGCTGGCGCGTGATGTTCGTAGGGCCAGGGCGCAATGCTTCGCTTCAAGTGTTCCCTTGTCTTATTGCGCCGTGTGTTTGATCGGCAACACGCATCCGACGCAATAGGGATTGCGCCTGGCTAGTTTTTTTTCGGCGCAACCGGCGCTGGCGCAGCAGGTTGTTGCGCGCCGCCTTTGAAGAGCCGCCCGAGGGTGCCGCCGATGCGGGCGCCAAGCGTGGTGCCGATGCCGGGCAGCACCACAGTGCCGATGAGTGCGCCTGCGAAGATTCCCGGCGGCATCGAGGCTTTCGGCTTGTCGATCGGCCCGCTCACGGTGAAAGGCACGCCGCTCGAGCCCTCGACCAGGTAGAGGTTGCCACTGGCTTCGATCTGGCGGTTATAGAGCGTGGCCTTGCCGGTGGCGGTGTACTGGCCGGCACGGGCCTTGATGCCGGTGTAGGTGGTTCGCATGCCCTTATCGGTGTTCTGCGTGTCCATCTGGCCGCTCAGCTCCTGCAACGCAGTCTGGCCGTCGCGCTGTTTGCCGCGCGTGGTGATGGCCTTGTCCAGGTCAAAGCGCAATATCGTTGCGGGATTGACCGAAAACGTGGTGCGCGTATGCAGCGAGCGCACCAGCTCGCCCACCGATTTGCCGTCTGCGGACAACACCGTCTGGCCCGAGCCCTTGCCCGCGACGGGTGAGCGGCGGTTGAACGCGCTCATAGTGCCGGCCACCTCAACATCATGCGGAGACAATTGACCGCTGAGGTGCATGGCGCCGTTTGTGGCGGTCTTCAACTCGACATTGCCGTGCGCGGTGCCGCCGCCGACATCGATGCGCGTCTGCCAGCGGTCGGCATCGGCCTCGCGCGTCAACCTCAGCGTGAAAGCGGGATTGATGCCAGGGCGGCGCAACGCAGCATGGCGCGGGCGCCAGCGCGGGTCGAAGTCGATCTCGCCGTCATAGGCCACGGCGATGCCGCTGTAAGAGATCCAGGTCAGGTTGCGAAACTCGACGTGTTCGAGCGGCACGTCAGCGTCCGCATCGGGCTCACGCGCGCGCGGATTGGCGAGTAGGGTGCGCAGCGAGTTGGGCGGGAAAACCGCGTCATAAATGTCGATGCGCTCAAGCGCAAACTTGCGGTGCAGCAGCATGCGCACGTTGGGATGCGCGCTCAACTGGCGGATGACTACCGGTTGCGCCTGCTGCGTGCGAAAGTCGTTGACCACGACAACGGGCTTTGGCAGCAACGCCCAGTGGGCAGAGCCGATGGCTACCTTGATGCCCAGCCGTGCTTCGGCCCCGGCCGTGAGCCGGGCGGCAAGGTCTTCGTCGGTGGGCAGCCACCACGCTACGGCAAGCCACGCCGCGCTCAGCACAGCGGTTGCAATACCCAGGCCGATTGCCCATTTTTTCCCGCGTTTCATAGGCGGGTATCATAAGCCTTGCCGCGTAGTGCGGGCGCAGGCGTTGCAACCCTGGGTGCGGCATTCTGGCCCAAGCCGGTGATGGTGCGATTGTCGGATTTCAAGTCCAACGAATATTCCAGCCTTACCGGCGGCGCCAAGTACGAGAGCCTTGCCCAACGGGGTAGGAGTCTGAATGACGGCATGATTTTAGCGGGGCAGGCGTCTGTGAGCGGGAGAGTGACAATGGCTGGATGTCCTGTAGAATATCAACGTATAGTTTAGAGCCTCGCGATTAGTTCGAAGCATATCCGCGTGACCGACCAGACTGTCACTTGTCCCCTGCGATGCCCGAAAAATTTTCTTTTTAGCCACGCATCGACGCGTGCGTGCGGCTCGCGATAGCATATAAAGAGCTCTCTCGATGCGGCTTGCGGTAAAAATATTCTTGGCATATTCGCTGGTTATCCTGGTGCTGGCGGGGATTGCCGGCTGGAGCCTGATCGAAGTGGGGAAGCTATCCATCGCCGACCGTACGATCACGGTCAAAGCTGCCGAGGCCCTGCGCAGCGCGGTATCGCTGCGCGAGGCAGTGTCCAAGGCAAAACGAGTGGACAGGCGCAGCCTGGTTTTCGACGATCCCGAATACGCTGCGGCATCGAGTGCCGAAGCGACCGGTATCCTGCGGGAACTCGAACGCCTCGCCGGGCTTATCACCACCGCGGAAGAGCGAACTCTGCTCGATAAAGCTGCTGCAGGCTTTAAGGATTACGAGGCTGCCGTCAGCGAAACGCGAAACCTGCGAAAACGCGGAAGCATCCAACGCGCGGAAAAGCTGTTCCAGGACGATGCCGAGCCGCGGGTTGACGGTGTGGTGACGGATTTGGACCGTTTAGTCCAAGTGACCAGGGACGCGCTTGACCAAACCCAGACCGAGGCGACGGCAGCTCTGGGCCAAGCCCGTTTCGAGATTGAGACGCTGCGTAGCCGGACTTGGCAAGCCGTCACCACCGCCATGCTACTGGCGGTGATCCTGGCCCTCGCCGGCACTGGTGCCATTGCTGGGCGTATGCACTTTTTACTGAATCGCCTGTCGGATGCTACTCGGGCCGTCGCGGAAGGAGCGTTCCACCGGCCGCTTCCGATCGATTCCAAAGATGAACTCGGCGAATTGGCAAAATCCTTCAATACCATGGCCGCGCGGCTGCGAGAAATAGACGAAATCAAGGAAAAGTTCTACGCGACCGTTTCACACGAGCTGCGGTCCCCACTGAACGCTATGCGCGAGGCTACCCGCTTGATTGAAGCAGAAACGGTCGGTCCGCTTACAGACAAGCAGAAGCGATTGATCGCCATTTTTCACAAGGGAACCGAACGCCTCCTGCGACTGGTGAACAACGTGCTGGACCTCTCCCGCGCAAACGCCGGGATGTTGCCGGTCGAACGTCGTTGGTTTAGTCTGGACGTGGCCGTTAGAAATGTAATCGAGGAACTGCGTCCACAGGCCGAACAGGGAGGCATCGCGCTGCGGCTCGACGTCGGGGCTGGCGCGGAGCGCATGTTCGGTGACGAGGATCGCATCGTACAGGTGGTGGTCAATCTTGTGGGGAACGCGCTGCGCTTCACGTCTGCCGGCGGGACCGTGACAGTTAAACTCCGTCTAGCCGCCAGCGAAATCCAGATTCAGGTGGAAGACACCGGCATCGGCATCCCGGCGGCTCTGGTCCCGGTGGTTTTTGATCGGTTCCGCCAAGCGCATAGCGGAAAAGGCGGCACCGGTCTCGGGCTTGCCATCGTTAAATCGCTAGTGGACGCCCATGGAGGCCATGTGAGTGTAGAGTCGCAGGAGGGAAAAGGCAGCCAGTTCACCGCGAGCTTTCCCATCGAGTCAACGGCACCCACGGTCACCGAAAGGGAGATACTACAGGTATGAAATCGCTGCTTGCAATAGTCGTGATAGGAATGCTGTGTGCGGGATGTGCTGTGGTTTCCAGCCCAGCCAAGGACTTGTTGAACCAGGCTGATATGAAGCTCGCTGCAGAGGACTATAGCGGCGCCGTGGACCTTTATACTGAGTTGGTTGATGGCTATCCCGATGACGCACAGGCGTCACGGGCACGCGCCACGCGGACGGCTCTAGAGCGTCTGCTGACTGCTCAAACTGAGATCGGCCGCGTCCAGAGCGAGGAACTACCCAGGGTTCGCCGCGAGCTCTCGGTTCGACAGATTGCGGTCGATCAACTTAAAGCCGAGATGACGAAACTTAGAGCCGATCAGATCGCGGTCGATCAACTCAAAGCCGAGATGGCGAAACTTAGAGCCGATCTTGAGCGCCTGCGTAACATTGATTTGCAGGATAGCCGGCCTGGGATCAAAAAATAATGAATCGAACCCTGTTAGTAATCGACAACGACGAGGCGTTGGTGGATTTTGAGTCGTTTTATTTCTCTGAGCAGGGTTTTACCGTATACACCGCTTACGACGGCAATGAAGGTGTGCAGCTGGCGCTTGAGCACCAGCCCGCCGTGATCATTTGCGATCTCATCATGGGAGAAATGCACGGCTTCGAAGTTCTGCAGACACTGCGCGCAAATGAACAGATCAAGAACACTATCATAATCATGACCTCATCCAAGGCGTACAAGCCGGACATCGACCGCGCGCGCGAATTGGGGGCGACGGATTATGTCGTGAAGCCGTTCCAAACCGACGAGCTGATGGCGCTCATCGAGCGGCATCTTGCGTCACCCAACGTTGGGAGCCACACGTAATGCGAGTCACGTTCTGGGGCACGCGTGGGTCCATCGCGACACCGGGTCCCGCAACCATTATTTATGGGGGGAATACTTCGTGTGTCGAGATACGGGAGGGAACCGACATTTTGATCTTTGACGCCGGCACGGGCCTCCGGCCGCTGGGCTTGGCTTTGATGAAAGAGTACGCAGACCAACCGTTGACGGTGCACCTGTTTCTCAGCCATACGCATTGGGACCATATCCAGGGATTCCCGTTCTTCCTGCCAGCCTATCTTCCTACAACCACGATACATATCTATGGCTCGGCGGGGCAGGGGCGCCCGCTTGAAAAAATTATTCGCGGCCAGATGGATGCCGATTATTTCCCGGTGGCACTCGGCGACATGAAATCGGTGCTCCATATGCACGAATTCAAGGGCAAGGCATTTCAGATCGGCGAGGGGACCGTTGCGGCCATGTATCTGAACCACCCGGGTATGACCCTCGGATACCGGATATCCTATGGCGGTAAGACGGTGGTATATGCGACGGACAATGAGCCTTATCAGCAGACGCTCACGCATCTGGGGGGGCGCGCCGGGTTCGACCGGCTTGCCCTTGCCTTTCTTGATAAGCAGACGCTGCCGCTGGCGGGGCGCGCTGAGGCCGGTCGGGATTTCGGCCAGCGGCTGGACGCAGAGTTTGTGCAATTTATTCATGGAACCGACCTTTACATCGGTGACGCACAGTACACGGACGAAGAGTACCCGGCGCGCATGGGCTGGGGCCATTCATCCATCAGCGCGACGGTAGAAGCGGCCTTGGCCGCAGAGGTGCGCGCCCTGACTTTTTTCCATCACGATCCCCTGCACGACGATGCGACGGTGGCAGCTATGGCCGAGACCGCTAACCAGTTGATCAATGCTCGCGGCTCGTCGCTTCGCTGCTCCGCTGCGCGAGAAGGTCAAGTGCTCGAACTCTAGGCGTACGCGCATAGCGCGGCCCCCGGCATCGAGCGGATAGCCTTTGGCTATGTGTCAATTACCTGGAATGAACTGCAATGTCCCGATGGACATCTGTTTTTCATTCGAAGGCTTCCATCGGCGCGGCGCCTCGACCGACCATCACGCCGACGGCCGGGGTATAGCTTTTTTCGAGGGTCCGGGCTGTCGGGTCTTCCTGGATTCAAAACCGGCGGTCGAATCGCCGGTCGCCGAGCTGGTGCGCAGTTATGCGATCCGCTCGATGAACGTCATCGCGCACATCCGCAAGGCGACCAAGGGCGTGGTGGCGCTCGAGAACACGCATCCGTTCTTGCGCGAGCTGTGGGGCCGTTACTGGATTTTTGCCCATAACGGCGCGCTCGAAAATTTTTCTCCGCGCCTCACGTGGCATTATCAGCCGGTGGGCCACACCGACAGCGAACTGGCGTTCTGCTATCTGCTGGAAACGCTGCGCCAGGCTTTTCCCGGACACAACCTGAGCTGGATGCGCTGCCTGGGGTCAAAACCCGCTGAATCGCGTGCTTTGCCCTTTTATTTGCGTTTATGTGTCCTGCCGAACGGTTGACATCGCGTAGAAGGCGCATACTCTGACTATGCTTAGCCACGTAGCGATTCTCGTGGTTCACTCTGGAGATCACGATGACTATTGAAAAAACCAACGGAACACCACCATCGCGCGCCATGGCGAATCTCAGCCGCCTCGGTCGCGTTTCGGTATTCTTTATGAGCGCTGGCTTCGCCTTTCCCAACGTGTTTGTGGAAAATCTCGATGTCACCAAGATCGACGCCAAGAACAGAGCCCAAAATGTAAAGGTGTAGTTGCGGAACAGCGTCCTCCGCGGTTCGCCTTGATGCGAACAACACGTCTCTGCCCGGATTATTGGCGCCATTAGGCTACTACCGCTGTGCTGTGCATCAGCACTTGTAGGTCGGAACGCGCAGCGGTTCTGACAGCGGGTCAAAGAAGCGGCGCTGGCGTTACGGGAAACCGGGCTGGGGGGCGGTATCTTGCACGGTGACGCGATGCCCGGAAATTTTGTCGCCGGCGGTGACAGGCCGGTGATGATCGATCTCGACTCGGTTTATTCGGGTCCGCGCGAATGGGATCTGGCGCCGATGTATGTGACCCGGCGGTGAAGCACATGCGGTATCTCGCGCGTGCAGCAAAAGCTGGCGCGTGATGGCAGCGCCGCTGTGCCTGCTTGCGCAGTGTCTGCATTCTGTGCAATCAGGATTGCGCCTGGTGTTCCGCCGCTACTCTGAATACACGGCGTTTCTCAAAATCTACATACCGTCATTCCGGCGGAGCACGCCCCGGATCGGGTCCGGGGCGTGCTTGGCCATCAAGTGTTCAATGCTTGGACCAACATTTCCACACGGCGATTGTCGGCGCGCCCCGCTTCGGTTGCGTTATCAGCAATCGGATTAAGCTCACCGCGTCCCTCGACCGCCATGCGGCCGCGTTGCACACCGCGCTGGGTCAGGTAATTCACTACAGCGTCAGCACGCTTGAGCGAGAGTTCGTTGTTCGACTCCATGCTGCCCACACTGTCCGTGTAACCGACCACAGTGATCCTGGTTTCCGGATATTCGTTAAGCGTGGCGGAGATTTTATTTAACGTGGGATAGAGTGCGGGCGTGATTGCCGCGCTCCCGCTCGCAAACGAGACCGAGCCTGGCACATTGACTTTGAGACTACCGTCTTGCTGTTCCGAGACTTTCACAGCAGTATCCTTGGTAGCCATACCGAGTTTCTCTTTTATCAACTGCCAGTTGTAACCCGCGGCAGCGCCCAGGCCACCGCCGACCACTGCGCCGATGGCCGTGCTTGTGCCTGAGCGTCCGATTACAGAGCCAAGCACAGCGCCAGTTGCGGCGCCTGCTCCTGCGCCGATCGCGGTTTGTGATTTCTGCTCCGTGGCACAGCCAGCGCCCAAAGTAGCTACCAAAGCAAGGGCTATCGCGGAATGAGTAAGTGTCATGAATATCTCCATTGGTTGTGGTTATACAATTAACGCTGTGGTATCGGCGCGCCGAAAGCTGCGGGATCATGTTGAGTGCGCCGTCAGGTTCCCGCCTGCATGCCAGCACCCATTTGAACGGAAATGACCTGTCCTGTCCGTACGCCAGCGCGCATAGTCGAATGTCACGAAGTTATTGACCCGCCTCGGTCATCTTGTCGAGGAGGACGGCATCACCTGAGTGGCGCGCACGGTCAGCATCGAATCGTCCGCTCGAGAACGCGGCGTGGTGCCGCCTGCTGCAAATTCCATTGGAAGCCGGTTCCCCTGAGCTGCACTCTGGTGTAACCTCACGAATTAAATCTCCATCAGACCTTATGAAAAAACTTGCACTGGCGTTCGTGCTCATGCTCACTTGTCCGCTAGCTATGTCAGCGGAATTCAAGAAAGAGCAGGACTGCGTGGTCGGCGCCAAAGTCACCAACCGCCAAAACAAGACCGGCATTGTGACATCGGTATCCGGCGGTATGTGCCGCTTGAAACTCGTCGATGGCACACAGACTTCACATCTGTTCTGGATGCTGCGCCCGGCGGGTGCGAGCGCGGAGGCGGCCGACAAACTGGTCCCAGGGGTCTACCCGTGTTACAGCCTGTCGGGCACCGCCCTCAATTACATGTTCATGGACATCCAGATCGACGGCCCCACCACGTACCGCGACAAAAAAGGCAGCAAGGGAAGCTACAAGCTCGAACAAGCGACAGGCAAGATCGTCTTCGAGAGCGGACCTCTGACCAAAGCGAACGCAAAACTACTTTCTGGCCCGAAGATCGGGCTCAACATGGATGGCGGCAGTTTCTTTAATACCACCTGTAGTCTCAAGAAGTAGGGCGCCACCTGAACGAAGGCAGCGATTCCGGCCTGCCGCAAAGCCGGCAAGTCCGTGGGCATCCGCGGGCAAGGGCCATCGGATCATCCTGACCTGGCGCAGTGACTGGTGGAGGAGGGCATTGTGAGTCTTTCGCTCAACCCGGATACGGTGGGTGGAGACGTGGCTGTATCTCGCGCGCGCATAGACAACATCAAGCGCATCCTCACGCACCGGTTGGCAGCGCAGCCGCCGAATGGGGCGCGATTTAGCGCGTTGCCGCGTGCGCCTCGGTGAGTTCGAGCACATTCCAGTCGCCGCGATAGTCGCAGTACCCTCGACGGCACCCAGACAGCGACCGCCAGCTCGACCGGGTTTCGGATCGCACGGTGCGCCCGAGGGCGGGCGCGTACCAGTCGAATTCGACGATATGCGTCTCGGTCTTGAAATCTCCGGCGTCGCCGGGATAAATAATGCGACGGATTTTCACGGTATCGAATTCCCCGGCAGGCACGCGGATGCGTTCATTGCCCAGCACCTCGCCGTCGATACGTACGCTGCGGTTTGTGTTTTCACCCGGGACCTTCGCGTTGACCCGCACCGACCAGGACTTACCTGCGGCCAGCGGTGACAGGTACACGGGAAGCGCGGGAGTGAACTCATACGCGATGGCGATGCCATGGTTGTCGAGGGGACGGCGCATCCACTGCCCCGCCTGGGTGTAGATTTCGGTATGAGATAGCCTGAGCGAGGGCTGGTCCACCGTGACTGAAACAATCGCACCCTGCGCCATAGTCACTTCGGTGACTTCGTGGCGGATGTGACCGACGGTTTCACGGTTGTAGCCGTTCACGAGACGATACACATAGGCGTCCCCGGTCGCGGGTGTGGTGGCCGCGATAGAAACCGGAATGCACAATGCGGCGGCTACCGTAACAAGGCCCAGCACAATCCAAGGCATCCACCGGCGCCGGGCGATACCCGAATTGTTGCATTGCGGGGCCTGCGTGATGTGATTGCCGGAGCCGGGGAAACTGATTTGCATCATGGTGCCCTCCTCAATGCGCCCGCCTTTCTCCCCGCCGCTGTTGATTTCTTCATCGCCTTGCCGGTGGACTTCGCGGCAGACTTCTTGCCGGCTTTTTTCTTCACAGCGGATTTCTTCGCCGCCGCATGGAACAGATTCAGCGCCGAACCCTGGCGGAACCATTCGAGTTGCGGTTCGCTGAATGTGTGGTTGAGCTGCAGCGTCTCGGTCCTGCCGTCGGCGTGTTTTATGCGGCACTCGACCGGCTTGCCGGCGGCGAGGCTGTTCAGTCCGACCAGGCTCAAACGGTCGTCTTCACGCAGGCGCTCGTAATCCTCCGGTTTCTGGAATGTGAGCGCAAGCAGGCCCTGCTTTTTCAGGTTCGATTCGTGGATGCGCGCGAAGCTGCGCACGATAACCGCGACGCCGCCCAGCAGGCGCGGGCTCAACGCAGCGTGTTCGCGGCTGCTGCCCTCGCCGTAGTTGGCGTCGCCGACGATGACCCACTTTACGCCCTTTGACTTGTAGTGGCGTGCGGCTTTCGAGACCATTTCGCCGGTGGCTCCGGTCAGCATGTTCTTCACCTTGCCGGCCTCGCCGGTATAGGCATTGATCGCGCCCATGCACAGGTTATCGCTGAACTTGTCGAGGTGCCCGCGCAAGCTCAGCCACACGCCGGCCGGAGAGATGTGATCGGTCGTCGTCTTGCCTTTGGTCTTCAGCAGCACCGGCATGTCGAGATAGTCTTTGCCGTCCCATGCGGGCCACGGTTGCATCAGTTGCAGCCGCTGGCTCTTGGGGTTGACGGTCAGCTTGACGCGGCTGCCGTCAGCCGGTGGTGCGATGTATTCGGCGTGGCCGCGGTCGAAGTTTTTTGCCGGCACTTCGGGCGCGGTTTTCGGCGCACGCAGCTTGAACAGCGTGCCGTCCGCAGCGGCAAGCATATCAGTGAGCGGGTTGAATGACAGTTTTCCGGCAAGCGCCATCGCGGTGACGATCTCGGGACTGGCAATGAAGTTCATGGTGGTTGCCTGGCCGTCATTGCGCGCCGGGAAGTTGCGGTTGTACGAGGTGACGATGGTATTGGGCGCCGTAGAGACATCCCTGGCTCTGCGCCACTGGCCGATACACGGACCGCAGGCGTTTGCAAGTACCGCGCCGTTGATGTCTTTTAAAGACTGCATCTGACCGTCGCGCTCGATGGTGGCGCGCACCTGCTCCGAGCCGGGGGTCACCAGGAACGGCACGGCCGCCTTCAGGCCGTGCGCCTTCCCCTGTTCCGCAACGTCTGCCGAGCGGCTCATGTCCTCGTACGAAGAATTGGTGCAACTGCCGATGAGCGCGCTCGAAATGTGGTCGATGAACTTGTTGTTCGCGTCAACCACCTCGGCGGCGAGTTTGGAAATCGGGCGCGCGCGATCCGGGGAGTGCGGACCGACGACATGCGGCTCGAGCGTCGACAAGTCGAGCCGCACTACGCGGTCGTAGTATTTCTCGGGATCGGCTTCAACTTCCGGATCCGGCTGGAGCATATCCATGTACTTTTCCATCAACGGCACCAGCCCGCCGCGGCCGGTCGCGCGCAGGTATTTCGACATATGTTCGTCGGCAGGGAACATCGACGTGGTCGCACCAAGTTCGGCACCCATGTTGGTGATGGTGGCCTTACCGGTGGCGCTGATGGTGCGCGCGCCGGGGCCGATGTATTCGACGATGGCGTTGGTGCCGCCGGACACCGTGAGCGCACCCGCGACGTAGAGGATCACGTCCTTGGGCGCGCTCCATCCACTCAATGTGCCCGTTAAGTAGACGGCGATGTGTTTCGGGTACAGCACTTCCCACGGCAGACCGGCGATGGTTTCCACCGCATCGGCGCCGCCTACGCCGACCGCGCACGCACCCAGCCCGCCGGCGTTGGGCGTATGCGAGTCAGTGCCGATGATGAGCGTGCCCGGAAACGCGTAGTTCTCCAGCACCACCTGGTGGATGATGCCCGAGCCCGGCCCCCAGAAGCCCGCGCCGTACTTGGCGGACGCGGCACGCAGAAAGTCATAGACCTCGGTATTTTCCGCAAGCGACTCGCGCAAGTCCCGCTTGCCCCCGACCCGGGCCTGGATCAGATGATCGCAGTGGACCGTGGTCGGAACGGCGACGCGCTTGCGCAGCGTCTGCATGAACTGCAGCAGGCCGGTCTGCCCCAGCACATCCTGAAAAACGACGCGATCGGGGCGCAGAAAGAGATAGCTCTTGCCCGGTTGCATGTCCTGACGTTGCGGATCGTCGAGGTGTCCGAGCAGCACCTTGTCCGCCAGGGTCAGAGGCTTGCCTAGGCGGCGTCGCACTACCTTGAGGTTTTTGGCCATGGTCTGGTAGACCCTGGCGGCCATTGCGGGAGTCGATTCGATGGTAAGCATTCTCCAACCCTCCTGATCGTAAAATTAAAGTGCAACGACAAACATTGTATCGAACAAGTTAATTCGCGGATCACGCCCATGCTACGCCCAGACTAAACGAAAATCACGCTAACCGGTGTGCGAAAATAATTCACCGGCCGGTCGCTGAAATACGCCCGCGTTGTGGCGGTTGCCGATTAGAATGCCCCTCTACGCAATCCTGGGGGATCCATGGCGCAATACGATTACGATTTAATTACCATCGGTGGCGGCTCGGGCGGCGTGCGCGCAAGCCGTGTAGCCGCCGGTTTGGGGGCACGCGTTGCGCTGATCGAAGAAAGCCGGCTCGGTGGCACCTGCGTCAATGTGGGGTGCATACCCAAAAAACTCTTTTCATACGCCGCCCATTTCGCCGCCGATTTCGAGGAGGCGCGTGGCTATGGCTGGAAACCCGGCGCCAGCCCGTTTGACTGGGCGACACTGGTCGCCAACAAGAATACCGAAATTGCGCGACTCAACGGTGTTTATGCAACGCTGCTCAAACAAGCCGGGGTTGAAGTTATCGCGGCGCGAGGCGTGGTGTGTGATGCGCACACCGTCGTAGCGGCAGGGCGGCGCATGACGGCGCAGCATATACTGATTGCGACCGGCGGCTGGCCGGTAGTGCCACGCATTCCCGGCGCTGAACTCGCCATTACCTCGAATGAGGCCTTTGTCCTGGCGCATCTGCCGCGGCGCATCGTGGTTGTGGGTGGGGGCTACATTGCCGTGGAGTTCGCCTCCATTTTTAACGGGCTGTGCCCGGAGACAACACTGGTATATCGCGGGCCGCAACTGCTGCGCGGTTTCGACCACGATCTTGGAAAACGCCTGGCGGAAGAAATGACGCTTAAGGGCGTCGCTGTGAAGCTGCGGGAAAATATCGAGCGCATAGAGCGCAGTGCGGGCGCACTACGGCTGCATTTTGCGTCGGGCGCGAACCAGGAGACGGACCTGGTCATGTATGCGACCGGGCGTGCGCCAAACACTGCCGGAATCGGGCTCGAACAAGCCGGTGTGTTGCTCGCGGAGAATGGCGCGATCAAAGTGGATGATGAATTCCGTACCAGCACCCCCTCTATCTACGCTATCGGTGATGCTATAGACCGCATACAGCTAACCCCGGTGGCGCTGGCTGAAGGCACGGTGCTGGCGCATAACCTGTTTGGCAGCGCTTCCCGCCGCATGGATTACGAGCAGGTGCCGACGGCAGTGTTCAGTCATCCCAATATTGCTACGGTCGGGCTGGGTGAGGAGCAGGCGCTTGCACGCGGCAGGGTGATTGATGTGTATATCGCCCACTTCCGTCCGCTAAAAGCAACGCTCTCCGGCAGCCCGGAACGCGTTTTCATGAAGCTGGTGGTGGAGCGCGCTACGGATCGCGTGTTGGGCGCGCATATGGTTGGGGCCGAGGCTGGCGAAATCATCCAGGGCTTTGCGGTGGCGCTCAAATGCGGCGCTACCAAGGCGCAGTTTGATGCGACAATCGGTATTCATCCCACGGGCGCCGAAGAATTCGTGACCATGCGCACCGCGCGTAGCGTGTCTGTCTGAGTCGGCAACTCGTGCCCGCCATCCCGACTTGCTTATGTGCAAGGAACCCGCGGGGAACGACGCATAAAAAATGGAGCACATCATGAGTATGAAAATTGCCGGCATCGACAAAAACAAGATGTTGAAGAGCATGAGCGCTATGAAAGGCGACGTGCGAGCCACTCGCTTCGGTCAAGGTAGCGCCACTGCGGATCGGCGGGAGCAACGGAAGGCCGATCAAGCGGCAGGGCTGGTGCCGTTTGCGTGCAAACTGCCGCTCGAACTTGTGAATGCATTGCGTGACGCGGCGACCACGCGCGGGGTAGGCCTGAATGAAGTGGTCGCGGAGTTGTTGCAGAAAAGTCTGGCGTGACCGCACCAGAATCTGTGGTGTTCGCGAAACCGCGCGCCGCACCTGCGTGACATCCAATCGGGTAATAAGAGCGCATTTCAGAATGAAACCCATGGGTTTCATTCGGAAATGCGCTCTAATTGTGCTTTAAAAACACATGCTTATATTTAATGCCCGGATGCGAAGTGGGGCGCTTTCGTGCGCGCTGATTTAATGCCCTTGTTGGCGGACGCCTCAAATCCGCAGCGGCTTCGCATAACCAGTCAATTCCCAATAGCCGCGCCCGACGCGTTTTGCGTTGGCGCCATCGCCCTCATGCGCGGTGACTGCGCCTTCCCAGTAGGTGTTGCCCATGGTCTGCGCGTGCAATTCCTGCGCGTCGAATAGCGGCTGCAAATGCAGCGTGCGCGTACCCAGTGTGATGCGGGTTTCGACGGGATAGCGGCCGCCTTGCGGCGATGTCCAGTAGCGTACAGGCGCGAAGCCGAGTGTGTCGCGCGCAGGCTGCACCACCGCGCCATTGGCGTGGCGCAACGTTGCCGACGACCACACTGCTGCTGTTGCCGGGTTACTGCCGCGCAGTTGAAACGCCATCAGCGCGCCTCCATCGTCGAGGTTCAAGCCCAGCCAGTCCCAGCCGATGGCGCCTCGCGGCATCAGGGCGCTGGACCACTCGTGGTCGAGCCACGCCGTGCCGCCCACCTGCCCGCGTTTGCCGCGCACGGTGAGTTCACCGCTGACCGTCAGTGGCGCCTCGCTGTAATAGTAGCTGGCGTTTTCGATGGCGGGGCCTTTTTGGCTGTAGCCCTCGCGTCCTTGCAGCAGTGGTGGCTGGGTAGGCTGCAGGCTGAGGCGCAAGGCAAACTCACGCGCCTGAATCGCGGTGTGATAAGCGCCCGACGCTTCGCGTTGCAAACGCCAGTCGCGAATCCATACCCCGGTATCGGTGGCGCTCGCTTCGGCAAGCCCGAAGCCCGCGCGCGCGGCGCGTTCCTGATGCAGGATATGTCCGATGCGCGGATCGCTGACGGCGACATGCGCGAACAGCAATTGCGTCGCGGTGAAGCGATTGGCTGCGACCGGCAAGGGTGTGCGAACGCGGAAAAAAGTTACCTGAAAACCGCATGCTGGCGCACCGTCAGTGCGATCCAGCCAGCCCGTGACATACCACCATTCAATGCGATGATCGGGATGCGCGCCGTAATCCCGCGGGAACTGCAAGGCGACGCCGGGCGTCACCGGCGCATAGGCGAATTCGGCGCTGTGCGCGGGCGGCAGCCATCCGCCACTGCTCCCCGCCAGCAGTAACGCGCGCTGTATGAATGCACGTCGATGCATGTTCACCAGTCCTCGCGCACCGACAACACCAGATCCGCTGTGCCGAGCACGTGGCGCGCGGTCAGCCACGCGGCGAGCGCCGCTGCTGCAACGAGTGTTGCGAAGAAGGCAGCCAATTGCACAGCGGGAATATGAAAATCCATGCTCCAGCCAAACGACTGTGGATTGATGACGAAGACCAGAATCGCCGCCAGTATCACGCCCAGCGCGAGTCCCAGCAGCGCGCCCAGCGCGGCCAGCGCCGCGCCTTCGAGCGTGAGCGTGCGTGTAAGTTCGCGCCGCGTCAGTCCCAAGTGACGCAGCATGCCGAACTCCTTTTTTCGTGCAACGATAAGGCCCATGAATGCCGCCACCATGCCTGCCAGGCCAATTAACACGGCGACCGCTTCCAGCGCGTAGGTAATGGCAAAGGTGCGGTCAAATATTTTCAGCGTCAACGCCCGCACCTCGGCGCTGTCGGCAAGGTCGAGAGCGATTCCAGGCAGACGCGCTTTGAGCGGCGCCAGCAGCGCTGACGCAGTGACACCGGCGCTCAGCCATAAGGCGGCATCGCGCGCGCGCGCATCGCCGGTGGCCCGCGCGTAGTCTGCCAAAGGAATGACGATGGAACCGTGCTGGCGCGCGTAGTCGCGCCACACGCCTGCTACGTGCACGCGCAATGCCGCCGCGCCGTTCGGATTGAGCGGCAGCGGCAGCTCGAAGCTGCCGCCGTTATCAAGATGCAGGGCGCCACGGTATAAATCGAAAAAGGATTCCGACACCCATACCAGCGGCGCAGCGTTGTCTGCCGTGGCAAAACGCCTGACCAGCGGCAGGCGTTTGTCGGGCTGGTCCCCGGTGGCGGCGCCAAATTCCCGGATTACCAGCGTCACCGGCGGACGCGCCGGATCCAGTGTCAATGCTTCGCTGCGCACAAACTCCGCGCGCAACACGCCCGGCGTTGCCCGAATTACCGCTTGCGTGGCGGCGTCAAAATAACCTTGTGATTTGGCCTGCTCCGCAGTCTTCTGCCGCAAGTAGGCAGCTGCCGGCAGCACTTGTTCGAGCCAGTTTTCCACCGAGTGGCGGAACGAGGTCACCATGATGGCCATGGCGCCGGCGAGGCTTACTGCGGCGAGTATTGCCGCCAGGCTGATGCCGGCGGGTGCCGGTGCATGGGCGAGCCGCGTGATGGCGAGCAGCAGCGCGGCGGAGGCGGAGCGCGAGGTTTTGACACAGCGTTCGGTGCGGCGAAACACCCACGTGCAAATGACGGGCGTGAGCAGCAGGGCGCCGATCAGCATGCCGCTGATCGCGAGGTAGCCGAACACCGGTATGCCCTGAATCGCGGGAGCAAACGCCAGCAGCGCGCTGGCCGCGCACAAGCTGCCGCCCCACGCCGGTGGCGGGCCGGCGCCTATGGTGTCATGCAGTACGCCACTTTTCAGCGCCTGTGCCGGGTGCGCGCGCGCCGCTCCCAGCGCAGGTATCAGGGCGCCCAGCAGCGCGGCGACGCCGCCCAGCAGGACGAACAGCAAGGTGGTCCACGGCGCGAAAACGAGAGCGGGACGCGTGCCCTGAAAAAAACCCGCGCCCAGATCACCGCCCAATACATGCAAGGCGCCCCAGGCCAGTGCATAGCCGAGTGCCGCACCCACGATCGCACCGGCGGCGCCCAGCAGCGCCGCCTCAAACAGCATCAGACCCACCGTGCCGCGCGCGGTGACGCCGATGACGCGCAGCAATGCGAGCTCGCTGACGCGCTCCGCAACACTCAACATCTGGGTGGAGAACACCAGCAACGTGCCGGAAAAGAGGGCGATCAGCGCCAGCATCGTGAGGTTGACACGATAGGCGCGTGACAGGGCGGCGGCCTGCTGCTCGCGCATTTCAGGCGCCACCGCATGCGCGCCTGCCGGCAACGCGCGCGTAATGTCGCGTATGAATGCGGCACGATCCACCCCCGCGACGAGCCGCAAGTCCAGCCGCGTGATATGGCCTTGCAGCGCGAAAAGTTCCTGCGCCACGGCGATGTCGAGCACCGCCACGCGCTGGCGGCTTTCGATGCCAGCCAGCACACCGGCGATTTCAAGCTTGCGCTGTCCGTTGGGCGTGGTCATCAGCACATGGGTTGCGGGTTGATTGCCCTCCAGCAACCACGCCAGCACGGCGGGTGACACATGAATGCGGGTGCTGCCAAAAAATGCCAATGGATCCTGTGCTGTTGCATCGCGCGGTGCGAGCAACTGCGGCGTGAATTGCGCCGAGGCAAAGGGATCGAGTCCAATGATTTTAAGCGGCTCGCGCCTGCCGTCAACAGCCACTTCGATGTCGATGATCGGTGCAACCGCTGCGACCTGCGGATGCAGTCCGATTTTGCCGTAGAGCGATTCGCTGATGGTGCGATTGACACCTTCGATGCGCACATCGGCTTCGCCCGCTACGGTGCGAAACGCCTGCTGCATTTCCGCCAGCGCTGCATCGTTGACCAGGTTGACCGCGAGCCCCAACGCCACGCCCACGGCAATCGCCAGGATTATCAGCACGCTGCGGCGCGCGCGTGCCCGCAGCGGCGCCAGCGCGAGCGCGCGCAGCAATGCGATCATGGCGCTGCCGGCGTTACGCCATGCAGTCCGGCGCGCGTCAGCCGCAGGATGCGATGCGTGGTCGAGGCGGCGACCTGCGAATGCGTGACGAGAATGCCGATGGCGTTGTCGCGCACTATCGAGTCTTTGAGCAACTGCAGAATCTCGGCGGCGCGTTCCGGATCAAGGTTACCGGTGGGTTCATCGGCCAGCACCAGTTGCGGGCGATGGATCAGCGCGCGCGCCACCGCGATGCGCTGCAATTCGCCGCCGGAGAGTTCGCGCGGAAAGCTCGCGCCCCGGTCCGCCAGGCCCACTGCCGTCAGCATCGCATGCGTGCGGTGGCAGCGCTCGTCTGCGGCAACCCGCAGCAGCAGTAACGGCAGCGCAACATTGTCGGCGACATTCAGATGTGGCAGCACATGAAATGCCTGAAACACAAAGCCCATGCGTGCGCGGCGGATGTAGGTGCGCGCATCGTCGCTTTGCGTTGCCAGATCCACGCCATCGAGGATGATGCGTCCGCTGTCTGGCACGTCCAGTCCGGCCAGCAAATTGAGCAACGTTGATTTTCCGATGCCCGATTCGCCAGTGATGGCAACATACTCGCCGCGCTGGAGGGTCAGGTTGAGGTTATCAAACACCGTGCGCGCACCAAAGCGCTTGGTGAGATGAGTGACTGCAAGCATAGGTGAAGTATAGAGTCTGTGGTGTGCTGCGCGGAGCGAAGATAGTGCTGGCTTGATGGCGATAATTCTGTAATCATTTGTTTTCCGCCAGATTACTTGAATTCCTTGCACACTTTCCATGAACCTCCCCGCTCGGGCGGGGACTCGACGCTCCCTTCTCCCCCCGGGAGAAGGGCTGGGGATGAGGGAAGAGACGCCACGTTCATGGCCGCAATTCGCGGCGCAAGCGCCGTGGCGTCTCTCCTGCAACGGCTCGTACTCGCGATCACCTTGTTGGCTGGCCTCGCGCACGCCCAACAGCAATTTTTGCCGTTGCCCGCGCTTCCCGAGGGCGTGATCGAGCTGCGAGTCGCTTACGTGCGTAACCCGCGCCTGCCGGAGATGACGGATGCACGACTGCAGTTGCTGCTGGAAACCGCGCGCCTGGGTGTGCGCGAGCATTTTGGCCGCGACATCAAGTTCACCACGCCTGCGCGGCTTAGCGTGCAAGACCTGTTTCAAAGATTCACGCCGGAAGACGCCAAGCTGCTGAATAGCGGCATCTACGATTTCAAAGCCGGACGCGGTGACGATGCCCGCTTACGCAAAGCCTATGTGCAAGGTATTGGGCGGCACAAAGACAATCTCGACGATCAGATCAACTATGTGCGGCCCTATCTGCTGGCACCGCTCGCGGGCCACAACATTGAGGCGTTGAGCGATGCGTTGATGCAAACGCATCTTGCGCGATTGAGGCAGTTTGCCACGCAACGCATGCCCGATGGCGGTTTGTTGATCGATGAGCAGCCATACAATGAATACGCCTATTGGGTCAGCGTGGATTTCATCCGCCTACCGTATGAGGTTGTGATTACCAATCAGTTATTCGCCAGCGCGGAATATTATGATCCCGAAGTGCATAGCGCGATTCGTGGTGGCATTACCAACGGCATTGCCACGCAAAATGGCGGTGCGCGTTTTGGCTCATCGTCGATGGTGTCAACCTATCCGTTTATCGGTGAAGATGCTACGACGAAGAAACTGCGTGGCAACGAAAGTTATTCCAGCGACGATGCGGCAAAGTACGCAGCCTATTTACTGGTGCATGAACTCGGTCATCAGTTGCTGCATTTGGGCCATCCGTTTGGCCGCAAAGCGTGCGTGATGAATCCGGTGGAGTTGCTGTATTTTCGTGCGTGGGTTAGCCAGTTCTCGGCAAAGGATTGTCCTGTTACTCTAAGCAGTGCCAGTGGCGCGATGAAGCCGGGGTTTGTCAAGATGCCGATGCCCAGGGCTGTTAAACCATAGCTATTTGTTTTTTTAAAAATTAATTAATCCATATCGTTTACCGGAGGCATGAAGCATGAAAGTAGACATCAACACCTGTAGCCGCACCGCAATCGCCTTGCTGATAGCGGCTGCGTGGGTTCCGGCAATCGCACAAGAGTACCCGTCGCGCCCCATCCGCATGATCGTGCCGCAAGCCTCGGGCAGCGCTTCCGACACTGTGGCGCGCATCATTGCGGCGGATCTCACGGTGCGCCTCAAACAACAGGTCATCGTCGACAACCGTCCTGGCGGCGCGCTGCAGCTTGGGCTGGAGATCGCGGCGAAATCGCCACCCGATGGTTACACCATTGCGTATGGCATGATAGGCGCACTGGCGATCAGTCCGAACATGTTGCAAAAGCCGCCGATAGATGTGCAAAAAGACCTGGCGCCCATAGGACAGACCACCACCGGCCAAATGATGCTGGCGGTCAGTACCACGACGCCGTTCAAGAGCGTGCGCGACGTCATCACGTATGCCAGGCAAAATCCGAACAAGCTGAATTACGCCTCGTCCGGCAACGGCACGCCGGGGCATGTCGGCTTCGAATTGTTCAAGACCATGACCGGCACGCAGGCCGTGCATGTGCCGTACAAGGGCGGCGCTGCGGCAATCACCGAACTGATGGCCGGCCAGGTGCAGATCATGCTGGAGAGCACCAACTCGATCACGCCGCACGCCAAAGGTGGGCGCGTGCGCGGCCTTGCGGTGAGCGGGCCGAAGCGCGTCGAGGCGCTGCCGGAGTTGCCGACCATCGCGGAAGCGGGCGTGCCGGGCTACGAGGCAACCACCTGGACCGGGGTGGTGGGGCCGGCGGCGATGCCGCGCGCCATCATCGTCCGGCTTAACGCCGAATTAAACCGCATGGTCGCATCAGACAGCTACCGCGAGAAAGTCACGCTGATCGGATCGGCGCCGGCAGGCGGCACGCCGGAACAGTTCGCGCAATTCATCCGCAGCGAATATGCCAAGTGGGGCGATATTGTGAAGCGCGCCGGTGCGCGCATCGACTGAAGATCGGCTTGGGTACGGGTCAGTCCACTTTGTAAAAAATAATTAAAAACATGGCGTTACGATGACATCATGCGGCGCAAAGGTTTCGCGCGGGCACGCTTTCCGCTAAAATACGCCGCGTTCCAGCGTCAATCTCAAGCAGGTTTCCATCCGTTCCTTCCAAAGGAGTAGCAATGAAAGTTCTGGTCACGGCCAAGCGTGTGATCGACCCGTATGTGAAGGTGCGCGTTAAATCCGACGGCACCGGGGTTGAGACGGCCAATATCAAAATGACGATCAACCCGTTTTGCGAAATCGCGGTCGAGCAGGCCGTGCGCATGAAGGAAGCCGGCATCGTCACCGAAATCGTAGTGGTATCCATCGGCGCGCCGCAATGTCAGGAAACCATACGCACTGCAATGGCGATGGGCGCTGACCGTGGCATTTTGGTCGAGACCAGCGCGGAAGCTCAGCCGTTGGCAGTGGCCAAAATCCTGAAAGCCATCGTCGACAAAGAGCAGCCGCGCCTGGTCATTATGGGAAAGCAGGCAATTGATGACGATTCCAACCAGTGCGGCCAGATGCTCGCCGCGTTGCTGGGCTGGCCGCAGGCGACGCATATTTCCAATATCACTATTAACGGCGACAGCGCCGAGATCACGCGCGAAATCGACGGTGGACTGGAAAAACTTACGGTGAAACTGCCGGCAATAGTGACCGCCGACCTGCGTTTGAACGAGCCGCGTTATGTCACACTGCCCAACATCATGAAGGCGAAGAAAAAGCCGCTGGAAAACATCAAACCTGATGCGCTGGGTGTGGATGTGACGCCGCGCCTGAAAACACTCAAGGTAGAAGAACCCTCCAAGCGCAGCGCGGGTGTCAAGGTTGCCGACGTCAAAGAACTTGTCCACAAACTCAAAACCGAAGCGAGGGTAATCTGATGGCAGTCCTGGTCATAGCCGAACACGACGGCACGCAGTTAAAGCCCGGTACTGCCAACGCCATTACCGCAGCAGGCAAGCTCGGCGGCGATGTCTCGGTGCTGGTTGCCGGGCATCAGTGCGCGGCGGCGGGCGCTGCCGCGGCAAAAGTCACGGGCGTTGCCAAAGTGCTGGTAGCGGACGCACCGCAGTACGAGGGTTCACTCGCGGAAAACCTGACGGCGCTGGTGCTGAGCGTCGCCAAAAACTACAGCCACATCGTTGCGCCGGCCACCGGCGTCGGCAAGAACTTCATGCCGCGCGTGGCGGCGATGCTGGACGTGCAGCAGATTTCTGACATCAGCGGCGTGGTGTCTGCCGATACGTTTGTGCGTCCGACCTACGCGGGTAATGTGATGGTGACGGTGCAATCGAGCGATGCAATCAAGGTTATCACCGTGCGCGCCACGGCATTTGATCCGGCGGGTGATACAGGTTCTGCTGCGGTCGAAGCGCTGGCGGCAACGGCGGATGCAGGCCTGTCGAAGTTCAACGGCCAAGAACTCACCAAGTCCGCACGTCCTGAATTGACGGCAGCGCGCATTATCGTTTCCGGCGGCCGCGGCATGGGCAGCGCGGAGAACTTCAAGATACTCGAACCTCTCGCCGACAAACTCGGCGCGGCAGTGGGTGCATCACGCGCGGCGGTGGATTCGGGTTTTGTGCCCAACGATTATCAGGTGGGGCAGACCGGAAAAATCGTCGCGCCGGAGTTATACATCGCGGTGGGAATTTCCGGCGCCATTCAGCATCTGGCGGGGATGAAGGACAGCAAGGTCATCATCGCCATCAACAAAGACGAGGAAGCGCCGATTTTCTCGGTGGCGAGCTACTGGATTGTTGGCGATCTGTTCAAGGTGGTGCCGGAGTTGGTCACGGAATTGGGCTGATTGAGCAAGATCAACCCCTGCACCGCAAAAACGCAAAGGAAACGCAAACAAAACCTTCACCTGCATTTCCTCTGCGGTACGTTCTCTGAGCCTCTGCAGTGAAGCCTTTCAGGTTTGCACTTCAGTAAGCGCAGGCTAATGCGGCGGGCTTGCGCATCCCGTATTCACAATGCCCCGGTTTCGCCGTAACATGGCGCACCCCATCCCGTGTGCCCACCGGTCCAGCATGCAACGTTTACTAACCCTCATCGGCCCGCTGCCGTTTATGGCGCTGGCGATCCTCGCGGCGGGATGCGCTCTGGGCGTGGCGATTTTTGTGTTTGAGTTATTGAGCGTGCAATTCGCGGGCGTTACCTCATGGTTGCGCTACCCATTGCTGGGCGTGGTGGTTGCGACGAGTTACTTCGCGTACGGTTTGTCGTTGCTGCTGATTGCGCCGGCAATCAATTTTGTACTGGGCGGACGTTTGCAGCCTTATCGCGGTTCGGTGGTGTCGCTGGCGGCGATGCGCTGGTATGTGCATTGCACGATGACGCTGCTGGTGCGTTATTCGTTTCTGGAATTTGTCACACCATCGGCGTTTGCGACGCTGTATTACCGCTTGATGGGCATGAAAATAGGCAACAATGTCGCGATTAATTCAACCGCAATCGCCGACCCGTCGCTGATCGAAATGGAAGATAACGTCACCATCGGCGGCTCGGCCAGCGTGCTGGCGCACTATGCGCAAGGCGGTTATCTGGTGATTGCGCCGGTGAAAATACGCAAGGGCGCAACCATCGGGCTGCGCGCGGTGGTGATGGGCGGCGTTGAGATAGGCGAGAAAGCCAAAGTGCTGGCCAGTTCGTTTGTGTTGCCCAATACCCGGATCCCCGCGGGCGAGACCTGGGCAGGCATACCGGCGCAGCGTATCGAATTGGATCGCTCGAGGCAGGGGCGCGATGCGGCGGATGTGACCTGATTCGCCTGGCCGTGTTCAGCATCCCCGACTTCCCCACCATAGCCCTGCGCGTACTGCTGATAGCGGGCAGCCTGTTTTTGTGGTTCCTCACGCAGAAAATGATCGGCGCGCGGCGGCTCGAAGCGGGCGCGATTTACGACAATCTGCACGTCATAAGCAGGCGCTGGAATGCCTGGTTGCATCAGCACCCCGGGCCGGCCAATGCGCTGCTGATCGCCAGTTCGTTGTGCGTGGATGTGGTCACGTTATTCGTGCTGTTTTACGCCGTGCTGGGGCCGTCATTCATGCCGTTCTGGGGGCTGTTCGGGCTGTTTGCGTTGCGGCAAATGAGCCAGGCATCGGTGGCGTTGCCGGTGCCGCAAGGCATCATCTGGCGTGATCCGGGCGTGCCTTCGCTGTTTGTAACCTATGGCGTGGGCAATGATTTCTTTTTTTCCGGTCACACCGCGCTGGCGGTTTACGGCGCGATGCAACTGTCCACGCTGCAAATACCCACGCTGACCGTTGCCGGTGCGGTGATCGCTGCGCTGCAAGTGGTGGCAGTGATTGTGCTGCGCGCGCACTGGACCATGGATGTGCTGGCCGGACTGTTCGCAGCGCTCACCGTCGGGTTGATAGTTCTTTAACCGGTGTAATCGTTCCACGAACCTCAGTACGGCGTTTTGACGATGCGCCCGCTGGACTCCACATACCAGCGTTCCGACGTGAACGGTTGTCCGGATTTGGCATGGAGGCGCGCCTGCATCCAGTCCGCCACCAGTGTCTGCGGATGCGGGCCCAGATGCGCGGAGGGCACGTTGCCGACTGAATGGCGTGAATCCTGGTACACCACCAACTGCTTTGGACACTGGAGTGTATGCAGCAGTCGTTCGGTGTGTTCGAGAGGGCTCAGTTCGTCGGCTTCGCCGGCGACACAAAGATACGGCATGCGAATATGGTCTGCGTGACCTTCCCAGGTGAGCGTTTTACAGAAGGCATTGAATTTTTCCTCGTCGGTGTAACCCGACATGTACATAAACCGGCGCTTGAAGGTGGGCGATGCTTCCTCGAATATGGTATGGCACGCCGGCTCCAGACAAGTGGATGTCACCGCGCACGCCCGAAAGCGCGGCTCATGTGCAGCGGCGAGTGTGCCGAACAAAGAACCGAAACTGCTGCCGCCGACAGCGATGCGCTGCGCATCGAGTTCCGGGCGCGCGGCCATCCAGTCCATCACTGCTGTGCCCGCTTGCGCCCAGTTGGCTACGCTGACTTGGATGTCATTGACGGCACTTTCGTATTGGCCCGGGCCTTCGAGCGTGAGCACCGCGATGCCGCGGGTGAGCCAGCGGTCGCCGTACAAAGCGACGTTGGCTTCCTTGAAACCATCCATGCCCGGTATCCACCAGATCGCAGGCAGTTTTCCGCCGTTGTAGCCCGGCGGCAGATGCAGCCAGCCGGGCAGGGCTTTGCCCTGAAACGGCACCCATGCGGCTTCGACATGATGGTCGGCGAATTTCGCGTATTGCGCATAACACTCACGCTTGGCTGTATTGAGCGCGATATTTTTTTCATTGTTTTCATCGTGCGGCCATTGCGCGGCGGCATAATGAATCGCGGCGTAAAAATAATTATTGCGCGCGGTAACGCATTCGCCCGCGTCTTCGGCGGCACGCGCTTTGGCTTCGCGGCGGCGCGCGGCGCTCTCAAATGCGGGTGAGATATCCGCGTATTTTTTAACGCGTTCGCGGATGCCCGCGAAATCCGCGTTGGCTTCCGCACCACAAGGCGTGTTGTAGCTGACCGTACGTGGTTGATCCCAATCGACACCCACGGCGCGAATAATGTTATCCAGCAGCCAGCGTTGCTCAGTCCAGCGCCGCATGACTATGCTATTAGGCTTATCACTCATAACGGAAAATAAATCTAAGTATATGATTTTTAAATAGTTTTGAATAAAAGGCATCAATGCGTGCGCAGCGGCCTGGCGCATGTCTGAAGGCCGCCATGGCGGGGCGCCGTGCTTGCGGTGAGCGTCGCTAATGTAGCCGATTTACGCACGCCAGACGCGTAGTTGTGGCACGAAGGGCGTGCACTGGCAAGCGACTCCCATCAGGGCGTAGGACGCACGAAGGAGTGAAGGTTGCGGCAGTGGCGCGACGCACAAAACAAGTGCACCTTGAGATAAAATCACGAGTTATGTCGTTTCCCGTGCGCCATTAACGGGTAAATGGACGAGTGTGCTGGCGCTGGTCGTAGAAAAATCACGAGTGTTGCATTAGGTGCATCAGCTATGGATATCAAAGGAGGGCAGGTGCCGAGCAAGACGCCGCAGGGCATCAATGCCACGCGCGGCGGCGAAAGGTTGTCGCCCAAGTCACCTGCCGAAACTGCCGATGCTGAAACAGAGCGCATGCTGTTGCAAACGCTCGACTTCACCCGCCAAGGTCCGCTAGCCACGAAGCCAGTGGCATCCACTGGCATCGCAGCACCAGCGGCGCCTGTAGTGTCGGCGGTGGCAGCCGCAGCCGCAGCTGAGGCGCGCGCGCGCGCGGAGAGAGCCGCTCGGCTGAAGCAGGAAGCGGAAGTGCATCAAAAACTGGTGGTCGCTTTGCAGCCGAAGGTTGAAGAAGCGCTGCGTGCGCGGCTGCTACCAGAGCTTGAGCAGGAACTGCGTCCGAAATTGATCGCGACCCTGCGTCCCGGCATTGAAGCGGAAGTGCGCACTGCGCTGATTAAGGAACTTACGCCGCGTGTCGAACTGGAATTGAAAACACGTTTCGCCAAAACCCTGGCGGCGCAAAAGGCCGTTGATCAACAGGCGGCAAAGGCCGAACCCGCTGCAATGTCCCCGCCCATGAAGTTCGAACCCGCCGCGGTGGCGCCGTCCGCGCCCGCCGCCGTGCCCGTGGAGGAGAGTGGCATCGAGCGCGTGCTGGCCAGCATGAGCATGCCGGTATTCAGCGTCGACAAGGCGGGTGTATGCAGTTATATGAGTCCGGCATGGGCGCAATTTTCGGGTTATACGGCGTCTGCAGCGGTGGGCAAGGATCTGGTGGGTTTTTTTGCGCAGCCCAATCGTCGTGCGATCAGCGCCATGCTGACCGGCATTGCCAACGGGGCGGTACTGCTATTTGAGCAGCAAGGCGCGTTGCTGCGCGAGGATGGCGAGCCGCTGTGGGTGGAAATCAGCGCGGCGCCTTTGTATTCATCGAACGGTGAAGTGGTCGGTGCTTGCGGCTCGATACGCGACGCGGTGGAGTCAAAGCGCGTATCCGAGCAGGCCGAGGCAGACGGCGTGCGCCTGTTGTTGCTGGTCGACCAAATCGATACCGGCGTGGCGCTGGAGGATCGGGAGGGCAATATCCAGCAGGTCAATCCGGCGTTCTGCACCTTGTTATCACTGGATGCAGCGTCCTACTCACTCGAAGGCATGCCGATGACGGAATTACTGGAATTCGCCGCGAAAGGCTTCGTCAGCCCGGAAAGTTTTCTGCAACGCGCGGCCGAGATGCGAGGCGCGGGCGATGACGTTAAAGGCGAATCTTTTGAGATGGCCGATGGGCGCGTGATCGAGCAGGATTTTCTTGCGGTCACGGTTGGCGAAAGCATCGTCGGCCGGCTGTGGTTGTACCGCGAAGCGTCGCGCAAGCAGAACGGCCTGCAGCCATGAAGCCTTTGGATACTCCCGGTGTGTAGGGGCCGGCGCGAGGCATGCGGCGGCACGCCTCACTCAGCCTGCGGGAGGCGGCCGTGAGCCTGCACGTGCTGATTATTGATGACTCCGAGGATTTCAGGCTGCTGGTCAGCCGCTACATCGCCGTGGAATGGCCCGACGCCCGTGTCACCGAGTGGAACCCGGTGACGCAAGGCGACATCGATGACAATCACGATCTGGCCCAGTACCAGGTGCTGCTGCTCGATTACGTACTGGGTGTGGCTGACGGACTCGACTGGCTGAAGCGTCTGAAGCGCAGAGCGGATTGCCCGCCGGTGATTTTCCTGACCGGCGCGGGCAGTGAAAATGTCGCGGTGCAGGCACTGAAGAACGGCGCTTTTGATTATCTGCGCAAGCATGATTTGTCGAAGGCGCGCCTGCTCGAGGCCATTCGTGTGGCCGTGGACGAACGCAAAGCGCTTGAGATCACGCAACGCAGGGCGCGCGCCGAGGCATTGACCGAGCTCAACGCGGCGCCGCTGGTGGCGCGCATGGCGGACAGCGACAAGCCCGACGCGCAAGTGGTTGAAATCAACGGCTACCGGGTGCTGCGTAAAATCGGCTCCGGCGGCATGTCCACCGTTTATCTGGTCGAGCGCATACGGGATAAGCAGCAGGTGGTGATGAAAATTCTCGATTCAAAATTGTGCGAGGACGATGAATTCCTGATACGTTTCATTCAGGAATTCGGCATCATCGCCAAGATCGAGAGCCGGCACATCGTGAAAATCTTCGATCAGGGTTGCACCGACCGTCACGTTTATATTGCGATGGAATATTTTGCCAATGGCGATCTGCGTGAGCGCATCAAGCAGGGCATGACTGTGGCGCAGTCGCTGGCGCTGCTGACGCAGGTGGCGCTGGCGTTAAAAGCCATTCATGAGTTTGGCATCGTGCATCGCGATCTGAAGCCCGAGAACATCATGTTTCGCGCCGACGACAGTCTGGCGATTGTCGATTTCGGCATTGCCAAAATGATGAGCGATATGAACAACCTTACCCAGACCGGGCATATACTGGGCACGCCGTATTACCTCAGCCCCGAACAGGCGCAGGGCGACACGCTCGATGGACGTTCCGATGTGTACAGCGCGGGCGTGATCGCTTTTGAAATGCTCGCCCAGCGCAGGCCGTATACCGCAACCACGCCGATCGCGCTGGTCAATAAACACATCCACGAACCCATTCCGCGCCTGCCGGTGGGGCTAGAGCCTTATCAGGAACTGATCGACAGAATGTTGGCCAAAAGTGCCGCTGCGCGTTTTGGCAGCGCGCAGGAACTGCTGGATTACCTGGCGCAACTGCGCGTGTGAATGCACATCTCAAAAGCCACACCGCAAAGTCGCAAAAACGCAAAGGAAACGCAAAGAAGACCCTTGCCTGTCTTGCCTTTGCGTGCAGTTTTTTGCGTCTTTGCGGTGCAGGGGTTGATCTTGCAATGCCCACAACCGCTTAGAATAGTGTCATTCGCATCAGTCACGCAGAATTAATAATCAGGACAGGCGCGCACCATGAGCGACAGAATACGGGTTGAAGTCAGCAAAGACCTTGAAGTGCTGATCCCGCGTTACCTCGCGCGGCGGCGTACGGAAGTCGAGGCTTTTCGCACGCAGCTGGGCGCAGGAGATTTCGAGGCGCTGCGCATCGGTGGCCACAGCCTGAAAGGCAGCGGTGGTGGTTATGGTTTTCCATTGCTCACCACGCTCGGCGGGACGATCGAGAGCGCGGCCAAGGCCAAAGACGCCCCCACCATCGAAGCGGCCCTGGTGGAATACGCCGATTACATACAGCGGGTGGATGTTTTTTATGTCTGAGGCCTAGCGGCGTGGGATGTCGCCGGGAAGCACCGGGTTATACGTTAGCCGGTAGCCTTTGTGATACACCGTGGTCAGTTCAAAACCGTTTGCGGGCGTGAGTCCGAGTTTGGCGCGCAGGCGGCTGACATGGGTATCAACCGTGCGGGTGATGATGTTGGTGCTGGTATGCCATACGTTTTCAAGCAGTTCGTGCCGCGTCAGCAAGCGGCCGTGATGGCGCAGCATGTAGACGGCGAGTTGCAGTTCCCGGCCAGTGAGTTCCACCGGCACACCGTGGCTGGTAACGCGACTTTGATCCACGTCGATGTGCACGCCGCCCAGCGTAACCGTTGCTGCGGGCCTGGGATTTGCGCCCCGGCGCAACAAGGCATGGACACGGGCAACGGTTTCGGATTGCCGCAGCGGTTTGATTAAATAGTCGTCGGCGCCTTTGTCGAGCGCAGTCACCAGCGATTTTTCCTCGGCGCGGGTGGTAGCAAACATTACCGGCAAGCGGCTGCCGAGCGTGCCGCGCAACCAATCCAGCACCGCCAGTCCATCGTCGTCCGGGAGCAACCAGTCGATGATCATGAGATCGACATTTTCGCGCACTATGCCGGAACGAAAGGCCGTGCCAGTGTTATAAAGTAGGCAGGTCAGACCTGCCTGCGTGAGCCAATGTTCCAGTAATTCGGCCTGAGCCGGGTCGTCTTCAAGGATGGCGATGCGCATGGGAGGGGCGGGTCGGGGGCCGGGTCAGGCGATCATCGCACAGGCACGGGATTCCGGCAAAAGCGGGAAAACCTGCTGCCACAAGGATTGAAGCATAATTGTTTTTGCTGAATTTTTTACTATCATACCCTGTGGCGCGATAACATAGGCGCAGCCTTGCACATGCCCTGCCGGGGCATGCTGCTGGAACGCGATATTTTATCCGCTGGTGCGGTCCTGAAACTATGAGCGAAAAATCAAATCTTGCAGGCGTCAAGGTGATGGTGATTGACGACAGCAACACCATACGCCGCAGCGCGGAAATTTTTTTGAAGCAGGCAGGTTGCGAGGTGGTACTCGCCGAAGATGGTTTTGATGCGCTGTCCAAAATTGTTGAGCATTCACCCGACATTATCTTCTGCGACATCATGATGCCGCGTCTGGACGGGTACCAAACCTGCGCGCTGCTGCGGCAAAACGAAACCTGGCGCCATGTGCCGTTTGTCATGCTGTCGAGCAAGGACGGCCTGTTTGACCGCGCGCGCGGCGCGATGGCCGGCGCCAGCGAATATCTGACCAAGCCATTCACGCGCGAGGGTTTGTTGCAGGCGGTGAATACGCATCGCCTGAAACGAAGCGCCTGATAGCTCACTGACCGCGCGCTGAATACCTGGGGATAGCTGACAGATGCCGATTAAAAAAATACTGGTGGTGGACGATTCTCCGACAGAACGCCACAGCCTGAATGAAATTCTGACCAAGGCGGGTTATCAGGTGTCATTCGCGCTTAATGGCGAAGACGGTGTGGCCAAAGCGAAGAGCGAGCAGCCCGACCTTGTCGTGATGGACGTGGTGATGCCGGGGCTCAATGGTTTCCAGGCTTGCCGCACCATCACGCAGGACCCCGCGACGAGTCACATTCCGGTCATTTTGTGTACTACCAAGAATCAGGATACCGATAAAATCTGGGCGCTGCGCCAGGGCGCCAAAGCCTATGTCACCAAGCCGGTTGACGCTGCTGATCTGCTGCAAAAAATAACGGTGCTGGGTTGACATGGCACGCAGCGCCGGACTCCGCGAATTTCAGGAAAACCTCGCGCGGCGGCTTGCCAATGCTGCGGCCCACGATACGCTGCGTTCACTGCTGGCGATTGAGAGCGGCGATCTGCTGTGGCTGTTGCCCCTGCCGGACGCCGGCGAAGTGATGCCGGTGCCGTGGTTGTGCAGAGTACCGTTGACGCGACGCTGGTACAACGGCCTGGTCAACGTGCGCGGCACGCTGCATGGCATGGTGGATCTGGCGGATTTCTGCGGTTACGGCGTGACGCCGCGCAACTCCGAAAGCGTGCTGTTGCTGTGTGGTCAGCGCCACGGGTTGAATGCCGGCCTGCTGGTGCGCCGCGTGGTCGGGTTGCGCAATGCGCAGGATTTCAGCGCCGTGGCCGGCGCGCGTCCCGACAAGCCGTGGATAACCGGCGTCGTCGCTGATCATGAGGGCCGCGAATACCGGGAAATCAGCGTGGCAGGTCTGGTTCGAGACCCCGCGTTCATGGATATAGCGGCGGGATGAACAGCGGGGTTCCACAGGCAGCCAGCCTTTAGCTGATTGCAGGCATCAGCCCGAACGGGAAGTCCAGGTAATTAACGGGGTGCGGAGAATAACCATGAGCGGTCTACAGGGTTCAGGACTTGCGGCATTTTCACAACGCGCACGCGCGCATGCCGTGCGCGCAACGCAGCGCGGTCTGGCGGACTTGAATATTCTGATCCTGCTGGGCGTGATATTTCTGGTGCCGGTGGCAATTAGCACCTCGTTCCTGGTGCAAAAACAGCATGAGGAAATTGCGTTCGCGGAACGCGAGATCGTCGGTGCGCAATACGCCGGCGCGTTGCGCGCGCTGGAGCAAAGCGCCGTGCGCTATCGGGCGGCGGCGCGTGCCGGCGCCGCGGCCAAGCTGGCGGCCGAGGTCAACAGCCGTGTGAGCGCGGTGGAGGCCCTGGAGACGCGTCACAGTGCGCTGCTGAATTCCGCTGCCGGCTGGGGACGCGTTAAAGCGGCGTGGGCGCGCATCGAAGCGGGCGGTGAGAAAATGGATGCCACTCAGGCGCGCGATGGCTATCGCGCGCTCGACGCCGCGCTCACTGTGCACGTGGCGGATGTGGCGGCGCGTTCCAATCTGCTGCTGGATCCGCAGATTGAAGCCAGCAGCCTGGCACGGCTGATGACGGTTGATGTGCCTGCGCTGGCGGGCGCCATCGCGGATGTGCGCGATGCGACGGACATGCAGGGACAGACCGAAACATGGCACCTGCAACTGCTGCAACGAACCGCTGCGATACGGCTGGCGTTCGACACTCTGTTCGAAGCCAATGCCGCTCTGCGCACCCCGCTGCAGTCGCCATCCGCCAGTGCGCTGAAAAGTGCTCTCGACCTGAGTACGCTGTTGCGCGCGAGCACGCCACCCGCCGTTGCCGACTGGCAGGCGGCCGCCAACCGCGCACTGACTGCGATCGAAACGCTGAGCAACGCGATGCCTGTCGAGCACCGTAAAATGATCGAGGCGCGTATTCAGGTGCTCAAGGATTTTCAGTGGCGCATGCTGGGGTTGATCGCGATGTGCGTCAGCGGCGCGTTGCTGGGATTTATTTTGCTCGGCCGCGAATTGCTGACCACCACGCGCGAACGTGATGTGGCAGCGCGGCGCGATGCCGACGAAAATAAGCGTAACCAGGCGGCCATATTGCGACTGATGAACGAAATGGGCGTGGTCGCCGACGGCAACTTGACCGCCAAGGCAACGGTGTCTGAAGACATCACCGGCGCGATTGCCGACTCGGTGAATCTGACGGTGGGTGAATTACGCAACCTGGTATCTGGCGTCAATGAAACGGCGGATCAGGTGACCACCGGCGCGGCGGGCGCGAGCGTGGTGTCACAGCGCCTGCTGACCACCGCCAGCAATCAGGGCGAAGAATTGCGCAAAGCCGGCGATTCGGTGGAACTGATGACGCAATCCATCGGCGAGGTGTCAAAAAGTGCAGGCCAGTCCGCCGAAGTGGCGCGCCAGTCCCTGGTGACCGCAGAGCGCGGTTCGCAGGCGGTGCAAAATTCCATCAAGTCGATGAATCAGATTCGCGATCAGATTCAGGAGACTTCCAAGCGCATCAAACGTCTGGGCGAATCGTCACAGGAGATCGGCGAGATCGTCGAGCTTATATCGGAAATTACCGAGCAGACCAACGTGCTGGCGTTGAACGCGGCGATTCAAGCGGCGACGGCAGGCGAAGCCGGCCGCGGATTCGCGGTGGTGGCAGAAGAGGTGCAGCGGCTGGCGGAACGATCGAGCGAGGCGACCAAGCAAATCGGCGCCATCGTCAAGGCAATTCAGGCCGACACCCAGGACGCGGTGGCGGCGATGGAGAAAAGCACGCAGGGCGTGGTCGAAGGCGCGCAGTTGTCGGATGCCGCGGGCAGCGCGCTGTCGGAGATTGACACCGTGACCAAGGAACTGGCCGAGCGTATTCAGAACATTGCGGTGAGTACCGAGATGCAGGTGGATATCGCGCGCGAGGTCGCCAAGAGCATGCACAACTCGCTGACGCTAACCGACGAGGCGACCAAGGGCACCAATGAAACTGCCACCACGATTAAAGAACTGGCGGCGCGTGCGCGCCAGCTCAAAGCCTCGGTATCGCGCTTCAAGGTATGAGGTGACAGTGCATAAATATCAATAAAAATAAACGGTTATGATGGTTTCTGTTTCTCCTTCGATGATCCAGTCGCTGGCGGCAGTGCGCGTCGCGGTGGGCGATGCATTAAGCGCGGCAGCGCAGGCGCTGGCTACCGGCGGCGATGAAGCCACGCTAAACGCGCAGCGCGAGTGGCGCTCGGCGCATGCCGCGATGCAAATAGTGAATCACCCTGCGCTGCTGCAGTTCAGCACGGAGTTGGGTGCGCTGATTGCCGCAGCGGGTGTTGAACCTTCAGCCCAGGCTGCCGCGTTTCGCGCCGGCGCCGATGCATTGACGGCTTTTGTAGACGCGCTGAGCACCGGCGGCCGCGCACATGCGATGCGTTTGTGGCCGGCCTATGAAGCGATGCAGCGTGCACGCGGCGTTGCTGAACCCCATCAGAGTGAACTGTTTTTTCCCAATGTGAACCTGCATCCGGACGACCGCCCTGAAGCGACCGCGCTCAGTGCCGACGCATTGCGTGGCGCGCGCCGCGTGCTTGAAGCCGGGCTATTGCAGTGGCTGCGCAAGGGTGACATTGCGGGGATCAAACAAATCGCTGCCGCAGTCAGGCGCATCGAGGGTGCGCAGCGCAGCGGCAGCGCGCGGCGGCTGTGGTGGATCGCGTGCGGCGTGCTTGAGGCCGTGCAGCAGGGGGGGCTGAGTGCGGATCTGCAGGTGCGCCGGTTGTTGACGCAACTCAATTTGCAACTGGGGCGGCTGGTGCAGGGTGCGCCCGATGCGCCGGAGGCCCTGTTGCGCGATGCCCTGTACCTGGCAGCACGCGCGCAGCCGCAAGCGGGCATGCAGGTGCTGCATGGCGTGCGGCAGCTATACAGCCTGAACGGCGCGCTGGACATCGCAGCGGGGGATGAAGCGGCCGTTGGCGTAATCAGCGTTGAAGCCATTGCGGCGGCGCGCCGCGCCGCCGCAGGCCTGCAGGACCTGTGGAGCGCCTGCGCGGCGGGCAGCGGCGCCCTCGCGGATTTTGAGCAACGCGCGCGCGCGCTTGCCGGCGCATGCGAAGCGCTGGCGCAACCCGCGCTTACCGCATTGGTTGTGCAATTGGCTGAGCATGCACACGCCCTCGCGCAGCCCGGCCAAAATTTCTCCGCCCTATCGGAGGTGGCCGCGCTGGAAGGCGCCTGCGCCTTGCTGATGATCGAAAACGCGCTTGCGGATCACACGCCGGCTGCGCCGTTCGCGGCAGATCACACGCTCAGCGCCGGCTTCGCGGAAAGTTATACCCTCAGCGCCGGCTTCGCGGGAAATTTTACCCTCAGCGCCGACTTCGCGGCGCGTGCGCACAACATGGCGGCGCGGCTGAAGCTCAGCGTGCAGGCGCCGCAGGCGCTAAGCGATTTGCCGCCCGCGCAGTTGCTGGATGAAGCTGCGCAGCAGGTGCAAGCGACGGCGCAGCGTGCCCTGGTGCATGCCGAGATCACGCGCAACTTCGGTGATATTGAACGCACACTCGGCGCCTGGTTTCTCGAGCCCGATAATTCACAAAAACTCACTGCACTCGACAAGCCTTTGCGGCAGGCCGGCGGTGTGTTGAGCGTATTAGGGCACACCGCTGCTGCGGCACTGACGGCGCAATGCCGCATCGATGTAGCGCGTTATGCGGACGGCGCGCCCTGTGATGAAACGGAACGGCGTGCGCTCACCGGGCGGCTGGCTGCGTTGTCTGCATTTGTGGTTGCGGCACAGCAGGGTCCGGCGCAACTGGCGGATGGTTTAATGCGCGTGACTCCAGCGCTTGCGCCAGCCGCGGCGCCTGCAGAAGGGCTGCTTGAAGTTGGCGTTGATACAGCGGGGGAAACACCGGGTGTTACCCCGGGCGAAGCCAGCGCGGAGTCGCCGCTGGATTTCACTGTGGAAGCGATAGCCCCGGCGGAGGACTTCAACCTGGAGATGCTGGCTGCGCAAGCGCCGGTGACGGACGTCCCCGTCGACAGCGCGCAGGACACCGATCTGGAAATGCTGGAAATTTTCCTCGAAGAAGCCGGCGAGGTGTTAACCACCATTACCCAGACTGCGCCGCAAAGCTGCGCCGCGCCGCAGGACCAGGAACTGCTTACCGTATTGCGCCGTGCGTTTCACACGCTCAAAGGCAGCGGCCGCATGGTCGGCCTGAAAAATATGGCGGAAGCGGCGTGGGAAATGGAGCAGGTATTCAACGAAATGTCGGCCGGGCAGCGCCCCGGCGTGCCTGATCTTTACCGCCTGATTGATTTTGCGCACAGCTGCTTTACGCGTTGGCTGCTCGCATTGCGCGCGCACCGGCAAGTGCCGGTCGATTCAATGCCGTTGATTGAATTGACAACCAAGTTTCGTGCAGGCGCGGCGCTGCCGCTGGTGTTGGCGGGCGCCCTTGAAAGCACGCCAGTGCCGTTGGCCGGACAGCCCATCGAGGCGGTGAGCGATAACGTGCAGGTGGGCGCGGTCAGTATCAGCCGCACGCTGTACGAGATTGTGGTGCCGGAAGCGCGCGACCATGTCCAGGTACTCGAACGCGAAGCGCGGGCGGTGGCGGCGGGTGCGAAAGTCACTCACGAGTTCGTGCGTGCCGCGCACACGCTCAGGGGCATTGCTGGCACCACAGGATTTTCGGCGATAGGCGCGTTGGGCGCGAGCCTTGAGCGGGTGCTGCAAAGCACGTTGGATCTTGAGCTGATGCCGCAACCGGAAGCGTGTGCATGGATTACGCGCGCGGTGAGTGCTTTGTCGGCGCAGGTGGCCAGCCTCGCAGCGCTGCAGGCGCCGGTTGAGTATGCGGATCTGGTGGCGGGGCTGGACGCCATGAATGTTGCGCCCGCGCCGGTGAAGGCGGCACAGGACGCAATGCCGGCTTTGCCACCTGTGCCGGCAGCGCCGCTGCAAGCCGTTGAGCAAGCGCCCGCGGTCTCGCCGCAGGCAGCAGACACGATGGCGCCGCCGCCGGCACCAGCGCAGGACAATGCCGGCGCCCGGCAACCCAAGCCTGAGGATGGCGGCATGGAGCGGCGGGAATATCGACTGCTGGATGATCTTGATCCGCAGTTGCTGCCGATTTTCATGGAGGAAGCCACGGAGTTGGTGCCGCAGGTTGGGCAGGAGCTGCGCGACTGGCGCGCCCGCCCCGACGACAAGCGGGTGCCGCAATCGCTCAAGCGTTTGCTGCACACCCTGAAAGGCAGTGCGCGCATGGCGGGCGCAATGGCCCTGGGACAACTCACGCATAGCATGGAATCACGCATCGACAATGCGCAATTGTTGCCGTCGATACCGGTGCACTTGCTGGATGACCTGGAAACCTCGTTTCGTGCTTATCCGGTTAGTGCCCAAGCCTACTACCTGTAGTGGCTCGTGATTTTTTTGCATAAAGTTCGGCATAGGTCGGCGCAGTCACGTCGCCAGCAATGCCAAGCAGGGAGCGGAAAGCGTTGAATGGATAGAAACGGCGGTT